>NZ_LT837803.1:2103304-2703304 GCF_900174485.1 Sterolibacterium denitrificans | reverse complement strand
CCAGCATCTGGAAATAGAACGAATTGCGCCTGTCCCAGCCGCGAATGGCGCCGGCCGCCAGCGACAGATGCGGATAGGCGACGATGCGCGCCGCATCGAAGAACTGGATCACGCCCAGACCGTCGCATTGCGGGCAGGCGCCCATCGGATTGTTGAAGGAGAACAGGCGCGGCTCCAGTTCCTGCAGGGCGTAGTTGCACACCGGGCAGGCGAAGCGCGAGGAAAACAGTTGCTCGTGGCCGTTGTCCATTTCCAGCGCGATGGCGCGGCCTTCGGCGTGGGTCAGCGCGGTTTCGAAGGATTCGGCCAGGCGGCCGCGTTGATCGCTGCGCACCTTGAGGCGATCGACGACCACGTCGACGCTGTGTTTCTGATTCTTCGCCAGCTTGGGCAAGGCGTCGATTTCATGGATCTGGCCATCGATGCGCAGGCGCACGAAGCCCTGGGCGCGCAACTGATTGAACAGCTCCTGCTGCTCGCCCTTGCGGTTGGCCACCACGGGCGCGAGGATCATCAGCTTGGTATCTTCCGGCAGGCTCAATACGCTATCGACCATCTGCGCGATGCTCTGCGCTTCCAGCGGCAGATCGTGCTCGGGGCAATGCGGCGTGCCGGCGCGGGCGTAGAGCAGGCGCAGGTAGTCGTGGATTTCGGTGACCGTGCCGACGGTCGAGCGCGGATTGTGCGAAGTGGCCTTCTGCTCGATGGAAATCGCCGGCGACAGGCCTTCGATCAGGTCGACGTCGGGTTTTTCCATCAATTGCAGAAACTGGCGGGCGTAGGCCGACAGCGATTCGACATAGCGCCGCTGACCTTCGGCATAGAGCGTATCGAAGGCCAGCGAGGACTTGCCCGAGCCGGACAGGCCGGTGATGACCGTCAGGCGGTCGCGCGGCAGATCGAGGCTGATGTTCTTCAGATTGTGCGTGCGGGCACCGCGTACCTTGAGTAAATCCATGACGATAAAGGGGGAAAGAGGAAGTATGGCGGCCTGCTAATATACGGCACCCGCTTCGGCCTGACCAAGATTTGCTTCGTTCCGATTCGTCCCAATCCGTTCCATTTTTCTTCCCGCTGCAATGACTGCTTCAACCCCCGACCGCATGGACCGTATGACTTCGGTCGAAATGCGCGCTACGGTTTCCCTGGCACTGGTGTTTGCGCTGCGCATGTTCGGCATGTTTTCCATTTTGCCGGTGCTGGCCCTGTATGCGCGTGATCTGCCGGGCGGCGGAACGCCCTTTCTGATCGGCGTGGCGCTGGGCATCGATGGCCTGGCCCAGGCGCTGCTGCAGATTCCTTTCGGTCTGCTCTCCGATCGCTACGGGCGCAAGCGCATGATCTACATCGGCCTGACGCTGTTCGCGCTGGGCAGCTTCATTGCCGCCGGTGCGCACGACATTTATTTCATCATCCTCGGCCGTCTGGTGCAGGGCACGGGCGCGGTGGCGGCGGCGATCATTGCGCTGACGGCCGATCTGACGCGCGAGGAGCATCGTGCCAAGGGCATGGCGGTGATCGGCATGAGCATCGGCGCGACTTTCGGCGCTTCCATGGTGCTGGGCCCCATGCTGGAACACTGGATCGGCGTGCCGGGCATTTTCGCGCTCACCGGTGTGCTGGCGCTGGCGGCGATGGCGGTGGTGCGCTGGGTGGTGCCCACGCCGCAGGTCAGCCGCGTCCATGCCGATGCCGAAACCATTCCCGGCCAGATCGGCATGGTGCTGGTGAATACCGAACTGCAGCGCCTCAACTTCGGCATCTTCAGCCTGCATGCGGCGATGCGCGGGCTGTTCGTGGTGGTGCCGCTGGCGCTGGCGGCCAGCCTGCCGGTGGATCGGCATTGGCAGGTGTATCTGCCGATCATGCTGGTTTCCTTCGTCGGCGCCGTGCCGGCCATCATCCTCGCCGAGAAATACGGCCGCATGAAAGCGGTCTTCTGCAGCGCGGTCGCCCTGCTGTGCCTGGCCACGCTGCTGATGGCGGTGTTCATCGGCCAGTTCGCCGGTCTCGTTGCCGCGCTGTCCTTGTTCTTTCTGGCCTTCAATCTGCTGGAAGCGACGCTGCCTTCACTGGTGTCGAAGATCGCCCCGGCGGCCAGCAAGGGCACGGCGCTGGGCGTCTATAACAGCTTCCAGTTCTTCGGCCTGTTTCTCGGCGGCGCGCTCGGCGGTTTTCTCGCCCAGCATGTCGGCAATGCCGCAGTGTTCGTGTTCTCCACCGGGCTGGTATTCGCCTGGCTGTTGCTGGCGTTGTCGATGCAGGCGCCGCCGGCCGTGCGCACGCGCCTGCTGCAGGTCGGGGTGCGCGACGCTGCCGGGGCGCAGCGCTTGTCCGCCGCACTGAGCGGGCTGAAAGGGGTGGTCGAGGCGGTAGTCATTGCCGGTGAGGGCGTGGCATACTTGAAGGTCCGCAGCGATGCCTGGGATGAAATCGGCGCGAACAATCTGATCAACAAGGGATAAGGGAGTGTGAAATGGCTGCAGTCAACAAGGTGATACTGATCGGCAATCTGGGCAAGGATCCGGATGTGCGCTACATGCCCAATGGCGATGCGGTCACCAACATCACGCTTGCCACGACCGAAACCTGGAAAGACAAGGCCAGCGGCGAGAAAAAGGAAGCGACCGAATGGCATCGCGTGGTGTTCTTCCGCCGGCTGGCCGAAATCGCCGGCCAGTATCTGAAGAAGGGCTCGCAGGTGTATGTCGAGGGCTCCTTGAAAACGCGCAAGTGGCAGGACAAGGATGGGCAGGATCGCTACACCACCGAGATCGTCGCCGACGAGATGAAGATGCTCGGTTCGCGCCAGGGCAGCGGCGATGGCGGCGGCGATTATCAGCGCGAGCGTTCGGCGTCGGCCGTTTCGGCCGGGGTTGCGGCGCGTCCGGCAGCCGCATCCTCATCCCAGCCACCGGCGCCGGCCGAGAATTTCGGTAATTTCGACGACGATATTCCCTTCTGATGGCTGCTTGCCGGATTGTGGATTGTGGCTTGCGGCTTGCCCCATGCGGGCGGGTAGTCCATTCACCGGATCTTGCGCAGGGGCGTTGCCGCCATGAATATCAAGAAAGTGCGACGCCTGAAAATTCCCTCCTGGCATGATGTCGCGCTGATCGGCTTGCCGGCCTTGCTGCTGCTGGCGGGCGGTTTCTGGCTGGCGGCGCAGTTCGTGCGCCCGGCGCCGCCGCATCAGTTGATACTTTCCAGCGGTGGCGAGGGGGGCGGCTACCAGCGCTTCGCGGCCCGTTATCGGGAAGTGCTGGAGCGCTATGGCATCGAGCTGGTCGAGCGGCCATCGGCGGGCTCGCTGGAAAATCTGCAGCGCCTGCGCGATCCCGATGAGGTGGTGGATGCCGGATTCATCCAGGGCGGCACGGCCAGCGTCAGCGATGCGGATCGTGAGCAACTGGTCTCTCTCGGCGGCCTGTATTACGAGCCGCTGTGGATCTTCTATCGCAGCGAACTGGCGCAGCAGGTGCCGGGCAGGCGCCTGGATCGGCTCGGCCAGCTCAAGGGACGGCGCATTGCCATTGGCGCGGCCGGCAGCGGCGCGCACAAGCTGGCGCGCGACCTGCTGGAAAGCAATGGCCTGGCGGGCGCACCTACCCAATTACTCGAGAGCGATGGTCTGGCAATGGTCGAGGATTTGCGCGCCGGCCGTCTCGATGCCGCTTTCGTCGTCGGGCCTTCGCAGTCGGCGGTGGTCTGGTCCCTGCTGTTTGCCAAGGATGTGCAGTTGATGAGTCTGGCCCACGCCGATGCCTATGCCCGGCTGTTTCCCCAGTTGCAGCGGCTGACCCTGCCGCGCGGGGCCATCGATCTGGTACATGATGTGCCGGCGCAGGACGTCGCCTTGCTGGCGCCGATGGCGACGCTGGCGGTGCGTCAGGACACGCATCCGGCGCTGATCGATCTGCTGTTGCAGGCTGCCAGCGAAGTGCATGGCGAGGCGGGGGTGTTTCAGAAACCGCACGAGTTTCCACAGGCGACCGAGGTCGATTTTCCGCTGGCGGCGGAAGCCGAACGCTATTACAAATCGGGCAAGAGCTTCCTCCAGCGCTATCTGCCATTCTGGCTGGCGACGCTGATCGACCGCATGGTGGTGCTGCTGGTGCCGGTGGTGGCTCTGTTGATTCCGATCATCAGGTTTGCTCCGCCACTCTATGGCTGGCGCGTTCGCTCGCGGATTTTCCGCCGTTACGGCGAGCTCAAGTTTCTGGAGAGGGAGCTGGAACTGGAAGCCGGTCGGTACAGCCGCGAGGAGTGGCTGGCGCGCCTCGATGAGATCGAGGACGATGCCAATCATCTGCCGGCTCCGCTGGCTTTTTCCGATATGCTCTACACCCTGCGTCAGCATATCGGCTTGGTTCGTTCGGAAATCCTGCGCAAGACGTGATGGTGCCGAGCGTTTATTCGTCTATGATTGCGCCATCGAATCGTCTCGATTCGCGCGGTTGATGCTGCATCGAAAAGCAAACGGGAGTCCTGGATGTTTTTGTTAGTCGGGTATGTCATCATTCTGGCCGCATCGGTCGGGACTTATGCGGTACACGGCAGCCTTGCCGCGCTCTGGGTACCGATGGAGTATCTCGCCATCGTCGGTCTGACCATCGGCGGCTTCGTGGCGGCGAATACGCCCAAGGCGATCAAGGCAACCGTCGCCGCTCTGCCATCGGTACTGAAGGGCTCGAAGCTTTCCAAGACCCTGTACATGGACTTGCTGGCGATGCTCTACGAGGTGCTGGCCAAGGTGCGCAAGGAAGGCCTGATGTCGATCGAATCCGATATCGAGGCGCCGGAGCAGAGCAGCATCTTTTCCAAATATCCGAATATCGTCGCCGATCATCACGTGATGGAATTCATCACCGATTATCTGCGCATGATGGTGGGCGGCAATCTGAACGCCTTCGAAATCGAGAACCTGATGGATATCGAAATCGAGACGCACCATCACGAAGCCCACGTGCCGGCACACATCATGGCGAAAACGGCGGATGCCCTGCCGGCGTTCGGTATCGTGGTTGCGGTGATGGGCGTGGTGAACGTGATGGGCTCGGTCGGCGAGCCGCCCGCCGTGCTTGGCCGCATGATCGGCGGCGCCCTGGTGGGTACCTTTCTCGGCATTCTGCTCTCCTATGGTTTCGTGTCGCCGATTGCCACGCAACTGGAGCAGAAAGCCGAAGAGAGCGGCAAGATCTACCAGTGCATCAAGATGGTGCTGCTCTCCAGCATGAACGGCTATGCGCCCCAGGTGGCCATCGAATTCGGCCGCAAGGTGTTGTACTCGACGGATCGCCCCAGCTTCATCGAGCTGGAAGACGACGTGAAGAGCCGCAAGGGCAAGTGATGCAACCGATGCCATCTCCGGGCGCGCAGTCATGAGCGACGACAACCAGCAACCGATCGTCGTCAAGCGCATCAAGAAGGGCGGCGGAGCGGCCCATGGCGGCGCCTGGAAGATCGCCTATGCCGACTTCGTCACGGCGATGATGGCGTTCTTTCTGCTCATGTGGCTGCTTGGCTCGACGACCTCGGGCGATCTCAAGGGCATTGCCGACTATTTCAATACTCCGCTCAAGGTGGCCTTGTCGGGTGGTTCCGGCAGTGGCGATTCTTCGAGCATCGTCAAGGGTGGCGGCGAGGATCTGACGCGCAGTTACGGACAAAAGAACAAGAGCGACGAGGATCAAAAGAAAATCATCAATCTGCGCGCAGCCCAGGCGGACCGCGCCGCAGTCGAGAAGGCCGAAAAGGAGAAGCTGGCCGGACTCAAGGAGAGGATCGAGATGATGATCAACGCGAATCCCCGTCTGCGCCAGTTCAGGAATCAGATGCTGCTCGATCTGACCAGCGAGGGCCTGCGCATCCAGATCGTCGATAACCAGAACCGGCCAATGTTCGATAGTGCCAGCGACGAACTCAAGCCCTATACCCGCGAAATCCTGTTTGCCATCGGCCATGCACTGAATGGCGTCGAGAATCGCATCAGCCTGTCCGGCCATACCGATGCCACGCCGTTCGCCGGCGGCAAGCTCGACTACAACAACTGGGACTTGTCGACCGACCGGGCGAACGCCTCGCGGCGTGCGCTGATCGCAGGCGGCATGCAGGAAGCGAAGGTGATACGCCTGGTCGGCCTGGCCTCGGCGGTGCCTTATGACCGGACGGATCCGTTCAGTCCGGTCAATCGCCGCATCAGCATCATCGTCATGAACACGCGCACGGAGGAAGCCATCCTGCGCGATGGCGTGTATGAAGAGGATTTCCCGGCGCCGGATGCCGGCGGAGCCGGCGACAGGGCGGCTTCCGCTGGCGGTACTCCGGCGCTTGCGCCAATGACGCGCTGAGGCGCGCCGCAGGCTGCTCTCGTGCCCGCGCGGGCCGCGTGCCGCGCTCCGGCTTGCCGGAGGATGCCTTATAATGGCCCCCAAAATATGGATTGTCCGCACAGGCAGCGGGACATTCTGCCTGTCCGGCGTCCCGGCCATTTCCTGCCAGCATGCCCAGGCACCGAACATACCTGTTCCCGGCGCGGCATTTTTTGTCACAGAAACTCATGCGCATATTGATCAGCAACGATGATGGTTATTTTTCACCGGGAATCGAGATTCTTGCGCGGGAGCTCGGCGAGATTGCCGAAATCACGGTGGTGGCGCCGGAGCGTGACCGCAGCGGCGCCAGCAACTCGCTGACGCTGGATCGCCCGCTGCACCTGCGACGAGCGGCCAACGGCTTCTATTTCGTCAATGGCACGCCCACCGATTGCGTCCATCTGGCGGTCACCGGCATGCTCGACTACCTTCCAGACATGGTGGTATCCGGCATCAACCTGGGCGCCAACATGGGAGACGACACGCTGTATTCGGGAACCGTCGCCGCCGCCACCGAAGGCTATCTGCTCGGCATTCCTTCACTGGCGATTTCCCTGACCAGTTTTTCCGGCGAACATCTGGGCGCTGCGGCGCGCATCGCCCGGCAACTGGTGGAACGCTTCCAGCAGGAAGGCTTTGGCGAACCGCTGTTGCTGAATGTGAACGTGCCCAATCTGCCCTTCGAGCAGATCAAGGGGCTGCGCATCACGCGGCTGGGTCGGCGCCACAAGGCCGAGCCGGTGGTCAAGCAACGGACGCCGCGCAATGAAACGGTCTATTGGGTCGGTGCCGCCGGTGCTGCCCAGGATGACAGTGCCGGTACCGATTTTCACGCCGTGGCCAACGACCATGTTTCGGCAACGCCGATCCAGATCGATCTGACGCATAACGCGCAGATTCCCCTGGTTCAGCGCTGGTTGCAGCAGGTGTGATGCCATGAATACGGCAGCAACGTTGCGCGGCATCGGCATGACTTCCCTGCGTACGCGCGAGCGCATGATCGAGCGCTTGCGCGAACAGGGCATCCGCGACGAGCGCGTGCTCGCCGCCATGGGCAATGTGCCGCGGCATATTTTCGTCGAGGAGGCGCTGGCTTCGCGCGCCTATGAGGATACGGCGCTGCCGCTGGGTTTTCAGCAGACCATTTCGCAGCCGTATGTCGTGGCGCGCATGATCGAGCTGCTGCTCGACGGCCCGCAGCCGCGCGAGTTGGGCAGAACCCTCGAAGTGGGTGCCGGTTGCGGTTATCAGGCGGCGGTGCTGGCGCTGCTGACGCGCGAGCTGTACGCCATCGAACGCATCGATGCCCTGCTGGTGCGGGCGCGCAAGCATCTTGCGCAGTTGCGCCTCGGCCATGTGCGCATGAAGCATGCGGACGGCAGCTTTGGCCTGCCGGAAGCCGCGCCTTTCATGTCGATCATCGTCGCTGCAGCGGCCTCGCGCATTCCGCAGACCTTGCTCGATCAGTTGGCGCCGGGGGGGCGCCTGATCCTGCCGCTGGCCGGCGGCGGTGGCAAGCAGATACTGGTGCTGGTCGAGCGCAACGCGGACGGCAGCGGTTTTCGCGAGACGCACTACGATGCGGTACGCTTCGTGCCGCTGGTTGCAGGAGTCGAATGAACATGAGGCAGCGCCGCCATACATCGGGTTTCGCTGTCGCCGGCGCATTGCTGGCGGCAGCAGTGTTGTTGTCGGCCTGCGCCAGCACGGCGCCGGCGCCGGTGATCGAACGCAGCACGGGCGGCATGCCGGCTGCCGCAGCAGAGCCGGCGCCGCTCGGTCCCGGCCTGTACCGCGTCAAGAAGGGCGATACCCTGTATGCCATCGCGCTCGATCACGGCCAGTCCTACCGCGATCTTGCCGCCTGGAACGGCCTGGCCGATCCGGGCAGGATCGAAATTGGCCAAGTGTTGCGCGTCGTGCCGCCGGGAGAGGGTGGAGCGGGAGGAGAAGGAACTGCTGCGGGTGAAGCCGAAGCGGTGGCGGTTGCCAAACCCGTCAGCATGGTCAGTGGTATCGAGTCGACGGCGGCTGGCGCGGAACAGCATCCGGCTGCGCCGGCGAGCGCTGCCGCGTCTGCCGGCGATCCGCTCAAGCACGCCCCGAAGGGCGGCAAGCTGCCGTATTCGGCGGAGGCGCTGGAAAAACTGCAGCAGGAAGAAGTGGCTGCCGCGCCTGCCGTGGTACCGGCGGTCGCTGCCGCCGCGCCGCCGGCGGCGGCACAGGCAACGCCGCCGGCCGCCAGGCCGCAGTCCGGCGTTGCCGTATCCGGCCAGCCCGATTGGGTCTGGCCCGGCAATGGCAGGCTGCTCGCCGGGTTCGTCGAGGGCGGCAACAAGGGCATCGATATTGCCGGCAAGTTCGGTGAGCCGGTGCTCGCCGCTGCCGCCGGCAAGGTGATCCTGGTGAGCAGCGCCCTGCGCGGTTATGGCAATTTCGTCATCGTCAAGCACAACAACGCGCTGCTTTCCGTCTATGCGCACAACAGCCGGATTCTGATCAAGGAAGAGCAGGCGGTGAGCAAGGGACAGAAAATCGCCGAGATCGGCGACAGCGATGCCGATCAGCCGAAGCTGCATTTTGAAATCCGCCAGCAGGGCAAACCCGTCGATCCACTGAAATTTCTACCGGCGCGCTGACCATGGGTAAACATCGCGAAACGGATGCTGCAGCCGATCGGTCCGGAACGCGAGGTGTCGATGGCATCGCCGGATACGGCAGTCACGAGGAAAACGCAGGCTGCGGCGGGCGGGTCGGCGGCAAGGATCTGTCACCCGATGGCGCGGAGTCCTCGCACGGCGAATTCCTCAACGACGTTACCCAGCTCTATCTCGACGATATCGGCGCCAATCGCTTGTTGACGCCCCAGGAAGAATTGGCGCTGGCCAGGGCCGTGGTGCAGGGGGATTTTGACGCGCGGCAGAAGATGATCGTTTCCAACCTGCGTCTGGTCGTCAGTATCGCCAAGCACTACCTGAATCGCGGGGTGACCCTGGCCGACCTGATCGAGGAAGGCAACCTCGGCCTGATTCATGCGCTGGAAAAGTTCGATCCCGAACGCGGTTTCCGCTTCTCGACCTATGCGACGTGGTGGATCCGCCAGAACATCGAGCGCGCCATCATGAATCAGTCGCGCACCATCCGCCTGCCGGTGCATGTCGTCAAGGAACTCAACCTCGTGCTGCGCGCGCTGCGCCAGCTCGATGCCCAGGATCCGGCGGACGCATTGCATGACGGGACAGCCAGGCTGAGCAGCATGGAAGAAGTTGCCCGCCTGCTGGAAAAACCCGTGGAGGATGTGCGGCACATTCTGACGCTCAATGAAAATACCGCCTCGCTCGATGCGCCGCTCGACGTCGATCCGGAGCTTTCGGTGGCTGATGCCATTGCTGCCGATCCTGGCTGCAATCCCGAAAACCAGTTCGAGAACGCGGAGATCTGCCGTCAGGTCGCCGAGTGGATCGACCAGCTTTCCGCCAAGCAGCGTTATGTGCTGGAGCGGCGCTATGGTTTGAATGGCTGCGAGGTATTCACGCTCGAACAGCTTGCGCTCGATCTGAGCGTGACGCGGGAGCGGGTGCGCCAGATCCAGGTCGAGGCGCTGGGCAAGCTGAGAAGCAAGCTGGCGCGCGAGGGCTACACGCAGGAAGGCTTGCTTTGAGCCGGCTGCGTGTTCATCCGTAATCAGTAATCGGTTTCGCGCGGCGTAGTCCGCACGCTGCGTTCCGCGCGCAGCGTTTGCGCCAGGTCATGCACTGCCGCCGCATAGAAGCTGCTGCGGTTGTAGCGCGTGATGACGTAGAAATTCCGCAGGCCGAGGCGATATTCGGTTGCCTGCCCGGGGGTGACCAGATCGATCAGCGCTGCCGGCGCATTTGCGATCAGGGGCGATGATTCGGCAGTGGTCACACCATGGCCGGCCAGCTCGCCGACGCTGCGTCGGGGCAGGATGCCTTCCGCAAGCAATTCATTGTGGCCATCTCCGCTGACCAGCGCCGGTACGGCCACCGTGCCACCGGGTTCCCAGCCATGGCGCTTGAGGAAATTCGCGACGCTGGCAATGGCATCCGCCGGATTCGTCTCCAGGTCGATGCGCCCGTCGTCGTCGCCGTCGCGCGCGAAGTTGCGGATGCTGCTCGGCAGAAATTGCGGCAGGCCGAGGGCGCCGGCGTAGGAGCCGCGATAGGAAAGTGGATCGCGCCGGGTTTCGCGGGCCAGCAGCAGCAAGGCTTCGAGCTCGCCGCGAAAGAGCGCCTTGCGATCCGCATCGGTGAGAGGGTTGATTGCCGGGTAGTCGAACGCCAGCGTGGCGAGTGCGGCGAACGTGTTGAAGCGGCCCATGTGGCGACCGTAGATGCTTTCGATGCCGATGATGGCGACGATGTATTCCTCGGGTACCCCGCTGTCGCGACCGGCGGCGGTCAGCATGGCCTGGTGTTCCTGCCAGAAGCGCAGGCCGGCGTCGATGCGGGAAGCTTCGACGAAGCGGGCGCGGTAGTTGCTCCATGAGCGGACCTGCGGATCCTTGGGCGGCATGACCGCCTTGATCACGGCGTTGAGCGGATGAATTTCGGCAAAGGTTTGCAGCAGCGCGGCGGCGTCGAAGCCATGCCTGTCCTGCATTTCGCCGACAAAGGCGCGCACTTCGCCGTTCTCCGAGTAAGGTATCGGTGGCTGGGGCGCGGCCGCCAGGACGCTGCCGGCAGCCGGCAACAGTGCGAGCCAGCGCAGGACGCTGGCCAGAGGACGCAGGCAGGAGAGGTGAGCAGTCATTTGAAGCGGGCAATCCGTTGTTCGAGTTCGCGCAGCCAGGCTTTGCGCTGCGCGGGCGGCGCGGCGTCTGCCGCATAGCGCAGGCGTATGTAGAGATCGGCGATGGCGGCGACGGCTTCGGCGCGTTGGCGGTCGGCCGGCGCGGCGGTTTTTTCTTCGGCGCGCAGTCTCGCATGAATGCGGCGCATATAGGCTTCCGGTCCCTCCCAGGGGTGTCTGGCCAGGTTCAGCGGCGCGAGTTTTTTCGACAGTCGCTGCCAGGCCGCAACGACCGGATCGGCGGTCTGGCGCACGTGCAGCGCCCAGGCCAGGAGGCCCAGCATCAGCACGCCGCTCAGTACGCTGAACAGCAGACTCATCTGCCGCCAGTCGCCGGCATCCACGCCCAGTTTGTCGAGCAGGTTACGCTGGCGTTGCTGGTTGTAGCCGATGACCCATTGATTCCAGGTATTGCTCAGGGCATCCAGGCGCAGGCGCACGTCGCGCAGCCAGGGAAAGGGCAGACGGGTGATCAGCGGCAGGATTTCCCGCTCCCCGGCCGGCAAGGCATCGGCGAGGCTGCGTTCGACGCGCATCGGCGCAATGGCGGCGGTAGGGTCGACGCGTTGCCAGCCGGGGCCTGCGGTTTCCATGGTTCCCGCGGTTCCCACGGTTCCTGTAGCGCCGGCGAACCAGACTTCGGCCCAGGCATGGGCGTCGGATTGGCGCACGATCAGCGTACCGTCGACCGGATTCAACTCGCCTCCCTGGTAACCGGTGACGACCCGCGCCGGAATGCCGGCGGCCCGCATCATGAAGACGAAGGCGGCGGCGTAATGCTCGCAAAAGCCGCGCCGCGTTTCGAAAAGCAGTTCGTCGACGCTGTTCGCGCCCAGCAGGGGCGGGCGCAGGGTGTAGTAGAAATCCTCGTCGTGCAGATAGTCGAGCATGCGCTGCGCGATGGCGCGCGCGTCGCCGCGCAATTCCTTGCGCCAGCTTGCGGCCAGCGCCCGGGTGCGGGGGTTGTAGGCAGCGGGCAGTTGCAGCGCGGCTTTCAATGCGGCGTCCTGCCGGTTGTCCTCGGCGGTCGTGGTCGGCGCGCGAGGCGCGATCGGTCCGATCGGCAATGCCGAGCGCAGTTCGTAACGCATGCGGCCGCGTACCGGCCGCCGCGCCAGCAATTGGAAATCGCCGCTCATGCTGGTATCGCTCGGCAACATGGTTGGCAAGTCGAGGGCGAACAGCCATTGCTTGTCGTGCGGCTCCAGGGTGAGGCTGTATTCGACCGGCTTGCCGGTCGGCGCGTAGGGCAGTTCGGTGAGCGCAGGTTGCTGTCTGACGGTCCAGGTGCGGCCGTCGAAATTGTTCAGCACCGGGCCGCGCCAGTAGAGGCTGGACTGAGCCGGCGCGCGGCCGTCGAATTCGCCGCCGAAGCGGGCGCGGAAGGCGACCGCGCCGGATTGACTGAGCTGGGCGATATTGCCCGGCGACATGCTGTCGCTCAGTCCCATGGTGCCGGCAAAGGCATCGGCCGGCAGTCCCCACAGCGGCCCCTGGATGCGCGGAAACAGCACGAACAGGGCCAGCATCAAGGGCATGGCCTGCAGCAGCAGCCGACCGGCCAGGCGCAGGACGGGCAGCGTTTCATGCCGCGGATAGTTGAGCATCGCCAGCGTGGCGGTGACCACCAGCACGCCGGCCAGCATCAGCACGGCATCCGTCATGCCCTGGCTATGGAAGAACTGGCCGAGCAGCATGAAGCAGCCCAGCAGCACCAGCACGAAGCCATCGCGCGTCGTACGGGCTTCCAGCAGCTTCAGCGAACACAGCAGGGCCAGCAGGGCGACGCCGACGCTGCGGCCGAACAGTGTGTGATAGTGGATGCCGATGGCGGCCGTGCCGATCAGCGCCAGCGGCGTCAGCAGCCAGGGGCCGGGCAGCTTGGGGCCACGTCCAGATGTCGTCATCGCCGCTGGCGAAATGCGCCGCCAGTGCAGAACGGCAAACCAGATCAGCAGCAGCACGCACAGGGCGGCCAGCCATTCCGGCAGATGCGGCAACAGCGGCAGCTCGCAGCAGGCGGCCATGGCGAGCAGCCAGCGCAGTTGCCCGGTCTGCAGCGGCTGGGTTGGTCTGCGGGCCGTTTTGCCGGCGGCTTCAGTGCGTGCCATGCAGCGCCAACGCTTTGAGACAGGCATGGAAATGCGCTTCGCCATCGGCCGGCGCGATCCGGCCGCCGGGCAGGCCGGGCAGACGCAAGCCCCAGCGCTGTCCGCCGCCATGCGCATCGCAGACCCAGCGCGTCAGTATGGCCAGACGCTGTTCGGTGTCCACCGCCGCGGGCAGACTCTCCCAATCGAACCACAGCTCCTGCGTCGCGCTGCCGCTGAACAGCTTGGTCTGCAGTGGTTCGTCGTGCTGGCGGGCGGCGGCCTTCCAGGCGATGTGCCGGGGCGGATCGGCGGGCTGATGGCCGCGCAAGCCGGCAAAGTCGTCCATGCCTGCGGCCAGGGCCGCGCTGCTGCTGTTGCCGCTATCGTCCGCCGTGACGGGAAAAGGGGGCGCATGACGCGCCGGCGCCGGATAGACGAGGCAGCTTGCCGCCGGCGCGGCATACGCCCAGGTGCGGATCAGCCCCAGCGGGTAGGTGGTGGCGAGCGTGACGCGTGGCAGCGCCAGCCAGCCGCGTCGGGCTGCCGGCAGGGCCAGGCGCGCTTCGATGCTGCCATTGGCCGGCACATCGACGCTGAGTGGCGGCTGACCCGGCAGATGCAGTTGAATTGCCGGGCGCGGCGTCTCGCGCCGGTTTTCCAGCAGCAGGCCGAAGTGTGCGTTTTCGCCGGCAAATACCGGCGGACAACGGCCGGGGCTGATGCGCAGTTGAACGAGATTGCGGAAAGTGTGGATGATGCTCATGACGCCCAGCCCGGCCAGCAGGAAAACCAGCATGTAGCCCAGGCTCAGGGCGTAGTTCATGGTGGCTGCCAGCATCAGGATCAGCATGCCGGCAAAGGCCAGTCCCTGGGCGCTCGGCAGCACGTAGACGCGCTGCCGCGAGAGCAGGATGGGCGCGGCTTCGGGTGCCTTGCCGCGCAGGGCCCAGCGGTAGAAGCGTTCCTGCAGCCAGCCTTTCAGCGACATGCCCGGGCGAGCCGTCAAGGCAGCGGCACGGCCTCGATCAGGCGCTGTGCGATGGCAGTGGCGTCGAGGCGCTGCAGTTGGCCGCTGGTTTCCGCTGGACGCAAGCGGTGCGGCGCAACGGCAGGCAGGACGGCCTGCACGTCCTCCGGCAGCACGTGCTGGCGTCCGGCGAGCATCGCCCAGGCGCGCGCGGCGTGGAGCAGACCCAGCGCGGCACGCGGCGACAGGCCGGTCTGCCAGTCGGACGATAGCCGGGTATGCATGGCCAGCGCCTGAACGTAGTCGATCAGCGCATCGGCGGCCTGGATTTGGCTGACCTGGCGCTGCAGCTCGGCCAGCTCGTCCGGCGACAGGCAGGGCTGCAGTTCGCCGATCATTTCGCGCCGGTCGCTGCCGCGCAGCAGTTCACGTTCGGCCGCGCGCTCGGGATAACCGAGCTCGATGCGCATCAGAAAACGATCGAGCTGCGATTCCGGCAGCGGGAAGGTGCCGATCTGGTGCAGCGGGTTCTGCGTGGCGATGACGAAGAAAGGCAGCGGCAACGGCCGCGTCACGCCGTCGATGGTGACCTGGCGTTCTTCCATGGCTTCGAGCAGCGCGCTCTGCGCCTTGGGTGTGGCGCGGTTCACTTCGTCGGCGAGAACCAGTTGGGCGAAGATGGGGCCGGGGTGAAACGTGAAGCCGCCGCTGTCGCGCTCGAATACCGAGACGCCGAGGATGTCCGCCGGCAGCATGTCGCTGGTGAACTGGATGCGCTGGAACTGCAGGCCGAGCAGGCGCGCCAGCAGATGGGCCAGGGTGGTCTTGCCGACGCCGGGCAAATCCTCGATCAGCAGATGGCCGCGCGCCAGCAGGCAGGCCAGGGCAAGGCGGAGTTGATGATCCTTGCCGAGAATGATCTTGCCTGCCTGGCGCAGGACTTCCTCGGTTCCGGCAAGCAGCGGACGATCGGGGTGCGTGGAGCGGGCAAGGGCGGCGGAGATAGAGGACATGCAAGACGGGCAAGGGTTGTTGGCGGGGTGAAACGTAGCATAATGCAGTTCCACTTTCCGATGGTATCGGAAACATCGTATCGATAGATGAGATACATGAAAACATGACGACTGCCTTCGTCACCCATCGTGATTGCCGGCTGCACGACATGGGGGCGCAACATCCGGAATGTCCGGATCGCCTCGATGCCATCAACGATCGCTTGATCGCCGCCGGCCTGGACGTTCATCTGGAATACCATGAGGCGCCGCAGGCGAGCATGGAGCAGTTGCTGCGCGCGCATGCCCGGCCCTATCTCGAAACCCTGGCCGACAGCGCGCCGCAGCAGGGCATCGTGCATCTCGATCCGGATACCGCCATGAGCCCCGGTACCTGGAATGCCGCATTGCGGGCGGCCGGCGCCGGTGTGCTGGCGACGGATCTGGTCATGCAGGGGCAGGTGGCGAATGCTTTCTGCGCCGTGCGTCCGCCCGGACATCATGCCGAGCGCGCGCGCGCCATGGGCTTCTGTTTTTTCAACAACATTGCCATTGCGGCCCTGCACGGCATCGAGGCTTGGGGACTCGAGCGGGTCGCCGTGGTCGATTTCGACGTGCATCACGGCAATGGCACGGAGCAGATACTGGCCGGCAGGGAAGATGTGCTGATGGTCGGCAGCTTCCAGCATCCTTTCTACCCATACAGCGGCACCGGGCATGCTGCTGCCAACATGCTCAATGTGCCGTTGCCGGCGGGCACGCGGGGCGAGGGCTTTCGTGAAGTGGTCGGCACGCTCTGGCTGCCGCGCCTGCGTGAATTCGCGCCCGAACTGGTCTGCATCTCCGCTGGTTTCGATGCGCACGCAGAGGATGACATGGCCTCGCTGGGCCTGGTCGAGGCCGACTACGCCTGGGTGACGGAGCAGCTCATGCGCATTGCCGCCGACTCGGCGCAGGGGCGCATCGTGTCCATGCTGGAGGGGGGCTACGCCCTGTCGGCCCTCGGTCGCAGCGTCGCCGCGCACATCAAGGTTCTGGCCGATTTATAGAAGGTTGCAGAAGGTTTCGAGTAAAATTTCCCCTTTTCGATATCTACCTCCCCAATGATCACCGGTTCCATACCTGCCATCGCCACCCCGATGTTCGAGGACGGCAGCCTCGATCTGCCGCGTCTGCGCAGTTTCATCGACTGGCATATTGCGGAGGGTTCGGATGCCCTGGTCATGGTCGGCACGACCGGCGAGTCGCCGACGGTCGATGTCGAAGAGCACTGCCAGTTGATCCAGACGGCCGTCGAACAGTCCGCCGGGCGAGTGCCGGTGATCGCCGGTACCGGCGCCAACTCGACGGCGGAAGCCATCGAGCTGGCGCAGTTTGCCAAGGATGTGGGCGCGACGGCGCACCTGTCGGTGGTGCCCTATTACAACAAGCCGCCGCAGGAGGGTCTGTATCGTCATTTCAGGACGATTGCCGAGGCCGTCGACCTGCCGCTGGTGCTCTACAACGTGCCGGGCCGTACCAGTTGCGATCTGTCGAATGAGACGGCATTGCGTCTGGCGCAGGTGCCGGGCATCGTCGGCATCAAGGACGCCACCGGCAACATCGAGCGCGGCAGCGATCTGATCAAGCGCGCGCCGCAGGGTTTTGCCATCTACAGCGGGGATGATGCTTCCGCACTGGCGCTGATCCTGCTTGGCGCGCATGGGACGATTTCGGTCACCGCCAATGTGGCGCCGCGTCTGATGCACGAGATGTGCGTGGCGGCATTGGCCGGCGACGTGCGGCGGGCACGCGAGATCAATTTTCGTCTGCTGGGCCTGCATCGCAATCTGTTTCTCGAAGCCAATCCCATTCCGGTCAAGTGGGCGCTGGCGCGCATGGGTAAAATGATGGACGGTTTGCGTCTGCCCCTGACGCCGTTTGCTGTCGAATATCACGAGCGTCTGCGCCTCGCGCTGAACGAGGCGGATATTTCTCTCGATACCTGATTTGCCGTTTGAAGAGTGAAGAGGTCTGCATGAAGCCCAATCTGCTGTTGTCGTCACTGATAATTTCCGCCCTGGTGCTGGCAGGTTGCAGCGGCACCCTGATCGAATCGAAGAAGATCGACTACAAGTCCGCCGGCAAACTGCCGACGCTGGAAGTGCCACCCGACCTGACGTCGCCGGCGCGCGACGAGCGCTATGCGATTCCCGACGCCGGCAAGGCGGCGACGACTTTCTCGGAATACAGCGACGAACGCGGCTTGCTGGCACGCCGCAGCGATGCCGGCGTGCTGCCGCAGGTAGACAACGTTCGTATCGAGCGCGACGGCACGCAGCGCTGGCTGGTCGCCCCGGGTACGCCGGATAAATATTGGCCGACGTTGAAGGAATTCTGGCAGGGTATCGGTTTTTCGCTGGTCACTGAAATGCCCGAGGCCGGCGTCATGGAAACCGACTGGAATGAAAACCGCGCCAAGCTGCCGCAGGACTTCATCCGCGGTACGATCGGCAAGGCGCTGGATTTCCTTTATTCGACCGCCGAGCGCGATAAGTTCCGCACCCGTCTGGAGCAGGGAAGCACGCCGGGAACGACCGAAATCTACATCAGCCATCGCGGCATGATGGAGATCTACACCAATGAAGGAAAGAGCGAGACGCGCTGGCAGCCGCGTCCTGCCGATCCCGAGCTGGAGGCGGAAATGCTGCAGCGCCTGATGGTGCGTCTGGGCGTGGATGGCGAGCGGGCCAAGACCATGCTGGCCAGTCCGCAGCAAACCGAAGATCGCGCCAGACTCAGTGCGTCCGGCGATGTGCTGACCGTGCAGGAATCCTTTGACCGTGCCTGGCGGCGTATCGGCCTGGCGCTGGATCGGGTGAACTTCACGGTCGAGGATCGGGACCGCGCCAAGGGCACGTATTTCGTCCGCTATGTCGATCCGGAAGCGGATGTGGAGCCGGGCAAGAAGCAGGAGAGCAAGGGCATCCTTTCGCGCATGATGTTCTGGAAGAGCGACAAGGTGGATCCCAAAACGGCGGCGCAGTTGCGGGTGATCGTCAAGGGTGAAGGCAATGCCAGCCTGGTGCGTATCCAGACGCACGACGGCGCGCCGGATGATTCTGCCACGGCACGCAAGATACTCAAGCTGTTGCTGGAGCAGTTGAAGTAGGCGTTGCCTCAGGGTACAGGACGGGCGGGGCAGTTGTCGGTACGCGAGTTGCCGCGCCCTGCCGCCGGCATTCTCATCATCCGTTGTTCATGGAATGACGAATTCAAGAAGCAAAAAAGCCAGCCCGAGGGCTGGCTTTTTTGCGGGACGCGACGCTGATTACTGCGCAGCGTTTTCCTTGTTTTCTTCGGCAGCCGGGGCTTCGGCAGCGGCCGGAGCTTCAGCAGCAGCGCCTTCGGCAGCCGGCGCTTCGGTCGCCGGGGCTGCGGGAGCTTCGGCAGCCGGGGCTTCAACAGCGGGAGCTTCAACAGCCGGGGCTTCCGTTTTGCCGCAAGCGGCAACGGACAGGGCAAGCAGAGCAGCAACGAGGAGAGAATGTTTCATTTTGATTCCTTTAGTCGGTGAGGGCGAGGAAAATTTTTCGTCAATGACTGGAAGTTACTCCAATCAGTCGAGCATTATAGCAGCCGGAAATCAAAAAAATAGGTGCAGATCATATAATTTGAGGCTGTATTTTTCTCCTTTTCTCGTTTTCCTTCTTTCCTCCCTGCTTCAGGCACCGCGCCACTTGATCGAGCAGCCGATGCTCGGTATTTGCCCGGACGGGCCGCGTCCGGTTTCCCCGACGTGCTTCATCGCCTCGAACAGCTCGCGCCGGGCATCCGCGTCAGCGGCTTCCTTGCGGGAGGCGTCGAGACGGCCACGGTACTGGAGTTCGAGCCGGGCATTGAAACCGAAAAAGTCCGGAGTGCACACTGCGCCATAGGCGCGGGCCGTTTCCTGAGTGGCGTCAAGGACATAGGGGAAGGAGAAATTCAGTTCCCGGGCGATGCGCTGCATGTTGTCCCAGGAATCCTCGGGATACTCGCCCGGATCATTGGCCATGATGGCGATGCTGCCGATCCCCAGTGACGCCAGCTCGCGCGTATCGCGCAGCAGGCGCGGCAGGATGGCCTTGACGTAGGGGCAATGGTTGCAGATGAACATCACCAGCAGGCCGTTCGGTCCGCGCGCGGATTCGAGCGTATGGCGCCGGCCGTCGGTTCCCGTCAGATCGAAGGGAACGGCGCGCCAGCCGAAGTCGCAGAGTGGGGTGGTGGTGCTGACCATGGCCGTTTCCTCGTCATATAATCGGCCGATGATAGCGCGCTTTTACTGTCCGGATACCGCTGCCGCTGCGCGGCTGGCGCCTGGCCGCACCGTGGTCTTGCCGGACGAAGTGGCGCATCATGCCGCGAAGGTTCTGCGCCTGCGGGCGGGCGATGCCGTGGTGCTGTTCGATGGCACGGGCGGGGAGTATCAGGCGGTGATCGTCGAGTCTGGCTCCGGCGCCGGCCGCAGGCTGTTGGCCAGGCTGGATGCCTGGCATGAGGTCGAACGCGAGGCGCCGCTGCGCGTTACGCTGATCCAGGCCCTGCCGGGCGGCGACAAGATGGATCTGGTGATCCAGAAAGCGGTGGAATTGGGCGTGGCGGCCATCCAGCCGGTGCAGGCCAGGCGCAGCGTGGTGCGTCTGGGGGGCGAGCGTGCCGCCAGGCGCATGGTTCATTGGCGGCAGGTGGCGGTAGCCGCATGCGAGCAGTCGGGGCGCAATCGCCTGCCGGAAGTGCGTGAGCTGCTGGATTTGCCCGACTATCTTGCCGGCGCGCCGGCAGTGCCGCTGCGTCTGTTGCTATCGCCGCATCAGGGCGCGCGCCTTGCCGATCTACCTCGGCCAGCCGGTGAAATCCAGTTGCTGGCTGGTCCGGAGGGTGGCTTTGAGGCGGCCGAGGAGGACATGGCGCGTTCGGTCGGTTTTCAGCCGCTGCGTCTCGGCCCGCGCATCTTGCGTACCGAGACTGCAGGGCTGGCGGCGCTGGCCGCGATGATGGCATTGTGGGGCGATTTCTGAAATATGACAGGATGCGTTGCGCAGCGCTTTGGTGGTTGCGCGTGGTGGTGACGATATTCGGGAGCACCCCGAAAAGGCTGGCCGGGCATGGGGAACGAGCATGACGATGATTGAGGACGCAACGAGGCAGATCAGTGAAGCTGCCCTGGTGGCCTGGGTTCGCCAGGCAGCGCCGTATATTCACGCATTTCGCGGCCGTACTTTCGTCATTGCCTTCGGCGGCGAGGTGCTGGGCACCGACAAGGCTCAGGCGCTGGCGCAGGACTTCAACCTGCTGGCGAGCCTGGGCATCCGCCTGGTGCTGGTGCACGGTGCGCGGCCGCAGATCGATGCCGAAATGCAGCGGCGCGGTTTGCCGGCACGCTTTCACAAAGGCCTGCGGGTCACCGATGCGGCGGCGCTGGAATGCGTGAAAAGCGCGCTGGGCGTGACGCGCATCGAAATCGAGGCGCTGCTGTCCCAGGGCTTGCCCAATACGCCCATGGCGGGCGCCTGGATGCGCGTGACGGGCGGCAATTTCATCACCGCCAAGCCGGTGGGCGTGCTGGACGGCGTCGATCATCTCTACACGGGCGCGGTGCGCAAGATCATTGCCGAGGAAATCAAGGCGGATCTCGATCAGCAGAATGTCGTGCTGATTTCACCCCTGGGGGTTTCGCCCAGCGGCGAAATTTTCAATCTGGCGCTGGAAGACGTGGCCGAGGCGGTGGCCGTTGCCCTGCAGGCGGAAAAACTGATTTTTCTCGGCGACGCGCCCGGATTGGTCGACAAGAAAGGGCAGTTGCTCGAGGCGGTGACCGTGGATGAGGCCGGGCTGCTGCTGACGCGGCGCGTGCGTCAGGCGCCGGAAGTGGCGCGGGTGCTGCCTGCCGCGCTGCGTGCCTGTCGTGCCGGCGTTGGCCGGGTGCATTTCCTCGATCGCAATGCGGATGGCGCCATGCTGATGGAGTTCTTCACCCATGCGGGTGTCGGCACGGTGATGACGCGTTCGCCGCTGGTCCGCCTGCGCGAGGCGACGGTGGATGACGTCGGCGCCATCCTGGGGTTGATTGCACCGCTTGAGGCGGATGGCACGCTGGTCAAGCGTGGCCGCGAGCGTATCGAAATGGAAATCTCGCGGTTTTCCCTGCTCGAAGACGACGGCGTCACCGTCGGCTGCGCGGCCCTGTATCCATTCACCGGCAAAAAGGCTGCCGAACGCGTCGGTGAACTGGCCTGCCTGGCGGTCATGCCCGAATACCAGCATTACGGCTACGGCGACCAGTTGCGCAGGCATATCGAGATGCGGGCGAAGAAGCTCAAGCTGAAGAAACTTTTCGTGCTGACGACGCGCACGGCGCACTGGTTCATCGAGCGTGGCTTCGTCGAAAGCGATCTGGCGACCTTGCCGGACACCAAGCGCGAGCTCTACAACTATCAGCGGCGCTCGAAGGTCTTCATCAAGACGCTGTGAAACTGTGAACCTGTAAAAAACCTGTGAGCCGGCTGCCGCGATTGGAACATCGGGAACCCCGTCACCAACTCCGTTACCGCGTGCCGCGGTAGAATTCCGGCTCAGTATTCTGGAAAGGAAACCCCATGACTCGTATGGTGAATTGCATCAAACTGGGCCGCGAGGCGCCGGGCCTGGACTTCCCGCCGGTGCCTGGAGAACTCGGCAAGCGCATTTTTGAAAATGTGTCGAAGGAAGCCTGGCAGCAGTGGGTCAAACTGCAGACGATGCTGATCAACGAAAACCGTCTCAGCCTGGTGGATGCCAATGCGCGGAAGTATCTCGCCGAGCAGTTGGAGAAGCATTTCTTCGGCAATGGCGCCGATCAGGTGACGGGGTACGTGGCACCGCGATAAGGCATGGAAGATCGCGTGAATTTGACGGCATGACGCGGCAACGGGGCGGGAGACTGACAACCGCCCCGTTGCCGTTTACGGTGGGCGGCGGGTGTCAGCAGGCGTCAGGCGTCATTGCGGCAGCCGGGTTTTCTGCCGGCGTGCTGCGCGTGCAGGTTTTCACTCCCTGGCTGCCTGCCAGCAGCAGGACGTCGGCGCCGCGCCGCGCAAACAGGCCGTTGCAGACGATGCCGGTGATCTGTTCGAGACGGGCTTCCAGCGCAACGGGGGCGCTGATGGCCAGGCCGTGCACATCGAGGATCTCATTGCCGTTGTCGGTGATGAAGCCCTCGCGCAGGCGCGGCTCGCCGCCGGTGAGGCGGATCAGTTCACGGCGTACATGTTCGCGCGCCATCGGGATGACTTCGATGGGCAGCGGGAAACCGCCCAGGGTTTCCACCCGCTTGCTCTGGTCGCAGATGCAGACGAAGGTCTCTGCTACGGCAGCGACGATCTTCTCGCGCATCAGCGCGCCGCCGCCGCCCTTGATCATTGACAGCCCGGCATCGATCTCGTCCGCGCCGTCGACATAGATCGGCATGGACAAGCCGCGCGCGACGACCTCATTGAGATCGAGCACGCGCAGGCCGTGGCTTTCCAGGCGCTGGCGGGTGGCTTCGGAACTGGCCACCCAACCGCCGATGCGCTCCCTGAGCGCGGCGACTTCGTCGATGAAACAGTTGGCCGTCGAGCCGGTGCCCACACCGAGGATGGCGCCTGCCGGCAGATGAGTCGCTACGTAATCCTTGGCCGCCCGGGCGACGGCCTGCTTGAGTTCATTCTGGTTCATTACCGCTTTCTGGCGGGCAGCGCCGTGAATCGTGAAGTTGTGGAAGCCGGATTTTAGCGGTTTCCTTGACGATACGATTTACGGCGGCGAGCCGGCTTTCAGCGAACCTGGGCCAGGCGGGCGTTGCGGGTATTCCAGGCAAAGCCGGCGAGCAGGATGAGCAGCGTCAGAACCTGGGCCGATACGCCTTGCAGGGTCGGGTAGAGGCCGAGCAGGTCGAAGCGCGGCCCGGCGTAGAGCGAAACCGGTAGCCAGCCGGCTTCCTGCAGGGCGGCCACGCCCTTGCCGGCCAGCACGACGGCCAGCACGGCGACCAGCACGGCGCTGGCGGCAAAGAACTGGCCGAACGGCAGGCGCCGGCTGTAGCGCAGGATCAGCCAGGCCACCAGTGCCAGCAGCAGACAGGCCACTGCCGCGCCGAGGAGGATGGCGCGATGCTCGCCCTGGCTCCACAGTGCTGCATAGAAGAGCACGGTTTCGAAGGCTTCGCGATAGACCACGATGAAGGCCAGCATGAACAGAAACCAGGCCGAACCGCGCGACAGGGCGTGAGAGAGTTTGTCATGGATGTAGCGCTGCCAGGCATCGGCCTGGCTCTTGCCATGCATCCAGATGCCGACCGAAATCAGCACGACGACGGCGAACAGCGCGGCCAGGCCTTCGGTGACTTCGCGGCTGGCGCCACTGATCTCGACCAGATGGGTGGCGGCGAACCAGGTGGCCCCGCCGGCCAGCAGCGCGCCGATCCAGCCGCCATGGACGTAGGCCAGGGCTTCGGGCCGTCCGGCCTTCTTCAGGAAGGCGATCATGGCGACGACGATCAGCAGGGCTTCCAGACCTTCGCGCAGGAGGATGGTCAGGGCGCCGGTGAAGGCGGTGAGCGTGTCGGCGCTGCTGTGCGTGGTCAGCACCAGCTCGATGCGGTCGAGTACCTCGCCGGCTTCGCTGACGCGATTCTGCAGCGTGGCCTGGTCGGCCTGCGTGCCGATGGCGCCGCGCACGTTCAGCATGGCCGCCTCGATGGCCGCCAACAGTTCGGGATCGCGTGCGCGCAGGAGCGGCTCGATCGGCTCGACGCCATCCAGATAGGCCGACAGCGCCATGTCGCGCGCCTGCTTGTGCTGGCCTTGGGCGTAGGCGTCGAGCGTCTGCTGGAGGCGTTGGCGTGCCAGCGCCAGGATGGCGCTGTTGCCGGCGGCATTTTGTGCAATGTTGGCGTCGGCCAGCCGTTCGGGATGGCGGCGCAGATAGGCCGTCAGGGCATCGGCCGCCTCGTCGCTCAAGCCGGCCAGACTGGCCGGCTGGGCCTGGATGAAGGCGGCTGGATCGGGCAGGGCGGCCTGCAGGGCTGGCTGATCGCGCCAGAGTTTTTCACCGCGTTCGGCCATTTTTTGATCGAAGGCGAATTGACCGATATAGAACGCCAGCGCCCAGCGTTGCGCTTCGGACAAGTGCGCGTAGCTCGTCATCGCCGTGCCTTCCAGCCCACGCTCGATCACCTGCTGCAGGGCAAACAGGCTGCGCTGGCGCGCGCGCTCCAGATCGGTGAAGGCAATCGGCGGTGGATCCATGCCGGCGCTCTGCGGGCCGTCGCCGCCGCCAGTCGCGCCATGGCAGGAAGCGCAATGGCTTTGGTAGAGCGCGGCAGCCTGGGATAGGTCGGGCAGTTCCTGCGGCGCGCGCGGCACCGGATAGGCCTGCAGCAACTCTTCGGCCAGACTGCGCGCCTGTCGTGCCACCGAGGTTGGGGCGGATTTGTCGCTGATCAGTTGCTGCAGTGCTTTGGCTTGCTGCCGCAGCGTGGCTTGTTGCGGATGGCTGGGCAATTCCGCCAGCCGCTCGCTGACGTTGGCCGAGAATTCCTGCATCTCGGCATATTCGAAGGCGTTGATGACCCGGCCCTCATCGACCGCGCCGGCATAATCCACCGCCAGGTAATCGAGCAGTTGCCAGATGGTCTGGACTTTCGGCGTGGCCGCATGCGTCGTGACGGCGATCGACAGCAAGGTCAGGATCAGCAGGGTGCGCAGGATCAGGAGGGGGTGCGAACGAAGTCGGCGCATGGGATTTGCCATGAATCGTGAATTCCGAAAGAAGGACGCATTCTATAGCAAATGAGAATGCTTCGCATTTGATTTCGTACCCATGTTCGATGGCGCCGGGATGACGTGTTCGCGTCAGCGACCAGGGCTGCAGACCATGCATCGCAAGCCCTGTAGAATCATGCTTTTTTCACCGAGGCTGATATGGACGACGGAATTCTTCGGTTACGGCGTTTTGCCATTGCGCTGACGCTGGGTGGCATGCTCATGGGCGTGGCTGCGACGGGCGCGTTGGCCGATCCGTCTCATCGAGCCAATGCCAGCGCCAACGCCAGTGCCGGCACCGGGGAAAAGCCCCGGGCCGCAGCGTCGGCGCAGGCAAAGAAGTATGCGACCGACGAGGTTCTGCGCCAGGGCATGGCAAACATTGCCGTCCTGCTCGACACGTCATGGCAGGACGTTCAGGGCAACAAGCTGCAAGGCCCGGCGTATCGCGAGCTGGCGGACAAGGTCGAGCGCGAGACTGTGCACATCGTCCGCAACTGCAAGCTGGACGAGCGCGCCGACCAGGCGTTTCATGAAGTTCTTGCCGACATGAACCAGTCGCTCGAACTGATGCGCCGCAGCAAGCCGCAAATCCAGCGCACCGGGGCGATTGCACTGGCGCAGGCGTTGCGCAACTACGCGAAATATTTCGATCATCCCGGCTGGAGCGGCCCGCAGCCGCAGTAAAGGCCGCGCGCCTGCCTGCCGAATCATGAAGGTGGAAACCGAATGTTTGACGGCCTGACGAATTTTCTCTTGCATTGGGCGACGCTGGCTGGCGCGCTCTGGCTGGCCAGCCATCTGTTTCGCAATGTCCGTTTCGACAGCCATGGCGCGCTGATCGCTGCCGCCCTGCTGCTGGGTTTTGCCAATACTTTCGTCCGTCCGCTGGTGATCCTGCTGACACTGCCGTTCACGCTGATCACCTTTGGGCTGTTCCTGCTCGTCGTCAACGGCCTGATGATCCTGCTGGTGGCGCGGCTGGTGCGCGGCTTCCAGGTGACCGGCCTGTGGACGGCCATGCTGGTCAGCATCTTCATTTCCCTGTTCAGCTTTGCCGTCAGCTATTTCCTTGCGGATCATGGGGCGGCCTTTCAGTTGCCCATCGGTCCCGCAGGTCCCGGCGGCCCCGGCACCTGGATCTGAGGGCAGGCCGTCTGGTTTTCCGGTGAAGGTTTTCCATGGTAACGATCTACGGCATCAAGAATTGCACGAGCATGAAGAAGGCGTTCGACTGGTGCGCCGCGCACGGCGTCGACTACGTTTTCCATGATTTCAAAAAAGCCGGCGTGCCGCCCGAGCGGTTGCTGCAGTGGTGCCAGACTGCCGGCTGGCAGAGTCTGCTCAACAAGCGCGGCACCACCTGGCGCAAGCTCACGGCGGCCCAGCAGGCAGTCGATTCGCAGGATGAGGCGCTGGCGCTGATGCAGGCATATCCCAGCGTGATCAAGCGTCCGGTGGTGGAAACTGGCAGCCGGGTGCTGGTCGGTTTCGATCCGCAGTCGTTTGCCGCTTGCCTCGAACGAGCATGACGATATGAGCCGGCCGGCCCATGTGAAAAATGTGGAAAGTGCGGAAAGCTTGGAAAGCGCGGAAAGCCTGATCACGCGCTTCATGTTCGAGAATCTCGACATCTGCGGCGCGGTCGTGCAGCTCTCCGGCACCTGGCAGCAAATGCACGCGGGACGCGACTATGCGCAGCAGACGCGGGATTTGCTCGGTGAATTGGCCGCGGTTGCCGCCGTCATCGGCAGCAATCTGAAGACGCCCGGCCGCGCGACCTTCCAGGCCCAGGGCCAGAAAACGGGGCCGATTTCCCTGCTGGTGGTCGATTGCGAGCAGTCGGGGTCAGGGGATCAGTTGCTGCTGCGCGGCATGGCGCGCAGCAAGGGCGAGGTCGCGGCAGCGCCGCTGCACGAACTGCTGGGCGATGGCAAGTTGCTGTTCAGCCTGCAAACGGCGGCTGCCAGTACACCCTATCAAAGTTACGTGCCGCTGGATGGCGGCAGCATCGCGCAGGTTTTCGAGCAATTCATGAGCCAGTCGGCGCAACAGCCGGCCCGCCTGTGGCTGTTTGCCGATGGCGCGCAGGCCGCCGGCCTGTTCCTGCAGACCATGCCGGCGCGCGAACATGCCGCCACCGTCGATCCCGACGGCTGGAACCGGGTGCAGCAGCTGGCGGCGACGCTGCAGCGGCAGGAGTTGCAGTTGCCGGCAACGACGCTGCTCGAACGCCTGTTTTCCGAGGACGACCTGCGGGTCTTTGCGCCGATTCCGGTGCACTATCACTGCCCGCGCGACGAGGACAAGGTGCGCAGCATGCTGATCTCGCTGGGTCACCAGGAAGTTGCCGGGATTCTTGCCGAATACGGCGAGATCGTCGTGCGCGACGACATCTGCAATCACGAATACCGCTTCGGCGCCGAAATCATCGCGGAGCTGTTTCCCTCCGCTGGCCAGACGTTGCACTGACGCGCGACCGTTGCATCGCGTCGCCGCCCCGTTCAGTAGTTGATTTCGACGATGCCGCCCGCTCGGGCAATGCCGCTGACGATGCGGCCGTTGGCCATGCGTACCTGAACCACTTGACCCTCCGCGCCCGCGTTCAGTGCCCGGCCGTCATTGCCGGCGACCTGGAAGCCGGGGCCACTGGAAATCACCTTGACGCTTTGGTTCTGCTGCACGGCCAGCGGCTGGCGCAGCATGTCGCCCCGCAGCGGCCGGCCGGCCGGGATGGAAAGGGCGGCCGTGCGTCCGATGGCCTGTTCCTCATCGGTCAGTATGCCGTTGGGCAGGCTGGTCAGGTCGCCGTTGCTGCGGGCCAGATCGGCGCTGGTGACGAGCTGTCCCGTGGTCAATGCGCGGGCCGTCAGCAGATAGTCGCCGATGACGCGGATGGTTACCGGCACATGGATGCGCCAGCCGCCGGCATCCAGGCAGCGCACCATCACGCTGCTGCGCCCCCACAGGCGCGCGCCGCCGGCCAGGGAAACATCCAACTGCGCGCAGGAAGCCAGATTGTTGCGCGGGTCGAGCGCGGTCATCTCGAACTCGACCTGTCCGGGCAAGCCTTGCGTCTGGATGCGGAGGAAATCCTCGACCGCCTTGCCGACCGGCGCCGGATCCTGCTGGGCCAGCGCGGGGGAACCGATCAGCAGCAACAGTAACAGGCTGCGGCGGACAAACTGAATGATCTGTGACATGCCGCGATTGAACCATGGCGCGCGGGCAGGTGGCAAGCTCGGCAAGCCGTCGGCTGGCCGGGCGGCAAATATTGCCGAGGCCTGTGAGATTTGCCGGTGGCGGCGCGTGGGGACTGCAGCATCCGGCCGGCGGTGAGGTGCCGCGCGCGCAGTGACGCGGGTTTGGCGGGTGGCGGGAGGTTGGCACGGTTTCTGCATAAGGATGCTCGAAGCCATCGACAGGTGGCCACGGCAAACAGGAAGGCACCATGATCAACCGCATCGACCAGGATTTCCAGTTTCACCAGACCGCGCTCAACCTGCGGGTGCAGCGTCAGGAGCTCCTGGCTTCCAACATCGCCAATGCCGATACGCCGAACTACAAGGCGCGCGACATCGATTTCAAGGCTGCGCTCGATGGCGCGCTGGGCAAGACGGGCGGTGGCAGCCTGCCGCTGGCGCGGACGAATGCGAATCATCTGGGGCTGGGCGGTGCGGCCGGCGGCCAGGGCGGCAACCGGTCTGGCGCGACCGTGCAGTATCGCGGCGAGCTGCAGTCCAGCGTCGATGGCAATACGGTGAATATGGATGTCGAGCGGGCGGCCTTTGCCGAGAATGCCATCCAGCTCGAAGCCATGCTGACTTTCATCAATGGCCGCTTCAAGACGCTGAGCGCGGCCGTGCAGCCCTGAAAACCTTCCGGCGCCTGAAAGGAAATCCTCATGAGCATGTTCAACGTCTTCAGCATCGCCGGTTCTGCGCTGACTGCGCAGTCGGCGCGGCTGAACGCGGTTTCCAGCAATCTGGCGAATGCCGACAGCCTGGTCGGCGCCGATGGCCAGCCCTATCGCGCCAAGCAGGTGGTGTTTGCCGCCATGCCGGTGGGCAACGAAGGCGGTCTGGGCGTGCGGGTCACCCAGGTGGTCGAAAGTGCCGCGCCGCTGCGCATGGTGTATGAGCCGACCAATCCGCATGCGGATGAGCAGGGCTACGTTTCGATGCCCAACGTGAATGTGGTGGAAGAAATGGTCAACATGATTTCGGCGTCCCGTTCCTATCAGACCAATGCCGAAATGATGAACACCGCCAAGCAGTTGCTGCTCAAGACCCTGAACATCGGCCAGGCATAAGCCACGGGCCCCATAAGGTAAAACCCGGCAAGAACGAAAGGAAACGGACATGAGCACCAGCGTCAATACCGATAATGCCGCACTCTACGATGCGATCAACAGCGCAAACAAAAGCGCGGCGACGGGATCGAAGACAGCATCTCTGGATTCCACCGATTCCGCCCAGGATCGTTTCCTGAAGCTGCTCACGGCCCAGCTCAAGAACCAGGATCCGCTGAATCCGCTCGACAATGCGCAAATGACCTCGCAACTGGCGCAGATCAGCACGGTCGATGGCATCACCAAGCTCAACGCGACCATGCAGGCCATGCTCGGCAATTCCACCGACAGCCAGGCTCTGCAGGCGGCGGCCCTGATCGGGCATGCAGTGCTGGTGCCGGGCAGCAACCTGATGCTGGCAAACGGCCAGTCGATCGGCGGCATCGAGATGGCCGGCGCAGCCGACAAGGTGGTGGCAACGATCAAGGATGCGAATGGTCTCGTGGTGCGCACGCTGGATCTCGGCGAGTTCGACGCGGGTCTGTCGAATTACACCTGGGATGGCACGACCGACAACGGCACGCCGGCAGCAGATGGCATCTATACGGTCAGCTTCAGCGCCAGGCAGGGTGAGAACAGCGTGAATGTCACGGCGCTGGAATATGCCGCAGTAACCAGCGTGGCAAGGAACAGTCAGGGGGTAACCCTGACGGTGGGTAGTCAGGACATGGTGGTCAGCCTGTCCGATGTCAAGCAAATCATCTAAACATCCAAACTCAGCAACCAGGAGACGAACATGAGCTTTCAGCAAGCACTCAGCGGATTGAGCGTTGCCAACGCCTCGCTCAATGCCATCGGCAACAACATTGCCAACGGCAGCACCGCCGGTTTCAAGGGGGCGATCGCCCAGTTCGCCGATGTTTTTGCGACCTCGATGCAGGGCGGCGGCACCTCCTCGGTCGGGATCGGCGCCCAGGTGGACGGTATCCGTCAGCAATTCACCCAGGGCAACCTGACGACGACCAACAACCCCCTGGACGTCGCCATCAATGGCGGCGGGTTTTTCCGCATGGACAACAATGGCAGCATCAGCTACACGCGCAATGGCCAGTTCCTGCTCGACAAGGAGGGCTACATCATCAACAACGGCGGCCTGAAACTGACGGGCTACGCCGCCGACCCGAATACGGGCGCCATCGTGCCGGGTAACATCTATCCGCTGCAGATAAGAAATGAAGCCATTCCGCCGGCAGTCACGACGCGCAGCCAGATTCAGGTGAATCTCGATTCGCGCGCCAAGCCGCCAGAGTCGATGACCCATGGCGTCTTGACCAGCAACGGCAGTCCGACGATGCCCCACACGATCACTGCCGGTAACGATGCATTCGAGGTGACCGTGGATGGCGTTACCGTGAGCGTGACCCTGCCCAGCGGCAGCTACGCTTCGCCGGGAGAGTTGGCGACTGCGCTGCAGACTGCGATCAACTCCAGTCTGGGGCCGGTGGCGCCGACGGTGAAGGTCGATGTCACGGTCGACAACGCGAACAATTTCATCGTGACCTCGCGCAGCGTGGGCAGCCAGGGCGCGCTCGGCCAGGGTTCCACGGTGAGTCTGGCGGCTTCGGGCACGAATACGGGTTTTGACGAGATTTTCGATAGCGGCTCCGGCAGTATCACGACTTCAGACGGCATCGACGCCTTCAGCCCCACCAATACCAACAGCTACACGGCATCCACGGCGCAAACCGTGTTCGACAGCCTCGGCAACCCCCACACGCTGTCGTTGTACTACGTCAAGACCTCGGAGCCGGGCAAGTGGCAGCTCTACACGACGATGGATGCCGGCGTAATGAATGGGCCGACGGAACTGGTCTTCAATGGCACGGGCACGCTGGTGACGCCGGCTTCGGGCGTCAAGTTGCCGCAGAACTTCGATGTGCACACCGGCGCGGTTTCGCCCCTGACCTTCGATCTGGATCTCTCGGGGACGACCCAGTACGGCATCGCCTTCGGCACCAACCAGTTGATTCAGGACGGCTATACCTCCGGCAAGCTGTCGGGCTTGAGCATTTCCTCCGATGGCATCGTGCAGGGGCGCTATTCGAATGGCCAATCCCGCAACATGGGACAAGTGGTGCTGGCCAATTTCAACAACCCCAACGGCCTGCAGTCGCTGGGCAACAACCTGTGGGCGGAAACCACCGAATCGGGTTCGCCGATTCCCGGCGGGCCGGGGACCGGCAACCTGGGGCTGGTGAAATCCGGGGCGCTGGAAGATTCCAACGTCGATATGACCTCGGAACTGGTCAACATGATCACGGCGCAGCGCGCCTACCAGGCCAATGCGCAGAGCATCAAGACGCAGGACCAGATCATGCAGACGCTGGTGAACCTGCGTTAAGGCGGGCTGCTGAAGCATGGATCGCCTGATCTACACCGCCATGAGCGGCGCCTCGCAGACGATGAGCCGGCAGGCGGCGGTGGCGCACAATCTCGCCAACGTCGCCTCGGCCGGCTATCGCGCCGAGGAGCATCGCCTGCGCGCCGTGCAGGTGCAGTCGCAGGCATTGCCGACGCGCGCTTTCGTCGTCGATGCCAGCACCCACACCAATTTTTCCAGCGGCCCCATGCAGTCCACCGGACGCGCGCTGGATGTCGCCGTGCAGGGGCCGGGCTGGATTGCCCTGGCCATGCCGGATGGCAGCGAAGCCTATACGCGCAACGGCAGCCTGCAACTGGACGTCAATGGCGTATTGCAGACGCGCAACGGCATCCCGGTACAGGGCGATGGCGGGCCGATCAGCGTGCCGCCTGACGTCAAGGTGTCGATCGGCACGGATGGCAGCGTCTCGGCGATACCGGAAAGCGGCGAACAGAACACGGTGAATGCGGTGGGGCGCATCAAGCTGGTGAACCCCGACGAGACGGAGCTGGTGCGTGGTGCGGACGGGCTGTTTCGCCTGCGCAGCGGCGAGGCGGCGCAGGCCGAGGAAAACGCCAAGCTGGCAAGCGGCTTTCTCGAAGGCAGCAACGTCAATGCCGTCGAGCAGATGGTGAGCATGATTTCCCTTGCCCGCCAGTTCGACATGCAGATGAAGCTGCTGAATACCGCTTCCACCAACGACCAGGCGGCAACGCAGGTCATCAGCAATCTTTGATTTCACTTTACAGGGCTAGACCATGATCCGCTCACTCTGGATTGCCAAGACCGGCCTCGACGCCCAGCAGACGCAGCTCGACGTCATTGCCAACAATCTGTCCAACGTCAGCACCAATGGCTACAAGCGCGCCCATGCCGTGTTCGAGGATCTGCTGTACCAGACCATGCGTCAGCCGGGAGCGCAGTCGTCGCAACAGACCACCATTCCTTCCGGCTTGCAGTTGGGCACCGGCGTGCGTCCGGTCGCCACGGAAAAGAATTTCGGCCAGGGCAATCTCAACCTGACCAACAACCCGCTGGATATCGCCATCAACGGCCAGGGCTTTTTCCAGATCGAAATGCCCGATGGCACCCTGGCCTACACCCGCGACGGCGCGTTCCAGAAGGACAGCACCGGCCTGGTCGTCACTTCCAGCGGCTATCCGCTGTCGCCGGCCCTGACCATACCGCCCGATGCCCTGTCGATCACCATCGGCCGCGATGGCGTGGTCTCGGTGGTGCAGGCCGGCGCGGTGGCGCCGACGGAAGTCGGCACCATACAGATTTCCAGTTTCGTCAATCCGGGCGGCTTGCAGAGCGTGGGTGAAAATTTCTTCGTCGAAACCGCATCCAGCGGCACTCCCTCGCCGAATACGCCGGGCACCAATGGCACGGGCGTGCTCAATCAGGGTTATGTCGAGGCTTCCAACGTCAACATGGCCGAGGAACTGGTCACCATGATTCAGACCCAGCGTGCCTATGAAATGAACTCCAAGGTCATTTCGACTTCCGACCAGATGCTGGCCAAGCTGGCCAATCTTTGAGCGGATGCGAAAGACTGCCTGATGCGGAACAGGAACACTACGATGCGTTTCATCCCCCGTCTGCCGGCCTGGTTTGCCGTGCTGCTCGCCATCCTCGGCATTGCCGGCTGCGCCAGCCCGGGCACGGTGCCGCCGAGCAACGTGCATCAGCCGATGACGGTGCGTCCCGAGCCGCGCGGCCAGATGCCGGCGGCCAATGGCGCCATCTATAACGTCGCTTCGGCGCGGCCGTTGTTCGAGGACAGGCGGGCCCGCTTCGTGGGGGATACGCTCACCATCAATATTGCCGAGAAGACTGCGGCCTCGAAGAACTCCGAGAACAAGGCGACGCGTTCGAGCAGCATGTCGGCCTCGGTGCCGAGCGTTTCCGGTCTGCCGGTCAAGACGCTGCAGGATCTGGATCTGCAGGCTTCCAGCAGCAACAACTTCAGCGGCAAGGGGCAAAATTCCTCGACCAATGATTTCACCAGCTCGCTGACGGTCACGGTGATCGAAGTGCTGTCCAACGGCAACCTGCTGGTCTCGGGCGAAAAACAGATCGGCCTCAAGGAAGGCGAGGAATTCATCCGCTTCTCCGGCGTGGTCAATCCCACCACCATCACGGCCACGAATACCGTGCAATCGACCCAGGTGGCCGATGCGCGCATCGAATACAAGGCCAACGGCTTCATCGATTCGGCTCAGGTGATGGGCTGGCTGAGCCGCTTTTTCCTGTCGTTCCTGCCGATCTAGGGGTATCCGATGAAGTCGCCGCGTTTTCGTTTTCCCTTGATGATCGCCTTCCTGCTCGCGCTGAGCTGCGTTCAGCCGGCGTGGGCCGAACGCATCAAGGATCTGGCCTCGATCGCCGGCGTGCGCAACAACCAGCTGGTGGGCTACGGTCTGGTGGTCGGTCTGGACGGCAGCGGCGACCAGACCACGCAAACGCCCTTCACGGTGCAGGGCATCATCAACATGCTGTCCAACATGGGAGTCTCCCTGCCGCCGGGTACCAGCCTGCAATTGAAGAACGTGGCGGCGGTCATGGTCACGGCCAATCTGCCGCCGTTTGCCCGCGCCGGCCAGCAGGTCGACATCACGGTTTCTTCCATGGGCAATGCCAAATCGCTGCGCGGCGGCACGCTGGTGATGACGCCGCTGAAGGGGGCGGACGGACAGATCTATGCCATTGCCCAGGGCAATGTCGTGGTCAGCGGCGCGGGTGCCTCGGGCGGCGGTTCGAAGGCGACGGTGAATCATCTTTCGGTGGGCCGCATCGTCGGCGGCGCCACGGTCGAGCGCGAAGTGCCCACCCAGTTGGGCGAGGGCGAGTACGTTTATTTCGAGCTCAAGGAAACCGACTTCGGCACGGCGCAGCGCCTGGTCGACGCCATCAATGGCAGCGCGCCGGGTGCGGCGGCGGCAGTGGATGGGCGCCAGGTGCGGGTACGCGCGCCACTGAATCCGAATGAGCGCGTGGCCTTCATCGGCCGCGTCGAAAACCTGCAGGTAACGCCGGTACAGCAGTCCGCCAAGGTGATCATCAACAGCCGCACTGGTTCGGTGGTGATGAACCAGGCCGTGACGCTCGACAGTTGTGCCGTGGCGCACGGCAATCTTTCCGTCAGCGTCACCGCCGAGAATGCCGTCAGCCAACCCAATCCCCTGGCCGCCGGGCAGACCGCGCGGGTGACCAATGCGCAGATCGACATCCAGCAGGAAGCCGGGGCATTGGTCAATGTCCAGCCCGGCGCCAATCTGGCCGATGTGGTCAAGGCGCTGAATGCCATCGGCGCGAATCCGGCCGACCTCATTGCCATCCTCCAGGCCATGCGTACTGCCGGCGCGCTGCGCGCGGAACTGGAAGTGATCTGATCTTCACCGCCGCCGCCGGCGTGCGGCGGCGGTGAAAAAGCGGGCCGCCGGAAACAACGGATCTATTGCCTTATTGCCGGATAAAAGCGGGTCTGTTTGCGGCATGTCTGCAGGAGCGCGGGGCGTAAGCTATGTCCATGTCCACACCGATCTCTGCTCAATCCGCCCAGCTGGCCATCGACGTCAGGGGGCTGGACGCCCTTAAGCTCGAGGCGCGCGCCAATACGCCGGCTGCCAACAAGGCCGTCGCGCAACAGTTCGAGGCGCTGTTCCTGCAGATCGTGCTGAAGACCATGCGCGATGCTTCGCCGCGCGAAGGCTTGTTCGACAGCGAGCAGTCGCGCATGTTCGAGTCGATCCACGACCAGCAACTGGCGCAGGTGCTCTCCAGCACGGGCAAGGGGCTGGGATTGGCCGCCATGATCGAGAAGCAGCTCGCGCAATTGAATACCGAAACCGAAGCGCTGCCATTGAGTGATCTGCCGCTGAATCCCGTGGCTCCTTCCCGACCGTTGAATCGGCTTGCTCCCGACTTGCCGCTGGAGCCGGATGCCGCGGCAACGGATTTGCGTTCATTGGAAAAGGCGCTGGTCGGCGCAAGGGCGGCGGCCGTGGGCAGTGCCACGGGTTCGGCAGCCGAGCCAACCGAAACAGCCGAGCCGATCGAATCAACCGAACCAACTGCAATCGCGCCTGGCGCTCCCGCCGGGGCGCGGAGTTTCATCGAACGAGTCTGGCCGCATGCGCTGGAAGCCAGTCGCGCCACCGGCATTCCGGCGCATTTCATGGTGGCCCAGGCCGCGCTGGAAACGGGTTGGGGCAAAGCCGAACCGCGCCTGCCGGACGGCAGTCCCAGCCACAACCTGTTCGGCATCAAGGCGGGACGTGGCTGGTCCGGCCCGGTGGTCGAGGCCTCGACCACCGAAGTCGTCAATGGCCTGGCCCAGCGCGAGACGGCACGCTTCCGCGTCTATGCTTCCCATGCCGAAGCCTTCCAGGATTACGCCAGGCTGCTGGCCTCGAGCCCGCGCTATGCCGACGTGCTCGGTACCCGCGATGCCGTGAGCTTTGCCCGCGGCCTGCAGCAGGCCGGTTATGCCACCGATCCGCTTTACGCGACCAAGCTGACCCGCATCATCGACGGCCCCACCCTGCGCAGCGGCCTGCAGCAGGGTTGAGCATTCGCGGCGTTTGCAGCGTTTCACCGTCACTCGCGGCGCGTTTCTACTCTCCCTGATCACGCAGACTCTGTCGAATGTGGCACGAAGGTTGCTGCATACCAGGTGACAACTTAATTTGCGGCAAGTTTTGCCGTTAACCGAGTGACACTTTGGAGCGATCATGGGTGCCAACATCCTCAGCATCGGCGTGACGGGCCTGAACGTTGCCCAGGCCAACCTTGCCACAACCGGGCAAAACATCGCCAATGCCTCTACGCCGGGCTATACGCGCCAGCAGATCGTGCAGAGCGCAAACGAGCCGCTGTACACAGGCGCCGGCTTCTTCGGCCAGGGCGTCAATGTCGAAGCCGTCAAGCGGGTATATAACGAATACCTGACGGCCCAGGTACTGAGCGCGCAGTCGAGTTCGGCAGCGTTGGTCAGCTACCAGCAGCAGATCGACCAGGTCGCCAACCTGGTGGCCGATGCCAATTCCGGCATGGGGCCGGCAATATCGAGTTTCTTTTCCAGCCTCAGCCAACTGTCGGCAAATTCGTCATCCACGCCATCGCGCCAGGCATTTCTTTCCGATGCGCAGACGCTGGTAGCGCGCTTCCATGACCTGAGCGAGCGACTCGATCAGATCACGCATCAGGTCAATACCCAGATCGTCAGCGAGGTGACGACCATCAACGCCTATGCGCAGCAGATCGCCGAGCTCAATCAGCGGATCGTCATTGCCCAGGCCGCCGGCCAGGGGCAACCGGCCAACGATCTGCTCGATCAGCGCGATTTGCTGATCAGCAAGCTCAATCAGGAAATCCGCGTCACGGTATTGCCGCAGGATGACGGCGGCTACAATCTTTTGATCGGCAGCGGCCAGCCGCTGCTGGTCGGCAATATCGTATCGACACTGGCGGCAACGCAGGATGCCTACGATCCGCTGCGCACCAATGTGGCCTTGCAGGTGCCGGGCGGCAGCCTCATTCAGTTGCCGGACAGCCTGCTGAGCGGCGGCACGCTGGGCGGCTTGATCGCCTTCCGCAACGAGACGCTGGACAACGTGGAGAATGCGCTGGGACGGACGGCCATCGCCCTGGCGCAGTCCTTCAACGATCAGCACAGGCTGGGGCAGGATCTGAATGGCGAAATGGGCGGGGACTTTTTCAGCCTGTCTTCTCCAGTGGTTCTGCCCAGCTCTTCCAATCCCTTGCCGCAGGTGATGGTCGAGGCGGAGATCGTCGATGTGGGCAAACTGATGGCCAGCGACTATCTGCTGACATCGAACGGTAGCGGCAACTACACCCTGAAGCGCCTGTCGGACAATGCGGTGCTGGTCAACAACGGCCCGCTGCCTGCAAGCATCGATGGCTTGAGCTTCAGCCTGTCTGCGACGGCGCCCAATGGCGCCAGCTACCTGATTCAGCCCACCCGGGCGGGCGCGCGCGACATCGCCGTGGCGCTGAACAACACGAGCAGCATTGCGCTGGCCGCGCCGATCCGCACCTCGGCCGCACTGGAGAATGCCGGTAATGCCACGATCAGCGCCGGTGCCGTGAGCGAGGGATTCACGCCGTTGACGGCGGGCATCACGCTGACCCATGAGGCCAATCAACTGCTGGGTTTCCCGCTGGGTGCGGTGGTCAGCGTGAATGGCGGCGCGCCGATCACGATCACCAGCGATTCGCCGCCGACGCCGGTTCCCTACGCGAATGGCGATACGATCAGCTTCAGCGGCATGAGTTTCAAGATCAACGGCACGCCGATCGACGGTGACAGCTTTACCATCGCAGCGAATGCCGACGGGGTTTCGGACAATCGCAATGCCTTGCTGCTCGGCCAGTTGCAGACGGCCAAGGTGCTCGACGGCGGTACGACCAGCTTCCAGGGCTCGTATGCGATCATGGTCAATCAGATCGGCAACAAGGCGCGCGAAGTCCAGGTCAGCAGCGCAGCGCAGCAATCGCTGGTCGATCAGGCGCAGAAGACGCGCGATTCCGTATCGGGCGTCAATCTGGACGAAGAAGCGGCGAACCTGTTGCGCTTTCAACAGGCCTATCAGGCATCGGCGCGGTTGATTTCCGTGGCCAACAAGTTGTTCGATGCCTTGCTGGCAATCTAACCAGGCGGGAGTTGATCATGCGTGTCAGTTCGGGAATGATATTCGATGCGGGTATTTCCTCATTGGGCAAACAGTCGGCGCAGTTGCTGCAGCTCCAGCAGCAGCTATCCACCGGACGCAAGGTTCTGACGCCGGCGGATGACCCGGTCGCGGCCGTCGGCATCCTGGAAGCCAAGCAGGCGCTGGACATGACGCAGCAGTACGCAAAAACGCATGACAATGCGAATTCCATCCTGTCCTTTGCCGAAAGCCAGTTGAAAAGCGCCGGCGCCGTTCTCGGCGAGGCGCGGACGCTGGTCCTCCAGGCAGGCAACCCCGGGCTTTCCGACGCGGATCGAAAGAGCATCGCGGCGCAGTTGCGCGCCGACTTCGAGCAACTGCTGGGTCTGGCCAATACCCAGGATGCGAGTGGCCAGTACATATTTTCCGGCTACATGGGCAACACTCAGCCCTTTGGCGGAACGGTGGAAACCGGCGTGTCCTATTTCGGCGACGACGGCCAGCGCTATTTGCAGGTTTCCTCGTCGCAGCAACTGGCCGTCAGCGATTCGGGCAACGGCATCTTCAATCGCATTGCCAATGGCAATGGCGTGTTTGCGCTCGACTATGCCGGTACGAATGCGGGAACCGCCGTCATCGGCGGCGGCAGCGTGATCAATGCCAGCCGCTGGCACGATGCAAGCAACAGCGGCAATCTGGAAATTCGTTTCTGGGTCGATGATGGCGGCACGATCGGCCCGGCGAATGCGGTTTACTACGATCTGGTCGATGCGGACACGTCGAAATCCTTGTTCACCGATGACGTTTCCACTGCGGGCGGAGTCGGCAACAGCTATACCCATGCCTATGTGCCGGGGCAGCCGATCAGCTTCAGCGGCCTGGCCGCGCCCTACAACGACTTCGGCATCAATGTGACCCTCACCGGCCAGCCGGCGGATGGCGACAGCTTCAGCGTGAAAAACAGCACCAGCCAGAGCGTATTCGAAAGCTTGCGGCGCATCATCGACGTGCTTGAACAACCGATCGTCCCAGGCAGCAACGACCAGGCGCGCATGTCCAGCGAAATTGCGCTGGCCATCGGTAATTTCGATCAGGCAGAGCAGAACTTTCTGACGGCTCGCTCCGGCATCGGTTCGCGAATGAACCGGGTCGAGTCGCTGCAAACGCTCAATACCGACCTCGATGTGCAATACCAGCAGTCGCTGTCGAACCTGCAGGATGTGGACTACGTTCAGGCCCTGTCGGATCTGACGCGGATGCAGATCCAACTGCAGGCGGCGCAACAGACCTTCGTCCAGATGTCGCAACTCTCTTTGTTCAACTACATCTGACATGCGTTTGCCGCGCCCTCGCGTCGCACTGGCGATACTCTTCGTAGCCGTAGCCAGCCTGGCCGCCTGCAGCAGTCCGGGCAAGCTGAATGCCACGGGACTGATACCGGACAAAGCGTTTCAATTGAGCTCGTCCTTCGGTCTTCCCCTCGAGAAAATCGTCTTCTGGGGGGCTTATGCCGGCATCGCCTATCTGGTGCTCGATCCACTGGCCCCCAACTGGGAAATCGAGCAGGCGCCGCTGCCCGACAACCACGTCCATCTGGCGCTGAAAATGAAGCGGGTGCATGCCGGCGGTGCCGGTGAGGCGCGCCAGTTGTTTCAGCGCCGGGCGCGCGAGCTGGTTCAGTATGGCGGCTTCGACGGTTACGAGATCGAAGAGTACAGCGAAGGCGTGGAGTCCTCGGTACTCGGTTCGCAGCGCGTGGCCAGTGGCGTCATTCGCCTGACGGGCAAGGGGCAGTTGAGCGCCGTTCAGGGCGCGGGCGGATTCGGATTCAACGCGCCGCCTGCCTGCAGGACGGCGGCCAGGGCATCGAATCCCTGGTCATAGAGATGCTGCAGCACCCCGCCGAAATGCGGCAGGGAGAACAGCAGCATGGCATAGCCGGTAACGATGGTGACCGGAAAACCGACGGCGAAAATGTTGAGTTGCGGCGCAATGCGCGCCAGCACGCCCAGCGAGATGTTGGCAATCAGCAGGGCGGTGATCAATGGCAGGGCGAGCATCAGTCCGGTCGCGAACATGACGGCCGACCAGGCCAGGAGCGCGCTGAATCCCGGTGCCGCAAAGGCCGTCGTGCTGATCGGCAGCAACTGAAAACTCTCCGCCAGAACGGAAAGCATCAGCAGATGGCCGTTCATCGCCAGGAACAGCAGCGTCATGATCAGGCCGAGAAAGGAACTCATCACCGAAGTCTGGGCGCTGTTGCGGGGGTCGAAGAAGGAGGCGAAGGATAGCCCCATCTGCAGGCCGATGATTTCGCCGGCGATGTCCACCGCCGTGAACATGATGCGCAGGGTCAGGCCGAAGATGGCGCCGATGAGAATTTGCTGTCCCAGCACGGCGATGCCATGCCATGAACCTGGCGGAATCGTTTCTATCGGCGGCAGGGCCGGAACGATGGCCAGGCTGATGGCGATGCCGAAGACCAGACGAATTTGCCGCGGCATGCCCGTATTGTTGAAGACGGGTGCTGCCGCCAGCATTGCCAGGATGCGCGCCAGCGGATAGATGAAGGCTGCCAGCCAGGCGTCGAGCTGGGCAGAGGTGACGGAGATCACCCGATGAGGCCCGGTATGCTTTCGTAGAGGCGGCGGATGTAGTCCGTCAGGATGGTCAGCATCCAGGGGCCGGCAACGATCAGGGTGACGAAGATGGCGATCAGCTTCGGCACGAAGGAGAGCGTTGCTTCGTTGATTTGCGTTGCCGCCTGAAAGATGCTGACCAGCAAGCCGGTCAGCAAGGCGGCGGCGAACAGGGGCAGGGCGACCAGCAGCAGGGTCTCGACGGCGCCGCGACCGATTTCGATGACAGTGGTTGGCGTCATGGTTTTCCTCTCCGCATCCTGAACACTGAACTCTGAACGTTGCCTTGAATTATCCGAAGCTCTGCACCAGGGAGCCGATCAGCAGCGTCCAGCCATCGACCAGCACGAACAGCATGATTTTGAATGGCAGGGCGACGATGACCGGCGACATCATCATCATGCCCATCGACATCAATACCGAAGCGACGACCATGTCGATGATCAAAAAGGGAATGAAGACGATGAAGCCGATCTGGAAGGCGGTCTTCAGTTCCGAGGTGACGAAGGCCGGGATCAGCACGCGCATTGATACCTGCTCCGGCGATTCGGGTTTGGGCAGCTTGGATATCTTGGTGAATAGCGCCAGGTCGGGCTCGCGCGTCTGCTTGAGCATGAAGGCGCGCAGCGGCACGGCGCCGCGATCCAGCGCCTCGGTGAAGCTGATCTGGTTTTCCGCCAGCGGCAGATAGGCGTCCGTATAGATCTTGTCGCCCACCGGCGCCATGATGAAGAAGGTCAGGAACAAGGCAAGTCCGACCAGTACCTGATTGGGCGGCGAGGACTGGGTACCCAGCGCGCTGCGCAGCAACGAGAAGACGATGATGATGCGGGTGAAACTGGTCATCATCAGCAGGATCGCCGGCAGGAAGCTCAGGCTGGTGAGCATCAGCAGCGTCTGGATCGACAGCGACCACTGCGTGCCGCCGCCCCCGGCCGGCGTGCTGGTGACGGCCGGCAATACCTGGGCGGCCGCCAGCGAGGGCAGCAGCATGAACAGGCCGAGGCCGATCAGCAGCGAGCCGGCGGCTTGCCGGTGCGAGCGCGAATGCGAACGCGATTCAGGGCGCATTGCGAACATTGCGCTGCTGATGCGCCATGATTTGCCTGAGTCTGTCCGCAAATGCCTGGTGCGGTGCCGCGGGACGGCCGCCATCGGGCAGCGCCTGGCGCGGCAGTTCATGGAGCTTGTTGACCTGTCCGGGCGCGACGCCGAGCACCAGCCAGGTTTCGCCGACTTCGACCACCACCACGCGCTCGCGCGCGCCCACGGCCGCCGCGGAAATGATCCGCAGCAGCGTGGTGCCGCCGCTGGGCGCCGCCAGGCGTTTCAGCAGATACAGACTGCCGGCGAGCAGCAGGGCGACCAGCAACAGACCGAAGATCACCTGCAAGGATCCGCCGCCCGTACTGCCGACCGGTATGGCATCCGCGGCCTGTGCCCGGCCCAGCATGGAGATGCCGGTCAGGGCAGCCAGCAACGGGCGAGCGTGGGGGAAGCGGAGGCAGTGGCGGCGCGGGAGCAGGGGTGAGGGCGAGGGCGTATTCGACATTTGGCTTCGGCTTCGGCATTCATCGTCCGGCATGAAAAATCATGCCGGACGAGATTAACCTGCACGAGGCTTTTCGAGGCGCCGAGCAGAGGGCGGAAATTGCGCCAGTTTTCCGCTGCCCGCGAGCGGCAAGGCGGGGCCTGCCGCCGTCGAACGAGTGCCGGGTGGCGGATCAGCGGCGCAGCTTGCTCATGCGCTCTGCCGGGGTGATGATGTCGGTCAGGCGGATGCCGAATTTTTCATTGACCACCACGACTTCCCCCTGGGCGATCAGGGTGCCGTTGACCAGCACGTCCATGGGTTCGCCTGCCAGGCCTTCCAGTTCGACGACCGAGCCATGAGCCAGTTGCAGCAGGTCGCGAATGGCGATGCGGGTTCGCCCCAATTCCACCGTGAGGTTGACCGGAATGTCGAGGATCATGTCGAAATCGCGCAGGCTGCCCGCTTTTCCGGCATCGTCGGAGAGTTCATCGAAGACCTTGGCCGTGGCCGCCTGGGCGCGTGCCGCCTCCCCGACGTTCTGCTCACCCATGGCGGCTGCCCAGTCGTCGTCGCTTACCTGATTTTCTTCGTCCGTCATTGCGTGCTCCAGAAGGGTGCCATGTTTTTCAGTTTTTTCAGCTTTCCTCTTGGGCGAGGAATTTGTCGAGTTTCAGTGCGTATTGGTCGTTCTTGACGCCATAGCTTGCCGAGAATACCGGCACGTCGTGGGCGGTGACGTTGAGTTTTTCCCCGATCTCGATGGGGATGATGTCGCCCACTTGCAGTTTCATGATGTCGCCGAGGCTGATGCGGGTGCTGCCCAAGGGGGCGACCAGCTCGACCTCGGCGGTTTGCAGTTGCCGGCGCAGCATGGTCGTCCAGCGCTTGTCGGCCGACAACTGTTCGCTGTGCAGGCTGCTGTAGAGCACGCCGCGTAGCGGCTCGATCATGGAATACGGCAGGCAGATGTGCATTTCCGAGGCGGCGCCGGAAAGCTCGATCGTGAAGGTGGCGGCAACGACGATTTCCGATGGCGTGGCAATGTTGGCGAACTGCGTGTTCATTTCCGAACGCAGGTATTCGAAGGTCAGCGGGTGGATCGGCTTCCAGGATTTTTCATATTCGACGAAGACGGTGTTGAGCAGACCCTGGATGATGCGTTGCTCGGTCGGCGTGAAATCGCGCCCCTCGACGCGTGTGTGGAAGCGTCCGTCGCCGCCGAACATGTTGTCGATGACGAGGAAAACCAGGTTCGGGTCGAAGACGAACAGGGAGGTGCCGCGCAATGGCTTGACCTGGACCAGGTTCAGGTTGGTCGGCACCACCAGATTGCGAATGAATTCGCTGTATTTCTGCACGCGGATCGGGCCGGCCGAGATTTCCGCATTGCGATGCATGTAATTGAACAGGCCGATGCGCAGATAGCGCGCGAAACGTTCGTTGATGAGCTCCAGGGTCGGCATGCGGCCGCGCACGATGCGTTCCTGGCGGCCGACATCGTAAGGCCGCACGCCTCCCTCGGCGCCGCTCTCGGCGGGCGCCTCGTCGGTTTCGCCGGTGACCCCCTTGAGCAGGGCATCGACTTCTTCCTGGGAGAGAAAATCCTGGCTCATGCGCTTCTGGCGGTTACTGGATGATGAACTGGGTCAGATACACGGCCTGCACCGAGTCGTCCGGTCCGGGCTTCAGGCTGTCCAGCGGGCGCGTCGTGCCGTCGAGTATGTGATTGGTCTCGTTGCGGATTTCTGCCGTCAGCAGTTCGACCCCCTGCGGCGAGGAAATTTCCGAAGGCATCTTGCCCAGCAGTATCAGCAGGATCTTGGCGCGGATCTTCGACATGAAGACCTTGATGCGGTCGGCGGTCTGGTTGTCCAGCACCTCGAATTCGATCACGGTTTGCATGTACTGCTCCGGCTTGCCTTCTTCCGGCTGCAACTTGACGGTGAATTGATCCAGCTTGACGATGACGGGCGGGGCCTCGGCCTTGATGCGCTTGATTCTTTCCTGCTTGGCTTCTTCGTCTTCCGAGGGAGGCTGCTGATTTTTCTTCAGGATGAAAAAGCCCGCGCCGCCAGCCATGGCCAGTACCAGCACCAGGGAGACGATGATGATCAGCAGCTTTTTTTTACCCGCTTTTGCCGGGGTGGCGGCTGCAGATTCTTCGTCGGTTTTTTCCGGGGCTTTCGCCATGCATCACTCCTCAACGCAATCCACCCGGGCACTGCCCACGAGGGTGGCTACAGGCCGTTTCACTTCCTCCAGATCAGGCGAAGCGGCCGGGTTCGTCCATGGATGAGTATGGCACGCTGTGCGGGTTCAGGCAAAAACGTCCACCATTCCCCTGCCCTGGCGCAGCCATGATCCATCGTCAATCAGGCGCGTCATGTTACCGTCGGCGGCGTCATCCGGTGCGGTGGAAAAGCGCGATGAATTGTCCCCGTTTCCTCTGTTGGCAAACGACTGATCGGTGGCGTGGCTGCCGGAATCGGCGCCGACCTGGGCCTGCCCCAGACTCAATCCGGCCTCGGCGAACATTTCCCGCAAGCGCGGCAGGGCGTTTTCCAGCGCTTCGCGCACGGCCGGATTGGCGGCCATGAACGTGGCGTTGGTCTGTTCGCCACGCAGGCTCAGCGAGATTTCGACGCGGCCGAGTTGCGGCGGGTTGAGAACCAGTTCGGCGCGTTGTTCCTGTCGCCCGACCATCCACACCAGCTTGTCGCCGATTTCGCGGTTCCAGGCACTGCTGCCGAGCGGGGCTTCCATTCTGGCGGGCGCTTCGGCATGGATGCGGCTGTCGCGCAGAGGATGCGCCTGGCCGAGCTGACCGAGTTGAGTATGGGCGCTGGCCAATAGCTGATCGAAATTCGTCTGACTGGCGGTTGCGCCGGCGCCGCGAGTGGCGGCGGCATCGTTTGCTGCAGCGGACGTGCCGGCAAATTCTGCCGCTGCCGTTTTGTTCTGGTCGCCGGCAAGCACGCCCTGCTGCCGCGCTTGCGACAGTGACAGCGGTGCCGTGGTCTGCCGCGAGGCTGTGGGCGCAGCGCTATCGTGATCGCCATCGCTTGCCGGCGGATTGCCGGATGCGGCGGACGCAAGGACGGGGATGGCGTGCCGCGCCGCCTGTTCGGCGGTGTTGCCGCCGTCACCGGCGCTGGCGACGAGCTTGCTGCCGGCGGCCTCGCTGGCAGCGTCCGGGAGCGGGTTCGATCCATCGTTGGCCGCGCTGGCGGCCGCCGGCAGACCTTGGCTGGCGAGTGCCGCCTGCGCGTCGGGCGCGGGGCTGGCCGGCGCATCATCTGCCGTCACCGGCAAGCCGTGGATTTGCGTACTTGCCATGCTGTCCGTGATTTCCCCGCTTTTCGCCGCATCCGGCCGGGTCTGCCCGGCGGTATCGTCGGTCGTTTCATCCGGCGCCAAAGAAGGCAGCTTCCCGGCTGCAGCGTCGCCGACACCAGGCAGGCCGCTTTCCTGGGCGGCGCCGGCCTGCTGCAGCGGCGGGAAATTGCCGGCAAGGGCGGCGATACTGGCCGTGGCTGGATCGGGCGTCTGGTCGGCGGCATCGGCCGGTTTGCTCCGGGCCGTTTGCGCTGTCTGGGCTGCCTGCGCCGCTTGCGTCTGCTGCGGCTGCTTGAATTGCTGTTTCAGGATGCTGGCAAAGCTGCCCTGGGCGCTTTCCCCGGGCAGGCCGTCCTTGCCGCCGGTGCTGCCGGACGTTCCCGTACGGCCGGACGATGAGGCAAGTGCGGAGAATATCGGTGTGCTGGCGACTTCCGGCATGGTGTGTTCCCTTCAATGCGGCAACCACGACATTGCGTTGCCTGTCGCCCTGTATCCAGCAAATCGCGTGCCAGGCTAGGACGGGGAACCTTCTTTGGTTGTCTGATGCTTGCGTGCCGCGTGTTCGTCGAGCAGTTTTTGCTCCTTGCGGTTCTCGATGCGCTGCTCGCGAACCTGGTGGCGCGTCGACAGCGTGTCATAGGCCTGCACGCGGCCGCGCTTGTCGAGCCATTCCTGCTGACCCTGGACGGTGCGCTGTTTCGATTGCGTCACCATCATCTGGGCCTGGAGGATGGCTTCGTCGAGACGCTGGAGAAAAGTCTGGTAGTTGTTCAATGTGTCGCGGCCGATGCCATTGCGCGCCTCGGCAACGAAGCGGCCGTGGTATTCAGCGCGATATTGCTGCAGCAGGGCCAGCCGGGTACTGGCCTCCTGCTCGCCGGCAAGCAGTTCGCCGAGTTTGCGCGCCGCTTCGTCCATGCGCTGCCGGGACAGGTCGAGCAGGGTTTGCAGGGGAAAAGGCTTGGTCAAGGTGAGGGTACCGGGAAGCTGGGAGAAGAGGAGGGAGGGAAAATTCGCTCGAACCCCGAGGCTGGTTCATCCTAGCGCATTTATTGCGTGGTGGTGAAGAGTTGACTCAGCATCGCAAGACTGCCCGCATAGTCGGCGCGTTCGTCGATTCGTTGCTGGAGGAAGGCGTCCATCAAGGGTTGCAGGCGGATGGCTTCATCGAGCAGCGGATCGGAGCCCGCCGCATAGGCGCCGACGGCGATCAGGTCGCGCGAGCGCTGGTAGCGCGAATAGAGCTGCTTGAAGCGCCGTACCCGGTCGAGGTGTTCCGCATCGATCAGCCCGGTCATGGCGCGCGAGATGGATTGCTCGATGTCGATCGCCGGATAGTGGCCGGCATCGGCCAGATGGCGCGAGAGCACGAAATGGCCGTCGAGAATGGCGCGCGCCGAATCGGCAATCGGATCCTGCTGGTCGTCGCCTTCGGCCAGCACCGTGTAGAAGGCGGTGATCGAGCCGCCGCCGTCCGGGCCGTTGCCGGCGCGTTCGACCAGCGCCGGCAGGCGGGCGAAGACCGAAGGCGGATAGCCGCGGGTGACCGGCGGCTCGCCGATGGCCAGGGCAATCTCGCGCTGGGCCATGGCAAAGCGCGTCAGCGAGTCCATGATCAGCAGCACCTTGCAGCCTTGATCGCGGAATTCCTCGGCGATGGTCGTCGCGTAGTAGGCGCCCTGCAGGCGCATCAACGGGCTGGTGTCGGCCGGCGCGGCGACGACCACCGAGCGGCGCATGCCTTCCTCGCCGAGGATGTGCTCGATGAATTCCTTGACTTCGCGGCCGCGCTCGCCGATCAGGCCGACGACGATCACCTCGGCTTCGGTGTAGCGCGCCATCATGCCCAGCAGCACGCTCTTGCCCACGCCCGAGCCGGCGAACAGGCCCAGGCGCTGGCCGCCGCCGACGGTCAGCAGGGCATTGATGGCGCGGATGCCGACGTCGAGGCTGCGGTTGATCGGTGCGCGCGACAGCGGGTTGATCGGCCGGCTTTGCAGCGAGCGGCTCTGGGGATTGTTGAGCGGACCCAGGCCGTCGAGCGGCCGGCCGTTGCTGTCGAGCACGCGGCCAAGCAGGGCATTGCCGACCGGCACATGCTTGGCGCGGTCGATCTGGCGGCGCAGCGGGGGCGGGCGCTCACCGAGCTGCGGCGCGGTGGCGGCGGTTTCCAGGGCGGTGACCAGCGCGCCGGGCGCCAGGCCCTGGACATCCTCGCGGGGCATCATGTAGAGCCTGTCGCCGGAGAAGCCGACGACCTCGGCCTCGATGGCCCGTCCGCCGGAAACCTGGATTCCGCAACTGGCGCCCAGCGGCAACTGGATGCCGGCGGCCTCCATGACCAGGCCGTTGATGCGCGTCAGGCGGCCATAGTGCCGGAAGGGCGGGACCTGTTCGACCTGGCTGCGGCAGTCCTCAAGAAAATGCCGCAATTTGCGCAGATGAGGATTGTCTTCCATGCTTCTTAATCGATACTCCGGGCATGGGCGCCGCCACCCCCATCGCCATCCTCATCGCCGCTTCTGGCGTTGCCGGCCGGCGGGGCTTCTTCCCCCAGCCAGGAGATGGTGCTGCCCAGGCTTTCGACGACGCGCTTCCAGCGGGTGTCGATACTGGCATCGATCTGTCCGCCGCCGGCCTCGATGACGCAGCCGCCGCGCTGCAGACGCGGGTCCTCGTGCAGGCGATGCTCCTCGTGGCCCGGCTGGGCGTCGAGATAGCTGCGCAGCAGCGCAGCATCTTCGGGATGCACGGAGATCAATACCTGCGGATGATGCAGTTGCGCCAGGAGTTCGCGCAGGGTCGCCAGCAGCGATTCGGGGCGAACTTCGATATGCTGGCGCACGATCTGGCGCGCGACGGCCAGGGATAGCGCCAGCACTTCCCTGGACATCCGCTGATCGAATTCCTCCAGCGCGGCTTCGAGCTGACCTGCCAGCGCAGCCAGGCGCTGGGCTTCGGTATGCGCCTGTTTTTTTCCCTCGACCAGCCCGGCGGCATAGCCTTCGGCGTGTCCGTTTTTCCGCGCATCCTGGCGCAGCCGTTCCAGTTCGGCGGCTGTCGCGGATGCGGCATCCCTGGCCTTGGCGCCAGCCGGTTTTTTTGCCGCCGGGGATGCCGCAGATGATGCGGACGATGCGGATGGCGGCGCATCGAAGCGGGTGAACTGCCAGCGTTCCCAGGCATCGGGGCGGTCGTCGTCATCGTCGTCGAGCGGATCGGTGATTGCGGTCATTGCGCTGAAGGCAGGCGGGGTGGATGGCTATGTCGCGGACATCGGCCGGACGTCAGACGAAGGCATCCTGACCGCCGCCGCCGAGCTGGATCTGGCCCTCGTCCGCAAGACGGCGGGCGATCTTGAGGATTTCCTTCTGTTCCATCTCGACCTCCGACAGGCGTACCGGCCCCTTCGCTTCGAGATCCTCGCGCAGCATTTCGGCCGCGCGCTGCGACATGTTCTTGAATATCTTCTCGCGCAGTTCCGGCGGGGCGCCCTTCAGCGCCACGATCAGCGAGTCGGACTGCACTTCGCGCAGCAGCAATTGTATGCCGCGATCGTCGACTTCCAGGAGATTGTCGAAGACGAACATTTCATCGAGGATCTTCTGCGCCAGATCGGGATCGTATTCGCGGACATTGTCGATGATGGCGGTTTCCTGCGCCTGGCCGACGAAGTTGAGAATTTCCGCCGCATGCCGGATTCCCCCGATGGCCGCCTTCTTGATGGTCGCCGAGCCGGCGAGCACGCGCGTCAGCGCCTCGTTGAGTTCGAACAGCGCCTGCGGCTGCACGCCGTCGAGCGTGGCGATGCGCAACAGCACGTCATTGCGCAGGCGCTCGGTGAACAGCTTGAGGATTTCGCCGGCATGATCGTAGTCGAGATGGACGAGGATGGTGGCGATGATCTGCGGATGTTCGTTGCGGATCATGTCGGCCACCGTGCCCGGATCCATCCACTTCAGACTCTCGATGCCCGCCGTATCGCCGCCATGCAGGATGCGGGAAATCAGGTTGGAGGCGCGATCATCGCCCAGCGCCTTGGTGAGCATGTTGCGGATGAGCTCCTCGTCGGCCGAGACGCCGGCGCCCTTGGCCGTCTCGGATTCGAGTTCGTCGAGCACTTCTTCGATTTTTTCGCGCGGCACGCCCTTGAGCGTGGCCATGGCGTGGCCGAGCTTCTGCACTTCCTTGGGGCTCAGGTGCTTCAGAACCTCCGCCGCCTGGTCGCCGCCCAGGGAAAGCAGCAGCATGGCGCCTTTTTCGACCCCTTCGCTACTCATTCCCGCTGACCCAGCCCTTGATTACGTCGGCGACGACCTTCGGATCCTGTTTCGCCAGATCGCGGGCATCGGCAAGCTTGGCGTCATACTTGCGCCGGGGTGCGCTTGCGCTCTGCTCGAGCGCTCTTTCCTGATTGGCCAGCTCCAGCATCTTGCGCCGCTCCTCTGCCGCCCTGGTCCAGGCTCTGAACAGGGGATTGAGCATTTTGTTCCAGAGCAGCAGGGCAACGATGGCCACCAGGACGTATTTCACGCTTTCCCTGGCCATGGCGAGCAGCCCCACGTTCTGCCAGAGCGGGATTTCGGCGAGCGTTTCCTTCTCGACCGGATTGAACGAGACGTTGGCCACGTTGAGCGTATCGCCGCGTTCCTGGTTGTAGCCCATGGCTTCGCGCACCAGTTCGTTGACCTGCTGCATTTCGGCAGCGCTCAGCGGCGTGGTCTTGACCTTGCCTTCGCTGTCCGGCGCGCTCTTCTTGTGATTGACGACGACCGCCACGGACAATCGCTTGATGGCGCCAAAGCTGCTTCTGGTATGCCGGATGGTCTTGTCGAGTTCGTAATTGATCGTGGCGTTGCGGCTCTGCACCTGGGGCGACTCGGCGCCCGCGCCGGCGGCATTGCTCTGGCCGGCGACAGAGGGCGAGGTGATCGGCGCAATCGCCGGTACCGGCGGTTGATTCGACAGCGCGCCGGGGACGCCGAGCGCTGCGCCGGCCGCCGCGTTGCTGGTCTCGCTGGTTTGCTGGCTGCGGATGGCGGCATTGGTCGCCGGATTCGGGACATACGTTTCGGCCATCTGCTCGACCTGGGAGAAGTCGATATCGGCAGCGACCTGGGCACGCACGTTGCCGGCGCCAACGATGGGTTCGAGGATGGCCTCGATGCGCCGGGTCGTGGTTTGCTCGAGATCGCTCAAATACTTGAGCTGGGCCGGATCCAGTCCGTTGTCGCGTGCCGGATCGCCGTTTTTCGATACCAGGGTGCCGTTCTGGTCGATCACGCTGACGTTGTTGGGCGTCAGTTGGGAAACGCTGGAGGCCACCAGATGGACGATGCCGGCAACCTGGGCCGATTCGAGCGCCCGGCCGGGATACAGGGAGAGCACCACCGAGGCCGTCGGTTTCTGTTCGTCGCGCAGGAAGGCCGATTGCTTGGGAATCGCCAGATGCACGCGCGCCGCCTGCACGGCCTGCAGCGTCTGGATCGAGCGTGCCAGCTCGCCTTCCAGCGCCCGCTGATAATTGACCTGTTCGAGGAACTGGCTGGCGCCCAGTTTTTGCGTTTCCATGACCTCGAAACCGACCAGGCCGCCCTTCGGCAGTCCCTGCGAGGCCAGGCGCAGGCGCGTATCGTGCACCCGGGTTGCCGGCACCAGGATGGCGCCGCCGCCTTCGGAGAACTTGTAGGGCACGTTCATCTGCTGCAGCGTGGCAACGATCTGGCCGCCGTCGCGATCGGAAACATTCGAGAACAGCACGCTGTACTCGATGTTCTTGCTCCACATCCAGATGCCGGTGAGGAGCGCGATGGCGAAGGCGATCGCCGCCAGACCGCCTACCTTCTGGTTGGGCGTGAGCTGGTTCAGTGTTTCGAGCGAAAAAGGCAGTGTCGCTGTTTGCGCCGTGCTGGCCATATTTTGTGTGCGTATCGTTGTATCGTTGTATCGCTGTGTCGTTATGTCGTTGCCGTGTTCGTCATCTTTACCGCTGCATCTGCCGGCTGTGGTCAGATACCGCCGGATACCGCAAAAGCCGATTCTGACGACCTCCCGATTATGCCTTGCCGGCCCCGGCCCTGCTAAGGAAGAAAGGCGGTTTTTGGCCGGTATTTTGCGACTTGAGCGCCGGATCGCCGCGCAATTCGGTGGAATCGCCGCGGAATTCTTGTTTCGGCGCGGTGAATCTGCCATGATCGGCCGCTGCAAGGCGGAAAACCATGGAAAACTTCTTCGAACAGGCGGCGGCAAGGATTGCGGAGCAGGGGCCGGAACAGGATGATGCGCCGGGGCCGTCCTCCGCCACCCCGACGCCCGGCGAGGCGCAGGCCGCGCAGATCGAAACCTTGCGGCTGGCCGAGGCTTTCCGCATTTTCAACCAGGCCTCGGAAGAACTCTCGACCGCCTACACCCGGCTGCAGGCCCAGGTTGCCGAACTGACCAGCGAGCTGGCCGCCGCCAATGGCGCCCTGCGCCAGCAATACCAGGAAAAGGCCGCCCTCACCGAACGCCTCTCGCTGCTGCTTTCCGCCCTGCCGGCCGGCGTGGTGGTGCTCGATGCGCAGGGGCGGATCGAGCAGGCCAACCCGGCGGCAGTCGGCATGCTCGCGGCGGCGGGAGCGGAGTCAATGTCAGTCTCGGTTCCGGCCCCGACTTCCTTGCTCGGCCTTGCCTGGTCTGCCGTGGAGCGGGCGCAACTGACGGCCAGCGAGACGCCCGGCGAATATCTCACCGCGCCCGGCGGCAATGGCCGGCGCCTGGCCGTGGCGGTGACCGTGACGGCGCTGGATTCGGCCGGCGGGCGCATCGTCCTGCTGCATGACATCACCGAGGCCCAGCGCCTGAAGACCCAGGCCGAGCGCAACCAGCGCCTGGCCGCCATGGGCGAAATGGCCGCCCAGCTCGCTCATCAGTTGCGCACGCCGCTGGCGGCCGCGCTGCTCTATACCGGCAATCTCGAAGTGCCCGAGATTGCGGCGGAGCCGCGCATCCGCATTGCCGGCAAGGCGGTTTCCCGCCTCAAGCACCTGGAGCGGCTGATTCAGGACATGCTGCTGTTCGCCCGTGGCGAAGTCCTCGGGCGCGAAGCCATCGACGTCGCGGAATTGCTGCGCGAACTGCGCCATACCATCGAACCGCTGGCACGGACGCGCGCGGTGGCCTTTCAGGTTCATGCCGCAGAGAGCCTGCCGCCGCTGCAGGGCAATCGCAAGGCCATCGTCGGCGCGCTGGTCAATCTGCTGGAAAATGCCCTGCATGCCGCCGCCGCGACGGATCATGGCGAGGTGCGGCTGACGGCCGGCATCGAAGCCGAACTGCTGGTGCTGCGCGTGCGCGACAACGGCGCCGGCATGGCGGCGGACGTGGTGGCGCGGCTGTTCGAGCCGTTCTTCACCACCCGCGCCGAAGGCACCGGGCTGGGGCTGGCCATCGCTCGCGGCGTCATGCGGGCGCACAACGGCAACATCGAAGTCGATTCCACTCCCGGCATGGGCAGCGAATTCATCGTCACCCTGCCACTGCAGGCGGGGCAGGACGCGTACAGGGATGCACAGGGACACACAGGAAAAGCATGAGCGAACATCTGAAGATACTCGTGGTCGAGGATGACGAGGCGCTGCGCGACGCGCTGCTGATCACGCTGGAAGCCGCCGGCCATGCGGCCAGCGGCGCGGACGGCGGCCCGCAGGCGCTGCAATTGCTGGCGCAGCACAGCTTCAACATGGTGGTCTCCGACTTGCGCATGGCGCCGATGGACGGCCTCGAACTGCTGCACGAGATTCGCGCCCGCTGGCCCGGTCTGCCGGTGCTGCTGATGACGGCCTTCGGCGATGTCGACAAGGCCGTCGCGGCGATGCGTGGCGGCGCCTGTGACTTCATGATGAAGCCGTTCGAGCCCCGGGCGCTGATCGAGCAGATCGCCCGCTACGCCACCGCGCCGCTCGCCGACGACCTCATCGCCGAAGATCCGCAGACCCGCGCCGTCCTGCTGCTGGCGGCACGCGTGGCGAAAAGCGAGGCCACGGTGCTGCTGACCGGCGAATCCGGCGTCGGCAAGGAAGTCTTCGCCCGCTACATCCATGACCGATCGGCGCGCAGCCAAGGGCCGTTCGTCGCCATCAACTGCGCGGCGATACCCGACAGCCTGCTCGAAGCCACGCTGTTCGGCCACGAAAAGGGCGCCTTCACCGGCGCGCAAAGCGCGCAGGCCGGCAAGTTCGAGCAGGCCAACGGTGGCACGCTACTGCTCGACGAGATTTCCGAAATGCCCCTGCCGCTGCAGGCCAAATTGCTGCGCGTGCTGCAGGAGCGCGAAGTCGAGCGGGTCGGCGGCAAGAAGCCGGTACCGCTCGACATCCGCGTGCTGGCGACGAGCAACCGCGACATGGCTGCCGAGGTGAAGCAGGGCGGCTTCCGCGAAGATCTCTACTATCGGCTGAACGTGTTTCCGCTGGAAATTCCGGCCTTGCGCGACCGCCCGGCCGACATCGTGCCGCTGGCGCGCTATTTCATCGGCCTGCACGGTGCGCCGAGCGGACGCACGGCAAGCCTTGCCGCCAGCGCCGAGGCAAAACTTGCCGGTCACGACTGGCCGGGCAACGTGCGCGAGCTGGAAAACGTCATCCAGCGCGCGCTGATCCTGGCGCCCGGCAACAGCATCGAAGCCGAACATCTGCTGTTCGGCAGCGCGGCGGGCGCGGGCGGCATGGGCACGAGCGCGCCGGCTGTGGCGGCTTCTGCGCCGGTGATGCCCCGGCCGGCTGCCGCGCCATCGTCATCCGCTACCGGGGCGCCGGCCGCCGCCGGCAGCCGCGCCACCATGCAGGATCTGGAACGCCAGCATATTCTCGAAACCCTGGCGGCCGTCGGCGGTTCGCGCAAGCTGGCGGTCGAGCGTCTGGGGATTTCGGAGCGCACCCTGCGCTACAAGCTCAAGCAATACCGCGAAGAAGGCTGGCTGGAAGACAAACCGGACAATGAAGATTGAATCCTGAATCTTGATCGCTGAATTTTTGAACGGGCATCGGCAAATGCGCTGCTTTTCTGGCATGTGGTTTGCTACTACAATGGAAAACAGGCACGCAGGCAAACAACATGCAGAACGGACTACCCAAAGGCAGCACGCAGGAAAGCAGGCAAACCTTGCTCACGTTGCCTGCCCGTCGGAGCGGGAGATAAACCATGGCGATCGACACTCGGAATCTGGATCAAATGCTGGTGGAGCTGCGCTCGGCGGGCGCGGTTGCCGCCGGCAAGCCGGTGGGGCGGGCGGCAGGAGCGGTCGGCGGCGCGGCCGAGGCGGGCGGTGCGGATTTCGCTGTCGCCCTGAAGAACGCCATCGACCAGGTCAATCAGGCCCAGCAATCGGCGCAGCAAATGTCGCAGGGCTTCGCCGCCGGCGACAGCAACGTCAATCTGCAGGACGTCATGATCAATCTGCAGAAGGCCAACCTTTCCTTCCAGCAGATGGTGCAGGTGCGCAACAAGCTGGTCACGGCCTACCACGACATCATGAACATGCCGGTGTGACGCCGTAAGTCGCAAGCGCAGCCTGCGACTTGTGAACCTTGCGTCAAATGCGCCGCCATCAGTAGGCGGCAGCCTGCCTCTCTTCACTATCCGTCCCTGAACCCGTCATGCCGGAGCCCTCCCAAGCAAACCACCCGGCAGCCGAACCGGACTCTGCGGCAGACGCCGCCGCAACCCTCGATCCGCAGGACTGGCAAGCGTTGCGCGTCCAGGCGCACCGCATGCTGGACGACATCCTCGACTATCAGCAGCACATTCGCCAGCGCCCGGTCTGGCAACCCGCGCCGGCGGCGGTGCGCGACACCTTCCAGCAGGCATTGCCGCGGCAGCCGCAAGCCTTGTCCGCCGTGCATGAAGACTTCATGCAGGACATCCTGCCCTACGCCATCGGCAATGCCCATCCGGGTTTCATGGGCTGGGTGCATGGGGCCGGCACGCCGGTCGGCATGTTGGGCGAGATGCTGGCCGCCGGGCTGAACGCCAACCTGGGCGGGCGGGCGCAGGTTCCCATTGCCGTCGAGCGCCAGGTCACGCACTGGATGCGCGAGCTGTTCGGCTTTCCCGAAAACGCCAGCGGCCTGTTCGTCACCGGCACTTCGATGGCCAATCTGCTTGCCTTGCTCGTCGCCAGGACGCAAGCGCTGGGTACCGATACGCGGCGCCAGGGTTTGCTGGCCGGCGGCGAGCAGCTCGTTGCCTACGCTTCCGCCGGCGCGCACAAGTGCATTTACAAGGCGATGGACGTGGCGGGTATCGGCGGCGAGTTCCTCCGCACCATTCCACTGGACGGAAATTTCCGCATCGACCTCGCCGCGCTGGAACAGGCCATTGCCGAGGATCGCGCCGCCGGGCTCAAGCCGTTCATGATTGCCGGGACGGCGGGCTCCGTCGATGTCGGCGCCATCGATCCCCTGCCGCAACTGGCCGATCTTGCCCAGCGCGAAGGGCTGTGGTTCCACATCGACGGCGCCTTCGGCGCGCTCGGCATGCTGGCGCCGGACATCGCCCCGCGTCTGGCCGGTATCGAACGCGCCGATTCGATCGCCTTCGATTTCCACAAATGGCTGCAGGTGCCCTATGACGCCGGCTTCGTGCTGGTGCGCGACGGCAACCTGCATTTCGACAGCTTCGCCCTGCCGGTCGCCTATCTCAGCCGCGACATGCGCGGCATGGCTGCCGGCTCGCCGTGGCCCTGCGATTTCGGCCTCGATCTGTCGCGCAGCTTCAAGGCGCTGAAGACCTGGTTCACCATCAAGGTGTATGGCACCGAACGGCTCGGCCGCATGATCTCGGCCACCTGCGAATTGGCGCGCTACCTGGCGCGGCGTGTCGCGGATGCGCCGCAGCTCGAACTGCTGGCGCCGGTCGAGCTCAACATCGTCTGCTTCCGCTACCGCTGTCCGGCAGGGTCGAATGCCGACCTGGTGAATGCCGCCATCGTCGTCGCCCTGCAGGAGTCCGGCATCGCCGCGCCGTCGACCACCACCATCGCCGGCCATCTGGCGATTCGGGTGGCCATCGTCAATCATCGTACGCAGCGGCCCGACATCGACGCGCTGTTGCGCGCCACGCTGGAACTCGGCGAAAAAACCCTGGCCAGCGGCGTCGGCCAGGGTGCGTCGCTCAATGGTTTCGGTTTCGGCTTCGGCCTGCGCCAGGACGCTGCGGAATGAGCCAACCGAGCCAGCCGCTGCTCGGCAATGCCGCGCTGATGCGCCGGGCGCTGGCCGGCGACGATCTGCGTCCGCTCGGCCAGCAGTTGCTGGCGCGCGCCGCCGCCGATCCGCAGGACGCCAATGCGCTGATGGACATGGCGACGCTGCTTCAACTCACCGGCAACCGCGATCTGGCCTTGTCGATGCAGCGTCAGGCGCTGGAAATCACGCCGTTGTATCACCTGCCGGCGCTGCGGGAAGACGCGCGCGCGCCGTTGCGCCTGCTTGCCTTCATGACGCCGGGCGACCTGATGAGCAACACGCCGCTCGACTGCCTGCTCGAAGACTCGGATGTCGCCCTCGACATGCTCTACATGGGCGACGGTCTGGCGCCGCCGGAAGAGTTGCCCGATCACGACCTGCTGTTCATCGCCATCGGCCCCTCGGCGCGCCACACCGCGCTGCTTGCCGAACTTGCCGGCATCACCCGCGACTGGCCGCGGCCGGTGATCAATGCGCCGGAACGCATCATCTGCACCACGCGCGACCAGGCCGGCCGCTACCTGCGCGGCGCGCCGGGCATCGTCATGCCGGCGACGCGGCGCATCGAGCGCGGCATGCTGGCGCAGATCGGCAGCGGCGAGCTTGCGCTGCGGGACGTGCTCGAGGACGGCCGCTTCCCGCTGATCGCCCGGCCGCTCGACACCCACGCCGGACAGGGCATGACGAAAATCGACGGCGCCGCGGACATCGCCGCCTTTCTCGCCGGCGCGGCGGAAGAGGAATTCCACGTCTCCAGTTTCATCGACTATCGCAATGACGACGGCCTGTACCGCAAATACCGCGTCGTCCTCATCGAAGGCCGGCCCTACGCTTGCCACATGGGCATCTCGGCACACTGGATGATCCACTACCTGAACGCCGGCATGGCCGAGTCCGCCGCCAAGCGCGCCGAGGAAGCGCACTTCATGGCGGAATTCGACGCGGACTTCGCCCGCCGCCATGCGGCCGCCCTGGCCGTCATCCATGAGCGCATGCCGCTCGACTACCTGGTGATCGACTGCGCCGAAGCGCCGGACGGGGGCGGCCTGCTGATTTTTGAAGTCGACACCAGCGCCGTGGTGCATGCCATGGATCCGCCCACGGTCTTTCCCTACAAACAACCGCCGATGCGGAAAGTCTTCCAGGCTTTCCGCGCCATGCTCGAAGCGGCCCGGCAGCGTAATTTGTAACTTGCGACTTGTGACTTGTGACCGAGGTAGCCGAGGAATACTTGCCGTCCGTTGAAGCGCTGCTCGTCAGCGGTGGCGATGCCCGCATCGCCCTGGATCCGGCAAGCGGCTGCAATATCTATGGCTGCCCGCCCAGACCGGCGCCACGGTTGCTGGCCTTCGGCTCATCGACGGCCTCGCCGGTTTCGCCGGCCGGCCTGGCGGCCGCGACGCAACTGCATGCCCGCCTGCAACGCTCGCTTGCCGCAGGCGCCACGGTGGCGGCGGCATGCGCAAGGCAAATCCATGCCGAGGAACTGGCGCGGCAACGCGGCGAATTGCAAAGCCTGTATGCCGACGCTGCGGCCGACATCATTTTCGCCAGCTCGGGCAGCGAACTGCATCTGATCGCCGCCCAGCTCGCGGCGGCAAATGCCGCGCAAGCCTTGCGCATCGTCGGCATCGCCGCGGCGGAAACCGGCAGCCAGGTGCCGGCCGCCTTGCGCGGGCTGCATTTCGCCCGGCATGGCGCAGAGGATGGCAGGCCGATCATCGCCGGCCGCACGCTGGAATTCGTCGATGTGGCCGTGCGCGATGCCGGTGGCAGGCCGCGCCCGCCGGCCGAGGTTGATGCCGACATCGGCGCGCAAGTCCTGGCGGCGGCCGCCGAAGACCGGCAGGTGCTGCTGATCGTCGCCGATGTCGCCAAGACCGGCCTGCTCGCGCCCACGCCCGCCTGCGTCATGGCATTGCAACGGCAACTGGGCGCGCGGCTGACGATCCTGGTCGATGCCTGCCAGTTGCGTCTGGCCCCGGCGACCTTGCAAGCCTGGCTGGCGCAGGGATGCCTGGTGGCGCTGACCGGCTCGAAATTCATTGGCGGCCCGAGTTTTTCCGGCGCCCTGCTCGTGCCATCGCGGTTGGCCGCGCGTTGGCGCAACACCGCCGTGCCCGCCAGCCTGCGAGCCTATTCGGCGCAGGCCGCCTGGCCGGCCGGCTGGCGGGTCGATGCGCTGCCGGATACGCCCAACTTCGGCCTGCTGCTGCGCTGGGAAGCGGCGCTGGCCGAAATGCGCGCCTTTCATGCGCTGCCCGATGCCGGCGTGAGGCGCATCCTCGAGCATTGCGCCGCCGCCGTGCGCGACCGCCTGGCGCGCGATCCGCTGCTGGAGGCCTTGCCGGTACCGCCGCTCGAACGCCATGCGCTGCCGGGTGGAGAGGGCGAGGGCGCACCGGCGGCGCGCTGGGATACCTGCCAGACCATCTTCCCCTTCCTGCTGCGCCGGCCCGATGGCCGTTACCTCGATGCGGCGGCAACTGCCGCCATCCAGCGCGATCTGCTCCGGGGCGCGAGCGAAAATGGAAACGTGGGTCTGCGTTGCCAGTTCGGCCAACCCGTCGCCTGCGGCCAGCGCGACGGTCAGGCCATCGCCGCGTTGCGCCTGTGCTTCAGCGCCCGCCAGATCGTCGCTGCCGCACAAGGCCCGGCGGCGCTGGCGGCATTGAGTGCCCAGGCGCTGCTTGCCCTGGATCGGGTTGCGGCGCGGCTGCGCGCTGCCGCATTGCCGTAACCAGCCTCAGCCTCAACTCATCCCCAGCTCGCGCGCCTTGCGCTCGCGCTCTGCCTTGATGATGTAGCGCTGCAACTGCATTTCCTGCTTGGCGGTCAGGCCGATGAACTGGCAGCCGGCGCGTTCGTGGCGGGCGCCGGTGAGCAGGGTGACTTCATACAGGCTGCGGATGCGCATGTTGACGGTCAGGATGCCGATCTCCGGCAGGTCGATGCGGCAATTTTCCAGCAGCATGTCGGTGCTCAGGCCGAGGCTCTCGCTCTTGCTGAGAAAGCCGATGCCGCCTGCGCTGATGTCGATCACGTTGACTTCGATCGGCTGCAGCCCGCCATCGTAGGACTTGAATGGAATGCTGCACCTGATCGATTGCAGCACCGGCAGGACGAAGCGATAGAAATCGCGCCGCTGCAGGCGCACCAAGATTTCCGGCGTATTGGCGAGGAAGGCCGGGCGGCCTTCGAACTGCAGCGCATCGACGCCGTTCAGCACGAACTGGATTTTGATCTTGTCGAGATTCGAGACGCAGATCAGGCGATCCGCCGCCAGCGCCCGCTGGTTCATTTCCGCGCTGCTGCCGACATCCAGCACCAGCGTTCTGCCGTCGGCAGCGAGTTGCAGCAGCGAGGAGAGCATGAAGTCCTGGCCCTGATTGAAATACACCGTCATCAGCGCATTGTGTTCGATCATCGAACGCAATACCGCCAATATCTCGCTGCGCGAGCGCAGGGTGTAGTCCTTTTCCTCCTCATCGCGCAGGCGTTCGAAGCGGTTTTGCGGGATCGATGACGAGGGCGGGGGGGGAGGCGTATGCGGCGGGGCGGATGTTTCGTCGGTCATGCCAGGATCCATGCGATGCGACTGTCGAGTTTATTCCATGCAACAGCGCCGCGCCAACACATCGCGTTGCGCCCAGTCATGTCCAATCACCCCCAGTCACGCTGAGTTGCGGCGGGGCCGTCGTTACGGCCGCTCCTGCTCCAGCCGGTAGATCCAGGCCAGCAGTTCGGCGATGGCGACGTAGAGCTGGGGCGGGATGTGGTCGTCGAGGTTGGACTGCATCAGCAGGGTGACGAGTTCCGGCGACTCGTGGACGAAGACGCCGGCTTCGTGGGCGCGGCGGATGATTTCCTCGGCAATCAGGCCTCGGCCCTTGGCGACGATGCGCGGCGCCGTATCGCCGGGGGCATAGGCCAGGGCCAGGGCCAGCGCCCGTTCCTCGCGCGGGGTTTCCGGTTCCGGCGTGGCGGGGAGGGGACGGGCTCCAGGGGCAGGTGGGTTGCTCATGGCGCATCGGCATCTTCGGCCGTCGACTGGCGCACCAGAAAACCGCGCAGGGGCACGCCAGCGGCGGCCAGCGCCTGGGCCAGATCATCCACGGCGGCGCGCAGGGCGGCGGCACTGCCGGCTTCGGCCGCCGCCAGATCCAGGCGCACGCCGGCCGGGCCCAGATGCAGCGCGGCTTCCAGCCTGCCGAGGCGTGGCGTGGTGAGGCGCAGATGGGTCTGCCAGGGCTCGTTGTCCTCCTCGCTGCCGCCGGCATGCTCATCGCCCTGCCATTCCACCCGCCAATCCAGTTCCTGTCCCGGCCAGACCTCGCCATGCCAGAGCAGGCGCTGGCTGCCGGCGGCATCCAGTTGCTGCTGGACCAGCGCGCGCAGTTCGTCGGGCATGGTCGGCAGATTGGCTAGCTGCGGCAGCGCGACCGCCGGCCGGGCGGCCTCGCCGGCGTCCTGGCGCACCAGGCCGGCCGCGTGCTGGGGCTGCGCGGCGTTGGCCGTCGCCGCTTGCTGGCGGCTGCCTGCCTGCGCCGCCTCGGCGGCAGTGCCTGGGGGTTGTTCCGCCGCCTGGCTGCCCGCTGCCTGCTGCTGATTCGCCTGATACAACAGCAGGCCTTGCAGCACGTTGTTGCCGAGCGCTTGCTGCGCAGTCGCGGTCTGCGTGCCGGCGCCGCCGGCCGTTTGGGCAGGGGTAGGCGCGGCCGCGTCGGCAGGCAATGGCAAGGGTGAAGCACCGGCCGGCTGCTGGCCCTGGGGTTCCTGGCGCAACTGACTCAGCGGCAGCTTGCCGGCCACCCATTGCGCCTGATGCGCTTCATAAAACAGGCCGCTTTGCGACACCGCCCGGCCGAGTACCGGCGCCAACTCGGCGCCGTTGCCGGTCGGTCGCGCCAGCAGCGGCTCGCCGCGATTCAGCGGGGCGGCCTTGGGCGACTCGCCTTCGGCCACCAGCAGCGTGCGCAGCATGCGGGCGGCGTTGCTCCAGGTGGTCTGCGGCGGATTCTGATTGGCCCCGGCCTGCTGCGCGGCCGCGCTCTGTGGATCGGCCAGCTTGGCGACGATGCTCTTCGGCGTCTGCTCGACCACCACCAGTTCGAGCACGTCGCCGCTTTTCGCGCTCGACGGCAGTGACAGCGTCACTTGCTTGCCGGCGACCAGGGCCAGATAGGTATTCTGCGGCAGCACATCGCGAATCTGCGCGGTGAAATTCTGCCCCGCCTGCAGACGCGGTAAGTCGGCGGTGATTTCCTTGACCGGCGTGACCGGCCGCGCCTGCTGCGGCAGCAGTTCGTTTTCGAGGCGCAGGCGCAGCCCGGCGTCGGAGGGAATCAGCGCCATGCGCGCGCTCCGCGGCAGGTGGTGGCGTGGGTAGTGTGGATGGCGGCAACAAGCCCGCCCGACTCAAGCGGCCGGCGGGCCGGCGTCCTAGGCAGCGTCGCGGGTTTTCGCGACAGGGTCAGTGGCAGGGTGAATGGCACGCGGGGGCGGAAGATGTGCATCGGATCGACCTCGCATTCCGGCTTCGGCCTCGATACCCGCATGCGCCCGTGGTCTAACAGGCGCGCGCCTGGCGCTGCGCGTGCTTGCTCCGGCGTGGCGGCGGGTTGAGAAAATCGCAGACGCGCTCCATCCATGGCTCGGTATGGCGGCGGATTTCCGCATCGTCATCGAGGATGCGCTGGATCAGCACGGTCTTTTGCTGCAGTTCGGCTTCCGTGAGTTGGCTGTCGCCATCCGGCAGCGCATTGCGCAACACGGCAACCGAGCGCGCCAGCATCTTCAGGGTTTCCCAATCCTGGATGCGCGCTGCTGCGGCCATGCGGGAAGACAGTGCATTCATTTCTTCGTACAGCGAAATCGGCGATGTAGGCATGAGCCGCATGGTAAAGGCCTCACAGCAAACGGATTCGCAAAATGAAGGTAGGGAATCGCGGCTATTTCTGCTGGCTGCCCGTCTGCCGCCTGAATGTGAAACCTGGGAATGCGAGAACCCGGAAATCAGGGAGCGGGAACGCGCCCTAATCATCGTCGTTGCTGCCGTAAGCCTGATCCACCCGGCGCTGGTTGGCTGCCGTGCCGAGCTGCTGGCGGGTTTCCTCCAGCTTGGGCTGTGCCTGGTGCCGGACGCTTTCGTGATCGAGGATGATCTGCCTGATCAAACGCCTCTGCTCGGCGATTTCCTCTTCGCTCGCCGTCACCGGCACGGGATGGGCGATCAGGTGATCGCGCAGCGCAGCGATCTGGTTTTCCAGCTCGATCACCCGGTCCCAGTCATTGCGCTCCACGGCAGCCAGCATGTGCGCCGAAAGTATGTGCATCTCCTGATAACCGACCGGGGCAGGTTTGCCAGGCATGGTGGCTCGTCCGTTTCGTTAGACTGGTCAGGGGAGTCAGGCAACGGCCGAGGCCGAAGCTGAAGTGGTGGCCGACTGCGCCGCCGGTGCGCCGGCGATCTCCACCCAGGCGCTGCGGATATCGGCGAGCAGTCGGCTGACCTCATCGAGCGCCGTCTTGTCGTTGCGCAAATTGGCCTGGAGCAGACGGTTGCACATGTAGTCATAAAGCGCGTCGAGGTTCTGCGCCAGCTCGCCGCCCTTGTCCTTGTCGAGACTGGCCTTCAGCCCGTTGCTGATGATGTCGATGGCGTGTGAAATCGACTGACCCTTCCCGGCGGGATTTTGCTGCTGCATCTGCAGACCGGCATTCGAGATGGCCAGCAGGGCGCCGTCGAACAGCATGACGATCAACTGGTGCGGGCTGGCGGCCTCGACGCCGGTTTCGACGCCGACCTTGCTGTAGGCCTGGGCGGCATTGCCACGAGGGGTGAACATGGTGTGCTCCTCTTGCGTTCCTGTGCGCTGGGTTGCCGGGGTTGCTTTACTTGCTGCCGTTGGTCATGGCGGCCAGCGCGCTCAACTGCTGCGTCAGATAGTTGCTGGTCGTCGACATGCTGGAAATCAGGCTGTCCAGCGCCTGGAACTGCTTGAGGTAATTGGCCTGCACCGCTTCCAGGCGCTGGTTGATCGCGGTGCGCTGGCGGGCGATATCCTTGATCGTGCTGTTCAGGCCATCCGTGCGCGAAGTCAGCGAGCCACCCTCGCCGAGCATGTTGGTCAGCGCATTGCCGAAGCGCACGGCAATGCCCTCCCTGCCGGCTTCCGTGCTGCTGAACAGGCCCATGACATCCCGCTCCGGGTTATTCAGCGCCGCCTTCAGCTTCGCATCATCGACCTTCAGCGTGCCATCCAGTTGGCGGCTGATGCCGATATCCGACAGCCGCGCGGTATTGCCGGAAATGTCGCCGACCACGCTGCCGCTCAGGCTGGAGAGCTGAAACTCCAGGCTGCGCACCGTGCTGTCCCCGGTCAGCGTCGAAGCCTTCTTCGCCTCCGCGTCATAGGCCGAAACCCTGCCCAGCGTCGTCACCACATCGTTGTAGGCCTTGACGAAGGCATTGATCGCCGAGGTCGTCATGCCGGTATCGCGCGCCACCGTCACCTTCGTCTCGCCCAGCTTGGCCAGGCCCAGCGTCAGGCCGCTGATCACATCGCTCACCGTATTGCTCGAACGGGTGATCTCGATATTGTTGACGGTGAAGATGGCATCATCCGCCGCCTGCGTCTGCAGCATGGTCGGCGTATCGCTGCCGCCATAGGCAAAATCCGTCAGGCTGTGCGTCGCACCGCTGCCGGTTTCGGCAACGCTCAAGCCGATGGCTCCATTCGTCCCCAGGCTTGCCGAGGTCAACACCAGGCGCTGCGCCGAGCCGGTATTGACCACCGCCGCATTCACGCCGGCCTTGGCCTCGTTGATCGACTTGGCGATTCCCGCCAGGGTATCGTTCTTGCCGGCCTCGATCGCGACATTCGTCGTCTTGCCATTCACCGTCAGCGTCAGCGTGCCGGCATTGAAGGTATCGCTGGTCGTATACGCGCCATCGCTGCGGATGACGTGGTTCTTCGCCAACTGGGTGACGTTGATGTTGTAGTTGCCGGGCGCGACCGAGGTATCTGCCGTGGCGGTGAGGATCGACGTATCGGCAACCGTCGCGCTGCTGCCGGTGAAGCTTGCCGGCTTGGCCAGAGTCTGCGCCGCCGTCTGCAGGGCGGACAGGCTGCTCTTGACCGAGCCGAAAGCCGAAATCTTCGCCTGTATCGTTGCCTCTTTCGAGGCCAGGGACACCAGGGGCTTGCTTTCCGCCTCCATCAGCTTGCTGACCAGCCCGCTGACATCGAGGCCCGAGCCGATACCTGTCGAAGAAAGACCTGCCATGATGCCAACCTCCTGCCAAAAGACGCTCTGTGGCTATTATCGGCCAAAAAAGGAAAAACTGAAGGAACAACGTCTGCGGACGACTTTTACCGGCCGTATCGATGTTTCGTGCGTCTGTCGTACGTTTATTTATGCTCCGCAGCCGATGACGAGATTGGATATCGGGTAACCGGATTTTGTTCCGGCGCCGCGCCGCCCGCTCCGCCTATTCCGCCTGCTCCCTACTCCCCGCCGACTTCCAGCACGATCTTGCCGATGTGCCGGCCGCTTTCCATCAGGCGGTGCGCCTCGGCCGCCTGGGCCAGGGGGAAGCGGGCGCAGACGTGGGTTTTCAGCAGACCGGCGCCCAGCGCCGGCCAGACCGTGCGCGCCAGGGCATCGCGGATGGCGGCTTTTTCGCCGCGCGTGCGCGAGCGCATGGTCGAGCCGGTGATATGCAGGCGCTTCATCATCACCGGCATGAAATCGAAGTGCGTCTTGCTGCCTTCGAGAAAGGCGATCAGCACCAGCCGTCCATCGCGGCGCAGGGCGCCGAGGTCTTTCTGCAGATAGTCGCCGCCAACCATGTCGAGCACCACATCGACCCCTTCGCCGGCAGTGATTTCCCTGATCCGGGCGAGGAAATCCTCCTCGCGGTAATTGATGACGTGATGGGCGCCGAAGGCTTCGCAGAAGGTCTGCTTTTCCGTACTGCCGACGGTAACGAAAACCTCCGCGCCGACGTGCCGGGCAAGCTGGATGGCGGCCAGGCCGATGCCGCTCGCGCCGCCATGCACCAGCAGACGCTCGCCGGCCTTGAGCTGGCCCAGGTCGATGAGATTGGCCCAGACGGTGAACCAGGTTTCCGGCAATGCCGCCGCCGTCGCCAGGCTCATCTCCTCGGCCACTGGCAGGGCATGGGCGGCGGGCGCCAGGCAATGGCTGGCATAGCCGCCGCCCGGCGTCAGCGCGGCGACGCGATCGCCCACTTGCCATTCGGTGACTTCATCGCCGACCGCCGCGACGCGGCCGGCGACTTCCAGACCGAGCAGCGGCGAAGCATCCGCCGGCGGCGGATACAGTCCGGCGCGCTGCAGGAGGTCCGGCCGATTGACGCCGGCATAGCCGACCTCGATGAGGATTTCCCCCGCGCCCGGCCGCGGCTGCTCGCCCTCGACCAGCCGCAGCACCTCGGCAGAACCGCCCTCGCCATGACTGATATAGCGCATCGCTTCCCTCCAAACCCTAGCCTTGGCTCCCCGGCCCCTCTTCGTCCGGCCCGCCTTCGCCGCCCAGCGCTGCGACCAACTGCGGCAGCAGGCGGCTGAATTCGCCCGACATGATGAGGAAATCGGCTTCAAACAACTCGTCGGCGCTCTCGGCCTGGCGCTCGGCCTCTTCCTTGAGCAGATCGAGAAAAGCCAGCCGCTTGACCTGCAACTGCTCGGTGAGGACGAAGGCAATCCGATCCTGCCAGGTCAGCGCCAGGCGCGTGACGGACTTGCCGGCGGCGATGTGGCCGGCGATTTCGGCGGCTTCCAGCGTATGCCGCACATAGCGCACGGTGGCGCGATCCTCCCCGACGGCGCGCAATTCGCAGTCGCGGTCGATGGTGAAACCGTCCGGCGCCTCGCTGGCCGCCAGCCAGGCGCTCATCGCCGCGGCCGGCGAAAGCTGCGTGCGCAGCGGCCGCAGCGGCAACTCGCCCAGCGTCTGCTTGAGGTGTTCGACGACTTCCTCCGCCCGCGCCGCGCTGCCGGCGTCGATGGCGCACCAGCCGCCCTGCAGCTCGAACCAGACATAGGTCAGGCGGCGCTTGACGAAAGCGCGCGGCAGCAACTCGGCGGTCACTGCCTCACGCACGTCCAGCGTCTGCCGGCGGCCGGGCTTGAAGCCCTGCTGCTCCTCCAGCTCGGCCAGGCGCTCCTGGGCATACTGGCGCACCACCGAAGCCGGCAGGAGCTTTTGCTCGACGCCCAGGCAAATCAGCAACTGCCGGTTCGCGGCGATGACCAGCTCATCCGGATTGCCGCGCGGCGGCACCCAGCCCCGCGCCTGCATCTCGCTGGCGCTGCAGCCGCGAAAGGCATGCTTCTCGAGCTTGAGCTGCAAACCGGCAGCGTTGGTCTGCCAGTCCGGGTCCAGGCGATAAATCTGTAGATTGCGAAACCACATGGGAAAGTCTTTTTCTGTTGATTTTGGGAAGGCCGCGTGATTCTAACCGGCGGGTGCTGAAGCCGGGGCTCGCGTTGGCGGGCTTTTCAAAGGCCGGGTTTCGCCCTGGCGGGCGACCTCCTTTCTTGTCGTGCGACAAAGGGGAAAGGGGCCAGGGTCGGTATTTTGATATTTCGGTGGGTTGTTTTCTGACGGAACGTTGAAGCCGGGACTCGCCCCGGCGGGCGAGTTACTTTTTGCCGCGCGGCAAAAAGTAACCAAAAAGCGCGCCCCGCTTTGCCGGCCCGGCGAAGCCGGGCTGCCCTCACTACGCTGTCCCCGGCCGGCCTGCTTTGCAAACTCGCTACGCTCGAACAGCAAAGCAGGACATCCCCGTCCGAGGCCAGCTCCGTTCGGCGGCGCAGAGGGGAATGAAAGGCGTCACAGTCCGACGGACAGAGCGCGGCGCTTTGCGCCGGGTAAGCTGATGCAGGGTTGCACGCTTGATACATATTCGTCGTCCCCGCGAAAGCGGGGACCCAGGGACGTACTGGATTCCCGCTTTCGCGGGAATGACGAAGCCGCCGATATATTCCAGCAGGTTTGGTGTTTCGCTTTTCAACCCCCACGCGTTGAGCAGCACCCCATTCCCCTGTGTCTCGCCGAGTTTCGCCGCCGTCGAGCGGGGTTTTCCGGTTTCGTTGTCCGAGCGCAGCGAGTTTAGAAACCGGCCGCTCGGCGGCGGCGAAACTCGGGTAGCCCGCAGGGCCGAGACACTGGGGTGCGCTTCTTTGCCTCCTTTCTTGTCGCACGACAAGAAAGGAGGTCGCCCGCCAGGGCGAAACCTGGCAATGCCAAATCGCCCGCCAGGGCGAGTCCCGGCTTCAGCGCACCATCAGAGAAATCCCCACCGAAATACCGCCCCCGACCTACTTCTACACTTCTGAATTTTTAACCTCCATAAAATTCTTAAATTGGTAGTTATAATAACCACCATGAACAGTAGGCAAGTCATCAAGCAATTGGAAGCGGACGGCTGGGAGTTGCGGAACGTGAAGGGCAGCCACCATATCTTTCGCCACCCAACGAAGCCTGGTCACATCAGCGTGCCGCATCCCAAACAGGACTTGGGCGTCGGCTTGGTGCCTAAGCTGCTGAAACAAGCTGGATTGAAGTAAAGGAGTACATCATGAAATTTCCGATTGCCATTGAGCCCGCGACCGAAAACACGGCATGGGGTGTCGTTGTGCCTGATCTTCCGGGTTGCTTCTCGGCGGGTGATTCTGCTGAGGATGCCTTCACCAACGCGGTCGAGGCTATCGAGGCTCATTGTGAAATTCTGGCCGAAGATGGCGACGATATTCCGGTGCCCCGCAGTATCGCCCAATGGCAAGCTGATCCCGAGTTTGCCGGATGGATATGGGCGCTGGTCGATGTGGATATATCGCGCTTCGAGGGGCGCGCGGAGAAAATCAATATCACGCTGCCGCGCCGCCTGCTGGCGAAGATCGACAGCTACGCCAAAGCGCACGGCGAAACTCGCTCCGGCTTTCTGGCCGAGGCGGCCAGGGCGGCAATGCGATGACCCCGTCAATCCCTCGCGCTGGATCGCATTGAACTGCTTTGCAAACTCGCTGCGCTCGAACAGTAAAGCAGCCCCTTTACGATTGTTCGTCAGTACGGCTTAGCCGAAAAGCTCGCTATGCGAGCCAAGCCGTGCCAGGCGCAGGGTATTGTTGTCGGACTTTCGATAAATCAATAGCAGATCGGGCTTGATGTGACATTCACGGTAGCCTGCCCAATTGCCAGACAAGTCGTGGTCTCGATAATGAGCATCGAGCGGCTGATCGAGCGCCAACGGCACGATAACAGCCCTCAGCGCATCATCCAGCGTCGCTCGGTGCTGCCCCTTTGCTTCCCCGTTTGTAATCGCGCTTGAAGGCTGACGGACGATCAATCGTCCGCATGCAGATCTGCCATCAAGTCATCGACGCTGGCGAACTTCTTGCCCTTACCTGCTTCCAGCTCGGCGATTGCCTTGCGTGTGGTGGCGTTCGGCACCTTCACATCGAAGGGCAAGCGGTGCTCGTCCGCGATGCGCAACATCAGCAAGCGGATGGCGTCGGAAATCGACAACCCCATCGCTTCAAGCGCACTGGCGGCGCGCTCCTTTGTTTTGATGTCGATGCGGGCGCGGACATAGCTATCGGCTGCGGTACTCATGGCCTACTCTCCTTGAATTGAGTGGTTTAGTCGTTCTATTGTAGTCTCAATGAGACTACATATGCGGGTGAAAATGGCTCAGGCTCATAAGCAGTAAAGCCGGAACTTACCCGCCAATTTACCCGCACCCCCCAACCACAAAATTTTTTCACCAAACCACCTAAAGTTTCCCCCCGCCAAACCGTTACCTGAACCAAAGGCGAGGAAGACACATTTTGCGTACTCCGCCTTGACACCGTAACTCCCTGATAGATAAAGGAGAACCAAAATGGCTTCAGTCATCAATACCAACATTGCCTCGATCAACGCGCAGCGCAATCTGAGCGCTTCCAGCTCGCTGCTCGAAACTTCCCTGCAGCGTCTGTCTTCCGGCTTGCGCATCAACAGCGCCAAGGACGACGCCGCCGGTCTGGCGATTGCCGAGCGTTTCACCACCCAGATCCGCGGTCTGAACCAGGCCGTGCGCAATGCCAATGACGGCATCTCGCTGGCCCAGTCCGGCGAAGGCGCGCTGGGCGAATTGACGCAGAACCTGCAGCGCGTGCGCGAGCTGGCCCTGCAATCGGCCAACGCCACCAACTCCAATACCGACCGCTCGGCCATCGACCTCGAAGTGCAGCAGCGCATGCAGGAAATCGACCGCGTGGCTTCCCAAACCTCGTTCAACGGCCGCTACCTGCTCGACGGCAGCTTCGGCAGCGCGACCTTCCAGGTCGGCGCCAACGTCGGCCAGACCATCGGCTTCGATCTGGGTGCCAGCACCAGCATGCGCCTGGACAGCGTCGGCGCGGTGGCGAAGGCTACCTCGACCACCGACCTGGCCGGCCTCATCGAAGGCAGCGCCGCTACTTTCACTACGGCTGCTGCTGATCTCTTCGCTGACTACAGCACAATAGACGCTACAACAGGCACATCCACGGTCGCAGTGACTGCGGCGGCGGTTGCTAACGATACTTTCGTGCTTGATGGCATTACATTCACTTTTGTACAAGGTGGAGCCGCCAGCGAGACCATTACGTCTGCCACTGCCGTTACGATTACGCGCGACATATCCGGTACGCCACTCACCAATGACACCACTGCTGCTGCACTCAAGGCTGCAATTGATGCGTACAAGGCCGATTCAGCCAATGCCGATGGGCGGTTGGATGACATTACTGCGACCGTTGGCACCAACACGCTTACGCTGACTTACGCGACGGCCGGTTTGCCCAGCACTAATCACGCCATGTCTGTTAGCGGTACCTTGGCAGCCACCATCAATGTTGACGCGTCGGGTGCCGACGCCGACACCAGCGCCAACAGCGACTTCAGCATCACGGTGCCTGGTGGCAGCGCTTTCAACGTAACGCTGGATTCGAACATTACGAGTGCTGCTAATCTGCTTTCCGCCATCCAGGGTGCGGCGGGTTATTCGGCGGCGGGCTTCACCGTCGCCAGTGATGGCACCAACCTGACTTTCACGGCGAAAAATGCGGCTGCTGGCAGCATCGTCATGGGCGGTACAGAGACTCTGACTGCCGTCACCGATGGCGATGTCGCTGGTGTGGCGGCTGCGCCGATTACAGTTGCCGGCAACTTCAGCATCAAGCTCGGCGACGCCGATGCCGTGCAGGTGGCCGATGGCAGCTACGCGACCGCTCAGAGCCTGGTCGCTGCGGTGAATCGCGCCCTGGCTGGCAATGGTCAGGCGTCGCTCAACGATGATGGCACGATGAGCATCGTCTCCGGCCAGACCATCACGGTGACCGGCAGCGTTGGCACCACGACGGTCGGTATGGGGGCGGATCCCATCACGGCTTCCGGCAGCCTGACCGGCGGCAACGTGAAGACCGTGGCGGGCGCCAACGAGCTGATCCAGCGCATCGACGCGGCGCTGACTTCGGTTTCCGATCTGCGCAGCACCTTCGGCGCGATCCAGAACCGCTTCGAGTCGGCGATCGCCAACATGCAGGCCACGTCGGAAAACCTCACGGCTTCCCGCAGCCGCATCCAGGATGCCGACTTCGCCCAGGAAACGGCCAACCTGACGCGTGCGCAGATTCTCCAGCAAGCGGGTATCGCCATGCTTTCGCAAGCCAACTCCATGCCCAACATGGTGCTGAGCCTGCTGAGGTAAGTCTGGGGCTGTTGTAAGATGCGCCGGGCGGAGCACTGAAACAGGTGCTCCGCCTGGCCGTTTGCCAAGGAGAATGGACCATGAGCATCCCGACCATCGGCCCAACGGTAAGCACCACCGCCAGCGCCGGCAGCGAAACGGGTAGCCGCGCCAGCGGCGCAATGGCTTCAGCAGCGGCCGTGACCGTGGCTGCGCCGCCCGTCGGCACGCCGTCCGCGGCACCGGCGCCCGCGCCGGCCCAGGCAGCGCCCGCCGCCAGCCTGGCCGCCGTCGAAGAGGCGACCCGCCAGGTGGCGGAATTGGTGCAGAGCCGCGCCAGCAACCTGGTGTTCTCGCTCGACGACGACAGCGGCAAGACCATCGTCAAGATCGTCGACGCCCAGACCGATGAGGTCATCCGCCAGATTCCTTCCGAGGAAATGCTGGCCCTGGCCAAGTCGATCGAGGAGTACCAGAACGCGCAGAGCGTGCTGATCAAGGATAGCGCTTGACCGATTGATTGATCGGCGGGTTGTCTGCTGACTTGCTACTTGCCCCGTATGGGGCAGGGGTTTTTTGTTTACGCCAACTGCATTGTGCGGTTGGCTGTTTTTTTTTGGGGGGCGATATTTCCGAATATCGGCTTCGTCATTCCCGCGTAGGCGGGAATCCAGCAGCACGGCCTACCCGACGAAGCGCGCATCGTCGTCATTCCCGCGAAAGCGGGAATCCAGTACGTTCCTGGGTCCCCGCTTTCGCGGGGACGACGATGTAGAGCGCAGGGTTGGTATTTTGAGATTTCGGTGGGGGTTTTTCTGATGGAACGCTGAAGCCGGGACTCGCCCCGGCGGGCGAGTTACTTTTTGCCGCGCGGCAAAAAGTAACCAAAAAGCGCGCCCCACCTCTACGGGTGGCTCCGCCCTTCGGGCTCCTGTCGGTGCGCCGGCCCTTCGGGCTGCCCTCACTGCGCTACCCTCGGCCGGCCTGCTTTGCAAACTCGCTACGCTCGAACAGCAAAGCAGGACTTCCCCGTCCGAGGCCAGCTCCGCTCGGCGGCGCAGAGGGGAATGGAAAAGCGTCACAGCCCAACGGACAGAGCGTGGCGCTTTGCGCCGGGTAAGCTGATGCAGGGTTGCACGCTTGACACATATTCGTCGTCCCCGCGAAAGCGGGGACCCAGGAACGTACTGGATTCCCGCTTTCGCGGGAATGACGAATCCGATATTTACATCTTCCAGCCGATTTGGTATTTGGCTTTTCAACCCCCACGCGTTGAGCAGCACCCCATTCCCCTGTGTCTCGCCGAGTTTCGCCGCCGCCGAGCGGGGCTTTCCGGTTTCGTTGTCTGAGCGCAGCGAGTTTAGAAACCGGCCGCTCGGCGGCGGCGAAACTCGGGTAGCCCGAAGGGCCGAGACACCGGGGTGCGCTTCTTTGCCTCCTTTCTTGTCGCACGACAAGAAAGGAGGTCGCCCGCCGGGGCGAGTCCCGGCTTCAGCGCACCGTCAGAAAAACCCCCACCGAAATCTCAAAATACCGACCCTGGCCCATTTCCCTTCCTGGCTCCTTTCCTCTTTGTCGTACGACAAGAAAGTAGGTCACCCGCCAGGGCGAAACCTGGCTTCTGAAACATGACGAGGCCTGCGCCTTGACTGTTTTGTATGCTATAGCCACAATGTAGTTACAGTACAGGGAGAACAGACATGACCACGACCGCAGACACTTTTGTACGCGCCCGCATTGACAGCGAAACCAAGGACAAGGCCACTGCCGCATTGCAGGCGATGGGGCTGTCCGTTTCGGATGCCCTGCGCATCCTGCTTCGCCGTGTCGCCGCTGACCAGGCTTTCCCCCTTGAACTCAAGGTGCCCAACGCCGAAACCCGCGCAGCCATCGAAGAGCTGGAAAGCGGCAATCTGCCGCGTGCGCACAGCGTGGCCGAGTTGATGAGGGAACTCCATGCGGATGATTGAGTGGACTTCAAGGTTTAAAAAGGATTACAAACGCGAGAGTAAAGGCCAGCATCGCGGTACGCTGGATGCTTCGCTAGAGCTTGTGGTTCAGGCGTTGGCCGACGACCAGGCGCTACAGCCCAGTCAGCGCGATCATGATTTGACCGGGGACTGGGCAGGTTGCCGCGAATGCCACCTTAAACCCGATTTGCTGTTGATTTACCGGAAGATAGATACCGAAGAGCACGGAATCCTGCGTTTGGCTCGCCTTGGCTCACACAGCGAGCTTTTCGGCTGACCGCACCAGCATCGGCCCGGCTGCCATTCAAACCCATGGAGTGCTTCTCGCCAAGCGTTGTTTCGCTATAGAGTCATGGCATGGGAAATCGTGATTTCTTGTTGTGATGGAGCTTGCCGCAATGACTGCCAGAGATGCTGAATCGGCACTGTTTGCCCGGTGTGCTGCCGCCGCTCGGGAGGCTGCGCAGCCGGCGCAGGACCAGCGCGAGGCCAATGTGTTCCGCCTGGCCGCGATGGTCGTCCGGTCGCGATTCCCCAGTGAGTCGATGCGCCTGATGCAGGCAAGCGAGCGCTACTTCGCTTCACACCCGAACGCAAGGCTGGCGTCGGCGGATGTTGTCAGGAAGGGTTGGGTTCCGAGCCTGCCTCGCTTGCGTGACATGCTGAGTCATCGACTCTACGGGTACATGGCGACGAACCAGTTCGAAACTGAACCTGCGGGTGCGGTCGGTCTGGCTCGTAAGGTTGAAAGCGAGCGTATGCCCTGATATGGACTGGGGCTGACGACTGCTTTGGTCAGCATTTACCTCCCAATCAAGCTTGTAGTAACGTGACTACATCGCTGGTTGATATAGGAGGCACCCCATGACCATTACGACGCTATCCAGCCGGGAGCTGAATCAGGACGTGACGCGAGCAAAGAAGGCCACCAGGAACGGCCCCGTGTTCATCACGGATCGCGGCAAGCCTGCGCACGTGCTGTTGAGCTTCGAGGATTATCAGCGGTTGACGAAGCAGCGGCGCAACATTGCCGACGCGCTGGCGATGCCGGGTGTTGCGGATGTCGGGTTTGAGCCGCCGCGCGTGAGTATTGGTGTCCGGCCGGCTGATCTTTCATGATGTACGTGCTCGATACCAACGTGCTGTCCGAGCTGCGCAAGGTACGGCTTGGCAGGGCCGATGCGAATGTGGCGGCATGGGCGGAAAGCGTCGATGCCGCTGAACTCTTTGTATCGACCATCACCATCATGGAGCTGGAGCTTGGCGTTCTGTCGATCGAGTGCAAGGATGCCAGTCAAGGAGCCATGTTGCGCTTGTGGCTGGAGCAGTACGTATTGACCGAGTTTTCCGGGCGCATATTGCCCGTCGATACTGCCGTGGCGCAACGCTGCGCCCGGCTGCATGTGCCCGACCAGCGTGGCGAGCGTGGTGCGCTCATTGCGGCAACGGCGCTGGTGCACGGTATGACGGTGGTCACGCGCAATGTTGCTGATTTCAAGCCGACGGGCGTGAGTATCGTTAATCCGTGGGCGCTGTTGCCAGCGTAAAGGGTCGATATTTCCTGGCTAGCCTCGGCTGGTGTCGTGTCGCACGCTGATTGATACACACATTCGTCGCCCCCGCGCAGGCGGGGACCCAGGGACGTACTGGATTCCCGCCTGCGCGGGAATGACGGAGCCGATATTTGGCCGTTGAAAGAAAAACCGCCGCGAGCGTATGCTCTGACTTGCGCCACCGTGGATTGCTGATCGTTGTCTGCTGGCCGCGATCCGCGCCTATGCTTGTCCCAGCCGCAGATAGAGTTCATAGCGGCGCGGGTGGATGGCGCCGTGGTCGACGGCCTGTTTGATGGCGCAGCCGGGTTCGTCGCGATGGTGGCAGTCGCGGAAGCGGCAGGCGGCGAGGTGGGGGCGGAATTCGCGGAAGCCTTGTTCGATTTCGCCGCGCGTGAGGTGGGCGAGGCCGAATTCCTGCAGGCCGGGGCTGTCGATGAGGGCAGCGTCCGCGCTGGCGCCGGGCAGGCGGTAGAGGCGGGCGTGGGTGGTGGTGTGCTTGCCGCTGTCGAGCGCGGCGGAGATTTCGCGGGTGGTGGCGTTGGCGCCGGGGATCAGGGCGTTGAGCAGCGTTGATTTGCCCATGCCGGATTGGCCGACGAGGATGCTGCATTGGCCGGCCAGGTGGGGTTGCAGAGCGCGGGCGGCGGCTTCGGGGTGCTGTGCTGCGCTCAGTTCGATGACCGGGTAGCCGAGCGCGGCCAGCGGGGCGAGGCGGGCGCGGGCGGCGTCGAGCTGGGCGGTCAGGTCGGTCTTGTTGAGGATGATGAGGCTGCGCAGGTTCTGGCTTTCGGCGGCGACCAGGGCGCGGGTGAGGAGTTCGTCGCTGAACGAGGGTTCGGTGGCGGCGACCAGTACGAGTTGCGTGGCATTGGCGACGATGAGTTTCTGCCGCCAGGCATCCGCCCGGTAGAGCAGCGAGGCGCGCGGCAGATGGCGGCGTATCTGCGCCTGGCCGTCGGCGGCATGTTCCAGTTCGACGCGATCGCCGCAGGCGTAGGGGCTTTTCTTGCCGCGCGGATAGCCGGTGATCCGTTGGCCATCCGCCAGTTCGATTTCGTAGTGGCGGCCGAAGGCGGCCGTGATCAGACCGGTGGCGGGGGGCGGTGAGGGTGTCACTTGCGGCGAACGAAAGATGTCGGTAACCCGGGATAGTACGATATCAGGCCTGTTCTGGCTGGATAGCAGGGCGTTGATGAAAACGTGCGTGGAGTGCATTATAAGTTACAATCCGGGACATGATTGAAATCTTTCGCTACCAGACCAGCGACGGCCAGGAGCCTGTGACAGCGTGGTTGAATGCCTTGCGTGACAAGGCGCTGCAGGCGCGTTTGCGTCTGAAGCGATTGGAGGCGGGGAATTTTGGTGATTGCGAGCCGGTAGGTGAGGGTGTGCTGGAGTTGCAGGCACATTTTGGCGCTGGCTATCGTATGTATCTGGGGCGACATGGGGCGCGCGTGGTGGTTTTGCTCTGCGCCGGCGACAAGAGTACGCAAAAGCGCGACATCATGACCGCTCGTGAGCATTGGGCGGATTGGAAACGGAGGCAGGCATGAGCAGAAAACTGCAGGCGATGGTAATGCACCGTGAGCGTGAAGTTGCGGAGCTGCGCGCAGATCGTGAACTGGCGATCGAATATTTGAGGGTGGCGATGGAGTCGTTGGACGACCCTGATGATCGTGCGGCAGGTCTGCTGGCGTTGCGTACTGTGGTGGAAGCTTACGGCGGGCTAGCAGCAGTTGCAGCTCAGGCAGGAATCAGCCGTGAGGCGCTGTATCGCGCGCTGTCGCCACGCGGTAATCCCACTTTGAAAACTTTGCTCGCCGTGCTAAAGGCGGTGGGCATGCGGTTGTCCATCGAGCCACAGGGGCATGCGCTGGCGTGAGCTGTTTGGCTGTTGTCGCGCTGTCATGAAGTCGTAATCCGCAAATTTTGTAGATGCGCCACCCGCAGGCCGGCCGGCGGGTGGCTGTCGTGGAACAGGGAGTGCAGCGGGTCGGGGGTGAGGGTGGCGGCGTTGTCGCGGTAGAGTTTGACCAGGGCGCTGATCAGGTCGGCGGCGGCGGTGTGCCGCGCGGCGTAGGCGTCGGCCTGGTATTCGTGGCGGCGCGAGAGTTGCGAGAGCAGCGGCGTGAGCAGGAAGGTGAATACCGGCACGACGAGGAAGAACAGCAGCAGGGCCAGCGCCGTGGCGGCCGGGCCGCCGGCCGCAGGTGGGGTGATGCCGAGTCCGGCGTAGAACCAGCTCTGGTCGATCAGCAGGCCAAGCAGGGCGAAGAAGGCCAGGCTGAACAGGCCGAGCAGGAGGACGCGCTGCCAGATGTGGTGCTGGCGGTAGTGGCCGAGTTCGTGGGCGAGGACGGCGTCGATTTCCGCCGGGTCGAGGCGATCGAGCAGGGTGTCGTAGAAGACGATGCGCTTGGCGCGGCCGAAGCCGGTGAAGTAGGCGTTGCCGTGGGTGCTGCGTTTGGAGCCGTCCATGACGAACAGGCCGCTGGACTTGAAGCCGCAGCGCGCCAGCAGGGCTTCGATGCGGGCCCGCAGGGCGGGATCGGCGAGCGCTTCGAACTTGTTGAAGAGCGGGGCGATCAGCGTCGGGTAGAGCAGCAGGGCGAGCAGGTTGAAGCCCATCCAGAAGGCCCAGACGTAGAGCCACCAGGCGCTGCCCATGCGGGTCATCAGCCAGAGCACGGCGAGCAGCAGCGGGGTGCCGATGATGAGCGCGAGCAGGGTTTGCTTGACCAGATCGGCGAGCCAGAGCGCCGGGGTGAGCTTGTTGAAGCCGTAGCGCGCTTCGAGGCTGAAGCGCTGGTAGAGGTCGAGCGGCAGGTGGGCCAGGAAGCTGATCACGACGACGGCTGCGATCAGCGCCAGACCATGCAGGTAGCCGCCGGCGGGCAGGTAGTGGCGGCATAGTTCGTCGATGTGCTGCAGCAGGCCGCCGAGGGTGAATAACAACAGCAGGATGCTGCCGATCGCCAGTTCGATCAGGGCCAGGCGCGCCTTGGCGCTGCCGTAGTCGGCGGCCTTGTGGTGTTCGGCCAGGCTGATGCGGGCGGCAAAGGCGTCCGGCACGGCGTGGCGATGGGCGGCGATGTGGCGCAACTGGCGCAGCTTCAGCCAGAAGTGGAGGAGGACGTTGGCGGCGAGCGCGGCCAGAAAGAGCTGGGTGAATTGCTGGGCGGTCATGGCGGGCGGCGGGTGTGTGGCTGGAGCTGGGGGGCAGGCGTTGCAACTGCGAGACTGTGAGAGAATGCGGGCTCGATTTTTCGCTGAAGAACGGATGAGGTGGGTGAGGTTATGGCACAGGATCAGAATGCGCTTGTCTGGCTGGATATGGAGATGACGGGACTGAATCCCGACGGGGACCGGATCATCGAGATTGCGATGGTGGTCACCGATTCGCAACTCGGTATTGTGGCGGAAAGTCCGTCCTGGGTGGTGCACCAGTCGGATGCGGTGCTCGATGGCATGGATGAGTGGAACAAGGGCACCCATGGCCGCTCTGGGCTGATCGAGAAGGTGCGCGCGTCAACGTTCGACGAGGCGGCGATCGAGGCGCAGTGCCTGGATTTCATCAAGCAGCACGTGCCGGCGCGGACGACGCCGATGTGCGGCAATTCGATCTGCCAGGACCGGCGCTTCATGGCGCGCTACATGCCGGCGCTGGAAGCGTATTTTCATTACCGCAACCTGGATGTCAGCACGCTCAAGGAACTCTGCAAGCGCTGGCGTCCGGAACTGGCCAAGGGCGTGACCAAGAACGGCCAGCATACGGCGTTGGCCGACATCCTCGAATCCATCGAGGAAATGAAGTATTACCGCGAGCATTTCATCCGGCTGGCCTGAGGCGCTGCCGTTTGGTCTGCACGGGCCGCGGCCCGGCGGCGCTGTGGGTGTCGGGGGCGGCGAGGGTGGTAAATAAGGGTAATGAATTACCCTCTAGTAAGGGTAATGGTGAGGGTAACAAGTCGTGAGAAGTTGTGCGCAGCCGTGAGCACGGTAACGGCAGCTTCCCGACTTTCACCTTCCTGTTGCTGATTTTCCCGGCTTACTTCTGCGCCTGCGCTGCCTGTGCTGCCTGCGTGTGGGGAATGCGCTGGTAGAGCCAGAAGCGTTCGTTGCGGTCGCTCGGGCGGCGGCCTTCCCAGCGTTGTTGCCAGTCGGCGCCTTGTGGGATGCGGCCGCCGGCTGCCGTGCCCTGGATCAGCAGCAGTGGGCAGTCCTGGCCGTCTGCCGAGTCGGCGGCGCGGGGACGGATGCCGACGAAATAATCGAAGGAGATCCGTTGCGGCAGGCCGAGGTCGCGCTGGGCGATGCAGCCGGCGTCTTTTTCCTGCGGCAGGGCTTGCTGCAGCGACTCGGCCACGCTGCGATAGCTTTTGCCGTAGTCGACCCAGGGCAGCCAGAGGGTGATCAGCAGCGTCCACATCAGGGCGACGCCGGCGGCCCAGTGGCTGATGCCGCGCCAGGCCGAGCGCGGGCTGGTGCAGATCAGCCAGAACCAGACCAGGCTCAGCACGACAGCCAGCGCGAAGGCAAGGAGGGAGAATTCGTGGCTGTAGCCCGGCGCTATCCTGGCGGCATTGCGGGCGATTTTTTCGGGCAGGCCGAAGGACAGGGCGCTGCCGCCCAGCCAGATCAGCAAGGCGAAAAAGCTGAAGGTCATCATGCCGAACCAGTCGAAGGCATTTGCCGCGCCGCGCCGCAGCAGATGGGCGCTGCTCGCCGCCTGCAGGATCAGCGGCACCAGCAGCGGTAGGGCCTGCAGCGTGGGACGGGGTTCGCCGAACAGCAGCAGGATGCCGAAGCTGGTCAGCGTGCCGATGAGGGGCAGGGCGATGGCCGGGTGGCCGAGGTGGCGGCGATTCAGCCACAGCGCCCAGAGCGCGAGCGGCAGCGCCGGCCAGGCGAACCAGGCAAGGAGCTTGGCGAAATCGGGCAGGTTGCGCCACCAGTCGCTCTGGTAGCGCAGGCTGGCCAGCATGCGTTCCAGCCAGAGGGCGTAGGCGTCGGGCCGCTGGCTGGCGAGCAGCAGCGGCCAGGCGGCGCAGAGCAGGGCGGCCAGCAGCAGGGTGATGAGCAGGCCGCGCAGGGCGGTGGGTGTGCGCCAGTGGCGGTTGAGCGGCAGCAGCAGGAGCAAGGGCAGCAGATGGGCCAGGGCGAGCGTGCCGCCGGCCAGAAAGCCCAGGCCGATGCCCAGCCCGGCGAGACTGCCGCCCGCCATGGGACGCAGCGGCAACAGGGCGAAGCCGCCATAGGCGACGGCGCTGGCGGCGAGCAGCGCAATGAAGGGTTGCGTGTCATGGATGGGCAGCAGCAGGCCCAGGCAGCCGATGGCGATCAGCGGGGCGGCGTTGCCGGTGCGGCGGCGCGTGTCGTCTTCGAGTTCGCCGATTTCACCGATTTTTTTCGTCTGGCTGGATTTGTGCAGCAGGCGTCCGGCAAAGGCCAGCAGTGCCAGAAACAGCGCGCCGCACAGGCCCGAGGCGAGGCGGATGGCGTCATGCAGCGGCAGCAGCGGGCCGAACAGGTGGCCGCAGAGGGCGGCGATCCAGTAGTAGAGCGGCGGGGTGTCGAGCCAGGGCGCGCCGGCAAGCTGCGGCACCAGCCAGTCGCCGCCGCGGTAGAGTTCCCAGGCGATGCCGAAATGCAGGGCGTCGTCGTTCTTCCAGGGATCGTGGCCGGTCAGTCCGGCGAACAGGTAGAGGGCGCAGACCGCCGCCAGCGGCAGGCCGCGCCAGGGAGGAAGGATGGGGAAACGGGGCAGCCGCATGGGTGGCCAGGGAGGGACTGGGAGTATGTAAAAAGGCAGCCTGGGCTGCCTTTTTCGTATTGCCTGCGTCGCCGGAGTGCAGCGATAGAGGGGATGGGCGCCGGGAATCAGGCGCGCTGGACGTTGCCGTATTTCTGGCGGAAGCGTTCGACGCGGCCGGCGGTGTCGACGATCTTCTGCTTGCCGGTGTAGAAGGGGTGGCATTCGGAACACACTTCGATATGCAGCGCCTTGCTGCTGGTCGAGCGGGTCTTGAAGTTGTTGCCGCAGGAGCAGGTGACGTCGATTTCGGCGTAGTTGGGATGGATGGCGTCTTTCATGATGAGTCCTGTGTTTTGAGAGTTCGCGGATCCGCGTGCGCCGGCCGGCAACTGCGTCGATTGGCGGGGATTGGCAAGGCCGTGGGCGCGGAAAAGAGGGGAATTATCCTTGAATTCATGCCGGATTGCAATCGGCCATGGCCGGGATGATCGGGATGGCCGCCGTGGCTGGGGAGGGGATTTCAGCCGCGCCGCATGGCGTCGAAGAATTCGCCGTTGTTCTTGGTGGCCTTGATCTTGTCGAGGAGGAATTCCATCGCTTCCATGTCGTCCATGTTGTAGAGCAGCTTGCGCAGCACCCACATTTTCTGCATGACGTCGGGCTTGAGCAGGAGTTCCTCGCGCCGCGTGCCCGAACGATTGACGTTGATCGCCGGATAGACGCGCTTCTCGGCCATGCGCCGGTCGAGGTGGATTTCCATGTTGCCGGTGCCCTTGAATTCCTCGTAGATGACGTCGTCCATGCGGCTGCCGGTGTCGATCAGGGCGGTGGCGATGATGGTCAGCGAGCCGCCTTCTTCGATGTTGCGCGCCGCGCCGAAGAAGCGCTTGGGGCGTTGCAGGGCGTTGGCATCGACGCCGCCGGTGAGTACCTTGCCGGATGACGGCGCGACGGTGTTGTAGGCGCGCGCCAGGCGTGTGATGGAATCGAGCAGGATGACCACGTCCTTCTTGTGCTCGACCAGGCGCTTGGCTTTTTCGATGACCATCTCGGCCACCTGGACGTGGCGTGCGGCCGGCTCGTCGAAGGTCGAGGCGACCACTTCGCCGCGCACCGAGCGCTGCATTTCGGTGACTTCCTCGGGGCGCTCGTCGATCAGCAGGACGATCAGTTCGACGTCCGGGTGGTTGGCGGCGATGGCATGGGCGATGTGCTGCATCATCACCGTCTTGCCGCTTTTCGGGCTGGCGACCAGCAGGCCGCGCTGGCCCTTGCCGATCGGGGCGACGATGTCGATGACGCGCGAAGTGGTGTTTTCCTCGGCGCGAATCTCGCGTTCGAGGCGCAGGTGTTCTTCGGGGTGCAGCGGCGTCAGGTTCTCGAAGAGGATCTTGTTCTTCGAGGCTTCCGGCGATTCGCCATTGACGCTATAGACCTTGACCAGGGCGAAGTAGCGTTCGCCATCCTTGGGCATGCGGATCTCGCCTTCGATGGTGTCGCCGGTGTGCAGATTGAAGCGGCGGATCTGCGAAGGCGAGACGTAAATGTCGTCGGGGCTGGCGAGGTAGGAGGTGTCGGGCGTGCGCAGGAAGCCGTAGCCGTCGGAGAGGACTTCGAGCACGCCGTCGCTGACGATGGTTTCGCCTTTCTTGGCGCGGTTCTTGAGCAGGGCGAAAATCAGTTCCTGCTTGCGCATGCGGTAGGCGCCGTCGATTTCGTCGGCAACAGCCATGTCGAGCAACTGGCTGACGTGGAGAACTTTGAGCTCCGAAAAGTGCATGTGGAAAGCCTGATGGATGTAAGGCGATGATGGACGAGTGGCCAGTCAGGAGCACGCCATGAGGATTCGCGCACGCAGGAAATGATCGCGCGGTTGCGAAGACCGGGGGAGTGTCTGGCAGAAAACTCGGGAGGAGTTGGACGCTTTGGGGATTTCTGGAATTGCAGATGACGGATTGCCGGAAACCGAAGCAGTGCGGGCGGCGCGTGGAGTAGAGGCTGTCAGCGCAGCGATATCCTTGCAGGCGCCGCCGTTCGGGCAATACCGGGGCCGGACTTTATCCGGATCAGAGATGACTGTCAATAAAAGCCGTGAGTTGCGATTTCGACAGGGCGCCGACCTTGGTCGCCTCGACGTTGCCGCCCTTGAACAGCATCAGGGTGGGAATGCCGCGGATGCCGAATTCGCCCGGCGTCTTCTGGTTTTCGTCGATGTTCATCTTCGCCACCTTGAGCTTGCCGGCGTATTCCTGGGCGATTTCGTCGAGGATGGGGGCAATCATCTTGCATGGGCCGCACCACTCGGCCCAGTAGTCGAGCAGGACGGGCGTGGTGGATTCAAGCACTTCGCTCTTGAAAGTGGCGTCGGAGACGGGGTGTGTGTGTTCGCTCATGGGGTCCTCTGAGTGTGTTGTACAAATCCGGAATTCGGGCGCGGCGTCAGGTCGCGGAGTCGGGAGTCATGCAGGCGTCGTTCCAGTGTCAGTGGAGCGTGGCATGGACGCGTGGGATGAAAGGATGGGGAGTGATCTGGACGAATCCGTGCGATGCAGGCGGCCGGGAGACGGTAGTGTGAGGCAGCGCGAGGCAGTGTGAAGATGGTTCGCCACCGCCGGCAGCCGCGGTGCTGCTGGCCGCGTGTCCGTGCATATTACCCGATTCTCGTTGGCCTGTCTGTCCGCCGGACAGCCACCTGGCGGCAGGCCGCCCGGCGCGGGCGGAATGGGCTTGCCGTATAATTTCCCCGGCGATTCCGCCATTCTGCGAGGTGCAGTGACATGACTTACGTGGTAACCGAATCCTGCATACAGTGCAAATACACCGACTGTGTTGATGTGTGTCCGGTGGATGCCTTCCGCGAGGGAGCGAATTTTCTCGTCATCGATCCGGACGAGTGCATCGATTGCACGCTGTGCGTGGCCGAGTGTCCGGTCGAGGCGATTTTTGCCGAGGATGACGTGCCCGCTGGGCAGGAGCATTTCACGCCGTTGAATGCCGAGCTTGCCAAGCTCTGGAAGCCCATCATCGAACGCAAGGACGCGCTGCCCGAGGCCGACGAGTGGGCCAAGGTCGAGAGCAAGTTCGACAAGCTCCAGCGCTGACGGCGGGCCAACGCAGCAGCAGATCACCCGTTTGCGGTTTGTAGGCTTGTAGGCTGGTAGCCTGTATCGTGCAGGCAGAGATAAAAGAAAAGGAGGAGCGACATGGAAAAGATCTGGTTGCAGAGTTACATGTCCGGCGTGCCTGCCGAGGTGGATGTCGATGCGTTTGCTTCGCTCGCCGATCTCTTCGAGAAAAGCGCGCAGGCTTTTTCCGAGCGCACGGCCTTCATCAACATGGGCAAGGCGCTGAGTTATGCCGAGCTCGATCGGCACTCGCGCGATTTCGCGGCCTATTGCCAATCGGTGCTGAAGCTGCCCAAGGGCGCGCGGATCGCCCTGATGATGCCGAATCTCCTGCAGTATCCGGTGGCCCTGTTCGGCGCGCTGCGCGGCGGTTATACCGTGGTGAATTGCAATCCGCTGTATACCCCGCGCGAACTGGAGCATCAGTTGCAGGATTCCGGCGCCGAGGCAATCGTCATCGTCGAGAACTTCGCGCATGTGCTGCAGGCGGTGCTGCCCCGTACCCAGGTGCGCCATGTCGTCGTCACCGGGCTGGGCGACATGCTGGGTTTTCCCAAGAGCCTGCTGGTGAATCTGGTGGTGCGCCATGTCAAGAAAATGGTGCCGGCCTGGCGGCTGCCCGGCGCGTTGCGCTTCAATCAGGTGCTGGCCGCCGGCAGGCAGGCGGCATTTCAGCCGGTAGCCATCGATCATGAGGACAACGCCTTCCTGCAATACACCGGCGGCACGACCGGGGTGGCCAAGGGGGCGATGCTGACGCATCGCAACATCATCGCCAACCTGCAGCAGGCGCACGCCTGGCTGAATCCGGTGCTGAAGCCGGCAGGCGATGAGGTCATCATCACCGCCCTGCCGCTGTATCACATCTTCGCGCTGACGGCGAATTGCCTGACTTTTCTCAAGATCGGCGCGACGAATGTGCTGATCACCAATCCGCGCGATATTCCCGGTTTCGTCAAGGAGCTGGCGCAGCATCGGTTCACCTGTTTCACCGGCGTGAATACGCTGTTCAATGCGCTGCTCAATCATCCGGATTTCGCCCGGCTGGATTTCAGCGCGCTGCGCGTTTCCCTGGGCGGCGGCATGGCAGTGCAGAAGGCGGTGGCGGAGAAATGGAAACAGGTGACCGGCAAGCCGCTGATCGAGGCTTACGGCCTGACGGAAACTTCGCCGGCGGCCACCATCAATCCGCTCGACCTACCCGAGTACAACGGCTCGATCGGCCTGCCGATCTCTTCGACCGAGGTGGCGATCCGCGCCGAGGATGGCCGTTATCTGCCGCCCGGCGAGGTGGGCGAAATCTGCGTGCGCGGGCCGCAGGTGATGAAGGGTTACTGGAACCGTCCCGAGGAAACCGCCAAGGTGCTTCTGCCTGACGGCTTCCTGCTCACCGGCGATGTCGGCGTCATGGACGACAAGGGTTTCGTGCGCATCGTCGACCGCAAGAAGGACATGATCCTGGTCTCCGGCTTCAATGTCTATCCGAACGAAGTCGAGGACATCGTCGCCCTGCATCCCGGCGTGCTGGAGGTGGCGGCGATCGGCGTGCCCGACGAGCATTCCAACGAGGCGGTGATGATCTTCGTCGTCAAGAAGGATCCGGCATTGACGGCCGATGAGTTGATCAAGCATTGCCGCGCCAATCTGACCGGCTACAAGGTGCCTCGGCACGTCGAGTTCCGCGACGAATTGCCGAAGACCAATGTCGGCAAGATCCTGCGCCGCGCCCTGCGCGAGGAGTATTTGGCCGCTGCCGGCAAATCGGCCCGGGACGCTGCATGAGCGCGCAGGCGCCCTTGCTCGTTGCCATCACCGGCGCGACCGGCGTGATCTACGGCGTCGAATTGCTGCGCGTGCTGTGCCGGCTCGGTCAGCCGACCCATCTGGTGATGAGCGAGGCGGCGATGATGACGCTGGCCATCGAGACGCCCTATGCGGTGGATGAAGTGCGCGCCCTGGCCGACGCGGTGTATCCGAACAAGGACATCGGCGCGGCGGTGGCCAGCGGCTCCTTCCGCACGCGCGGCATGATCGTCGCGCCGTGCAGCATCAAGACGCTGTCGGCGATCGCCAATTCCTATTCCAATACGCTGATTTCGCGCGCGGCCGACGTGATGTTGAAGGAGCGCCGGCCGCTGGTGCTGATGGTGCGCGAGACGCCTCTGCACAAGGGGCATCTCGAACTCATGGCGCGCGCTGCCGATTGCGGCGCGGTGATCTTGCCGCCGATGCCGGCGTTCTACGATCAGCCGCAGAGCATCATGGACATCGTGCATCAGGGCATCGGCAAGGCGCTCGACCAGCTCGGCATCGAGCATGAACTGCGTCCGCGCTGGCAAGGCCGGCCGCGTCAGTCCTGAACGGCGAGGAGGAACGATGGAGAAAGTCCTTTACCTGCTCTGGCGCGATGCCGGAGAAAGCGGCGAAGCTGGTGAACAAGGTGAACGCTTCGCCCAGCATTTGCGCGGCAATCTGGCGGAGCGGCTGCTCGCGCTCGGCGCGCGCGGCGTGCAGTTGAACGTCGCCGATGCCGCCGTCGCGCCCGGCGAGGCGTTGCGTCAGAGCAACACGCGGCCGCAGATCGAAGGCATGCTCTCGCTATGGCTCGACAGCGCCGTCGCCAGGTTCCGCCAGCCGTTCGACGATGCCATCGCCGCCGCCGTGCCGCGCATGGCCGCCTACCTCGTCACCGAATCGCAACCGATCCGCAATACCCTGCATCCGCCGCAGCCGGGCTGCCGCACGGCCGGTTTCGCCCAGGTCGCCGTGCTGCGCCGGCCGCCGCGCCTGACCTACGAAGCCTGGCTGGACATCTGGCACAACAGCCACACGCAGGTCGCCATCGACACGCAAAGCACCTTCCAGTACGTGCAGAACGTGATCGTCCGGCCGCTCAGCTACGGCGCCCCGCTGTACGACGCCGTGGTCGAGGAGTGCTTCCCGGCCGAGGCCATGACCGATCCGCAGGTGTTCTTCGACGGCGTGGGCAATCCCGAGAAGTTCCAGCGCAACCTGCAGGGCATGATGGAAAGCGTGCAGCGCTTCATCGACCTCGACAGGATCGACGTGGTGCCGACGAGCCAGTACGTCATCAAGGCGCCGTTCTGAGCTTTCCGTAGCCCGCTCGCTTGCTCGGGGCGGCGGGCACAGCGGGCTTCAGGAAAAGCGCGGGGAAAACCCGGGAAAAACTCAGGGAAAGACGTGCCTGTACAGCGCGCGGCTGGCGTGTGACAGCCAGGGCAGCGTGACGGGCAGCAGCGGCAGCAGCAGGATGCTGCCGATACCGCAGACCGCCAGCAGCAAGGCCCAGGCCAGGGCCGCGTGGAAGTTGCCGAAGACGGCGCGCACGCTGGCGACGATGGCGCTCACCATGCTGCAGCGGCGTTCGCACAGCAGCGGGATCGAGAACGCCGAGACGCAATAGAGCATGAAGGCGATGGCAAAGCCGGAGACCGAGCCCCAGAGCAGGAAGTGGCCGACGCCGATATGCAGGGTCTCGAACTCATTCAGCCAGACCGGGGTGCCGCCGACCATGTAGCTGTAGAGGATGGCGGCATCGGTGATGAAGATCATGAACAGCAGGGCGCAGACCAGCGAAATCACCCAGATGGCGCTGGAGGCTTCGGTGAAGCCGGCCCAGACGCTGGCCGGGCCGGTGGGCTGGCCGCGTTCGTGGGCGCGGGCAATGCCGAAGAAGCCGGCAAGGATCACCGGGCCGACCAGCATGAAGGCGCCGGCGGCGGCAATCACGAAGGGGCCGAAGCCGTGCGCCAGCAGCAGGCCGAGGATCAGCGCGCCGATCAGGGTGAAGAAGCCGCCGTAGATGAGGCTGGCGCGCCAGGTCTGGCGGGTGAGCTGCCAGCCGCTGAACAGGGCGCTGCGGATGTCGGCAGGCGTGAAGCGCCGTGGCTGCAGGTACGCGTTCATGCTCATGTCGTGCGGCATTGCCGGCCTCAGCCGGCGCTGGCGGCCAGGCCGCGGGCCAGGTCGGCCTGGAGATCGCCGATGCTTTCGAGGCCGACGGCGATGCGCAACAGGTTTTCGCTCACGCCCGAGGCGGCGCGTACTTCGGGGCTGACGCGGCCGTGAGTGGTGCTGGCCGGGTGGGTGATGGTGCTCTTGGTATCGCCGAGATTGGCGGTGATGGAAATCAGTCTGCAATGGTCGACGAGGCGCCAGGCAGATTCCCGTCCACCCTTGACTTCAAAGGAGAGGATGGCGCCGTGGCCGGACTGCTGGCGCGCGGCCAGCGCGTGCTGCGGGTGCGAGGGCAGGCCGGGGTAATGCACGCGCGCCACTTGCGGCTGGGCTTCCAGCCAGCGGGCGAGTGCCAGCGCGCTGGCCGATTGCGCGCGCATGCGCAGATCGAGCGTTTCCAGCCCCTTGAGAATGACCCAGGCGTTGAAGGCCGACAGCGTGGCGCCGGTGGTGCGGAGGAACTTGAATACCTCTTCACCCAGCGTCTTGTCGGCGCACACCGCGCCGCCCAGCACGCGACCCTGGCCGTCGAGGTATTTGGTGGCGGAATGGATCACCAGATCGGCGCCGAGCGCCAGCGGCCGCTGCAGCGCCGGCGTGCAGAAGCAGTTGTCGACGGCGAGCAGGGCGCCGCCGCCGTGGGCGACTTCGGCCAGGGCGGCGATGTCGAAAATCGTCATCAGCGGATTCGACGGGGTTTCGATGAACAGCAGTTTCGTGTTGGGCCGCAGCGCGGCGCGGAAGGCTGCGGGCTCGCTGCCGGTGACGAAAGTCGTCTCGATGCCGAACTTCGGCAGGATGTTGCCGAGCATCTGCTGCGTTGCGCCGAAGATGCTCTGCGAGGCGACGATGTGCTCACCGCTTTTCAGCAGCGCCATGATCGTGGTGAGGATGGCCGACATGCCCGAGGCGGTGGCGATGCAGGCTTCGGCGCCTTCGAGCGCGGCGAGGCGATCCTGCAGCATGCTGACGGTGGGGTTGGAAAAGCGCGAATAGATGTTGCCGGCTTCCTCGCCGGAAAAGCGCGCCGCTGCCTGTGCCGCGCTGTCGAAGACGAAGCTGGAGGTGAGGTAGAGCGCTTCGGCGTGTTCGTTGAACTGGCTGCGCTGCTGCCCGGCGCGGACGGCCAGGGTGTCGAAATCGAAGTCGTGAGTGTCGCTCATGGCGGTAGGAGATGCGTTGCGCTGTCGGTTTGCTGTGCGGCGTCAGGCGTTGCTGACGAGATTGAGGTCGAGCTGTCCGCTTTCGCTTTCCTCGTCATATGTCCTGGGGAGCTGGCCCGAAGTCGAGTTGTTCTCGAGATTGGACAGATAGTTGCTGTTGATGTCGCCGGTGATGTAGTCGCCGTCGAAGCAGGATGCCTCGAAACGGCCGAGTGCCGGATTGACGGCGCGCACGGCCGCCTTGAGGTCTTCGATATCCTGGTAGATCAGGGCGTCGGCGCCGATTTCGCGGCGGATTTCCTCGTCGCTGCGGTTGTTGGCGATCAGTTCGTTGCGCGTCGGCATGTCGATGCCATAGACGTTGGGATAGCGCACCGGCGGGGCGGCCGAGGCGAAATACACGTTGCGGGCGCCGGCTTCGCGCGCCATGGTGACGATCTCGCGGCTGGTGGTGCCACGGACGATGGAGTCGTCGACCAGCAGGACGTTCTTGCCCCTGAATTCCATGCTGATGGCGTTGAGCTTCTGGCGCACCGATTTCTTGCGATGCACCTGTCCCGGCATGATGAAGGTGCGGCCGATGTAGCGGTTCTTGACGAAGCCTTCGCGATAGGGAAGGCCCAGGCGCTGCGCCAGCTCCATGGCCGCCGGGCGGCTGGAGTCGGGGATCGGGATGACCGAGTCGATGTGCAGGTGGGGCAGTGTGTGCCTGATCTTGTCGGCGAGAAAATCGCCCATGCGCAGGCGGGTTTCGTACACCGAGATGCCGTCGATGAGGGAATCCGGGCGGGCCAGATAGACGAATTCGAAAATACAGGGCGCATGGTTGGTGCGTTCGGCGCACTGCCGGCTGATGAAGTTGCCCTGGGTGTCGATGAGCACCGCTTCGCCGGGCGCGACATCGCGCATTATCTTGAAGCCGAGGGTGTCGAGGGCCACGCTTTCCGAGGCGACCATGTATTCGGTGCCGGCTTCGGTTTCGTTGCGGCCGATGATCAGCGGGCGGATGCCGTAGGGATCGCGGAAGGCCAGCAGGCCGTAGCCGGCAATCATGGTGACGACGGCATAGGCGCCGCGGGCGCGGCGATGCACGCCGGCAACGGCCTTGAAGATGGTTTCGGCATCGACCTGATACCTGGTCGATGCCGCCTGCAGTTCATGGGCGAGGACGTTGAGCAGCACCTCCGAATCGGAGTTGGTGTTCATGTGGCGCAGGTCCTGGAGAAACATGTCTTTCTTGAGCGCGCCCGAATTGGTCAGATTGCCGTTGTGCGCGAGCATCAGGCCGAAGGGCGAGTTCACGTAGAACGGTTGCGCTTCGGCGAGGTTGTGCGCCGAGCCCGCGGTGGGGTAGCGGCAGTGGCCGATGCCCCAGTTGCCATGCAGGTTGCGCATGTTGCGCGTGCGGAAGACGTCGCGCACCAGGCCCGAGCCTTTGTGCATGTGGAAGCGCCCGCCTTCCGCAGTGGCAATGCCGGCGGCGTCCTGGCCGCGGTGCTGCAGCACCTGCAGGCCGTCATAAAGCAGTTGGTTGACTGGAGAGTTTGCGACGACTCCGATGATTCCGCACATTGCGTCCGCCTGTCGTGAGTTGGTTTGGTTGATCGGGTTGCCTAGTGTGTCTGGTTTGCTGCGAGCCGGTTGTTTTTCATCGCGATTGCAGTCGTCCTGGCGGCCAGGCTTTTACGCTTTCACCGTTTCACGCGGCCGCCGCCGCGCTGCGATAGCGGATCTTCTTTGCCAGCGCCAGCGGCAGCCAGGGCTTGCTGGCGATCACCGCCGTTTCCAGCGGTGGTATCAGTTGCGCTTCATGCCACCAGGGCTGGCGCGGCAGTTCGGTCAGGCCGCAGATCAGCACGCCGGTCCAGACGACGAGTACGCCGCGCGCGATGCCGAATACCGCGCCGAGCAGACGGTCCAGCGGCCCCAGCCCGACGGCGTGCAGCAGGCTGGCCAGCAGGCGGCGGGCGATGGCGAACGAGATCAGTACCAGGGCGAAGACCGTGACGAAACCGACGATGTGGCGCAAGCTGGGGTCGCCGGGCACGCGCAGCATGCCGTCGAGGAGTCCGGCGGCCGTGCCGGCCCAGGCATTGGCCGCGATGAAGCCGGCAACCCAGGCGAGCAGCGCGAGCACTTCGCTGAGCATGCCGCGCAGGACGCCAAGCAGGGAAGAGAACAGGATCACGGCCAGGATCAGCAGGTCGAGCCAGGTGAAGTTGCCCATGCCGCAGCCACGTCTGTTATTTCAGTTGGGCGATGGTGCCGCCGCCCGGCCCGCCGGCAGCGATCTTCTTCAGGCGCGCATGGGCTTTTTCTGCCGCCTCCCGGCTGGGGAAGGGCCCGCAGCGCACGCGGGTGCTCTGGCCTTTGGGCGTGTCGATTGCCTCGGTATAGGAGGGGTAACCGAGTTCCTTGAGTTTTGCCTGCAAGCTGCGCACCGTGCTCTGGTTCTGGTAGGCGCCGAGCTGGATGATCCATTGTTCCTCGTTGAGCAAGGCCATGGCGCGGGCGCGTTCGGCGGCCTGGGCGGTTTGCCTGGCGGCGGGCGCATCCGCTTTCTTTGCTTCGGTCTGCGGCGCGGACGGCGCAGGTGCGGGTTCCGGTTCTGCTTTCGCCGGTGTTTTTGTGGCTGCGGCGGCAGGGCCGGTGCCGCCTGGCGCGATGGCAATGGTGGGTTCCGCTTCCGCCGGCGGGTGCTGTGGCGGCGCGGGCTCGTCCGCGACGACGATGCGCGAGGCGACGTTGTGCGCGCCGGGTTCCTGGCTGGGGATGCGGATCTGGATGTCCTGGCTTTCCGGCCGGGGCTCCTGGTCCATGACCATTGGCAGAACGATGACTGCCAGCAGGGCGAGCGCGCTGGCGCCGACCAGACGGCGCCGGGCACGTTTTTTCAGGTCGAGATCGGGGTCGTCCGGGAGGCTGGAGGCGCCCGTCGCGCCGGGAGCGAGTTTGTTTGCCATGCCGTTCTAGCCGTTTGCGCAAATGCGCGGGTTGTCGGGGAGCAAGTGCGTGTCCATTCTTGTCACATTGCGACCGCGTGCCTAAAGCCGCCGTGCTGCGCGCAGGATACGCATGGCTGCGGCGACCGTCAGGAAGGAGCCGAAGACAACGATTCTATCATTTTCGCCCATCTTCTCCCGAGCGTAGTCGAAAGCCGCGGCGACGCTGGCGAAGGGTTGCGGCACCCTGGCCGCGCCGGTGACCCCGGCGTCCGCCAGCGCCGCGACGAGTTCATCGGCGCTGGCGGCGCGCGGGCCGGGGAGCGCGCAGGGCAGCCAGTGATCGATGCGAGGCTTGAGGATTTCGATCATGCCCGCGATGTCCTTGTCGCGCATCATGCCGAAGAGCGCCCAGGTTGTCGGATGGTAGGCCTGTCCCTGTGCGCCGAGATTGGCGGCCAGGTTGCGCACGGCCTGCGGGTTGTGGGCGATGTCGAGGACGATGGCCGGGCGCCCCGGCAACATCTGGAAACGGCCGGGCAGTTCGACTTCCAGCAGGCCGCGGCGGATGTCCTGCATGGCGACCGGCAGTCGCTCGGCCATGGCCTCGAGCACCGCCAGCACGCCGCTGGCATTTTGCAGCTGGATGCTGCCGCGCAGACCCGGATGCGCCAGGCTGCTGCGGCGCTGGAGGACTTCGCCGCGAGGTGGGCGCGACCAGAACTGCCATTGCATTTCCTGGTTGGTGTAGCCGAAGTCGCGGCCGAGCAGGCGCAGATCGGCGCCGATGGCCGTGGCGTAGTCGATCAGCGACTGCGGCGGCGCGGCATCGCTGCAGATCGCCGTCCGTCCGCTGCGGTAGATGCCGGCTTTCTCGAAACCGATGGCCTCGCGGGTGCTGCCGAGGTAGTCCTGGTGATCCAGATCGATGCTGGTGACGATGGCGCAGTCGGCGTCATGGATGTTGGTGGCGTCGAGGCGGCCGCCCAGGCCGACTTCGAGGATGATGGCGTCGACGTCGGCCGCGGCGAAGCATTCCCAGGCGGCCAGCGTGCCCGCTTCGAAGTAGGTCAGGGCAATGTCGCCGGCGGCCAGGCGCGCGGCTTCGACCCGGCTGAAGGCGCTGCACAGCGCGGCATCGCTGACGGAGGTGCCGTCGATGCGCACGCGTTCGTTGTAGTCGAGCAGGTGGGGCGAGGTGTACAGGCCGACGCGATAGCCGGCATGGCGCAGGATGTTTTCCAGCATGGCGCAGGTCGAGCCCTTGCCGTTGGTGCCGCCGACGGTGATGAGGGGGACGCGCTGCTGCTGGCCTAGCGTCCGGCTGACTGCGCGCACCCGTTCCAGGCCCAGTTCGATGCCGGCTGCGCCCTGCGGGTGACGGCTTTCCAGCAGATTCAGCCAGTCATCGAGGGTTTGGGGAGAGGGTACCTGGGCTGCAGTGTGCATGCGGAAGAGGGCTGCGGTCTCTCATTCGGCGGCCGGCTGCTTCTGCAGCAAGGTGATCAGCGACGCCAGGCGCTCGCGCAGTTCGCGGCGGTCGACGATCATGTCGATGGCGCCTTTTTCCAGCAGGAATTCGGCGCGCTGGAAACCTTCGGGCAGCTTCTCGCGTACCGTCTGCTCGATCACGCGCGGGCCGGCGAAGCCGATCAGGGCGCCGGGTTCGGCCAGCACGACATCGCCGACGAAGGCGAAACTGGCCGAGACGCCGCCCATGGTCGGGTCGGTGAGCAGGGTGATGAAGGGCAGTTTCTGCTGGTCGAGCAGGCCCACGGCGGCGGTGGTCTTGGCCATCTGCATCAGCGAGAACAAGCCTTCCTGCATGCGCGCGCCGCCGCTGGCGGTGATGCAGATGAACGGGCAGTGGTTGTCGATGGCGGCCCTGACGCCGCGCACGAAGCGTTCTCCGACCACCGAACCCATGGAGCCGCCCATGAAGTTGAACTCGAAACAGGCAACGACGACGGATTGCGACTTGATCGCCCCTTGCAGCACCACCAGGGCGTCGCTTTCGTCAGCGTCGTTGCAGGCGGCCACCAGCCGGTCGGTGTAACGCTTGCTGTCCTTGAATTTCAGCATGTCCACCGGCAGCACTTCGGCGCCGATCTCGAAGCGGCCTTCGGCATCGAGCAGCAGGTCGAGGCGGCGGCGCGCCGACAGGCGCAGGTGGTGGCTGCATTTCGGGCAGACGCCCTGGTTGTCCTCGAGATCGCTGGTGTAGAGCACGGCCTCGCAGTTCGGGCATTTGCTCCACAGGCCTTCGGGAACGGTCTTGTGCGAGCCTTCGCTGCGCTTGATCTTGGGCGGGAGGAGTTTTTGCAGCCAGCTCATAGGGGTTGCTCCTTGCTGTCGAGTGCGGCGCGGATGTCCTGCATGAAAGCCTGTACGCGCGACAGGATTTCGTCGTGCGGCGAGTGTTCTATTTCCTCGATGATGCGGCTGCCGATCACCACGGCATCGGCCACGCTGGCGATGCGTGCCGCGCTGGCCGCATCGCGGATGCCGAAGCCCACGCCGACCGGCATGCCGACGCGGCTGCGGATCAGCGGGATGCGCCGGGCGACTTCGTCCAGATCGAGCGCGCCGGAGCCGGTCACGCCTTTCAGCGAGACGTAGTAGATATAGCCGCTGCCCAGTTCGGCGACCTGGGCAAAGCGGGCTTCGGTCGAGGTCGGGGCGAGCAGGAAGATCGGGTCGAGCCGGTGTTCGCGCAGGCAGGCGACGAATTCCCCGGCTTCCTCGGGCGGGTAATCGACCACCAGCAGCCCATCCACGCCGGCAGCCGCGGCATCGCGCGCCAAGGCCGCGCAGCCATAGGCTTCGACGGGATTGGCATAGCCCATCAGGACGACCGGGGTGGCGTCATCTTCCTCGCGGTAGGCGCGGACGATGTCGAGCACGCCGTGCAGGCTCATGCCCTGGGCCAGCGCCACTTCGGAGGCGCGCTGCACGGTGGGGCCATCGGCCATGGGGTCGGAAAACGGCACGCCCAGCTCGATCAGGTCGGCGCCGCCGGCGACCAGGGCGCGCATCAGCGGCAGGGTGTCGGCTGGTGCCGGAAAGCCGGCGGTGATGAAGGGGATCAGGGCCTTGCGGCCTTCTGCCTGGAGCTTGGTGAAGCGGGCTTGGATGCGTGACATGTCAGAGCGTGATCCCGGATTTTTCGGCGACGGTGTGCATGTCCTTGTCGCCGCGGCCGGACAGGTTGACCAGCAGGATTTTGTCCTTCGCCAGCGTCGGTGCGATTTTGGCGGCGTAGGCCAGCGCGTGGCTGGATTCCAGCGCCGGGATGATGCCTTCGAGGCGGCACAGGCTGTGGAAGGCCGCCAGCGCCTCGTCGTCGGTCACGGCGACGTATTCGGCGCGGCCGCTGTCTTTCAGCCAGGCATGCTCGGGGCCGACGCCGGGATAGTCGAGGCCGGCGGAAATCGAGTGCGTCTCGATGATCTGGCCGTTTTCGTCCTGCATCAGATAGGTGCGATTGCCGTGCAGCACGCCGGGGCGGGCGTTGGACGTCAGCGGCGCGGCATGCCGGCCGGTGGCCAGGCCCAGGCCGGCGGCTTCGACGCCGATCAATTTGGTTTCGGGGTGATCGAGGTAGGGATGGAAAATCCCCATGGCGTTGGAGCCGCCGCCGACGCAGGCGATCACCGCATCCGGCTGGCGGCCGGCGAGTTCGGGCATCTGCTGGCGGCATTCCTCGCCGATGATGGCCTGGAAGTCGCGCACCAGCATCGGGTAGGGATGCGGCCCGGCGACGGTGCCGATGATGTAGAAGGTGTTGGAGACGTTGGTGACCCAGTCGCGCATGGCTTCGTTCAGCGCGTCCTTGAGGGTCTTCGAGCCGGACTCCACCGGCACCACGCTGGCGCCGAGCAGCTTCATGCGATAGACGTTGGCGGCCTGACGCTTGATGTCCGCGCTGCCCATGTATACCACGCATTCCATGCCGTAGCGGGCGGCGACGGTGGCCGTGGCCACGCCATGCTGGCCGGCGCCGGTTTCGGCGATGACGCGCGGTTTGCCCATGCGGCGTGCCAGCAGCGCCTGGCCGATGCAGTTGTTCACCTTGTGGGCGCCGGTGTGGTTGAGGTCTTCGCGCTTCAGGTAGATCTGCGCGCCGCCGAGTTGCGTCGACCAGCGTTTGGCGTGATAGACCGGCGAGGGACGGCCGACGAAATGCTTGAGGTCGTGGGCGAATTCGGCCTGGAAGTCCGGATCCCGGCGCGCCGCCGCGTAGGCGGCCTTCAGTTCGTCGAGCGCCTCGACCAGGGTTTCGGCGACGAAACTGCCGCCGTAAGGGCCGAAATGGCCGCGCGCATCGGGCAGGTCGTAGTGGTTGTCAGGGGTTGCCGGCTGCTGCATTGCGTACTCCGTTGATGAACGCGGCCATGCGCGCCGCGTCCTTGAAACCTTTGTGTCCCGGGACTTCCACACCGCTGCTGACATCGACGGCCCAGGGGCGCAGCCGGCGGATGGCTTCATGCACGTTGCCGACTTCCAGCCCGCCAGAGAGGATGATGGGCAGCGGCAGGTGCGGCGGGATCAGCGTCCAGTCGAAAGTCTGCCCGGCGCCGCCATAGCCATCCACATAGGCATCCAGCAGCAGTCCCCGGGCGTCCGGGAAATTAGCCGCGTATTCTAGCAAATCGAGCCCTGCCCGAACGCGCGCGGCCTTGATGTAGGGCAGGCCGAACTGGCGGCAATAATCGGCCTCTTCCTCGCCATGGAATTGCAGCAACTGGAGCGGAACCCGGCGCAGGATCTCGCGCACCCGCGCCGGCTCTTCATTGACGAACAGGCCGACGAGGGTGACGAATGGCGGCAGGTGCCGCGCCAGTTGGTTCGCCTGCTCGATGCTTAGGGCGCGCGGGCTGGGCGGGTAGAAGATGAAACCGATGGCATCGGCGCCGAGTTCGACGGCCGCGCGCAGGTCCGCCTCGCGGGTCAGGCCGCAGATCTTGATGCGCGTGCGATGTGGCGCGGGAATGGAGTGGGGTTGCACGTAAAGGGCTAAATCTCGAACAAAGCCGGCATGATACGGGCCGGAAGCGGGATATTCCAGTGCGGCGCATAGTCCACGCCGACCAGGTAGAGGCCGGCGGCGGAGAAGGTCGGCGCGGCGCGGCGCCGGTCGCCGCTGGCAAGGAGCCGGGCAATGGAATCCACGGCCTCACGGCCATTGCCGACCGCCACCAGGGCGCCGACCATGTTGCGCACCATGTGCTGGAGGAAGGCGTCGGCGCGAAATTCGAAGATGATCAGCTCGCCATGGCGCCGGACGGTGGCCTGCTGCATGATCTTGACGGCGGATTTCGCCTGGCATTCGGCGGCGCGGAAAGCCGAGAAATCATGTTCGCCGAGTAGCGCTTGGGCGGCGGCCTGCATGCGCGCTGCATCGAGCGGGTGATGATGCCAGCCGAGCCGGCCATGCATGAGCGCCGGACGCACCGGGTGGTTGTGCAGCAGATAGCAGTAATGGCGCGCGCGGGCGTCGAAGCGGGCATGGAAGTCGGCGGCCACCGGCTGCGCCCAGCGCACGCAGACGCTGGACGGCAGATGGGCGTTGACGCCGCGTATCCAGGCCTGTTGCGGGCGCACCGATGCCGGCGCGCAGTCGAAATGCACCACCTGATTCAGCGCATGCACGCCGGCATCGGTGCGCCCGGCGCAATGGACGCGGATGGGCTGGGCGGCGACTTGGCCGATCGCCTGTTCCAGCACGTCCTGCACGGTTTGGCCGTGAGGCTGGGACTGCCAGCCGTGAAAGGCCGCGCCATCGTATTCGATGCCCAGGGCGATGCGCTGGATCTGTTGTTGTGAAGGCATGGTTTTCATGCGCGGCTGCCCAGCCACAGATAGGCGGCGACCAGCCCCAGCAGCGTCAGCAGCATGATCAGCCGATCGCTGGACGCCAGCGCTGCGATATGCAGCTCGATGGGCGTATCGGCTGCCGTCTCTGCTGCCGCTGCCGTTGCTGAATCCGGCTGCGGATCGAACCAGGCTTGCCAGCCGGATGAGCGGCCTTGCCGACGCAGTTCGCGGCCCTGTTCGACGTATTCCAGCACCAGCAACAGGCGCAGCGCCATGCGGCCACGCTGTCGGCGCAGGCCGAGCGCGCCGAGCAGGACATAAAGCCCGGCGACCAGCGCCGGTATGCCGAGCCGCTCGAGCAGCATGGCGAGCAGGGCGAGGAGCTGGATCAGGCGCAGGGCGTGTGTGGCGGCGAATTCCAGACCTTCGCGGGTGATCCCCAGGGAGCCGGCGACCCCGGGCAACAATGTGCCCGGCGTGGCGAAGAGGAACAGGACGACGATGGACAGCAGCAGCCAGCGGGCGCGGCGCAGCAGGAGCTTGAAGCGGTCGCCGGCCAGCCACAGGGTCAGCGGAAAGATCGCCAGGGCAAACCACAGCAGCGCGGACAACGGCAGCCATTGCAGCGCCAGGGCCAGGGTCAGCCAGAGCAGTATCCGGCTGGCGGGATGCAGGTTTTCGAAGCGATGGAAGATGGACATGAAGCGGCGACGGGCCAGCCGGGAACGAGGACGATGCGCTGCGCCGTGCAGCGGGCCGCCGGTAAGCGGCTGACATGGCCAGTGAGTGATTGCTGATCGGCGCTGGGTGAAATCCTGGAGCCGTGAGATTGTGAGGCCGTGAAGTCGTGAGGCGTTGCGTGAAGCGTTAACTCTTCCGGCAGGGATCAGCCAAGTTGCGCGAGTCTGTCGCGGGCAGCGGCTTGCTGAGCGGCGTTGCCTTCGTTGAGGACTTCCTGGAGCAGCTCGCGGGCGCCTTCCTTGTCGCCCATTTCCTCGTAGGCCGCGGCCAGTTCGAGCTTGGTGTCCACTTCGGGCGAGCCGGCTTCGTCTGCCAAGTCCGACGGCGCTGCCGGCGGCGAAGCCGGGGCCGAGAGTGGCGCAGCCAAGCCTTCGGCCGCTGCGGACAGCGGCGGGATGTCGAGATCGGCGGGACCGGCAGAACTCTCCGTGGCGAACGCTGCCGCGCTGGCGCTGGCGCTGTCGGTGTCGTCATGCGCGTCCAGTTCGAGGCTGATCGAGGCGAGGTCGATCCCGCTTGCCGCAGCGCTGGCCGGCGATGAGGGCGCCGCATCGGCAGCATCGACAGCAGCGGGGATGCTCGGCAATGCGTCGATTGCAGGTGCTTCCTCGAAATCGACTTCATCACCGCCGGTCGTGCTACTGGTGCTTGCGGCAGGGGCTGCATCTGCGGCCGGCGCGGGTTCAGGTTTGGGCTCGTTCAGGCCCAGATCGAAATCGAGACTGGGGCTGGCGTTGGTTGCGTCGTGACCGTCTTCGCTACCCAGGTCGAGTTCGAAGTCGAGCGATTCGGGCACTTCCTCGGCTTCGGCCCCGGCGTCGGCGGCATCGGGGGTGACCGCGCCCATGTCGAGCGGCGCGGCAGGGGCGGCGGGCGCATCGAATTCGGCAGCAATCTTGTCGAAATCCTGGGGCGTCAGCACCATGGTGGCAGTCGGGTCATAGAGCGCCTGCCCTGCGTCTTGCGGTTGTTGCGTGGCTGCGGCTGCAGCGGCGGCCACTGCGTTCGCCTGGCCGTACAGCGGATTCTCCGGGTCGATCGAACGGCCGAGGCGGGCCGCCTGCTCCCAGCTTTCGCCCGTGCCGCCGGTTTGACCATGCAAGTCGCTGGCGATGGCCTCGAACTGTTTCAGGCTCTTGCGCGCGGCATAGATTTCCAGCAGCTTGAGCGGTATGGCGTGGCGTGCGGGGTCCTTCTTCATGGCGTCGAGGAGAATTTCCTCGGCCTGGGCATTGCGCCCATAGGCCATGTAGACGTCCGCTTCGGCAATGGGATCGACACTTTCGTTGGTGTCGGCGCCACCGCTGCTGACCACGCTGAAATCGGTGTCCAGCGAACTGCCTGCTGCCGTACTGCCGGTGTCGACGACCTGGCCGCCGTTGTTGCCGAATACCGAGTTGATCGACGGATCCTCCACGTTTTTTGGATCGCTGCGATCTTCAGGCGCGGCTTCGGGCTGTGCGGCCCGCTTTTTCCGCCATTGGCTGAAGCCAAGGTAGCCCAGCAGCAGGGCAATGAGCGCGGAGCCGCCATAGACGAGTTCAGGATTGTCGGCGATGAAGCTGGGTTCGGTTTCCTGCGCTGCGTCTTTCGGCGCAGGCGCGGCTTTTTTCTTCGCCGGCTTCTTGGGGGCAGGTGATTGCCCTGCCTGCGCGGTGGTTTCGGCTGCTTTTGGCGTGGGTGCAGGCGCGGCCGCCGGTTCAGGCGTGCTGGCCGGCGCAGCAGCCTGGTTCTGGGCTGCGGCCAGGGTCTGGCTCTTCAGCTCCAGCGCCTTGCGCATGTCGGCCAGATTCCTGTCGAGTTCGGCGATGCGGCTGTTGGCTTCCTGCAGCGTCTTTTCGCGGGCGACCAGGTCTTCCTCGATGGCGGCAGTGCGCGCTGCCGGCGATTTCCCGGCGCCGGCTTCCTTGGCCGACGCCGCGGCCGACTTCGAGATTTCCAGCCTGTCCTCGCTGGCAGCGGGCGGCGGGCGTTTTTCTTCGACCTTGGCTTCGATCCTGCCGGTGGCCAGTTGTTGCGGCGCTGCTTCCTGCGCCGCCGGCGCGGCTTCGGTCGTTGCCGCCAGCCGCTTGCGGTAGGCGTTGAAATCGGCGGACTGGGCGATGACGAGCTCACGCGCTTCGCGCGGGTCGACGGCAGCGATGCTGTCCTGATCCGGTATGGCCAGGATCTTGCCGGCGCGCAGCCGATTGATGTTGCCGCCAATGAAGGCGTCGCGGTTGCTGCGGAACAGGGCGATCAGCATCTGGTCGAGATTGACGCCCACGGGCAGGGTTTGCAGGGCTTCGCTGGCAATCTTGCTGAGGGTGTCGCCGGACTTCACGGCGACGGTGCGAGCAGTGCGCGCCGTGTGGGCAGCCGCCGTAATGTCCGGTGTCGGCTGGGTAGCCTGCGGGGCGGGTACTGCGGCTGGCTTGTCGTTCGGCGCGGCCGTAGAGGCGGGTTTTTCGGTGGTGGCGGTTTTCCGGTCTGCGGCCGGTTGTGTTGCGTCAGCTTTTGCGTCAATAGATGAAGATGACGCGGCGGCAGGTGCTGCCGTTCCCGCTCTCACGACCGGCAGCCTGTCCGGCGCATCCTGCGGGGCCGGTTTTTGCAATGCGTCCGGCGGGTCCAGCAGGAAGAGGTATTCGCGCTGCAGTCGCCCTGCAGCCCAGCTCATTTCGAGCAGCAGGTCGAGGAAAGGCTCGTTGAGCGCCTGATCGGTTCTCAGTTGCAGATACAGCCGGTTGTCGGCGCGTTTTTCTATCGATACCTTCAGGTCGGAGATGGCCGGGTTGTATTCGATGCCGGCCTGCTGGAACGCTTCATAGGGGGCGAGACGGGCGGCCAGCGTCGGGGCTTCCTCGCGGCTGGCGGTAATGTCGATTTCCGCCAACAGCGGCTGCCCGAGAACCGAAAGTACCTTGATGTTGCCGAGTCCGGCAGCCTCAGCGCCCAGCGGCAAGGCGGCCAGCGCAAGGGCGATGGCGGATGCCTGAAATTTCATGCGAAGCGACGTTTTGGCCACAGTGAGCCTCCCGCAAGGGAATTATCCGAACAAACAAAATAACATCATGAGCTTAGCCATGCAAGCTAAACCTGTCTCTGACGTGTGAGGTATTTCCGGCGCCGCAGTCATCGTGCCGTTCGGGCCGGCAGCCAACCAGCCAGGTTTCGCCGGTTCGGTTTATCCGACGAGTATGCGCAGCATCCGGCGCAGCGGCTCGGCCGCGCCCCACAGCAGTTGGTCGCCGACGCTGAAGGCCGAAAGATATTCATTGCCCATCGACATCTTGCGCAGGCGGCCGACCGGAATCTGCAGCGTGCCGGTGACCGCGGTCGGCGTGAGTTCCTTCATGGTGACTTCGCGCTCATTGGGAATCACCTTGACGTAGCCGTTGTGGCCGGCCAGCAAGCGTTCGATCTCGGCCAGCGGCACATCCCGCCTCAGCTTGATGGTCATCGCCTGGGAGTGGCAGCGCATCGCGCCGATGCGCACGCACAGGCCATCGACCGGAATGGGCGCGGCTTCCAGGCCGAGGATCTTGTTGGTTTCGGCCGCGCCCTTCCATTCTTCGCGGCTCTGGCCGTTGCCCAGATCCTTGTCGATCCAGGGGATCAGCGAGCCGGCCAGCGGGACGCCGAAACTGGCCGTCGGAAAGCGTTCGTCGCGCAGAATGCCGGCTACTTCGCGGTCGATGTCGAGGATCGCCGAGGCCGGATCCTTGAGCAGGCTTTCGGCCACCCGATGGGCTTCGCCCATCTGCAGGATCAGTTCGCGCATGTTCTGCGCGCCGGCGCCGGAGGCCGCCTGGTAGGTCATCGACGTCATCCATTCGACGAGGCCGGCTTCGAACAGCCCGCCGATGGCCATCAGCATCAGGCTGACCGTGCAGTTGCCGCCGATGTAGTTCTTCACGCCCTGGTCGAGCGCGCGGTCGATGACCTGGCGATTGACCGGGTCGAGGATGATTACCGCATCATCTTTCATGCGCAGCGAGGAGGCCGCATCGATCCAGTAGCCCTGCCAGCCGGCAGCGCGCAACTTGGGAAAGACGGCGTTGGTGTAGTCGCCACCCTGGCAGGAGATGATGATGTCCATCGCCGACAGCGCATCGATGTTCTTGGCGTCCTGCAGCGCTGCCGTACCACGGCCGACATCCGGCCCTTTGCCGCCGACATTGGAGGTGGTGAAGAATACCGGGTTGATCAGGGGGAAATCATTTTCCTCGCGCATGCGCTGCATGAGGACCGAACCCACCATGCCGCGCCAGCCCACCATGCCGACCGTTTTCATCGCCGTACCCTTTGTCCTGTCTATCCTGTGGATGTGTGAAATATTCCGTTTCAGTTGGTGGCGCGCTGGATGGCTTCGCCGCCTTTTTCGATGTCCTTGCCGATGCCCTTGACAGTGTTGCATCCCGCCAGCAGGGCGAGCGCCGTGAAGGTCAACAGAATCCATTTGCTACGCATGTTCGAACTCCTTTGGCTGACAAAGTTTGATCGGTTGATCGACTGGCCGGCCGCAGAAAAATTCCACCAAGACTCGGCCGGATTTCAAGTTTCGGGAGCCCCCGATTATTGCACAGCCGAATGGCAGTGTCAGTCATCCGGCGGGCGTGGTTTTGCGGCAAGCCAGCGGTTTCTGGCGATGCGGTCGGATGGTCGTTTTCCGCTTCTTCCGCTTCCTCAGCCCCCTCGGTGTCCACAGCGCTGGCCGGTGTCGGTGATGCGGCGCCAGACGATCAGCAGACCGCCCAGGGCAAACAGCGAACCCATGGTGTAGGTCCAGCCCGCGCCGAGGACATCCCAGGTCTGGCCGCTCAACAGGCCGCCGAGCATGCCGCCGGCACCGAAGGAGATGCTGCCGTAAAGCGCCTGGGCGCGGACCTGTTCGCGGCCGGGAAACCACTGGTGCAGGATGGCCACCATCGCCGCGTGAAAAGCGCCGAAGCTGATGCCATGCAGCAGTTGCGCCAGCGCCAGTACCGGCAGCGAGCCGGCGCCCCAGCCGATCAGCAGGAAGCGCAGCACGGTGGCGGCGAAGGTGGTCAGCAGGATGCTGCGCAGCCGGTAGTGGCGCTGCAGATGGGGCATCAGCATGAAAACCAGAATTTCGGCAACCACGCCCAACGACCACAGGGCGCCGATCAGGGTTTTCGGATAGCCGTGGGCCACCAGGTGGATGGAATAGAAGACATACAGCGGCCCGTGCGCCGCCGAGATCAGGAAGGCGGCCCAGAGCAGCGGCAGCAACTGCGGCCGGCGCAGCATCGCGCGCAGTGAAACGCTGGCTTGCGCATCGTGCCGCGACGGTGTTTCCGGCAGGGCCAGGCCGCAGCCGAAGAGGAGCAGCAGCAGGGTCAGCGAGGCCCACAGCAGGCTGTCGATGGGCTGTACGTCGAGCAGGGCGCCGATGCACTGCACGGCCACGACGAAACCGGCCGAGCCCCACATGCGGATGCGGCCATAGCGTTCCGGACGGCCTTCGAGCTGGCTCAGCGTCAGCGCCTCGACCAGCGGCAGCGCCGCGCTCCAGAAGAAGGACAGCAGCGCCATGGCGGCAAAAGTGGCGGCAAAGCCGTCGACCACGAACAGCGTGCCGAAGCTCAGTGCGCACAGCAGCGCCGTGCCATAGACCACCGGCTTTTTGCGGCCATGATGATCGGCCAGCCAGCTCCACAGGTTGGGCGCGACCAGGCGCATCATCTGCATCAGCGACAGCAGCAGGCTGATTTCCCAGGCGGAGAAGCCGCGCGCCTGCAGATACACGCCGAAATACGGCATGTAGGCGCCGACGAAGGCGAAATAGACGAAGTACCACGCCGCGAGGCGCAAGGCGGTCATGGCGTGCGGCCGCCGCTGTTCCAGGGTTTCCGCTTCAGGGATGTGCCGGAATCTTCGGCGTCGGGCAGACGACGTCGCCGCACTGCGCGCGGTGGCGCAGCGCCTGGTCGATCAGCACCAGCGCCAGCATCGCTTCGGCGATCGGCGTGGCGCGGATGCCGACGCAGGGGTCATGGCGGCCGTGGGTCACGACTTCCAGCGGCTGCCCCTGGCGGTCGATCGAGCGCCGCGGCAGGCGGATGCTGGAAGTCGGCTTGATGGCGAGATTGACCAGAATGTCCTGGCCGCTGGTGATGCCGCCGACGATGCCGCCGGCATGGTTGGAGAGAAAGCCCTGCGGCGTCAGTTCGTCGCCATGCTCGCTGCCTTTTTGCGCCACGCTGGCGAAGCCGGCGCCGATCTCGACGCCCTTGACGGCGTTGATGCTCATCATCGCCGCGGCGATCTCGGCGTCGATGCGGCCATATACCGGCTCGCCCCAGCCGACCGGCACGCCGCTGGCGACGACGTGGATTTGCGCGCCGATGGAGTCGCCCTCGCGGCGCAGCGCGTCCATTGCCGCTTCGAGTTGCGGCACGCTGGCCAGGTCGGCGGCAAAAAAGGGATTCTCATCGACGACGGACCAGTCGCTGATGGGGATTTCGATGCTGCCGAGCTTCGTCATGCAGCCCCGGATCTCGACGGCGTGGCGCTCGCGCAGCCACTTCTTGGCAATGGCGCCGGCGGCCACGCGGACCGCCGTTTCGCGCGCCGAGGAACGGCCGCCGCCGCGAAAGTCGCGGATGCCGTATTTCTGCCAGTAGCTGTAATCGGCATGCCCCGGACGGAAGGTGTCGGCAAGGTTGCCGTAATCCTTGCTGCGCTGGTCCTGGTTGCGGATCAGCAGCGCGATCGGCGTGCCGGTGGTTCTGCCCTCGAAAACGCCGGACAGAATCTCGACTTCATCCGGCTCGCGCCGTTGCGTGACGTGGCGCGACGTGCCGGGCTTGCGCCGATCCAGTTCGGCCTGGATGTCGGCCGTGGCCAGTTCCAGACCCGGCGGGCAGCCGTCGACCACGCAACCGATCGCCGGGCCATGCGATTCGCCGAAGGAAGTGATGCGGAACAGGGTGCCGAAAGTGTTGCCGGACATTGCAAGCAGCCTCGTGGGGAGAGGAAGTCGGAAGAAACCAGGGTGAGGAATTCTATCAGCTTGGTTCTCCGCTCTCCGCTCTCGCTTGCCGGCTGGCGCTTCGGCACCCGTCAGCGCTTGAGCGCCGGCGTCAGGTGGGGCGCGATGGTCTGCAGCAGTTGCGCGAAGATCTTGGGATTGCCGGCGATCATGTTGCCGCTGTCGAGATAGGTCGGCTCGCCCGTCGGGCCGCCGACCAGGCCGCCGGCTTCGCTGATCAGCAGGGCGCCGGCAGCCATGTCCCAGGGACTCAGGCCGAATTCCCAGAAGCCGTCGAGGCGGCCGGCGGCGACATAGGCCAGGTCGAGTGCGGCCGAGCCGGGGCGGCGCATGCCGGCGGTTTTCTGCGCCAGTTCGCGGAAGATCGCCAGGTAGGTGTCGATATGCGCGAAGCTGCGATAGGGGAAGCCGGTACCGAGCAGGGCTTCATCGAGCCGGTTGCGTTTCGAGACGCGCATGCGCTTCTCGTTGAGAAAGGCGCCCGCGCCCTTGCTGGCGGTGTACAAATCGTTGCGCGTGGTGTCATAGACCACGGCGTGACTCAGCACGCCCTTGTGCGCCAGGGCAATGGAAACTGCATATTGCGGAAAGCCATGGATGAAATTGGTCGTGCCATCCAGCGGGTCGATGATCCACTGGTATTCGGCATCCGCGCGGCCGGAGCTGCCCGACTCCTCTGCTAAAATCGCGTGCTCCGGATAGGTTTCACCGAGGATTTCGAGTATGGCGTTTTCGGCCAGCTTGTCCACTTCCGTGACGAAATCGGCCTGCTGCTTGACGCCGACCGTGAGCTGACCGATATCGAGGCTGGCGCGGTTGATGATCTGGCCGGCGCGGCGGGCAGCCTTGACGGCAATGTTGAGCATGGGGTGCATGAGGCGTCTTTCGTGTATCCGAGGCGCGAGCTGGCGCGAATCGCATGGATCGCCGGCGCATCTGGCAGAAAACTGCGGATTTTAATATGAACGGCACCTTATCGCTTGCGCGGATCGACATCATTCTTTCCCACCCCAGTCATCCCGGCAACATCGGCGCGGCGGCGCGCGCCATGAAGACCATGGGTCTGTCGCGGCTGACGCTGGTGGCGCCCAAGCGCTTTCCCGACGAGGAGGCCACGGCGCGCGCCTCGGGGGCAAGCGATGTGCTGGCGCAGGCCCGCGTTTGCTCGACCCTGGAAGAAGCGCTGGCCGATACGGTGCTGGTGGCCGGCATAACCGCGCGCCGCCGCGACCTGGCCGCGCCTTTCCACTGGGCGCGCGGCGGCGCGGCCGAGCTGCTGGCCGGCACGCAGCAGGGCACGCGCGACGTGGCCCTGCTGTTCGGCAACGAGACGGCGGGCCTGTCGAACGACGAGCTGGCGCATTGCCATCTGGGCATCATGATTCCGGCCAATCCCGATTATTCCTCGCTGAATCTCGGTGCCGCCGTGCAGTTGATGTGCTACGAGCTGCGCCTGGCAGCCCTCTCGCCCGGCGAGCCGCCGCGCGGCGAGTTTGCGCCGGCGACCAGCGATGAGGTCGAAGGTCTGCACGCGCATCTCGAGAGAGTCGCCATTGCCACCGGGTTTCTCGATCCGGCCCAGCCCAAGCGCCTGATGCCGCGCCTGCGGCGCTTGTTCGCGCGCGCGCGCCTGGAGCACGAGGAAGTCAGCATTCTGCGGGGCTTGCTCTCCACCATCGAGCAGCCCAAGCGCCGGAATAAAAGTTGAATAAAACTGAGGGTTATTTATAATTCGGCGGTTTCTGGCCACGGAGCCCGCCATGTTCAGTCGTCTGCGCGAAGACATCGCTTGCGTCTTCGATCGCGATCCCGCCGCCCGCTCGATCTGGGAGGTGCTGACCTGCTATCCGGGTTTCCATGCGCTGCAATGCCATCGCTTCATTCATCTGCTGTGGCGTGCCGGCTTGCGCTGGCTGGCGCGCTGGCTGTCGCATTGCGTGCGCTGGTTGACTGGAATAGAAATCCACCCCGGCGCCACCATCGGGCGGCGGGTTTTCATCGATCACGGGATGGGCGTGGTGATTGGCGAGACCGCCGAAATCGGCGACGACTGCACGCTGTACCACGGCGTCACGCTGGGCGGCACTTCCTGGAACAAGGGCAAGCGCCATCCGACGCTGCGCAGCGGCGTGGTGATCGGCGCCGGCGCCCAGGTGCTCGGTCCGCTGACGGTGGGCGAGGGCGCGCGCGTCGGCTCGAATGCCGTGGTGGTGCGCGACGTGCCGGCGGGCGCGACGGCGGTGGGTATCCCGGCGCGCATCATCGAAGGCGAACGCGATCAGGCGCGTGAGGAAAAAGCCGAGAAAATGGGCTTTTCCGCGTATGCCGTGACGCGCGAGGACGATCCGCTGGCCAAAGCCATCCATGGCCTGCTGGATCATGCGGTGGATACCGACCGGCGCCTCGAATTGCTGCTGGAACGCCTGGAGCGCGCCGGTCTGCTCGATGATGCGGCCGGCGACGGCATGGCGACGGCCGACAAGTTCGATCCGAACTATTTGGGCCGGATAGTTGACTAAGTTACTCGGGAATTGTAGAGTGACGCGGTGAGGTGATTGCCGGATATCGGATCCGGCACACCTCCAGCTTCTTAGACAGCGAGGCAGACATGAAACTGACGACCAAGGGCCGTTTCGCCGTGACCGCGATGATCGACCTGGCCTTGCGCCAGAGTGATGGGCCGGTGACGCTGGCGGGCATCAGCGAGCGCCAGAAGATTTCCCTGTCCTATCTGGAGCAGTTGTTCGGCAAGCTGCGCCGCCATGCCCTGGTCAGCAGCGTGCGCGGGCCGGGCGGCGGCTACCGCATGGCCAAGCCGCTGGAGGACGTCTCGGTGGCCGACATCATCCATGCCGTCGATGAGCCGCTGGATGCGACCCAGTGCGGCGGCAAGGCGAATTGTCATGACGAGCAGCCCTGCATGACGCACACTCTGTGGACCACGCTCAACAAGCACATGCTGAGTTACCTGCGCTCGGTGAGTCTGGCCGATCTGGTCGAGCAGCAGAAGCAGCCGCAGCTGCATCACCATCATCACGATCACAAAGGCAATGGCAAGGCGCGGCGCACGATCGCCGTGGCTTCGGTCTGACGCCGCCCCGGGTTTTCCGCATCATGCTCGCGCCCGTTTATTTCGACCACAACGCCACCACGCCGCTCGATGCGCGGGTGCTGGAGGCGATGTTGCCGTTCCTGTGCGAAGGCTGCGGCAACGCTTCGAGCCGCCACGACTATGGCCGGCTGGCGCGCGCGGCCGTGGATGCGGCGCGGCAGCAGGTGGCGGCGGCCGTGGGCGCGCATGCCACCGAAGTGATTTTCACCAGTGGCGGCAGCGAGGCCAACAACCTGTTCATCAAGGGGGCGGCCGCCTGTTGCGACCAGGGCTTGCTGGCGTTTTCCTCCATCGAGCATCCCTGCGTCCGCGAGCCGGCACGCGAACTGCAGCGCCAGGGCTGGCGGCTGCACGAGATTGCCGTCGATGCCGCCGGACGCATCGATGCGGCGGATTACGCGGCGACGCTGAAGCGGCAGCCTCGCCTGATTTCAGTGATGCTGGCCAACAACGAAACCGGCGTGATGCAGGACGTCGCCGCGTTGGCGGCACAGGCGCAAACCGTGTCAGGCGCTGCCTGGTTCCACAGCGATGCCGTGCAGGCTTTCGGCAAGGTGGCGGTGGATTTCCGCACGCTCAATGCGGCCGGTGTGCATGCCTTGACCTTGTCGGCGCACAAGCTCGGCGGCCCGCAGGGCGCCGGCGCGCTGATCGTCGACAAGCGCGTCGAGTTGCGTCCGCTGATCGCCGGCGGCGGGCAGGAACGCGGCTTGCGCTCGGGCACCGAAAACGTGGCGGCGATCGTCGGCTTTGGCCATGCCTGCACCCTGGTTGCCGAACGCATCGCGGAAATGGCGCGGCTGGAAAAACTGCGCCATGCGCTGGAGGCCGGGCTGAACCATCTGGGTGCCACGATTTTTGGTGCGGCTGCCGATATGACGCGTTTGCCCAACACCGTTTATTTCGCGCTGCCGGACATCGACGGCGAAACCCTGGTCGGCAAGCTCGACCGTGCCGGTTTTGCCGTGGCCAGCGGCGCGGCCTGCTCCAGCGCCAATCCGGCGCCTTCCCACGTGCTGCAATCCATGGGTGTGGATCCGGCGCTGGCACGCGGCGCCGTGCGCGTGAGCCTGGGCCTGGGCAATACGGCGCGGCAGGTCGACGATTTCATCGCCGTACTGGGCGATACCCTTTACCAACTGCGGCGCCTGACTGCGCTGACAGGTTAGTTTCCCTGCAGGAGAATCCAGCATGCTCAAGTTACCCATCTACCTCGACTACTCGGCGACGACGCCCGTTGATCCGCGCGTGGCGGAAAAGATGATTCCCTATCTGGTCGAGAAGTTCGGCAACCCGGCCAGCCGTTCCCATGCCTTCGGCTGGGAGGCCGATGCGGCCGTCGAGGAGGCGCGCGCCCAGGTGGCGGCGCTGGTGAATGCCGATGCCAAGGACATCATCTGGACTTCGGGCGCGACGGAATCGAACAACCTCGCCCTGAAAGGCGCGGCGCATTTCTATTCGGGCAAGGGCAAGCATCTGATCACCGTGTCCACCGAGCACAAGGCGGTGCTCGACACCATGCGCGAGCTGGAGCGTCAGGGTTTCGAAGTGACCTATCTCGATCCGGACGAGCATGGCCTGATCAGCATCGAACAATTCACCCAGGCGCTGCGTCCGGACACCATCGTCGCCTCGGTGATGGCGGTGAACAATGAAATCGGCGTGATCCAGCCGATCGAGGCGATAGGCGAAGTCTGCCGCGAGAAAAAGATCATCTTCCACGTCGATGCCGCCCAGGCCGCGGGCAAGATGCCGATCGATCTGAACGAGCTCAAGGTCGATCTGATGTCCTTTAGCGCACACAAGGCCTATGGCCCGAAGGGCATCGGCGCGCTGTACGTGCGCCGCAAGCCGCGCGTGCGCCTGGAAGCGCAGATGCACGGGGGCGGGCATGAGCGCGGCCTGCGCTCGGGTACCCTGGCGACGCACCAGATCGTCGGCATGGGCGAAGCCTTCCGCCTGGCCCGCGAGGAAATGGCCGTCGAGCTCAAACGCATCGGCAGGTTGCGCGACAAGCTGCTCGAGGGCCTGCGCGAAATCGAGGAAACCTATGTCAATGGCGATCTCGAACGGCGCGTGCCGCACAACCTCAACATCAGCTTCAACTATGTCGAGGGTGAGTCGATGATCATGGCGATCAAGGATATCGCGGTGTCGTCCGGCTCGGCCTGCACCTCGGCCAGCCTGGAGCCGTCCTACGTCCTGCGCGCCCTGGGGCGTTCCGATGAACTGGCGCACAGTTCGATCCGCTTCACCCTCGGCCGTTTCACCACCGAGGAGGAAGTGGATTACACCATCAAGCTGCTGCACGGCAAGATCGCCAAGCTGCGTGAGCTCTCACCGCTGTGGGAGATGCACCTGGATGGCGTCGATCTGAATACCGTGCAGTGGGCTGCACACTGAATTTCAGGGATGCATCGGGCGTCGGGAACGAAGCGATGAAGCGCAGCGACGCATCCGCCAACTCCCTACGCCTCGCACCCCGGTTCTCACAGGAGAAAACAAATGGCTTACAGTGAAAAGGTTCTCGACCACTACGAAAATCCGCGCAACGTCGGTTCCTTCGCCAAGGAGGAAGAAGGCGTGGCCACCGGCATGGTCGGCGCTCCCGCCTGCGGCGATGTGATGAAGCTGCAGATCAAGGTCGGCAAGGATGGCGTCATCGAGGATGCCAAGTTCAAGACTTATGGCTGCGGCTCGGCCATCGCCTCGTCCTCGCTGGTCACCGAATGGGTGAAAGGCAAGACGCTGGATCAGGCGCTGGACATCAAGAATACCCAGATCGCCGAGGAGCTGGCGCTGCCGCCGGTGAAGATCCACTGTTCGATCCTTGCCGAGGACGCGATCAAGGCGGCGGTGGCCGATTACAAACAGAAACACGGAGACTGACATGGCGCAGATCACGCTGACCGAAAAGGCCGCGAAGCACGTCAGCAATTTCATCCGCAAACGCGGAAATGGCGTGGGCATACGCTTCGGCGTACATACCTCCGGTTGTTCGGGCATGGCCTACAAGTTGGAATTCGTCGATGCCATCAACCCGGAAGACACGGTGTTCGAGAGCCATGGCGTGAAGATCATGATCGATCCGAAGAGCCTGCCCTACATCGACGGCACCGAACTGGACTATGTCCGCGAAGGGATCAACGAGGGCTTCAAATTCAATAATCCGAATGTCAAGGATGAGTGCGGCTGCGGCGAGAGCTTCAACGTCTGATCCGGGATTCTGAAAATTCTGCAAATTCTGAATTCGACACATACCCGACACATGGATTTCAGCCAGGATCATTTCACCCTGTTCGGATTGCCGCGCCGCTTCGCGCTCGACGGCGGCGAACTGGATCTGCGCTACCGCGAATTGCAGGCGCAGGTACATCCGGACCGCCATGCCCACCTCGGCGCTGCGGAAAAACGCCTGGCCATGCAGTGGTCCACGCGGGTGAATGAGGCCTATCAGGTATTGCGCCGGCCGCTGGCGCGCGCCGAATACATGCTGGGCCTGACCGGTATCGACGTGCATCGGGAGCGCAGCATGCCGCCGGCGTTCCTGCTGGCGCAGATGGAATGGCGCGAGGCGGTTGCGGACGCCCGCGCCGGCAACGACGAAGCTGCGCTCGACAGCCTGCATCGGCGCATCCGCAAGGAAATGGCAACGCAATACGGCACGCTGGAACAGCTGATCGACCATGACGATCTGGCCCAGGCGGCCGGCCTGGTGCGCCAGTTGATGTTCCAGGAGAAGTTGCTGGCAGAGGTAGATGACGCGCTGGCGGCGATTGAGGCCTGAACGCATCCCGGCAATTGATTTTCATCATCCACATTCCCGCTGGCGGGAATACAGCATAGCGAGCCGCCTGGCGGCCGAAGACCGACATGGCCTTACTTCAGATTGCAGAACCCGGCGCCTCGACCGCCCCGCATGAGCACCGCCTCGCCATCGGCATCGACCTCGGCACGACCAATTCACTGGTCGCTACCGTCAGAAGCGGCCTGGCCGTGGTGCTGAGCGACGAGCTGGGGCGTTCATTGCTGCCTTCGGTGGTGCGCTATGCCGGCGATGGTTGCGTTGAAGTCGGCCATGCCGCGCAGAGCAGGAAGGCCAGCGATCCGAAGAACACCGTCGTTTCGGTGAAACGCTTCATGGGGCGCGGCCTCAGGGACATCGCGCATCTGGAAAGCATGCCGTACGACTTCGTCGAAAGTGATGGCATGGCGAAGTTGCGCACGGTGGATGGCGTCAGGACGCCGGTCGAGATTTCCGCGGAAATCCTCAAGGCACTGCGCGAGCGTGCCGAGACGGCGCTGGGCGGGCCGCTGGCGGGTGCGGTCATCACCGTGCCGGCCTATTTCGACGATGCCCAGCGCCAGGCGACCAAGGACGCCGCGCGCCTGGCTGGCCTCAACGTCCTGCGTCTGCTCAACGAGCCGACGGCGGCCGCCATCGCCTACGGGCTCGACAACGGTGCCGAAGGCATCTATGCCGTGTATGACCTGGGTGGGGGCACTTTCGATATTTCCATCCTCAAACTGTCGAAGGGAATTTTCGAGGTGCTGGCCACCGGCGGCGATTCAGCCCTGGGTGGTGACGATTTCGATCAGCGCGTGTACTGCTGGATCATCGAGAACGCGCGGCTCGCGCCCCTGTCGCACTCGGATTCGCGCCTGCTGCAAGGCTGTGCGCGCGAGGCCAAGGAATACCTCACCACGCATGGCGAGGCGCCGATCAACATGCGGCTGGGCAGCGGCGAATATGTCGATCTGCTGCTGACGACGGAGATTTTCACCGACATCACCCGCAACCTGGTGCAGAAGACCCTGTCGGCAACGCGCAAGGCGCTGCGCGATGCCGGGCTGGCGCCCGAGGATATCAAGGGCGTGGTGATGGTCGGCGGTTCGACGCGCATGCCGCAGATTCAGTATGCCGTGGGCGAGTTCTTTGGCCATGAGCCGCTCAACAATCTCGATCCGGACAAGGTCGTGGTGCTGGGTGCGGCGACCCAGGCCAATCTGCTGGCCGGCAATCGCGCGCCGGGAGACGACTGGTTGTTGCTGGACGTGATCCCGCTGTCGCTGGGGATCGAGATGATGGGCGGCCTGTGCGAAAAAATCATCCCGCGCAACGCCACGCTGCCGATCGCTCGCGCCCAGGAATTCACCACTTTCAAGGACGGCCAGACGGCGATGGCCATTCACGTCGTGCAGGGTGAGCGCGAACTGGTGTCCGACTGCCGCTCGCTGGCGCGCTTCGAGTTGCGCGGCATTCCGCCGATGGCGGCCGGCGCGGCGCGCATCCGCGTGACTTTCCAGGTCGATGCGGACGGCCTGCTTTCGGTCAGCGCGCGCGAGCAGACCACCGGCCATGAGGCGCGCATCGAAGTGAAGCCTTCGTACGGTTTGAGCGACGATGAGATCACCAGCATGCTCAAGGACAGCTTCAATCATGCCAAGGACGACGCCTATCGCCGCGTCTTGCGTGAAGCCCAGGTCGAGGCGCAGCGCCTGCTCGAGGCAACGCGGAGCGCGCTGGCCGAGGATGCCGATCTGCTGTCCACGCTCGAACGCGCGCACATCGACAGCAGCGTGATCCGCTTGCAGTCGGTACTGGTCGGCGATGATCGCCGCGCCATCGACGAGGCCATGAAGACGGTCGGCCAGGCAACTGCCGAATTCGCCGCGCGGCGCATGAATCGCAGCGTGCAGCGTGCACTCGCCGGCAGAAAAGTCGCCGAAATCTGATCCACGAACATTGGAACTGCCATGACCCGCATTGTCGTCCTGCCCCATGTCGAGCTGTGTCCGGAGGGCGCCGTCATCGAGGCCGAGCCGGGCAAGAGCATCTGCACTTCCCTGCTGGAAAACGACATTCCCATCGAGCATGCCTGCGAGTTGTCGTGCGCCTGCACCACCTGCCATGTCATCGTTCGCGAGGGCTTCGACGCCCTGGAGCCGGCCGAGGACGATGAGGAGGACTTGCTCGACAAGGCCTGGGGTCTGGAGCCGAATTCGCGCCTTTCCTGCCAGGCAATCGTCAATGAAATGCCACTGGTGGTCGAGATTCCGCGGTACACCATCAACATGGTCAGCGAGGGGAAGAAAAAATGAAATGGACCGATACGCTCGATATCGCCATCGAGCTTGCCGAGCGCCATCCCGATGTCGATCCGGAAAAAATCAATTTCGTCGATCTGATGCGCTGGACGATGGAACTGCCTGGTTTTGCCGATGACGAAAAGCGCTGCGGCGAGCGCATCCTCGAGGCCATCCAGATGGCCTGGATCGAGGAAGCACGGTAACGCCGGGGCAAGTGCCGCGAGTGCGGCGAGTGCCGCAAACGCTTCGGGCCGAACGGCGAACATGTTCATCGACACCCACTGCCACCTCGATGCCGCCGAGTTCGATGCGGATCGCGACGCGGTCGTTGCGGCTGCGCAGCGGGCGGGACTCGCGGCAATCGTGGTGCCCGCCATCGAGCGGGCCAACTTTGCGGCGGTGACTTCGGTTTGCCGCGGCTATCCGCTCTGCCGCGCGGCCTATGGCATCCATCCGCTGTATGTCGGCCGGGCGCATGATGACGATCTTGCGGCCTTGCGCGCCACGCTGCGCGACAATCCCGCCGTCGCCATCGGTGAGATCGGCCTCGATTTTTTCGTCGAGCAGCGCGATGAACGGCGGCAGGAAGACTGGTTCGTCGAGCAACTGAAGATAGCCCGCGAGTTCGATCTGCCCGTGCTGCTGCACGTGCGTCATGCGGTCGACGCCGTGCTCAGGCAGTTGCGTCGCCATCCGGTGCGCGGCGGCATTGCCCACGCCTTCAACGGTAGCCGCCAGCAGGCCGATGAATTCATCAAGCTGGGTTTCAAGCTCGGTTTTGGCGGCGCCATGACCTTTACCCGCGCCCGGCGCATCCGTGAGTTGGCGGCGACCTTGCCGCTGGATGCCATCGTGCTGGAAACCGATGCGCCCGACATGGCGCCTGCCTGGCTGGCCGGCAAGAGCAAGGCAGGTGACACACGTAATGTTCCTGAGGAACTGCCGCGCATCGCCGCCGTGCTGGCCGAGTTGCGCGGCATGACGCTGCTGGAAGTGGCGCAGGCAACGACGGCGAATGCCGCCTGCATCGTTCGGGATCGATGAATTGGCGCCGTTTTACCCCGCAGCTTGCAATTGACCTGGGGACTTGCCCTGCCGATACTGGAAAAGGTGCTCCGGCATCCATCGAGAGTGGGGAGTGCAACGCGTGCGACCAAGGGAGGGGCAAATCATGCAATGTCCATCATGCCAGGCAGAAAATCCGGCTGACGCCAAACGCTGCAGTCATTGCGGTTCCGCGCTCGGCGCGGCGGTGGCGGATGCGCCCGCAGTTGCTGCGGGTTACAGAAGCGGCTTTGGCGATCAGTTCAATGCGTCACTGATCATCTGGAAAATGAATCTTGGCGATCTGGCCGTGTTGACGCTGGTGCTGATGCTGCTGATCTGGATACCGATTGCCAATATCGGTTTCCTTGCCGGTTATCTGCGCGCCATTCTCAAGGTGGTGCGCGGCGAAGGCAGGGCCGAGGTCGGTGATTTGTTCAAGGCCTGGGACTGCTTCGGCAATCTGCTGGTGTATGTGGTGCTGGTCGTTATCGCCTCGGCCATTCTCAGCGTGGTACCGCTGCTTGGCGTACTGGCTTCGGCGGCTCTGGGCTTTGCGGCATTCCCCGGTTTCTATCTGATCATCGACCGCAACCGCAATTTCGTCGATGCGTTCAAATGGGGGATTTCCGCGATCCAGGCGAATCCGGTCGATTGGCTGCTCACCTATCTCGTCGGCATGCTCATCAGCGGCATCGGCACGCTGTTGCTGTTCATTGGCGTCATTCTGACCATGCCGCTGGGTGCGCTGATCTTCTGCCAGCAATACGAGAACAACAAGCCGGCCTGATCCCGGCATCGCGGCGCATCGGGCCAGTGCCGTCCCGATGCGCCGGTACTGGCCCGATGCCGTTGATCGTCTGGCCGGCTGCAGCCCTCGCAGTACTGAATTCCGCGTTCAGGTCGGCTTGCGTCCCGGCGCGGCGGGCGGGATGTATCCCGAGACGCGACAGAGAATCTCTTCGATGGGTTTGCCATCCTGATAGCGCGTGACGTTGCAGCAGGAGATATGGCCGCGTGCGGAGAGGTCGGACAGCGAACTGCGTACTTTCGCCAGTCCCAGTCCCAATGCCACGGCAATTTCCGCATCGCGTACCTGGCCGTGCTTCTTGATGTGTTCGAAAATGGGCGACGTGTTCATGGCGCGTGCCTTTCAATACCTGCGTGGCGCTGCAGCAACCGGGGGGCGGCCTTCGATGTGGCGGAAGGTGATCCGTCCCTTGCTGAGATCGTAAGGGGAAACCTGCAGTGAAACCCTGTCTCCGGCAAGGATGCGAATGTGGTGCTTGCGCATTTTGCCGGCACTGTAAGCGGTGAGCGTATGCCCGTTGTCGAGGGTGACGCGAAAGCGCGAATCGGGGAGCACCTCTTCGATGATCCCGTTCATTTCCAGCAATTCTTCCTTGGCCATGGGCAAGCTTTCTGAGCATTTGCAAAAATAAAAAAGCCCGACGGATGCCGGGCTTGTCAGGCCGCGCGGGCAGGAGATTTCGCACCTGCCGCGAAGACCCTTACTCGGCCGACTGAATGTTGGATGCCTGCGCGCCCTTGGGGCCGGTCGTCACGTCGAAAGTGACGCGCTGGCCTTCCTTGAGGGTCTTGAAGCCTTGTCCCTGAATTGCGGAGAAGTGCGCGAACAGATCTTCTCCACCGCCTTCAGGGGTGATGAAGCCGAAGCCCTTCGCGTCGTTGAACCACTTGACTGTACCAGTTGCCATGTCTTGATATCCTTGAAAAACAAAAGAAAGGGGATTTGCCCCTTGGAGGGGCGAGCATCAAGACAGCGGGTGATGAGGGGGATTTCCGTGATTTCCGTAAATTTCCGTGGAATACGGTACGGACATGGAGCCGAACAGCAACTGCACTACTTGAAGATCGCGGGCGCCACTATGGACCATGGCAGCGGTAATTGCAAGTAATTTTCCCTGCCCGGTTGTCCTGCCTGGTCAATCGAGCATGTGCGATACCAGTCCGTCGGCGAGTTTGGGTTCGAACCAGGTGGACTTGGGCGGCATGACTTCGCCGGCATCGGCAACGGCCATCAGGTCGGTCATTTGCGTGGGATGCAGAGCGAAGGCCACGGCCATCTCGCCGCTATTCACGCGTTTTTCCAGTTCATCCAGGCCGCGGATGCCGCCGACGAAGTCGATGCGCTTGTCGCGGCGCAGGTCGGCGATGCCGAGGACGGGGCCGAGCAGATGCTCGGAGAGCAGGCTGACGTCGAGACGCGCGACGGGATCCTGTGCCGGAATCAGCTCGGGCTTGATGTTCAGCTTGAGCCAGCGGTTTCTGAGATACATGCCGAATTCGCCGGGCTGGGTCGGGCGCACCTGGCCGGCGCTCGGCGCGATCGCGAACTTCTCGGCGATGCGCGCCAGCAGCGCGTCCTCCGACAGACCATTGAGATCGGTGACGACGCGGTTGTAATCCATGATGCGCATCTCGTGATGCGGGAAAATGACGGCAAGGAAGTAGGCCGATTCGCCGCGCGCGCCGCGTGCGGCGGCCACGCGCGAAGCGGCGGCCGAGCGATGATGGCCGTCGGCGATGTACAGCGCCGGCATGCTGTCGAAGGCGGCGGAAATCTTCTCGATCAGTGCGGCCTCGCGCACCACCCAGAGGGTGTGCTGTATGCCATCGTCGGCGGTCACGTCGGCGTCCGGCATGCCATTGCTGGCCTGCGCCAGCAGCGCATCGGCGGCGGCGGACGACGGGTAGGCGAGCAGCACCGGGCCGGTCTGGCCGTTGAGCGCCTCGATCTGGCGCACGCGGTCGTCTTCCTTGTCGGGGCGCGTGAACTCGTGCTTGCGGATGCGGTTGGTGTCGTAGTCGGCCACCGAGGCGGCGGCGACCAGGCCGGTCTGCACGTGTGCGCCCATTTTCAGGCGATAGGCGTAATAGCAGGCCTGATCGTCCGGCTTGAGCACGCCCTCGGCAAGCATGGTTTTCAGGTTCTCAAGCGCCTTGGCATAGACCTCGGGGGCGTAGGGATCGGTACCCACCGGCAAGTCGATTTCCGGTTTGGAAATGTGCAGGAAGCTCCACGGTTTTCCTGCGGCGCGCGCGCGCGCCTCCTCGGTGGACAGTACGTCATACGGTGGGGCGGCAACGGCGGCGGCATGAGCGGCGGCGGGACGCAGGCCGGCGAAGGGTTTGATCAGGGGCATGGCGGGGTTCCGTTCGGGAGGTCGGATGATATTGACGTCATTCCCGCCTGCGCGGGAATGACGAATTTGAGGCGGTCTACTTGCTGCGGCCCGGCAGCACGCTCTTCAGTTGCTGGTGCATGCTGTGCAGCGCGCTTTCCGTGGTGTTCCAGTCGATGCAGGCGTCGGTCACCGAGCAGCCGTATTTGAGTTTTGAAAGATCGGCGGGGATCGGCTGGTTGCCGGCTTCGATGTTGCTTTCGATCATCAGGCCGACGATGGAACGGTTGCCGTGCGCGATCTGCTGCGCGACGTCGGAGAGGACCAGCGGCTGCATTTCCGGTTTCTTGTAGCTGTTGGCATGCGAGCAATCGACGACCAGATTCTGCGCGAGCTTGGCTTTCGCCAGCGCCTGTTCGCCCAGCGAGACGCTGACCGAATCGTAGTTCGGCCGGCCGTCGCCGCCGCGCAGGACGACGTGGCCGTAGCGGTTGCCGCGCGTGCGGACGATGGAAGTCTTGCCCTGGGCGTTGATGCCGAGGAAGCTGTGCGGATTGGCCGCCGAGATGATCGCGTTGATGGCCACGCTGAGATCGCCGTCGGTGGCATTCTTGAAGCCGACCGGTGTCGACAGGCCGGAGGACATCTCGCGATGGGTCTGCGATTCGCTGGTGCGCGCGCCGATGGCCGTCCAACTGATCAGGTCGCCGAGGTATTGCGGCGAGATCGGGTCGAGCGCCTCGGTGGCGGCGGGCAGGCCCAGTTCGTTGACGGCGATCAGGAATTCACGCGCCCTTTTCATGCCTTCCTCGATATGGAAGGAGTCATCCATGTACGGGTCGTTGATGTAGCCCTTCCAGCCGGTCGATGTGCGCGGTTTTTCGAAATACACGCGCATCACCAGTACCAGGGTCTCGCCGACTTCATCGGCAAGTTTCTTCAGGCGCTTGGCATAGTCCATGCCAGCCACCGGGTCGTGGATCGAGCAGGGGCCGACGACGACGAACAGGCGCGGGTCCTGGCGGTCGAGGATGCGCTGCAGCGTTTCGCGCCCCTGCACCACGGTGGCGGCCGCCTTGTCGGTGAGCGGCAGCAGGGCGTGGATTTCCTCCGGCGTGGGCATGCTGCTGAGGGATTCGACGTTGAGGTTTTCGAGCTTTGCGTGGGTCATGGTGCGGGCCAGATATGAGATACAGGTAATTGGATGCTCGTCATTCCCGCCTGCGCGGGAATGACGGAATACGGGACGGTTCGTGCATGTCGTCAGCCTTGCAGTTTCTTCAATAGTTCTCGGACCGCCTGGGCGCGTTCGCGGAGCGTCGGCGTTTCGCGTTTCCAGTTGAGCTTCTCGGGCCCGGCGAACTTCAGGTGGCGATCCTTCTGGATCAGCTCGATGAGGCGCACCGGGTCGATGGGCGCGTTGGCGGAAAACTGTAATTGTATCGCGTGCGGGCTGGCATCGACCTTGAGGATGCCGAGCGGCCGCGCCGCGATGCGCAGGCGATGGGTCTCCAGCAGTGCCTGGGCCTGCGGCGGCAGCTCGCCGAAGCGGTCGATGAGTTCTTCCTGCAGCGCCTGCACGTCGTCGAGGCTCTCGGCGTTGGCCAGGCGCTTGTAGAGCGTCAGGCGCTCATGCACGTCGGGCGCGTAGGCGTCGGGCAGCAAGGCCGGCGTGTGCAGGTCGATGGTCGACACCACGCCGAGCGGCTGGGTAAGGTCCAGTTCGTCACCCTTCTTGCCTTCCTTCAGCGCCTTGACGGCGGCATTCAGCATGGTCGTGTACAGCGCGAAGCCGACCTCGTGGATCTCGCCGCTCTGGTTCTCGCCGAGCACTTCGCCGGCGCCGCGGATTTCCAGGTCGTGCATGGCGAGGAAGAAGCCGGAGCCGAGCTCCTCCATCATCTGGATGGCTTCGAGGCGCTTCTCGGCCTGCTTGGTCGGCTTGGCGTCCTCGTGCGTCAGCAGGTAGGCGTAGGCCTGGTGGTGCGAGCGGCCGACGCGGCCGCGCAGCTGGTGCAATTGCGCGAGGCCGAACTTGTCGGCGCGGTTGATGATGATGGTGTTGGCATGCGGATTGTCGATGCCGGTCTCGATGATGGTCGAGCACAGCAGCAGGTTGTGCTTCTGCTGCGTGAATTCGCGCATCACGCGCTCCAGCTCGCGCTCCGGCAACTGGCCGTGGCCGACGACGATGCGTGCCTCGGGCAGCAGCTTTTCCAGGCGCTCCTGCATGTTGGCGATGGTTTCGACCTCGTTGTGCAGGAAGTACACCTGGCCACCGCGCTTGAATTCGCGCAGCACCGCCTCGCGCACCAGGCCGTTGGACCAGCGCGAGACGAAGGTCTTGATCGCCAGGCGGCGCTGCGGCGCGGTGGCGATCACCGAGAAGTCGCGCAGGCCTTCCAGCGACAGGCCCAGCGTGCGCGGGATCGGCGTGGCGGTCAGGGTCAGTACGTCGACCTCGGCGCGCAGCGCCTTCAGCGCTTCCTTCTGGCGCACGCCGAAGCGGTGCTCCTCGTCAAGGATCACCAGGCCCAGGCGCGTGAATTGCACGTCCCTGGAGAGCAGGCGGTGGGTGCCGATCAGGATGTCGATCTTGCCGGCGGCGAGATCGGCGATGGCCTGCGCCTGTTCCTTCTCGCTGCGGAAGCGCGACAGTTCGGCGACCTTCACCGGCCAATCGGCGAAGCGGTCGGCGAAGGTGTGGTAATGCTGCTCGGCGAGCAGCGTGGTCGGGCACAGCACGGCGACCTGCTTGCCGCCGGCGACGGCGATGAAGGCAGCGCGCAGTGCGACCTCGGTCTTGCCGAAGCCGACGTCGCCGCAGACCAGGCGGTCCATCGGCTTGCCCGAGCGCATGTCGGCGACCACGGCGTCGATGGCGGCCTGCTGGTCGGGCGTTTCCTCGAAACCGAAGCCGTCGGCGAAGGATTCCAGGTCGTGCTGCTTGAAGTCGAACTTGTGACCCTGGCGCGAGGCGCGCTGGGCGTAGAGATGCAGCAACTCGGCGGCGGTGTCGCGCACCTGCTCGGCGGCCTTCTTTTTCGCCTTTTCCCACTGGCCGCTGCCGAGCTTGTGCAATTGCACGGCTTCCGGATCGGCGCCGCTGTAGCGGCTGATCAGATGCAGTTGCGCCACCGGCACGTAGAGCGTGTCGCCGCCGGCGTATTCGAGATGCAGGAATTCGCTCTGTTCCTTCAGCTTGCCGGTCATGCCCATGTCGAGCAGCGCGAGGCCCAGGTAGCGGCCGATGCCGTGCTGCTCGTGCACCACTGGATCGTTGATCTTCAGTTCGGAGAGATCGCGCAGCCAGCCTTCGAGGTTGCTGCGCCGCGCGCCGCGCTTGCCCGTCGTGCGCGGTCGCGCGGTGGCGGCGTAGAGCTCGTTTTCGGTAATCAGGACGAGGTCGGGTTCCTTGAGAACGAAGCCGCCGGACAGCGGCGCGACGCCGAGCATGAATTTTTCATCGCTGCCGAGGAAGCCCGCGAAGTCGGCGCTGGGCGCCGGCCTCAGGCCGTATTCGGCGAGGTATTCGGCTATCGTTTCGCGCCGGCCGGGTGATTCGGCGAGCAGCAGCGTGCGTCCCGGGAAGCTCGCCAGATGGGCGCGCAGCAGGGACAGCGGATCTTCGGCGCGGCGATCGACGGCGACGCGCGGCGGTGGCGGCACGGGGGCTTCCGCCAGCGCGGTGCCGTCGATCATCGCGCCAGTGCCGAAGGCCGTCGGCAGCACGAGGCGGGCAAACTCTCCGGCGCGGGCGAAGAATTGCTCGTCGGTGAGGAAGATTTCCTGCGGCGGCAGGATCGGGCGTGTCTTTTCGCCACTCATCATGCGGTGGCGCTCGCGCGTGTCGCGCCAGAATTCATTGACGGCGCCGGGCACGTCGTGGTGCTGGAACAGCAGGCTGTCTGCCGGCAGATAGTCGAACAGCGTCGCCAGCGCGCCTTCGTCGAAGAACAGCGGCAGGTAGTACTCGATGCCACCGGGCGCGACGCCGTTCGAGACGTCCTTGTAGATCGCCGCGCGCGAGGCATCGCCTTCGAAGACCTCGCGGAAGCGCTGGCGGAAACGCTGGCGTCCGCCGCCGGGCGCATCGTCGATGGGGAACTCGCGCGCCGGCAGCATGCGGATCTCCGGCACCGGGTAGAGCGTGCGCTGGGTGTCGGCGTCGAAGGTGCGGATGGTTTCGACTTCCTCGTCGAACAGGTCGATGCGGAAGGGCAGCGCCGCACCCATCGGGTACAGGTCGATCAGGCCGCCGCGTACGCTGTACTCGCCCGGCGCGACGACCTGCGTCACGTGCTGATAGCCAGCCAGCGCGAGCTGGGCGCGCAGCTTGTCGACGTCGAGACGTTCGCCCTTCTTGAGGAAGAAGGTGTGGGCGGCGAGGAAGGACGACGGGGGCAGGCGCGTGATGGCGGTGCTCGCCGCCGTCAGCAGTACGTCGCAGGCGCCCTGCGAGATGGCGTAGAGCGTGGCCAGGCGCTCGGAGGTCAGATCCTGGTGCGGCGAGAAGCTGTCGTAGGGCAGCGTCTCCCAGTCGGGCAGCAGATGCACGCGCAGTCGCGGCGAGAACCACTGCACTTCTTCATGCAGCCGCTGGGCATCGAGCGGGCTGGCGGCGATGACCACCAGCGGCCGCTCCGGCGCGAGACTCGCCAACTGCGCGATGCACAGCGCATCGGCCGAGCCGGCCAGCCGGGGCAAGTCCAGGCGTTGGCCGGCTCCGGGCAAGCCTGGCAGCCAGGCAGCGGTCGGTGCGGGTGTGGAGGCGGGAGCGGAACGGGACATGGCGGCGGCAAAATCGAGGAAGGATTATATCGGTAGGATTTGGCAGCTTTCCCCAAATGATGATTACAAGTTGTCCGCAGGTTCGTCATAATCGGCACCAATACTTGCTTGCGATCCTTCCTTGCCAAAATGTCGGCTGCGCCTACTGCGGTTCCTTACCCTGTCGCCTCTGCTGGCCGGCGCCTGATTGCCATTGCCTTGCTGGCGGCGATCTATGCTGCGGTTGGCGTGGGCAGTTTCCGCCTGTTCCACTCCGCAGGCATACTGCCCATCATCTGGGTTCCCGATGGCATCGTTCTGGCGGCAATGCTGCTGATGGGCGGCTGGCTGTGGCCGGGCGTCTTCCTGGGTTCGCTGGCCACGATGCTGATCAGCGGTTTCCCGGTCTTCGAGGCGCTGGGACTGGCGGCGATATCGGCCTTCAATGTCCTGTTCTGCCATGCTGCCTTGCGTCATGTCTGGAAAATCGACATCGGTTTGGGCGCATTGCGCGATTTCTTTGCATTGGTCTGGACCGCCGCAATTTCCGCGCTGCTTTCCGCCCTGCTGGGTTCAACGGTGCTGTATCTCAGCGGCAGCTTGAATGGCGCCGTTTTCGGGCTGAATTTTGCCCATTGGTGGCAGGGTGTCGTTTTGGGCCTGGTACTGGTCACGCCGCTCATTCTGACGTTCAGGAATCCTCTCGAGAGCCCTCTGTCTCTTCGCTGGAAGATCGAATGCGCCCTGTGCCTGCTGCTGGCGGTGGTTTTTGGCCAGGTCATTCTGGTGGGTTGGCGGTTTGAGCCGCTGATGCTCGTCGTTTCGGATAACTGGATGTTCCTGTTCGCCACCTGGGCGGCGGCTAGTTGCGGTCGCCGCGCGGTCATGCTGATCGTGACGGTTTTTGCCGTGCAGGGATTGATCGGCGCTTTTTCCGGTCAGGGTTTTTATGCCGCCGATCTGGAAAAGACCGGGCTGATGCAATACTGGTTTCTCGTCATCCTGTCATGCTGCATCGGCGCCGCGCTGTCCATTCTGTTGTTCGAGCGCAGACAGAAATCGGCTGAAATCGCCTACGCCCTGCAGTATTCGGAAGATGTGCTGCGCAGTCTGCCGGGAATTTTCTATCTGATCGATATGCAAGGCCGTCTGCTGCGCTGGAATCCAGCCTATGCGGACATCGTCGGCTACACGAACCAGGAGCTTGTCGGCATTTCCGTGCTGGAGCTGATCGCCGAGGAAGATCGCGCCCTGGTCGCCGCACGCATGGCCGACGTATTCACTCACGGCGAAGCGCAAGTGGATGCGGGCCTGCTCATCAAATCGGGCCAGGTGATTCCCTATCATTTCACCGGGCGGCGCACCATGCTGGAGGGCCAGCCTTGCCTCATCGGATTGGGTCAGGACATCAGCGAGCGCGTAAGAATCAGGCAGGCCATCGAGGATAGCGAAGCCCGCTATCGCCTGCTGTTCGAACGCAATCTCGCCAACACGCTGATCATCGATCCCGCCGGCATCATCCTGATGATCAATGAGAACAACGCCCGCGTACTGGGTGGCACGGTCGAAGATTTCGTCGGGAAATCCCTGTATACCCTGATGCCCGCCGAACGGGCTGAAATATACCGGCAGCGCTTCGCCGAGATTCTGGCAACGAATGACGACAGGGCCTACGAAGATGCCTTCGACCTGCCCGAGGGCGAGCATTGGTTTGCTTCGCGGCTGAGTCCGGCGATCGACGCTCATGGCCAGGTGTATGGCATTCAACTGGTGGCCTTCGACATTACCGAACGCAAGCGGGCCGAAAGCGCCCTGCGTGAAAGCGAGCTCAAGTACCGGCAGCTCATCGAGAATGCCACCACCTTCGTCACCATCTTCGATGGCGATGGCATCATCAAGATGATGAACCAGGCCAACGCCCGGATGTTCGGCGTCGAGCCGGAAGAGTTGATCGGCAAGTCGCTGCATGAGCTGGATCCCGAGCATGCCGAGCAGTTCATCGAACGCTACCGCAGCATCATGGCGAGCGGTGAATCGATGACGACCGAGGATCCTTTCCCCTTGCCGGACGGCCTGCATTGGTTCAGGGCGCATCTGAGCCCCATGTTCGATTCGCATGGCCAGGCCGTGGCCGTGCAGGTCGTGGCTTTCGACATCACCGAGCGCCGAAATACGGAGGATGCGCTCAGGCGTAGCGAAGCCTTGTGGAAATTTGCCCTGGAAGGGGCCGGTGATGCGGTCTGGGAGCTGGATATTCCCGGATGGCACAGCACTTTCTCGCCTCGCTGGCAGCAGATGCTGGGTTATGGGCCCGACGAAGTCGTGGACAATCTCCATGACTGGATGAGCCGGGTACATCCGGAAGATCAGCACGATGTCGCCAACACATTGGAAGCCATGCTGAGCAGCCGGATCTCGACGACCTCGAATGAAGTGCGGGTGCTCTGCAAGGATGGCAGCTGGAAGTGGGTGCTGATGCGTAGCATGGTCACCGATCGTGACGCCGGGGGGCGTCCCCTACGTCTGGTGGGAACCTGCGCGGATATTTCGATCATCAAGGAGCATCAGTACCAGCTCGAGCATCTGGCGCATTTCGACATGCTCACCGACCTGCCCAATCGCGTTCTGCTGGGGCGGCGGCTGCAGCAGGCGATGGCGCAAACCCTGCGGCGCGGTCAGTCACTGGCGGTGGCCTATCTCGATTTGGATGGCTTCAAGGAAGTCAACGACGCCCACAGCCACCAGGTCGGTGACGAACTTCTGGTGATGCTTGCGCAGCGCATGCAGGAGACGCTGCGCGAAGGCGATACGCTGGCCCGCATCGGTGGCGATGAGTTCGTTGCCATCCTGACCGATCTGGATGAGCCGCAGGATTGCATGCCGGTGCTGAACCGCTTGCTGAATGCCAGCTCGCAGCCCGTGCCGGTGGGGCGGCTCTTGCTGAGCGTTTCGGCCAGCATCGGCGTAACCCTTTTCCCGGGCGATGGCGGCGATGCCGACCAACTGGTGCGCCATGCCGATCAGGCCATGTATCAGGCCAAGCAATCCGGCAAGAATCGCATCCACCTGTTCGATGTCCGCCACGATTCCGCCATCCAGGCGCAGCACGAGACGATCAGCAATATCCGGCACGGACTGAGGCAAGGGGAGTTCGTCCTCTACTACCAGCCCAAGGTCAATATGAAGACCGGGGCGCTCATCGGTGTCGAGGCGCTGATTCGCTGGCTGCATCCGGAGCGCGGCCTGATTCCGCCGATCGAGTTCCTGCCCATCATCGAAAACCAGGAGGTCAGCCTGGAGCTGGGCGAATGGGTCATCGACCGGGCGCTGATACAAATCGGTCAATGGCAGGAGGCGGGGCTGGCGGTTCCGGTCAGCGTCAATATTTCCGCGCATCAGTTGCAGCAGGGAAATTTCAGCGATCGTCTTGGCGAACTGCTGGCCAGGCATCCATTGGTCGATCATACCTTGCTGGAACTCGAGATACTGGAAACCGGCGCCATCGATGATCTGCCTCAGGTCATCCGCTTCATGAAGTCCTGCCAGGCGCTGGGCATCCGCTTTTCCATCGACGATTTTGGTACCGGCTATTCCTCGCTCAGCTATCTGAAGCGCCTGCCGGAAGCCGTCCTGAAAATCGATCAGAGCTTCATTCGCGACATGCTCGAGGATCCGGACGATCTGGCGATTGCCGAAGGCGTGATCGGCCTGGCCCGGGTGTTTCGTCGGGAAATCATCGCCGAAGGCGTCGAGACCGTTGCCCATGGCGAGCTGCTGCTGCAACTCGGCTGCCATCTGGCGCAGGGTTATGGCATCGCCCGCCCCATGCCGGCGGATGACTTGCCGCACTGGGCGGCAAGCTGGCAGCCGGATGATCGCTGGCTCGCCTGGTCGGAGATTCCCTATCCCAATCCGGACACTTCCCTGGTTCTGGCCGAGGTCCGGCATCGCCGTTGGTTACGCAGCATCGGCCACCAGATCGAAGGGATCGTTCAGGACGACGGCGCCCTGCTGCATCAGCCCGGGCCGCTGGCCGTCTGGCTGCAGGAGCGTGGGGCAAAGTATCGCGGAAAATTTGCGGAGTTCGAGGCCATCGAAGCGCTGTATGAGCAGATACAAAGGCTGGCGCAGGACGCAGTCGCTGCGCATGCCGATGGCAAAGAGGAAAAGGCCCGCATGATGGTCGATCGCCTGCATGAGCTGAACGAGAAATTGATCAGCCTCCTGCACACCATGGCGCTGGGCTATGCCCGCTGAGGATCCCGTCGGTACGGCGGGAATCGGGCATGAAAAAGCCGGACGGTATCGAGCGTCCGGCGCGGACAGGATCAGCAGGTGCCGGCAGAATCCGGCGCCTGCATCACTCCATACGGATTTATTTTTTGTCGCCGGCAGCCTTGGCCTTGGCGGCCTGGCTCTCGGCCATGCGGCTGTCGATGAAGTCGTTGAGGGCGGCTGCATCATTGGCCGGGGTCACGGCTTCACCTACGGCGGGTGGTTTGGCGGTGGCGTAACCCGGATACGTGGGGCCGGTGGGATGACCCTGTTCGGCGTCACGGGCGGCGTAGGCGCTGGTGCACAGACAGGCGGTGACGAGCAGGGCGAGCAGTTTGTTCATGGCGATTCCTGTTGTTGGTGAGTGAGTGGCAGGCGAGCTGGCCGGGCGATCCGGCGGGTGGATGAAGCGGGTCGATTATAAGGGGCAGCAGGGATTGTTGAGGCGAGGCCGGCATGGGGTGCGCCGGGCATATTTCAAACACTCTCGCGCAGTTGCAAGAAGCGTTCGCTGCTGATGTGCACGAAGACGCCTTCGCAACTGGCCGTCAATACGCCATTGGCGCGGATTTCGCCAGTGAGGATGTTGTTGCGGCCGCGCACTTCTTTGACGTGGCCCAGCAATTCGAGTTCGGTGTTGAGCGGGGTGGGCAGATGGAAGCGCACATTGAGTGAGCCGGTGACGCCGGGCTGGCCGGTCATGATCTGGGCGATGCCGAGGAAATGATCGAACAGGGCGCAGACATGGCCGCCATGCACCGATCCCGGCGGACCTTCATAGGCCCAGCCCAGGGTGGCGCGACCATGTCCGCTGTCGCCGTCGACCCAGGTGATCAGCGGAGCGGCGAGCGGGTTGGATTTGCCATCGAGCGGGCTGAGTTCATAGCTGAGGCTGCGCCAGTCTCCGTAACGGCCGCCATCCGCCTGCTCGAACGCCTTGCGCCCGGCCAGTTGCGGCGCCCGATCGAGCGCGGCGAGCTGCTCGCGGAGGCTGGCAGCGGCGGCTCGCAGCGTGGCTGCATCGCTGGTCGTCGTGACGAGCGTGGCCGTGAGTTTCCGGATGAGTTCGGCCAGCTCGCGCTTGGCGGCCCATTCGTCGTCGAGCGGCGGTTTGATGTCGGGGGAGAGAAAGGGATTCAGGAAGTGTGGTCTGGTATCGATCATGACGGTTGCTCTGGCATTGCCGATTCTTGCGCCCTGACTGGCCGGGAATTGCTGCGCCATCCTCGTCGTCGTGTCCGGTCGGCATATGGGCATATGTCTATGGGTCTGCTGCGCGGTGGGCCTGTTGCACGACCCGCCGGGCATTCTCGCATGCCTTTCAGGCGTGGCTTCCATCTTGCGCGCTTTGGAACGATGCAGGAAGGCAGGAGCGGGTATGTCGAAAGTTACAAAGATTGCAAAGATGCAAATATGCAAAGATGCGACAAATATTGCAGGGGAAGCATTCTCTTGTCGGGAGAAAATGGCGTAATATCGCCGACTGTGGATACGTGTGACGACCCGTTGCTTGTGGTCGAGTGCGCTCAGGGAGAAAGCAAGCGATGTCCGATTTGATGAAGAGTGTCGATGAACGCACTCAGCTGGCCGGCACCAACAAGCTGGAAATGCTGTTGTTCACGCTGGGCCATGATTCCCGCACCGGGCGGCGTGAAACTTTTGGCATCAATGTGTTCAAGGTTCGCGAGGTGATGCGCAAACCGCCAATTACGGCATCACCCGACATGCCGGCGGCAGTGAAGGGCATGGTCAGCTTGCGCGGTTCCCTGGTGCCCGTGATCGATCTTGCCGAGTACATCGGGATTCAGCCGGAGTCGCCGCGCGAGGTCATGATCGTTACCGAGTACAACGGTCATACGCAGGGATTTCTGGTCGAAGCCGTCGACACCATTCTGCGTCTCGATTGGCAGCAGATGCGGGTTCCTCCGGAGATTCTGGCGTCGAATCTGGGGGGCATGGTGACGGCCGTAACCGAGTTGGGCGACGGGCGCCTGGTGATGATGCTCGATGTCGAACGGGTGCTGGCCGAGACTACGCAGATCGATGATTCCTACCAGTACAAGGGGCTCAAGCCGCTGGATTCCGACATGACTGTATTCTTCGCGGATGACTCGTTCATCGCGCGTTCCCAGATCCAGCGCACGCTGGACACGCTTGGCATCAAGCACATCAGTGCGGTGAATGGGTATGTCGCCTGGGAGGAGCTCAAGAAAATCGCCGGCTATGCGGCCAATAACGGCCATGCGGTGAAGGATGTCATTCAGGTTGTCCTGACCGATGTGGAAATGCCGGAGATGGATGGTTATCTCTTGACCAAGAACATCAAATCGGATCCGCGCTTCGCGGGAATCCCGGTCATCATGCATTCTTCGCTCTCCGGGTTGTCGAACAGTCATTTGGGGAAATCGGTCGGCGTGGATGAGTACGTATCCAAATTCGAGCCGCAGCGACTGGCCGAGGCGCTGTTGCGCATCGCTTCCGGATTGCAGAACCACAAGGCGGAGGCTTGACGGGGAATGGCCACCATGAAAAATGCTGTCACTGCGTTTCCGGAAAGGGGCATGCTGGACGACATCGATGCCCGTACGCGGCTGGCGGGCTCCAATTGCATGGAGCTCCTGTTGTTTTCCCTGGGTACCCAGGAAACATTCGGCATCAATGTGTTCAAGGTGCGGGAAGTCTGCAAGACGCCGAAGATTACTCGGACGCCGAACATGCCACGGGGCGTCGAGGGATTGATCAGCCTGCGCGGCAACGTCATTCCGGTGGTGTCGCTGGTGCATTCGATGGGCTTGGCGGATGCGCCGCACGGCCTCGGTGGCGCGATGATGGTCACCGAATACAACAAGCGCATCCTGGGTTTTCTGGTTCAGGACGTCGATCGCATCACGCGTGTCGCATGGGACAAGGTAAAGGCTGCCGAGTCGGTCGGCAACGGCTGCCCCCACAGCTTCATCACGGCCATCACCGAGCTGCCGGGGGGCAGGATGGTGTCGATTCTCGATGTCGAGCAGATCATGGCGTCGACCTTTGGCGAGGCCCATGTGCCCGAGGTTGCCAGGCTGGACGACGGTTACGATTACAATATTTTCTTTGTCGATGACTCCATGGTCGCCCGCAAAAAAATCACCGAGGTTCTCGACAAGCTCGGTTGCCGGCACAAGCATGCCGTGAATGGCATGGAGGCCTGGTCGCGACTGCAGGGGATGGCTGCACATGCCGTGCAGAGCGGCGGGGATTTGCGTGACGAAGTGCAGCTTATTCTCACCGATGCCGAAATGCCCGAGATGGATGGTTACATGCTGACGCGGAACATCAAGTCCGATTCGCGTTTCGATGGCATTCCCGTCGTGATGCACTCTTCACTGTCTTCGGAAGCCAATCGTGCAATGGGCAAGCAGGTTGGCGTCGATTCCTATGTCGCCAAGTTCGATGCGAACGTCCTTGCCGATACATTGCGGCCGCTGTTGACGAAGCACCACAGAAACTGATGCGGAGATTCACATGTCTGACCCGAGCAAGACCAGGTTCCTCATAGTCGATGATTTTTCCACGATGCGCCGTATCGTGCGCAACCTGCTGAAGGAGCTGGGTTACACCAATGCCGATGAAGCCGAAGACGGAGCCGTCGCCCTCCAGAAGTTGAAGATGGGCAGTTTCGATTTCGTCGTTACCGACTGGAACATGCCCAACATGGATGGCCTGCAATTGTTGCAGGCCATTCGCGCCGATGCGGCGCTGAAGTCCTTGCCGGTACTGATGATCACTGCCGAAGCCAAGAAGGAGAACATCATTGCCGCCGCGCAGGCCGGGGCCCATGGCTATATCGTCAAACCCTTCACCGCGGCAACCCTGAATGAAAAGCTCGGCAAGATCTTTGAAAAGCTTGGCCAGGCCCCGGCTTGACCCTGGTCGTTGAAGTGCAGCTGCAATGCAACGCAACGCAACGTAGAGTGATCGGCAGATGATGAATACATCCCTTCCCCCTTCTTCACGTCGGGAGTCCGGCAGCTTCGACGAATCCGGCGACAGCGAGGATTTGCAAGCGCTTTTTGACAGCATTGCTGCTGGTGCCAGCCAGCCCGTGGCCGCCAAGGAACCGGCAGCGGCGATGAGCGGCTCCGGCGATTCGGCAGAGCTGCAGGCGCTTTTCGACAGTGTCGCGGGGCAGGCCGACCGCGGCGCCGGGGCTGCAGCCGCCGCAGTGTCTGCGGGCGCTTCCCAGAGTCAGCAGGTGGACCCCACGATCCAGGTCTTCAATCGCATTGGCCAAATGACCCGGGAATTGCATAACACGATGCGCGAACTGGGTTATGACCGGATACTCGAGGATGCCGTCCAGGGGATTCCGGATGCGCGCCAGCGCCTTGCCTACATCATCCAGATGACCGAGCAGGCCGCCAGCAGGGTGTTGAATGCCGTCGAAGTGGCAAGACCCGTCCAGGATGCCCTGCACGATCAGTCAAAAACGCTGGCCGCGCGTTGGGAGCAGGTTTTCGCAAACCAGTTGTCGCCTGCCGAGTTCAAGCTGCTGGCCGCGGATACTCACGGGTTTCTGCGGGCCATGCCGCAGCAGGTTGCGGCGACCAACGTGCAGCTTACGGAAATCATGATGGCGCAGGATTTTCAGGATCTCACCGGCCAGGTCATCAAGAAGATCGTCGAACTGGCGCACAAGATGGAACACCAATTGCTGTCGGTTCTCCTGGAAGCGATGCCGCCTGAAGTGCGCGCCGAAACCTCGGCTGGCTTGCTCAACGGCCCGGTCGTCAATGGCGAGGGGCGGACGGATGTGGTGCATAGCCAGGCGCAGGTCGATGATCTGCTGGAAAGCCTGGGTTTTTGAGTTTGGCGGCGTGCGTGCGATGAACTGCGTGCGGCCCTACCATGGCGTGTCGGCATGGCACGCTTGATCCGGTGACAGACTGGAGCGAGAGAAGATGAGCGAGTTTCAGGGAATGGAAGAGCTGCTGCAGGATTTTCTGCTCGAAGCGAACGATCTTTTGTCGAGCGTCGATAACAAACTGGTCGACCTGGAGAGGAATCCCGGCGATCGCGGCCTGCTCAACGATATTTTTCGCGGCTTCCATACGATCAAGGGAGGCGCGGGGTTCCTCAGCGCAACGGAACTGGTGACGCTCTGTCATCTGACTGAAAACCTGTTCGACCGTCTGAGAAACGGCGAGCTGGTGGTGACGCACGAAATCATGGACGTTATCATGGAGGCGACGAGCGGCGTGCGTCAGATGTTTCGTGCCCTGGCAGACAATCAGCAGCCCGATGCCGCGCCGGCGAATTTGCTGGCAACGCTCAGGCGTGCCATCGCGGGGGAGCTGAATCAGACCGCAGCCGCTTCGGCACCTGCTGCGGTGGCGTCGCCGGTAGCGGTTCAGTCCGCTGCTGCTGCAGTAGACGGCGGTCCCGACTGGGGTAATCTGCTGGCTGCCGTGACCGATGTACCCGGAGCGGCCGATGAGGTGACGATGCCGGAAACGGCCGCGCTGGCGCATGAGCTCGCCAAGTCTCCGGAACAGATCATTGAACAGGCGAGCGGCCGCCGGCTGACCGACAAGCCCGGCAACCAGGGCGCGATACTCGGCCGTCGCGAAGGAGAAAGGGCGCGCGACAACACGATCCGCGTCGATACCGCGCGTCTTGATCAGGTGCTCAACCTGTCCGGTGAAATCGGTCTGACCAAGAACCGCCTGAATTCCCTGCGCAGCGACATTCTGGCCGGGCGCAGCGATGCCGACATCATGTCGTCGCTCGATCAGGCCGTCAGCCAGCTCGATCTGCTGGTCAGCGATCTGCAAAGCGCGGTCATGAAGACGCGCATGCAGCCGATCGGCCGCCTGTTCCAGAAATACCCGCGCATCGCCCGCGACCTGGCGCGCAATCTCGGCAAGGACGTCGAGCTGGTGCTGGTCGGCGAGGAAACCGAAATCGACAAGACCATGATCGAGGATCTTTCGGATCCGATCATTCACCTGATCCGCAATGCGGTCGATCATGGCATCGAGTCACCCGCCGAACGCGCCGCCAATGGCAAGCCGGCGCATTCGACGGTACGGCTCGAGGCGCGTCAGGAAGGAGATCACATCGTCCTGCTGGTGGCGGACGATGGACGCGGCATGGATCCGGAGCGGTTGCGCACCAAGGCGCTGGAAAAGGGGCTCATCACCAGCGAAGAAGCCAATTCCATGGATGACCGGCAGAGCTACAACCTGATCTTTCAGCCGGGATTCTCGACCAACGATGTGGCATCCGATATTTCCGGACGCGGCGTCGGCATGGATGTGGTGAAGACCAACATCCACAAGCTCAACGGCACGATAGACATCCGCACGACGCAGGGCGGCGGAACCACTTTCGTCATCTCTCTGCCGCTGACCCTGGCCATCCTGCCCGTGCTGCTCATCGAGCTGGGCGAACAGCCGTTTGCCGTGCCCCTGAGCATGGTGCGCGAAATCCTGCCGATCAACATCAACCAGGTGCAGGAGGTGGGCGGCGCCGCAGTCATGGTGGTGCGCGGCGAAGTCCTGCCATTGCTGTCGCTGTCCGGCCTGCTGAGCTGGCAGCAGGAGCGGGTGCCCGAATATGGCGTATTGATGCAGACGGTGGAGACTGCTTTCATCCTGGCGGTCGATGGCTTTGCCGGCCGAGAGGATGCCGTCATCAAGTCGCTGGAAGACTTCCGTCCCAAGGGCGTTGCCGGCGTGACGACGCTGTCCAACGGACAGATCGTGCTGATTCTCGACATGAAGGAACTGCTCGGCGGTTCCGCCACGAGTGGCAGCATGATACGCGCCGACTTCGTTGGCCCCCAGGCTGCCGTGGCCTGAAATCCGGCCGGCCCCGGCCTGCCGGGAGCGTTTGTTGTTCGTTGCCTGCGGACCGGATTTCCCGGCAGCGCATGATCGCTGATAGTTGATTGGATACAGACGCTTGGTTCTGTATTCTCACCTGCTTTCCGAATTGGCAGGTGAAACTCTTTCTATTCTCGCAGTCTTCCTTGCAGCAGGCGGCAATAATTGCCGGCATGCAAGGAGCTGATTGTGGCTGAGGACAGCGATCTCGAACGGACCGAACCTGCGTCATCGCGGCGTCTGGAACAGGCGCGCGAGGACGGCCGTGTGCCGCATTCGCGCGAGCTTTCGGCCTTTCTGGTTTTGCTCGCCGGCGTCAGCGCCCTCTGGACGATGGGTGGCTGGTTTGCGCAGCATGCAAAACAACTGATGCGTCGCGGCTTGAGTTTCGGCCATGACCAGGCGTTCGATCCTTACGCCCTGGCCAATGCTTTTCTTTCCCTGTCCATGGAAGCCATGACGCTGCTGGCGCCACTGTTTCTGGTGGCGGTGCTGGGCGCGCTGGCAGGGCCATTGATGCTGGGCGGCGTGGTGTTTTCTTCCAAGGCGCTGGCGCCTGATTTCAATCGCATCAATCCTCTATCTGGCCTGAAACGGATTTTCTCCGTGCAGGGGATTGCCGAGCTCGTCAAATCCGTATTGAAAGCGCTGCTGGTCGGCGGCGTGGTGTATTGGGTGGTGGTGCATCAGCAGGATGCCCTGTTCGCGCTGTTGACCCAGCCGCTCGAGCGGGGACTGGTCTCCTTTGGCGACATTCTGCTTTTCGCCATGTTGGCGCTGGTCAGTGGCGTGGCGCTGGTATCGGCAATCGATGTGCCCTTCCAGCTCTGGCAGTACCACAGCAAGCTGCGCATGACCAAGGAAGAAGTGCGCCAGGAGAACAAGGAGCAGGAAGGCGATCCCCAGGTCAAGGGGCGCATCCGCAGTCAGCAGCGCGAAATGGCGCGGCGGCGGATGATGGCCGATGTGCCGAAAGCCGACGTGGTGGTGACCAACCCGACGCATTTTGCCGTCGCGCTCAAGTACGACAGTGGGCAGATGGGGGCGCCGCAAGTGCTTGCCAAGGGCATCAATCTGGTTGCGCAGAATATTCGTGAACTTGCCGCCAAACACGATGTTCCGCTGCTGGAAGCGCCGCCGCTGGCGCGCGCGCTGTATCGTCATTGCGACATTGGCGAGCAGATACCCGCCGCGCTTTACGGCGCCGTTGCCGAGGTGATGGCCTACGTCTATCAGTTGCAGCAGTATCTTGCCGGCCAGACGCCGTCATCGCTGCCGCCTCAAGCGCCGCAGGCGCTGCCGGTGCCGGCGGAGCTGGACCCCGGGCAGCCCGTGGTTGAAGGCATGGGGGCCTGACCGGCATGGCGGCGACACTCGGCATGCAGACCCTGTTCTCGCGCGGCAATCTCCAGCAGCTTGCCGCGCCGTTGTTGATCGTGATGATCCTGGCGATGATGGTGCTGCCGTTGCCGCCCTTCCTGCTCGATCTGTTCTTCACCTTCAACATCGCACTGTCGATCATGGTGATGCTGGTGGCGATGTACGCCATGAAACCGCTGGATTTCTCGGTCTTCCCGACCATCCTGCTGGTGACCACGCTGATGCGCCTGTCGCTCAACGTCGCTTCGACCCGGGTGGTGCTGCTCGAAGGCCATACCGGGCCGGATGCGGCAGGCAAGGTGATCGAAGCCTTTGGCCACTTCCTGGTCGGCGGCAACTATGCCGTGGGCCTGGTGGTCTTCGTGATCCTGGTGGTCATCAACTTCGTCGTCATCACCAAGGGCGCCGGCCGCATCGCCGAAGTTTCCGCTCGCTTCACTCTGGATGCCATGCCGGGCAAGCAGATGGCCATCGACGCCGACCTGAATGCCGGCCTGATCGGCGAAGACGAAGCGCGCAAGCGGCGTACGGCGATTTCCCAGGAGGCGGATTTCTTCGGCTCCATGGACGGTGCCAGCAAGTTCGTCCGTGGCGATGCGATTGCCGGCATTCTGATTCTCTTCATCAACATCATTGGCGGTCTGATCGTCGGCATGCTGCAGCACGACCTGAGCTTTGCCCAGGCGGCGGCCAACTACACCCTGCTGACCATCGGCGATGGGCTGGTGGCGCAGATTCCGGCGCTGATCATTTCCACGGCGGCCGGCCTGGTGGTGAGCCGGGTCACCACGGATGAGGACATCGGGCAGCAGGTGAGCAGCCAGATGTTCGGCAATCCCAGCGTGATTCTGCTGACGGCCTTCATCATCGGCGTGCTGGGCCTGATTCCGGGCATGCCCAATCTGATCTTTCTGCTGCTGGCTGCCGCCATCGGCGGCCTGGGCTGGTGGCTGCTCAAGCGCCAGGCCGAACCGCCGGTTGTCGAAGCGCAGCCGGCTGAACAACTCGTCCCGCAGGAAACGCAGGATGCCAGCTGGTCGGACGTGGCGCCCGTCGATGTGCTGGGCCTGGAGGTCGGCTATCGTCTGATTCCCCTGGTGGACAAGGGTCAGGACGGTGAATTGTTGAAGCGCATTCGTGGTCTGCGCAAGAAGTTTGCCCAGGAAATCGGCTTTTTGTGCGCGCCGGTGCACATTCGCGACAACCTCGAGCTCAAGCCGAATGCCTACCGGCTGACGCTCAAGGGCGTGGATATCGGCGCTGGCGAAGCCTATCTGGGCATGTTCATGGCCATCAATCCGGGGCGCGTCGCCGGGCAATTGCCGGGCACGCCGACCACCGACCCGGCGTTTGGCCTGCCGGCCATCTGGATCGAGGCCAACCTGCGCGAGCAGGCGCAGGCACTGGGATATACCGTGGTCGATGCCGGCACCGTGGTCGCCACGCATATCAATCACGTCATCCTCTCGCATGCGGCCGATCTGCTCGGGCGCCAGGAAACCCAGGCGCTGCTGGATCACATCGCCAAGGATGCGCCCAAGCTGATCGAGGATCTGGTGCCCAAGCTGCTGTCGGTCTCGATCGTCCAGCGCGTCCTGCAAAGCCTGCTTGAGGAAGGCGTGAATATCCGCGACATGCACACCATCATCGAGACCCTGGCCGAATACGCGCCACGCACCCAGGATCCGCTCGAGCTGACGACGCAGGTAAGAATCGCCCTGGGCCGCGCCATTGCCCAGCAACTGTTTCCCGGCAATACCGACATGACGGTGATGACCATCGAGCCGGGCCTCGAACGCATACTCGGCCAGGCCATGCAGACCGGTAACGACGCGGGCGCCGGCGGCATCGAGCCGGGTCTGGCCGATACGCTGCTGCGCGAGACGGCGGCCACTGCGCAACGTCAGGAGGAAAGCGGCATGCCGGCGGTGCTGCTGGTGCCGAATCATCTGCGCTGGCTGCTTTCGCGCTTCCTGCGCCGCGCCGTGCCGACCCTCAAGGTCATTTCGAATGCCGAAGTCCCTGATTCACGCACGATTCGTATAACTGCAATTATTGGAGCCTAGTACATGAACGACTCTCGATGCCGCAGCAAGGGCTTGAACCGGACGCATCGACTGCGGGCGGCATGGCTTGCTGCTCTTGACGCTTCGTGCGCTGGCGCCATTGGCGTATTGGAGGCGGAGGTGGGGACACAATGAGCATGCGACGCTTTGTGGCACCGACCGCGCGCGACTGCCTGCGCAAGGTGAAGGAAGAACTCGGGGCGGATGCCATCGTGGTTTCCAACAAGCCGGTACCGGGCGGCGTGGAAATCCTGGCCATGACTTCGGAAGGCTTCGAGCTGCTGTCGCGGCAGATGCCCGCCCGTGCTCCGATGGCGGCAAGCACTCCGGCTACGGCTACGGTCACGCCGCCGGCCTCGTTGGGAAGCGCGGCGGCTCGGCAGGCGTATTCGGCCAACCAGTCGATGCATCAGGCGCCGGAACGGAGCGTTCATGCACGCGCCGGCTCGGAAGATGACGATTACACCGTCAGCCTTTCCGCCCAGCGGCGCCAGCCGCCGCTGGCCCGGCCCGAGTGGCCGGTGCAGGCTGGCAATACCGGATCGGCAAAGCCGGCCGCCGCGCCGGTCGTCCAGGAAAAGCCGCGTCTGCGTCCTTTGCCGGGACGCGAGCCGCAGGCTGCGTCCTCCACGCCGCTACAGCGGGAACCGCTCGGGCAGCCCGCCGCCGTGCCGCACGAGCCGGGCCTGCGCGCGCAGCGCGGCATGTCCGCTTCGGCAGCGGATTTTCTGCCGGAACAGCACGAGCCGATGCAGCAGCAGGTTTCCGAATTGATGGGTGAAATGCACACGATCAGGGCGTTGCTGGAACGCCAGTTGGCCGGTTTTGCCTGGGGTGAAATGTCGCGTGAATCGCCGGTCAGGACCATGGCCCTGGCCGAGATGCTGGATGTCGGTTTTTCCGGGCAACTGGCGCGCAAGCTCTGCCAGGAAATGCCGGCCGAACTGAATACCGACGATGCGCGCAAATGGTTGAAGAGTGCGCTGAACCGGCGTCTGCGCACGCTCAGCAGCGATAACGACATCATCGACCGCGGCGGCGTTTTCGCGCTGGTCGGCCCGACCGGGGTCGGCAAGACCACCACGACCGCCAAGCTCGCCGCCCGCTGCGTGGTGCGCTACGGCGCCGACAAGCTGGCCCTGCTGACCACCGATGGCTATCGGATCGGCGCTCACGAACAATTGCGCATCTATGGCCGTATCCTCGGCGTGCCGGTGCATGTCGTGCGTGATGGCGACGACTTGCGCCACACCCTGGCGGATTTGCGCGACAAGCACATGGTGCTGATCGATACCGTCGGCATGAGCCAGCGCGACCGCATGGTGGCCGAGCAGGCGGCCATGCTGATGCGCACCGGCGAGGTGAATCGCCTGCTGCTGCTCAATGCCACCAGCCGTGGCGACACCCTGGACGACGTGGTACGGGCGTATGCCGGCGAGGATCTGGCCGGCGTGATACTCAGCAAGGTCGACGAGACGGCATCCCTGGCGCCGGCGCTGGATGCGGTGATTCGTCATGGCTTGCTGCTGTGCTACATCGCCAATGGACAGCGCGTGCCCGAAGACATGCATTTGCCGAATCGCAACTACCTGTTGCACCGCGCATTCAAACTGCCCGGCGAGGCATCGCCGCATCATTTGCAGACCCAGGAAGCCGGCCTGGTCATGGCGGCGCCATCGCAAAAGGCGGCGGGGGGACGGCGTGGCTGACTGGGCATGTGCTGAAGCAGAAGTGCCCGGTGGCTGGGTCGGCGATCAGGCCGCCGGCTTGCGGCGCATGTTCGGCAGCCGTGGGCCGCAGGTGGTGGCTTTTGCCTCCGGTCGTGAAGCCTGCGGGCGCACCACCCTGGTCGTGCAGACGGCGACGGCGCTGGCGGCGGCGGGCCACACCGTGCTGATCGTGGATGAGAATCAGGCCCCGAACAACGCGATTTCCTACTTCGGCCTGAAGACGCGCCATGATCTTTACCAGGTGTTGCAAGGAGAACGCAGCCTGGGCCAGGTGGTGCTGGAAGCCGCGCCGTTGGTTCGCATCCTGCCCGCCGTGCGCGCGGCAAAGGAACTGGAGCAGGCCAACCGCAATGCAACGCTGGCGCAGCGGCGCCTACCCACCAGCCTGCAGGAAATGCAGCGTGGCGTGGACTTCGTTCTGATCGACAGCAGCGTCCGGCAACAAGGTCAGCTATCGCCATTGACGCTGGCCGCACGCCATGTGGCGGTCGTGGTGGGTGCGCAGAGCACGGCGATCACCCATGCCTACGCGCTGATCAAGCGCATCGTGCAGGAGCGCGGGCGGGATGGCTTCCAGGTGGTCATCACCCGTCCGCGCACCCGGGAGGAAGCGCGCGCCATTTTCGACAACATGCGGCGAGTGGCGCGCGAACATCTCGATGTGCGTCTCGATTATCTCGGCGCTTCACTGGTGCCGGTGACGGACAACCTGGCAAGCGCCCTGCTGCAGCGTTTGCCGCCGGCGATTCAGGGCAGCGGAAACGATCCGGTTTGGTCACCCGGACGCCAGGGCGAACTGGAAGGTCTGGGAAGCGCTGGTGCAAGACTGGAAACCGCATGGGGTGGGTGAAGCGGTTGACGCCTGTTCCGTAATATCTCCTGCCCTGTTTTGCCAGCGCTCCCGGTTTGTGGCCGCCGAAGTGATGAGTCCCGATGAGACTCGCGATCATGCAACCCTATCTGTTCCCGTATCTGGGCTACTTTCAGCTCATTCGGGCGGTGGATGCGTTTGTGATTTACGACGATGTGGATTTCATCAAAGGTGGCTGGATAAACCGGAATTACATTCTCGGCCATGCCGACAAGCAGCTTGTCACGTTGCCGCTGCAGGGCGCAAGCCCAAATAAGCGGATAAATCAGCTTGAAGTGTCTGCTCGGCACAAACTTTTGCAGACCATTCGTCAGTGCTATGGCAAGGCGCCGCATTTCGCAGCGGTCTATCCGGTGCTGATGGATATCTTCAGCCAGCAGACCAGCCAGTTGGCGCTGCTTCTCGAGTATCAATTGCGCAGCATCTGCGCCTACCTGGGGCTGCAGCCGAAATGGTTCGTTTCTTCGGCCATGGAGAAAGCCGCCGGGCTGCGCGGACAGGGCAAAATTCTGGATATCTGCGATGTGCTGGGCGCTACCCGGTACATCAACCTGCCTGGCGGAAAATCGCTATACGACAGAGAGGCTTTTGCTGAACGCGGTCTGCAGCTTTCGTTTCTGCAACCCGGAGCGGTGTGCTACCGGCAGTTCGGGAGGAAGTTCGTGCCCGGTTTGTCCATCGTCGATGTCATGATGTTCAACGACCGGGAGCAGTGCGCAAAGTTGCTCGATGCGTACGAGCTTGTTTGAAGACCATGGAGCCCGTATCCGCGTTCCCTTGGTCCGCGCTCAAGTCCAACCATCTGGCTCGTCGAGGCAGTGGCGCACCGTCGTGTTCTGTCCGGCTGGCCATGCAATCGCTGAACCTTGCCGGACGCGTTCACTACGCGCTGTTCTTGCGTGCATGGCCGGCCGGCGCGATATTGGCCAGCCAGATTCGGTGGTATAGTTTGCCGGTTGCCGCCTTACCGGAAATCTATGACGTATAACGCGCAGGGCATTCCAGACAAAGAACAGCTCGTCTCTCAATATGCGCCTCTGGTCAAGCGGATTGCCTATCATTTGATGGCCAGGCTGCCACCCAATGTGCAGGTCGAGGATCTGATACAGAACGGCATGATCGGCCTGCTGGATGCCATCGCTCGCTACGAGGACGGACTGGGCGCCCAGTTCGAAACCTATGCCGTGCAGCGCGTGCGCGGCGCCATGCTCGACGGGCTGCGCGAGAACGACTGGCTGCCGCGCGGCTTGCGGCGCGAGATGCGGCGGATCGAAGCCGCAATCCATACCCTGGAACAGAAACACGGTCGTGCGCCGCAGGAAGGCGAGCTTGCCGAATCGCTCGGCATGTCGCTGGAGGAATACCAGAAGCTGTTGCTCGATGCACGTGGCCATCAACTTGTATATTTCGAGGACCTGGGCGATGCCGAGGAAGGTGGGGGAGATGCCTTTCTGGAGAGGCACCTGGCTTCGGAGCAACTCGATCCCCTGGCCATGCTGATTGACCAGGACAGGCGTGAAGCCTTGGTGCAGGCCATTGAAAATCTGCCGGAACGGGAAAAGCTGATGATGGCCTTGTATTACGACGAGGAGTTGAATCTGCGCGAGATCGGCGAAGTTCTTGGCGTGACCGAGTCGCGTGTGTGTCAGTTGCACACCCAGGCGATTGCGCGCCTGCGCAGCAACGTGCTCGGCGATTCTGCCGCTGCCCGCCAGGCCGTGCGCGGCAAGGCAGGGCGCCCAAGGAAGAAGCAATCATGAGGGCCATCGACAAGATCAGTATCGTCGGTTTGTTGCTGGGTATTGGTGCAATCCTGTTTGGCCAGGTGCTCGAAGGCGGCCATGTGTCATCGCTCATCCAGCCCACGGCCTTCCTGATCGTGGTGGGGGGCACCATGGGCGCGGTGATGCTGCAGAGTCCCTTGCCCGCATTCGTGACGGGCTTGCGCATGCTCAAGTGGGTTTTTGTGCCGCCGGCCGTTGCCGCGGAGGAAATCATCGACCGCACGCTGGCTTGGAGCGTGCTCGCCCGCCGTGAAGGCTTGCTGGCGCTGGAAGGGCAGTTCCCCCAATTGAATGATCCATTCCACATCCATGGCCTGCAACTGCTGGTGGATGGCGCCGAGCCGAACAATCTGCGCGCGGTTCTCGAAGTGCAGATCGATGTCTATGAAGCCCAGATGAAACTGGCCGCGAGAATCTGGGAGTCGGCAGGCGGCTATTCACCGACGATCGGCATCCTTGGTGCGGTGATGGGGCTGATCCATGTCATGGAGAATCTGACCGATCCTTCCCGGCTGGGAGCGGGGATCGCCGTTGCCTTCGTTGCCACGATCTACGGTGTGGGTCTGGCAAATCTGGTGTTTTTGCCGGTAGCCAAGAAATTGCTGGTAAACATTGCCCGTCTCGTTGCCTTGCGCGAAATGTACGTCGATGGACTGGTCGGCATCGCCAACGGAGACAATCCGCGCGTCATCGAAGGACGCATGCGCGGCTACGTCCAGTGATTCGTTTATGTCACGCCGCCGCCATCGCCACGAAGAGGAAGCCGAGAACCACGAGCGCTGGCTGGTGTCCTACGCCGACTTCATCACGCTGCTGTTCGCTTTTTTCGTGGTGATGTATGCGGTATCGTCGGTGAATGAGGGTAAATACCGGATCCTTTCGGATTCCATTGTGTCCGCTTTCCGGAACGTGCCTGGGTCGACCGCCGGTGCCCAGGTCGAGGTGGGGTCAGCCGCCCCGACGCTGGTCTTGCCGATGATCGTGCCGAATCGGCCGGTGGTTGCAGCCAAGCCGGCTAGCGAGGCCAAGCGCAAGGCCAAGGAAAAGATGCGTGACATGGCGCAGGAAATCAGCGATGCGCTCGGGCCCCTGGTGGAAAATGGACAGGTGCGGGTGACCGAAGGTGCGCGGGGGATTACGGTCGATATCAATGCCAGCGTGTTGTTTTCGTCGGGGGAGGCGCGCCTGGCCAGTGAGGCGCTGGCGCCGCTGACCGCCGTGGCGCGCATCCTGGCGCCAACCGATTTTCCGATTACGGTCGAGGGGCATACCGACGATATCCCGATCGCGACGGCCCAGTTTGCTTCCAATTGGGAGCTCTCAGGCGTGCGCGCTTCCAGTGTGGTGCGCCTGATGATCGATAACGGCGTCGCCGCCAGCCGCCTGACGGCCGTGGGTTATGCTGATCAGCGCCCGATCGCCGGGAATGAGTCGGCAGAGGGACGTGCCCGCAACCGGCGTGTCGCCATTACCATCGAATCAAGAATGCCGGATCAGGCCGATGCCGGGAGTGTGTCGGCAATCACGAAGGGCAACGCGCTGCCCTGAAGTACGATGGGCGAGTGCGGGGCGGCGGCTCTGGAATGCTCAGACTGCGCCGAATGATCGGCCGCCACCGCTGGCGTGGGGCTGGCCGTCCGGTCCGTACAGGGCTGACCGGTTGCCGGCGGCAAGCAGGGAGTTCAAGGTCTGCTGATTGTGTTGCAGGCGGATGCCGATCAGCTTGCCGTTGGTTTCGTTCAGCGTGCGGGCCTGAACGGCCAGCGCGAGAATGTTTTCCCAGCTGTCGCGAGCGTCTTGCGCTGCTTCGCCTGTCGGGCTGCGTCGTTCCAGCCAGATATCGATTCCGGCCCGGTCGTGCGGATATCCTGCGGCAGCCAGAATTTCATTGCGCTGCCCGGCAAGCTGGGTGAGGAGGTCGGCAAGCCGCCCTTTTTTCTCGATCAAGGGCGTCAGCTCGTCAATGTCGCCTTCGGTCAGGATCCTCTGTTCGTGTTGCAACAATTCGACAAAGCTGCGCAGCATTGCCAGTTCATCCTCGATGAAACGGGCAAGACGGGTATCGGCAGCAGCTTGCACGGAAGGGCTTGCGGGGCTGTTTATTTCTGCGCGGCCAGCATTTGACGGACGCTGTCGACCAGGCCGTCGGCAATCTTGCTGGCGTCGACCTGGAAGGTGCCGGCGGCGATGGCTTCGCGGATGGCGGCGACGCGCTGGCTGTCCGCCACCGGGGTTGTCGCCATGGCGCTTTCCAGTTCCTGCAAGCGTGCCGAAAGCGGTGACAAGGCGACTTCGGCGCTCTGGGTGCTTTGTCCTGCAGCCGGGCTGGACGCGGTGCCTGCCGGCTTCGCCGCGTCCTTGCGCGCCTCGCCGGACAAGCCGCCGAGCGATTTGATCGAGCTGTCGATTTTCATGATGTAATCCTTATGCGCAGATATCCTGCGTCAGGTAACGGCATCCCGAAAGGAATCTTGAGGCCGCCAGCAAAAATAATTCCGATTATAAGATAGGTTGCCGGCCCGGTCTTTTGAATTCTTGCGCGATATTTTCATGCGCCATGCAGTGCATTCATGAGCGTATCCATGGATGGCAATGCGTCATTTTTCCTTCATTTCCTTGGTTTCCTCGGCATGCCGCTGTTTCAGCTCGCGCAAGCGGGCGTCGACCTTGGATTGTTCGAAGTAATCGTTTTCCCCCAGTTTCTGCGCCAGCTGCAACTGTTCGATCGCCATCAGCAGTTGTCCCTGCAGGGCGTAGGCTTCGGCCTGGGCACGGTGTTGTTGCAACGTCTTGCCGAGTGCCGCGTAGGTACGCGCCAGCAGTTCGTGCATGCGCGCATCATTGGGGTAGTTCTGCAAGTCTTCCTGTATGAACTGCAGGGCTTCCTGCGTCTGATGGGTGGTCAGCAGGGTGTCCGTCAGGGCATACGCCAGACCGCGCGCTTGCGGATAGCGCACCTGGGCGGTGCGCAGGATCTTGAGCGCGCCTGCCGGGTCATTCTGTTTTCTGCGCAAGTCGGCAGAAATTGATTCGATCATCGGTGAATCTGCCTTCAACTTGCGCAGTGTGGCAATTTCCTGCTCTGCCTTGGCGTAATCCTGGGCGCGTGCCAGGGCCACGGTCAGGCCATAGCGCGCGGCGATTTCGTTGCTGTATTTGTGCTCGCGTATCTGCGAGGTGAATTCAGTCACGGCATCCTGCGGACTGCCTTCGCTGGCCCTCAGCTTGGTGCGGACCAGCAGGTAGTCGAGAGAATCGGCAACCTGTCGGTAAGGACGCTCGTGGATGCGGTTTTCCAGGTCGGCGATGCGTTCCGAGGTCAGCGGGTGGGTGCGCAGATAACCGGGCGCGTTGTTTTCATAAAGACGCCCGTACTTTTGCAGACGCTCGAAGAAGTCCGCCATTGCCCGCACATCGAAGCCGGCATTTTCCAGTAACTGGAGTCCCAGCCGGTCCGCCTCGCGCTCGAAATCCCGTGAGTAGTTGAGTTGATTCTGAATGCTGGCAGCCTGGCCGGTCATCAGGGCGCCCTGGGCGAGGTCGGAGTTGCTGCGCGATGCCAGGATGGCTACCGCCAAAGCCAGCAGCATCGGCAGCTGTCCCTGGCTTTGGCTGCTGATCTGGCGGGCCAGGTGGTGTTGGGTGACGTGGGAGATTTCGTGGGCAAGCACCGAGGCCAGTTCGGATTCGGAGCGGGTCGCCGTGATGAGTCCGGTGTGGACGCCAATGTAGCCGCCGGGCATGGCAAAGGCGTTCAGACTCGGATCGCGCAGGGCGAAGAATTCGAAGTTCTGGCGTGCCTCGCTGCTCTGGCTCAGCAGGCGTGAGCCCAGATGGTTCAGATAGCCGTTGATCTCGGGATCGCTGATGTAGCCGGGTTCATGCAGCCGGATGTCGCGCATGATCGACTCGCCGGTGCGTTGCTCCATTGCCGGCGAAAAATCGATCCGCGAAAGATCGCCGAGTTCCGGCAGGCCATCGGCAAGAACCGCGGGAGCCAGGCACAGCAGCAGGATCATGGTTCGGATTCGCATCCTGCCTATGATATACGTTCGAATACATGGTTCCATGCGGTTTTGCGGAGAAATCCGCAATCGCCGGCAAATATCGGGATGGGTTGAGTTTTGTGCCGCACTGCTGTGACATAATGTCCCAACATCGGCAGGGTTTGATGCATTCCGGGTGGTGTTTCGGCTGCGGGGTGCCCAGGACAGGAAAGCCGGGAACGAGGAAACGGGGAAACGGTTGGTCATGAGTTGTACGGATTCACATTCACCCTTGACGCATTTTGATGGCGCCGGCCAGGCTCACATGGTCGATGTCGGGGAAAAGGCCGAAACCCGCCGGGTGGCGCGGGCGGCCGGCTGCATTGTGATGCAGCCGGAGACGCTGGCGCTGATCCGGGAGGGCAGTGCAAAGAAGGGTGATGTGCTGGGGGTTGCGCGGATTGCGGCCATCCAGGCGTCAAAACGGACAGCCGATCTGATCCCCTTGTGCCATCCTCTGTCATTGACGCGGGTGGCTGTCGAATTTCTGGTCGATGCCGAGCGCAGCCGGGTCGTTTGCGAGGTGACGGCGGAAACCCTGGGCCGCACCGGCGTCGAGATGGAGGCGCTGGTCGCAACGAATATCGGGCTGCTGACCATCTACGATATGTGCAAGGCTGCGGACCGTGGCATGCGTATCGAGGATGTGCGGCTGGTTGAAAAGTCCGGGGGAAAATCCGGGCATTGGCTTGCTGCCTGATGACGGTCATGTTGCAGGCGGCAATTGAATGAACGTGAATGAACGCGCTTCTATAGTTCCATAGACAGGAGAGAGCATGACTATCCGTTTCGACAAGGATCTGGATGCACGTGGCCTGAACTGCCCACTACCGATCCTGCGCGCCAAGAAGGCACTGAACGACATGAGCAGTGGCCAGATTTTGCGGATTGTGACCACCGATCCGGGGTCGGTCAGGGATTTCAATGCATTTGCCCTGCAAACGGGCAATGAGCTGATTTCGAGTACCGAGACAAGTACCGAGACGGGAAACCAGGAGTTCGAGTTTCACCTGGTACGCAAATGAGCCGATTTGCCTGGCTCGATATCCCATTGCCGGAGACGGAGGTGGAGGCGGGTTGGGGAGTAAGGTGATCGTTCAGGTGGGTACAATCTGCACTCCCGGACGTGTGGGTCAGGGTCGAATGGTTGGGTTTTGATGCTGGATGAGCAGAAACGCGGGGTAATTCACCCAGTATTGCAGTCATTGACGGCATTGCGCCGTCGCTAAAGTGTGTGGGCCAATTTCCGGTTTCCCGGTCCAGGTCATGGATTGCAGATTGCAGACCATGGATGGTACAGGCGGGTATCGATTTGTGAGACGGATACATAATTTGTGAAACGGATACAGCTACGCGAAGCTGCAAAGGCGATGATGGCATCGCTGGGCCAGAGATTCCTGAAGACCAAGCTGCAGGATGGCAGGATGGCTGTTTCCTTTGACCGGGAGAGCTTGGCTGTCGCCCACGTTTGCCGCCGTCCCGGGCAGAAGCCCGAGGTTCTCATGCTGCGTTCCGAGCAGCGCGGCGCCGGTGATCTCTTCGTACTGCGCGGCTTGGCCCGGAGCCATGGGTTGGGTCAGTGTCACAGCACCCTGTTGCTGAATCCCGACGAATACCATCTGTTGCAGATCGAACTGCCTGCCGTGCCTCCGGACGAAATGAAGGAGGCGGTACGCTGGAAAATCAAGGATATGGTTGACTTCCCGGTCGAGGGATTGACGATCGATCTGGCTGAAGTTCCGGATATTGCCGGACGTACCGGGCGCGTGCGGCAGGGGTTGGTTGCTGCTGCCGGCGATGCCCTGATTGCCGAGCAGATGAGCTTGTTCGACAGCGCCGGCGTGACGCTCGAAGTGATCGACATTCCGGAAATGGCGATCCGCAATATCGCTGCCCTGTTCGAGGAGACGGATCGCGGTCTGGCTGTACTGGTGGTTGATGAAGAGCGGGCGCTGCTGATATTCACGTTTCGCGACGAGCTCTACGCCGTGCGCCAGATCGAGATCAATCGCAGCAAGCTGGAAGAAGCCGAAGGTGAATGGCGGCAGCAGCTTTTTGACCGTATCGGGCTGGAAATGCAGCGATCCCTGGATAATTTCGAGCGTCTGCACAGCCACATCAATGTGACGCGCGTCATGTTGGCGCCGCTGCCTACGGTCCCTGGATTGGTGGATTATCTGCGTGAATATCTTTCTCTGCCGGTCAGTGAAATGGATCTTGCCGAAGTGCTGGATTTTTCGTTGGTGCCCGAGCTTTCCCAGCCGGCCCGTCAGGCGCAATACCTCAAGACGCTCGGTGCGGCTTTGCGCGAGTGAGGTGATTTGAATGCTACAGCAGATCAACCTGATCAATCCGGCGCTGCGCAAGACGCGCGATCTGCTTTCGGCCGTTCCGCTTGCCATGGCAGTGGGTGTTCTGCTCGTCCTGATCCTGGTGGCCGGCTCCGTCGCGCGTCAGAGGGCGAGCAGTGCGCAGGTCGAGGCCGACAAACGTGCGGAAGAGCTGAAGGCGGCGCAGGCGCAGCTGGTGGAGATGAGCGCGCGTACGACAGAGGCGGCAATAGATCCGGTGCTGGCTGAGGAGCTGTCCAATTCGCGGGCCATGCTGAATCTGCGCGAAGAAGTCATCGCCACCCTGGAGCGCGGCGTTTTCACGGGCAATTCCGGATTTGCCGAATTCTTGCGCGGTTTTGCCAGACAGGCGCCGAATGGTCTGTGGCTGACAGGATTCGTCCTGAACCCGGTCAGCAGGGATGTCGAAATTCGCGGACGCATGCTCAGATCGACCGCTCTGCCGGAGTTCATCCAGCGCCTCAAGTCGGAAGCGGTTTTCCGGGGCGTGAGTTTTTCCTCGCTGGTCATCGAACGCCCGGCGCAGGATGCGGTTCCCGAGCTGGATTCGGCATCGGCATCGGTGTCGGCGCATGTGAAGGCAGCATCGCCGGACTACATCGAATTCGTGATACGCACCACGCCGGTTGAAACATCCAGGTCTGCTGCCGGGGTTGCCGCTTCAGGCAAGACGACGGTTCTGGAGGTCAGGCAATGAAGGAGAGGCTGCTGCAGCTTTTTGAACGTTTCGATACCTTGTCGCAGCGTGAAAGAGCGACGATCGCTGGCGCCGTACTGTTCGGTCTCTTGGTCATCGGTTATCTGGCCTTGATCGATCCACAGATTTCCCGGCAGGCAGCACAAGCCAAACGCATTGTGCAGATCAAGAACGATCTCGCCACGCTGGAAACGCAGATCAGCGCTCTCCAGGCACAGCACAAGGATCCGGACGCCAGCAATCGGGCGGCCCTGCAGGAAGTGCGCAAGACCATGGCGGCGATCGACATGCGCTTGCGCAATGTGCAGGACAGCCTGGTCATGCCGGAGAAAATGCAGGAATACCTGGAAGGCCTGCTCGCAAGAAACCGCAACCTTGAGTTGATTTCATTGCGCACCCTGCCTGTCGCGCCCTTGATCGAACAATCGGGTGGCGGGCAGGATCTCGACGGCCGGGGCGCAAAAGGTGGCCGCTCGGGCAAACCCGCTCCGCTTTCCGGCAATAATCTGGCAACGAATATCTACAAGCATGCGATCGAGCTTCGCATTGCCGGCAGCTATGGCGATTTGCTGGCCTACCTGGAGGCGATCGAGGCGATGCCGCAGCGTACCGTCTGGGCCAATGCCGAGTTGGTGGTGGAAAAGCACCCGCGCTGTGTTTTGACGTTGACGGTCTACACCTTGAGTCTGGACAAACTATGGCTGGTGGTCTGAATGCGAGTGCCGGTGTGAGTGTGAGCGCGCCACTTGTACCGGGTGTACTGAAACCGGCGGGGCAGTGGCTGCCGCTGCGTGCTGGCGTACTGATGCTGCTGTCCATGTGCGGATTGACCTCAGGCGCAGCCTTTGCACAATCGGGCGCGGCGGCTTTGGCGGATCCGACCAGACCGCCGGCCGCATTGGTGGAAACTGCCGTACAAGAGGAAGAACAGCCGGACCAGCCGCCGCCGCTGGGCTTGCAGACGGTGCTGCTGCGCAAGGGCGCCAAACCGCTGGCGATCATCAATGGCCAGAGCGTCGAATTGGGCGGCATGCTGGGTGAATCCCGCCTGATCAGCCTGACGGAAACGGAAGCCGTTTTACAGGGGGCAAATGGCAAGGAGACACTGCGCCTGATGCCGGATGCCGAGCGCAAGACCGTGGTCCCGACTGCACCATCACAGGTGGAATCAGCCAACAAATCGGGGAAAAAGGCTGGTAAGCGCAGCAAGACAAACTCCACTCTCACGAAGTGAATCTGCCATGAACGATTCCACATTCTTTCGATACTCTCATGCGACCCAGACTGCAGCGGACGTTCGTCGCAACATCCGCAAAGCGTGGAGCATCTCATGCGGCAGTCTGCTTGCGGAACCGCGAGCCATTCGCCGAACGGGAGCCGGTCTGCTGGCATCCCTGCTGCTGGCGGGGTGCAGTCTGCCGCTGGTCAAATATGGTTCGGTCAATGACAGCGTGCGCGACAATCTCAAGCGTGGCGCTACCGAGCCCCAGCCGAAAAATGAGGCGATCGATCCGGCATTGATGCCACCCTTGCAGATCGAAGAACCCGTGATCAAGGCCGAGGCCGAAGCGCGTTTCGACCTGTCCGTCGTCAATGCGCCGGCTGCCCAGGTCTTCATGGCGCTGGTGACCGGCACGCGTTACAGCATGCTGCTGCCGCCGGATCTGGGCGGGACGATTACCGTCAATCTCAAGGACGTGACGGTTCTGGAAGCGCTCGACACCATACGCGAGCTGTACGGCTATGAATACAAGGTCAAGGGGACCCGCGTCTTCATCCAGGCCAATACCTTGCAGACGCGGATTTTCCAGATCAACTACCTGGTGAGCCAGCGCAAGTCCTCCAGCAACCTGCGGATCGCTTCGACCGCGCTGCCATCCACGGGGAGCGGCAGTGGCGATGCTTCCACGGGTTCGTCTTCCTCGAAGACGGGTACGGGCGGCGCGGCGGGCGGTAACACGACGGATACCAGTTCGGTCAGCACGCAATCCAGCGTCAATTTCTGGGAGGAATTGAGAGAGGCGCTCAACTCCATGGTCCTTGCCAGCAAGGAGAGTGATGATGCCGAGGCTGCCGGTGCTGCCGGGGGCAAGCGTGTGCACATCAATCAGATGTCCGGTGTGGTCGTCGTGCGGGCGCTGCCCAAGGAGTTGCGCGCCGTCGAGTCCTACCTCAAGGCCACGCAACTGGTGGTCGAGCGACAGGTGATGCTGGAAGCCAAGATCATTTCCGTGACGCTCAACAATGCGGCGCAGACCGGCATCAACTGGGCGATCTTCAACACGACCACCAGCGGCAAGATTTTCAACAGTACGCACCCTGGCAACAGCATGGTGGGGGTGATGGGTTCCAAGGCCAGCCTGAATACCAGCGGCGCGCTGCAATCGGGCACGGGCCTGACCATAACTCCCGGCAAGGGTGGTTCCGCAATCACCGACTCGTTTGGCAATGGTTTCGTCGGCCTGGCCTTCCAGACCGCCAACTTTGCCGCTCTGCTGTCCTTCCTGGAAACGCAGGGCGATGTCGCCGTGCTCTCCAGTCCGCGCATTGCCACGCTCAACAACCAGAAAGCCTTGCTCAAGGTCGGTACGGATGACATGTTCGTCACCAATGTATCCGGCGGTACGCCGACGACGACTTCGGTTGCCGGTACGCCGCCGACGGTCGATCTGCAGCCCTTCTTCTCCGGCATTTCGCTGGATGTCACGCCACAGATCGACAATGACGGCAACATCATCCTGCATGTGCACCCTGCGGTCAGCCAGGTCACCGAAATCGAGAAGGTGATCGATCTGGGCACAAATGGCGGCATCCTCAAGCTGCCCCAGCCGTCCAGCGAGATCAACGAATCCGACAGCATCGTCCGTGTGCGGGACGGCAGCATCGTCGCCATCGGCGGCCTGATGAAGCAGCAGCAGGCAAGGTCGAGCTCGCAGTTGCCGGGTACCGGTGGGACGCCGTTCAGTTTCCTTTTCGGTCAACGCAACACGTCGGTCAACAAGACCGAAATGGTGATCCTGATCAAACCGACGATCGTCGACAAGGACAAAAACTGGCAGGACGATCTGCAGGGTTTGAATGAGCGGATGTCCTCCTTCGACGTGCGCCAGCCGGAGTCGGATTCCCCGCCTGCCGGGCCGGTGAAGTCGTCGTGGCAATTGCGCAATTAGCGCCTGGCCGGTGTGATGGGCCAGCGCATGACAGAGGCTGAACTTTGTATCTCGCGCATTTCGGCCTGACTGAGCGGCCGTTTGGCATCACGCCCGACACCAGCTTCGTCTATTCGGCAACCGCCCATCAGGAGGCCTTGAATACGCTGCTGATCGGGTTGGCCAGCGGTGAGGGCTTCATCAAGATCACCGGGGAAGTCGGTACGGGAAAGACCTTGCTGTGCCGCCGTTTTCTCGCCACCCTGGGCGAGGAATATTTCAGCGTCTATCTGCCCAATCCCTCGATTGCTCCGCTGCCCTTGCTGCTGGCCGTGGCCGAGGAACTGGGCTTGAAGCTCGATCCGGGCGAGTCGCAATTCCAGCTGATCAAGCACATCAACCAGCGCCTGCTGGAGCTTTCGCAGGCCGGCCGCACGGTCGTCTGCTGTGTGGATGAGGCCCAGGCAGCGCCCCTGGCGAGCCTGGAAGCGCTGCGTCTGCTGTCCAATCTCGAAACCGAAAAACACAAACTCATCCATGTCGTGCTGTTCGGCCAGCCCGAACTGGATCACAACCTTGCCGACCCCTCGGTGCGCCAGCTTCAGCAGCGCATCGCCTTTCATTACCATCTGCCGGGGCTGCGGCGCGAGGAATTCGAGTACTACCTCGATCATCGCCTCAAGATTGCCGGACATCGCGGGCCGCCCTTGTTTTCGCGCCGGGCGGCGCAGCGCCTTTACCAATATTCCAGCGGCACGCCGCGGCTGGTGAACATCCTTGCCAACAAGGCGTTGCTGGCCGCCTATGGCGAAGGCAAGGCGACGGTCGAGGTGGCTCATGTGGTGGCGGCGGCGCGTGATACGGCAGGGCTCAAGGGCAAGGTGCGCGGCCTGTTCAAACGCTGGTTGAGTTGAAAGGGGAGGCTGAGCGCGACCATGAGCCTGATCAACCAGATGCTGCGTGACCTCGATGCACGCCATGCCAGCGATGCGGCGACACTCATGCCGCACCAGGTCCGCGCCCTGCCTGCCGGCAGGCAGGATATCCACCGGTTGCTTTTGCTGGTGCTGATGGTGCTTGCAGGTGGTGTCGTGGCTGCGCTGGGAATCGATGCCTGGCGATCGGCCAAGCCGGTTGATGCCTCGGCGACACCCGGTGCCGGCCCCGGCACGGCGGCAGAGCAGACCGCATCTTCACCCGGCATGCCGGTTGAGACGCTGGAAGGTGAATGGCTCGCCTCTCTGCCGACGCTGGCAGAGGTGCAGCAATCCGGCAATTTCGGGTTGCGCCTGGATCGGACACTGAAGCTGACCGGTGTGTCGGGATCGATGCCCGTCGCCGCGACAGGGAAAAAGCCAGCCGCCGAAACCGCTGCCAAGCAACCAGAGGAAGTCAGGCTGGAAGCAAAGGCAGCAGGGGCAACAGAGGCGGCGGAAGAAAAAGTGCCGCCGCAAAAAACGAGCAGCAAGGAAGACGCCGCAGCCCCGGTGTCGCCAATGCCGGCCAACGAGACGGAAGCGCCCGCAAGAATTGAAAAAACCGACCGCGGCGAGCCGGGCAGCGAAATCCTGCGCAAGGCCATCCAGCTCTACAGGCAAGGCCGGACGAGCGATGCCATCAGCCGTTTGCAACAGGGATTGCGTGAAATGCCTCGGCAGACTGCGCTGCGTCAGACCCTGCTGGGCATTTACATCGAGCAGGGCCAACTGGATGACGCTCTGGTTCTGTTGAAGGACAGCTTGGGATTGCTGCCCGAGCGCGCGGACTGGGCCATGACGGCGGCGCGCATCCAGGTCGAGCGCGGCCGGCCGGCCGACGCCTGGGAAACCCTGCAGCGGCATCAGAGTAGTGCCGGACGGAATGCCGACTATCAAGGCTTTGCCGCCGTGCTGCTGCAGCACCTGAAGAAACCGCGCGAGGCCGCGCAATATTATCGGGCCGCATTGCGTCTCAAGCCGCAGGAAGCGCGCTGGTGGTACGCGCTCGGCAGTGTGCTGGAGGCCGACGGCCAGTTGGCAGAGGCGCGCGATGCCTGGTTGCGCGCCCAGGCGATCGGCGGCTTGCCGCCTTCACTGGCAGACTCGCTCGAACGCAAGCTGCGGCCCTGATTCGCCGCTTTCATGCGCCGGTGTGCGGGAATGCAATCCGCCGCATCGACAAGTGCGAGAGTGTGAGGGTGCGATGGGACGAGAGCGCGAACACGCGTTCCGGTCACCTCGAATCAGTCAATTCGTCAATTCGCGCGGCAAGGGAAAGGCCGTGTTTTCCACCACTCCGGTCAAGGGCTGGACGCTGCTCACACCCCAGCGACGCAGTTGCGCGATGATTTCTTCGACCAGCACTTCCGGAGCCGAAGCGCCGGCGGTGAGGCCGACGCGCGATTTGCCGGCGAACCAGGCCGGCTCCAACTGCCCGGCGGCATCGACGAGATAGGCCGGCGTCCCCAGGTTTTCCGCCACTTCGCGCAGACGGTTGGAGTTGGAGCTGTTCTGCGAGCCGACGACGATGACCACATCGCATTGGCTGGCCAGTTGCTTGACGGCATCCTGGCGGTTCTGCGTGGCGTAGCAGATGTCGTCCTTCTTCGGTCCCTGGATGTCTGGAAAGCGTTGCCGCAGGGCGGCGACGATGGTGGCGGCATCATCGACCGACAGCGTGGTCTGGGTGACGTAGGACAGGCGTTCGGGATTGCGGATTTCCAGCCGGGCGACATCGGCCAGGTTTTCGACCAGATGGATGCCGCCGGCCACCTGGCCCATGGTGCCTTCGACTTCCGGATGGCCGCGATGGCCGATCATGACGATTTCGCGTTCGTTGTCGTGCATGCGGGCGACTTCGACATGCACCTTGGTGACCAGCGGGCAGGTGGCGTCGAAGATGCGGAAACCGCGTGCCTGCGCGGTTTCACTGACGGTTCTGGATACGCCATGCGCGCTGAAGATCAAGGTGGCACCGGCCGGCACTTCGTCGAGCGAATCGACGAAGATTGCGCCCTTGGCGCGCAGGTCGTCGACGACGTAGCGGTTATGCACCACTTCGTGATGCACGTAGATCGGTGCGCCGAACTTCGCCAGCGCGCGCTCGACGATGGCGATGGCGCGCTCGACGCCAGCGCAGAAACCGCGCGGATTGGCGAGCAGGATGCGTTGTTCGGCGGGTTTCTCGGCCATTTCAGATGACGCCGATGATTTCCGCCTCGAAGCGGACTGGCTTGCCGGCCAGCGGATGATTGAAGTCGATCAGCGCGGTTTGCGCGTCGAGTTCGCAAATCAGGCCGGTGAAACGCGCGCCGTTCGGGGCATCGAATTCGAGCAGGGTTTGCGTCTGCAGTCTGTCGCCGTTGGGCAGGCGCTCACGCGGGATGCGTTGCACCAGATGCGGCAGATGCGGGCCGAAGGCATCCTGCGGCTGCAGATCGAAGATCTGGCGTTCGCCCACGGACATGCCGGTCAGGCAGCGTTCCAGCGCGGGCGCCAGTTCGTCGTTGCCCAGCTTCAGCACGGCCGGCGCGGCATTGAAGGTGCCGATGAATTCGACGCCATCGCTGCTGGCCACGCGGTAGTTCAGGGTGACCAGGCTATCGGCCTTGACTTGCTCGCTCATGTTGATTGGCTCCGGGAAGAACTGGGCACGAACTGGCGCCAGATGATCAGCATGGCGCCAACGGTAATGCCCGAGTCGGCGACATTGAAGGCTGGCCAGTAATATTTATCGATATGGAAGGAGAGAAAATCGACCACCGCGCCATAGGCGAAACGGTCGATGACATTGCCCAGCGCGCCGCCCATGACCAGGGCAATGGCAAACGGCATCAGCCTTTCCTGCGCGTGGTGGCGCAGCAGGAAGAACAGCCAGCCGCAAATGGCGAAGGCCAGCGCAGTGAAAAACCAGCGCTGCCAGCCACCGGCATCGGCAAGAAAACTGAAGGCCGCGCCCGGGTTGAAGACGAAGACCAGATCGAAGAACGAAGTCAGCGTGCGAACTTCGCCCAACTGGAAATTTGCCACCACCAGCGCCTTGGTGATCTGGTCGAGCACGATGATCAGCAGGGCCAGCGCCAGCCATTTGCGCATCTCAGGCAGCATGGCGCGGTTCTCCTTCGGCGTAGAGGTTGCTGGTACAGCGTCCGCACAGCTCCGGATGTTCGGCAGCGTGGCCGACATCCTCGCGCCAGTGCCAGCAGCGCACGCATTTGCGGTGCGCGGTGGGCGTGGCGATGATCGCTTCGGCTGCGGCATCGGCGACTTTCACCAGGATGGTTTTCGAGCAGATCAGGATGAAGCGCAGATCGTCGCCCAGGGAAGCAAGCAGTTCATGGCGCGCGCCGCTGGCGCGGATTTCCACTTCGGCCTGCAGCGAGGAACCGATCTTGCCGGCCGCACGCAGGTCTTCCAGCACCTTGCTGGCTTCGCCGCGGATTTCCCGGATCTGCTGCCAGCGCTGCAGCAGCGCGGCTTCATCCGCTGGCGCCGCGGGCAGTTCATGCCAGCGGGTGAGCATCACGCTTTCCAGATTCTGGTTCTTGCCGGTCAGCGCCCAGATTTCCTCGGCGGTGAAGCTGAGTATCGGCGCCATCAGGCGCGTGAGGGTCTGCAGGATGTGCCACAGCGCGCTTTGCGCCGAGCGGCGGGCGCGGGAATTTTCCGCCGTGGTGTAGAGGCGGTCCTTGAGGATGTCGAGGTAGATAGCGCCAAGATCTTCCGAGCAGAAGTGCTGCAGCGCCTGCACCACCTTGTGGAATTCGTAGCGTTCGTAATCGGCGCACACCTGCGTCTGCAACTGGCGGGTCATCGCCAGCGCATAGCGGTCGATTTCCAGCCATTGCGCCACTGGCAGCATCTGGCCCGGATCGTCGGCGGAAAAATCGGCGGTATTGGCAAGCAGGAAGCGCAGGGTATTGCGGATGCGCCGATAGGATTCGACCACGCGCTTGAGGATTTCGTCGGAAATCGACAGTTCGCCGGAGTAATCGGTGGCCGCCGTCCACAGACGCAGGATTTCCGCGCCCAGGCTGTCCGACACCTTTTGCGGCGCAATGACGTTGCCCTTGGATTTCGACATCTTGTGGCCCTTGCCATCGACCACGAAACCATGGGTCAGCAGCGCCTGGTAGGGCGCGCGGCCGTCGATGGCGCAGCCGGTGAGCAGCGAAGACTGGAACCAGCCGCGATGCTGGTCGGAGCCTTCGAGATAGAGATCGGCCGGCCAGGCCAGTTGTTCGGCATGCGAGCCGCGCATCACCGACAGATGCGTGATGCCGGAGTCGAACCACACATCCAGCGTATCGCTCATCTTGCTGTAATGCTGGGCTTCTTCGCCGAGCAGTTCCTTCGCGTCGAGGTTGAACCAGGCTTCGATGCCGGCTTGTTCCACGCGCTGCGCAACCTGCTCCAGCAGCTCGGCGCTGCGCGGGTGCGGCTCGCCCGTTTCCCTGTGCAGGAAAAAGGGAATCGGTACGCCCCAGTTGCGCTGGCGCGAGATGCACCAATCCGGGCGGCTTTTCATCATCGCTTCCAGCCGCGCGCGCCCCCAGGCGGGAAAGAATTGCGTCGCATCGACGGCGCTTTCGGCCATCTGGCGCAGGGTCGGCGCCTGTTCGCTGTGTTTGCGCTCCATGCCGATGAACCACTGCGTGGTGGCGCGGAAAATGATCGGCGTCTTGTGACGCCAGCAATGCGGATAGCTGTGGCGGATGCTTTCCTGCCTGAGCAGCAGGCCGCTGGCGGCCAGTTCCTCCAGCACCAGCGGGTTGGCCTGCCATACCGTCTGGCCGGCCAGTTCGCCCACGCCGAGTGCCGGCACGTTCTCCAGGAAGCGGCCATCGTCTCCCACCGGGTTGTTGATCGGCAGGTCGTATTTCCTGCCGATGACGTAGTCGTCCACCCCGTGCGCCGGGGCGGTATGTACCTGGCCGGTACCGGCATCAATCGTGACGTGCGTGCCGCAGATGATGCGCACCTCGCGCGCCTGGAAGGGATGGCGCAGCGCCAGGCCTTCCAGCGCCGCGCCCTTGCAGGTCGCCAGCGTCCGGCCGGTCAGCGCGTAGCGTTCCAGGCAGGCGGCCGCCAGTTCATGCGCCAGGATCAGTAAACCTTTCGGCGTCTCGATCAGATCGTAGTCGAACTCGGGATGGACGCTGACCGCTTCGTTGGCCGGCAGGGTCCAGGGCGTGGTCGTCCAGATCACCGCAAAGGCCGGCTGCGCGATGCCCACGCCGAATGCCGCGCCCAGCGCGGCGCCATCGACGACGGGGAAGGCAACATCGATGGCCGGTGAAGTCTTGTCCTCGTATTCGACCTCCGCCTCGGCCAGCGCCGAGCCGCAATCGAGACACCAGTTCACCGGCTTGAGACCGCGGTACAGATAGCCTTGCTGCATGATCTTGCCGAGCGCGCGGATTTCATCGGCTTCGGTCCGGTAGGCCATGGTGAGATAGGGGTTGTCCCACTCACCCAGCACACCCAGGCGAATGAAGTCCTTTTTCTGCCGCGCCACCTGCTCGGCCGCATAGGCACGCGCCCGCTGCTGCACTTCAGTACGCGGCAAATGCTTGCCGTGGGTTTTTTCGATCTGGATTTCGATCGGCATGCCATGGCAGTCCCAGCCCGGCACATAGGGCGCATCGAAGCCAGCCAGCGTCTTCGAGCGGATGATGATGTCCTTGAGGATCTTGTTTACCGCATGGCCGATGTGGATGTCGCCATTGGCATACGGCGGGCCGTCGTGGAGAACGAAGCGCGGGCGCTGCTCGCGCGCGGACAGTTCGCGAATCCGGCGGTAGATGTGCTTTTCCTGCCACTCCTGCACCCAGCCCGGCTCGCGTTTCGCCAGATCGCCGCGCATCGGGAAAGGCGTATCGGGCATGTTCAGGGTCTTGCGGTAGTCGGAATCAGCCATTTTTCATGCCCTGGAAATAGGTGCGCACGGCAGCGACATCGCGGGCGATGTGCGCCGTGAGTTCTTCAAGTGAATCGAAACGCGCTTCGTCACGCAACTTGTGCAGAAAATTTACCGTGACGTGCGTGCCATAGATCTCGCGCTCGAAGTCGAGCAGATGGACTTCCAGCACCGGCTGCAGGCTGGCAGCGATGGTTGGCCGCGTGCCCAGGCTGGCAGCGCCCGGCCAGCGCCGTGCGCAATCGCCGTCGATGCCCAGCAGCTCGACGGCAAAGACGCCGGCCAGCGGCACGCGCTTGCGCTTGAGGCGGATATTGGCGGTGGGATAGCCGATCCGGCGGCCGATCTTGTCGCCATGCGCTACCCGGCCGCTGATGGAATAGGGCCGTCCCAGCAGGCGCTGCGCATGTTCCAGATCGCCCGCGGCAAGCACTTCGCGCACGAAGGAACTCGATACGCGCTCACCCTGCCATTCGATGGTCTGCATGGCCTCGACAGTGAAACCTCGCTCCTCGCCGGCACGTTGCAGCATGGCGAAATCGCCGCGCCGTCCCTTGCCGAAGCAAAAATCGTCACCGACGAAAAGATGCCGCACGCCCAGGCCATCCACCAGGATGCGCTGGATGAAATCTTCCGCCTCCAGCGCGGCCAGGCGGGCGTCGAAGTGGCAGACATAGACGCAATCCACACCCCGGGCGGCCAGCAGTTCGAGCTTCTCGCGCAGGCTGGTCAGGCGCGGCGGCGCCTGCTCGGGGGCGAACAGCTCGCGCGGATGCGGCTCGAAGGTCATCACCGTCGCCGGCAAACCCAGGCTGCGCGCCTTGGCCGTCAGGCGTTCGAGCAAGTGCTGGTGGCCACGGTGCAGGCCATCGAAATTGCCGATGGTCAGCACACATGGCCCGCAAGACGAAAGCGCCTTCGCCTGCCCGGAAACGCTGCGTAAGACCTGCATGGATGCGGTGAGAAATGAGGAAGAACGATGAGGTGGGCGCGCCAGGCGCGGGAAACGGGCGATTATATCAGCCAGCCCGGCAGCGCCGGGGACACTGGAGACGCCGGGGGCGCAGGGACTTGCGTTCTTCCCGCAAGGCTCAGGTCAGGCGCGATTTCGCCAGCGGCGGGTTGCTGGCGAAGTAGCGCTTGAGGCCGCGCAGCAGGGCTTCGGCCATTTTGTCCTGATAGGCTTCGTCGATCAGCCGGCGTTCTTCCTCGGGATTGGAAATGAACGCTGTTTCGACCAGGATGGAGGGAATGTCCGGCGCCTTGAGCACGGCGAAGCCGGCGAGTTCGACATGCGGTTTGTGCAGGGTGTTGATGCCGCCCAGCTCGCCGAGCACGGCCTTGCCCAGCTTGAGGCTGTCATTGTTGGTCGCCGTCTGCGACAGGTCGAGCAGGGTACGGGCGAGATAGGGATCCTTGACGCCGAGATTGACGCCGCCGATCAGGTCGGCGGCATTCTCGCGCTGTGCCAGCCAGCGTGCGGCCACCGAGGAAGCGCCGGTTTCCGACAGCACGAAAACGCTGGAGCCGCGCGCCGTCGGCTTGATGAAGGCATCGGCATGCACCGAGACGAACAGGTCGGCCTGCAGGCGACGCGCCTTCTGCACGCGCTGGTGGAGCGGGATGAAATAGTCGCCATCGCGCGTCAGTACCGCGCGCATGTTGGGTTCGGCATCGATCTTCGCCTTGAGGCGCCGGGAGATCGACAAGGTGACGTGCTTTTCGTAGCTGCCGCCGCGGCCGATGGCCCCCGGATCCTCGCCGCCATGCCCCGGATCGATGACGACGGTGACCAGGCGGTCCACCGCCGGTTTTTCCGCCTTGCCGGGTTGCGCCTTGCCCAGCGTGTCGTCGAGCTTCAGGGCGGCATTGTCCGTTCCCGGGTTGCCCGCCGCGCCGTCGTTGATGCCATCCAGCAGGGCCAGCAGCGGGTCGACGGGTTCACCCGGATAAAGATCGAAGACCAGCCGATGCGCATATTCGCCGACCGGGCCGAGCGTGAACACCTGCGGTTTGACGCCGCCGGGCGTGCTCTTGAGCTCGATGACGATACGGACGACGCCGGGACGGTTGCGCCCGGCGCGGATCAGCTTGATGTAGGGATCCGCCACGGAAATCTTGTCGGGCAGGTTCTGCAGTACGGAATTGAATTCGACGCCTTCCAGATCGACGACCAGGCGGTCGGGGTCGGCAAGCTGCAGATAGCTGAACTTCAGCGGCGCCGAGTGTTCCAGCGTGATCCGGGTGTAATCGCGCGCCGGCCAGGCGCGTACTGCGATGATGCTGGGCGCTTGCGGGCCGGCGATGCCGGTGCGCGTGACCAGCAGCGTCAGCGAGGCGGCGGCGAACTTAAAGAGGTCGCGCCGGGTTGCAAGATGTCGGGCCGGTTGGTTTGAAAGTTCGTCAGACATCGTCGTCCCTCCGTACTGACTGCGCGGAGTGCCGCCTGGCGCCCCTCGTCGACGACCGCAAGCTGCACGCGCAGATCGGCTTTGGGCAAATAGGGCGCGGCCTTGTCCGGCCATTCGACCAGACAGATCGCTCCTTGCTCGAAGTATTCGCCAAAGCCGCCATCCAGAAACTCTTCCGCGTTTTCAAACCGATAAAAATCAAAGTGATATAAGTTTAATTTAGAAATAACATAAAGTTCAACAAAAGTATAGGTCGGACTTTTCACCTTGCCGGAAAAACCCAGCGCGCGCAGCAGGCCGCGCACCAGCGTGGTCTTGCCGGCACCCAGATCGCCTTCGAGATAAATCACCAGCCTGGCCCGGCCTTGATCGGGGTCGTCTGCCGGCAGCGCGGCCGCCAGTGTCGCGCCCAGTGCCAGCGTGGCGGCTTCGTCGGCCAGGCTCAGTTGATAGGCGCTATCATCGCTGTCATGCATCGTCAGGACACTCACATTTCGCAAGCGGATCGGAAAATGGACCGGAAAACGGACTGGGCTGCCCTTGCCGCGCGGATCAAGCAGTGGGGCAGGGAACTCGGTTTTGCCGACGTCGGGATTGCGCCGGCAACGTCCAGCGATGTCGCCGAACGCGGCTTGCTGGCCTGGCTGGAAGCCGGTTGGCACGGCGAAATGGATTATATGGCACGCCATGGCCTGAAGCGCGCGCGCCCGGCCGAGCTGGTGCCCGGCGCGCTGACGGTGATTCTGGCGCGTCTGCCTTACTGGCCGGATGCCGCCGATGCGCAGGCCAATCTTGCCGACGGCGAGCGAGCCTATATCTCGCGCTATGCGTTGGGCCGCGACTATCACAAGCTGTTGCGCAACCGCTTGCAGAAACTTGCCGAGCGCATCGAAGCCGAAATCGGCCCGTACATCCATCGCGCATTCTCGGATTCCGCGCCGCTGCTGGAGGGCGACTTCGCCAGCCGTGCCGGACTGGGCTGGCGCGGCAAGCACACCCTGTTACTGACGCGCGATGCGGGGTCGGCATTCTTTCTCGGCGAGCTCGTCGTGGCGCTGCCCCTGCCGCCCGATCCGCCGCAGAGCGCGCATTGCGGCAGTTGCACGGCTTGCCTCACGCATTGCCCGACCGCCGCCATCGTGGCACCCTGGCGCATCGATGCGCGGCGCTGCATCTCCTACCTGACCATCGAGTTGAAAGGCAGTATTCCGCTGGATTTGCGTCCGTTGATCGGCAACCGCATCTACGGCTGCGACGATTGCCAGCTTTGCTGTCCGTGGCACCGGAATACCGGACCGAAACTGACTCGGGAAGAGGATTTTGCCGTGCGCCACGGACTGGATCGCGCCCGTCTCGTCGATCTGTTCGCCTGGAGCGAAAGCGAGTTTCAGGAAAAAATGGCCGGCAGCCCGATCTACCGCATCGGCCATGAACGCTGGCTACGCAACATCGCCGTGGCTTTGGGCAACGCGCCGACCACGCCTGCAGTGCTGGCCGCCCTGGCGCAGAGCCGCGACGATCCCTCGGAACTGGTGCGCGAGCACGTGGCCTGGGCGCTGGCGCGCCATCATCATCGGGAAGTACTGGCGGTGGCTCGCTGAAACCTCAGCGGCAAGCGCTGCCGGCCATTCGCACGATCGGCCTCTACCAGCAGCCCCCCGCGACCGGGGTTTTTGCGCCGATCTGGTTGATCGTCATGGTGCCGCACGCGTCTTGCGTCTGGTTGCCTCGGGGAGTGGCGGTCACGGTATAGGTCGTGGCGTCGCTTGCGATGTTGATGGCATAGCGGTTGTTGAGGCCGCCTTCCGTCGTGCAGCCCAGTTGCGGTGCGTTGCCGGCATAGCTGAGATTCGTGGCGCGGCGGCGTTCCAGGGCGTGGGCGAGCTGCGTCATGCAGGATTGCGCCTGGGCGCGCGCGCTGCGCTGCAAGTAGTTCTGGTAGGAGGGCAGGGCGATGCCGGCGAGTATGCCGATGACCGCCACGACGATCATCAACTCGATCAGGGTAAAGCCTCCCGTTTTTTTGCGGGAGGAGCGAGAGAAAGGCGCTGTATTCATAGGTGTAGTCCCGTCTGGTTTCATTTCGCGATGATTTCACGCCAGGATTGGCGGCCCATCTGGCCGATGGGCAGTTGCAGGAAGATGGTCTTGCCGGGCAGGTGCATGGTGGCGGTGCCATCCTTGCCCTGGATGATGGGCGGCTGGCCGCTCATGATGGCTTCCAGTCCGTCCAGCACCGAAGGGAAGACGTCGTCCAGTTTGTCCGCAGCAGTGATCTTGCGGTCGCCGGTGAGATCGAAGATTCCCTGATTCAGCCGGGCGCCGGAGAAGGGGTTGATCGCCCAGACGGAACTCTTGCCATCCGGCTGGCAGCGGTTGGTGCCATCGGGGACGTAGGTGATGCCGAACAAGGCGCCGGCCAGCAGCGTATTGGGCGAAATCATCCGTTCGCCCGGGTAAGTGAAGTCGATATACCAGCCACGCAAGCCTGCGTTGATGATTTCGGCGGCGGTGCCGGCTTCCAGGGTTCTGACCGGGGTGCCGCTGACGCTGCCGGTCGTCAGGATTTTTCTTTCCTTCAGGTTGGCGCGTGAGCCGATTTCCGTACCGTCGTCCAGCAAGCCGTACCAGGTCTGCTGGTCGGTGTTGCTCATATCGGCATTATTCAGAAACTGGCCGGTGCCGACGAACACCCAGATCTGCCGGGTTTTCTCGTTTTTCACCACCAGCGGCATGGTGGTGATCGGGCGGTTGTTGGTCGTGGTGAACAATTTGTCAGCGCTTGGACTGCCTCCCAGGTTGGTGAAGCGCCAGACGTTGCCTTTCAGGTCGCCGGCATAGGCCGTGTCGAAAAATCCATCGCCGTCGGAGTCGATCGCATTCACGCCGGCAAGACCATTGTTGCCGCCAGCGGCGGTATTCACGGTAGTGATCGTCCCGTTGGTCAGTGAAATCATGATCAGTTGCGCACGATCGCCGTTGCTGTTGGGGCCATTGCCGAGCAGCACGCGCCAGTCGCCGTTCGCCACCTGGGCAATCACTGGCTTGCCCAGACTGTTGCCGAGCGCACTGTTGTCCGCGGCCGATTTTTCCCACAGGAACTTGATGTCGTCGGGGTTTGTCACGTCCAGCGCGAACACTCCCGTGCCGCCCCGCCCCTGGGTACCGACCAGGATGGTTTTCCAGCCGCTCAGATAGGCATCGGCAACCGTCAATTCGCCATCGAGGATGTAGCGGTGGCGGAAGGTCTGCCAGTCGGGATCGTTGATATCGTTCATGCCATACCTGGGATCGGTATAGCGCTGCAAGGTGGTGCCGATGGAGAAGCTGGGCAGGAAGGCGATGGTTTCCACGCCGGTTTTGCCGTTAAAGCCGTGCAGCATGCCATCGCTGCCCGAGACGTACAGAACCGAACCGGCGTGCGAGTCTTGTTGTCGCTGGCATAGCCCGCCCGCGTAGCTGCTTGCGCCGGTAGAACTTTGCGCTGCGTAATAGTCGCCATGCGTCGGCGCGCCGACATAGACCAGTTGCGAGTTGATGAAGGCGGGCAGCAGGCCGCTACGTTCGCGGAAGCTGCCCGTGGGTTCTTCCTTGCTGGTGTCGCCGCGCAGATAGTTGACCGTGTCGGCCGAAGTCAGAAAAGCCTTCTGCGCCGCCGTCAGATTGGCGAATTCGAATGCTTTCAGCGTGCCGCCGGCATTGACGCGCATCTTGCGCTGGGCCCAGGCCGGCAGCTTTTGTTCCGCGTCCCAGGTACTGCCGCCGCTCTTGGGCAGGCCGGTACCCGCATCGAGCTCTTGTGAATACACCCGCCCGTTCCACGCGCCGGAAGTGTATTGGCTGAAATACACCATGCTGCCGGCTTCCAGCTTGGCCGAACTGGCGCCGCCACTGGCGGCATGCTTGGTCTCGCTGGCAATTTCGTTCAGGGTGCTGGTCAGGGCCTTGGCGAACTCGTCCGGGTTGGAGGCGACGATGAATTCGCCGCGCGAGTTGACCGCGGCATGCCAGAGGTCGTCGATGTTCTCCTGCTTGTCATTGCCGGGCGCGGGCCAGGACTTGCTGCCGGCGGTGAGTGCGGGCAAGTCTGTTTTTGGATCGAGCGTGCCTTTTTCGCCGATGGAAATGCCGTAGGTGCGCATGTGTTGCCAGAAGGCCGGGTTCTTTGCCGTGGTGGGTACGTCATTGGTCATGCCTTCGTCATCTTTGCTTGGAGGCATCAAATCGGTTTTCCAGTAGTACATGGCGACATCGGCGAGTGTATTGGAACGGCTGTCCTTGTAGGGAAACTTGGATTCGTACTGGTAGCTTCTTCCATTGGGTCCGGTAATTTCAACCCCGTCTTGAGTGTCGTTGTCCTTTTGGGCCTCGTTGTTTAAGGCGGCATTGCCGTTCCAGTAACCATCCGTGGTCAAAATGGCAAAGTTCGCCCGGCAGGAGAGTTGGGCAGCGCCCGACTCGGGCCCATAGGGGCCGCTGCTGCCTTTGGCACCGTTGACTGTGTCCGAATAGTATTCACCCGCGCGGCTCAAGGCTTCACGCAGTGAAGTTCCATCGGATGAGTTGGCGGCGAACAACTTGGTGAACCAGGTCTGCTTGTTGGCGCCGGAAAATCTTCCGTCATCGCTGCTGACCGGAATGGAGAATATGGGCGTTTTGGATTTGGCGTTGTATTGGAGGGTGTCAAAACCAATGCGGTAACCACTGCCCAGCTTGGCGAAGACGCGACTTGCCGCTGCCTTGGCCATGGTGATGCGCAGGCGGTAGTAAGAGAACCAGTTGGCGTAGTTCTGGATTTCTTCCTGAATGGTACGTGTAGGGCCGCCATAGGGCGTCCAGTCAAACCCGGTCAATTGCACATTGCTGCTGTCCGTACCGTTCGTGTTCAGCGTAACCTTGCGGGCGCGCCAGGCTTTTTGCGAGTTATTGCAACTGGTGCCGCTGCTGCAACCATAGATGAAATCGTAGCGATTGTAGTGCGTTACGGTTTTTTCATTGCTGCCGGTCAGATAGTAAAAACCGCCGTACCGCCACTGATAGTTGGAAGAGACGAGGCCGGTCGACGTGCTCATCGTCTCTGAGTTGCCGACGGAATAGGTGCCACTGGTGCTCAGATTCTGCCATGCAGTAAATTTGGTCTTGAAGTTGAGCGTGCCGCTGCCGGACTTTCCGGAAGGATCGGCGGCCACGTTGCCGCCGTCGTAATTGGCGTTGGAATAGGAAGATCCGTCGTATTTGAGCCAAGGCTCGTAGGTTATGAGCGGGTTGTACCACATCGTATTGATGTTGGCGGCGCGCAGGCGAATGTCGTTGACGCTGACCGTAGTCGGCAGTCCGCCGACCGGATTGCTGTACCAGTTTGCCGTCGTGCCCGGCATGTGCTCCCAGCCCATCGAGCCGGAATCATCGAGGATGAGCATGATGTTCGGTTCGACCGCCGTGGCGACCGTCAGCGGTTGCTGGGCGAGTTCCACACCCGCCGATGCCGGGGTGGCAGGCAGCAGGAGGCAGGCCAGCAGGCCGAGCAGGCGAAGGCCGGGAAGGGCGCGATGTAGGCGATGGTGAGTTTGCTGGGTCATGGCGGTCACCTGTCGAGCGTGAGTGGGTGAAGGCGAGTGGTGGCGATCAGCTGCCCTTAATCAGGCTGCTGACCACGGCAACGGCGCGGTCGTTGTTTGCGGTGGGTTGGCTGCTGCGGGCGGTGACGCGATAGGTGGCGTTTTGCGGGGAATCATTGCTGCCGCCACCGCCGGTGGCGCCGTATTGCAGGCTGAGCACGCTTTCCTTGGTGCTGGTGTTGGCTTCGCTGTTCTTCAGACCGAGGTACTGGATGAAGTACTGAGGGTTGGAGCCGGCTTTGACGCCTTCATTGAAATTGGTTGGCGTCACGCTGGTCCAGCCGTTGGCGTTGGGCGCGAAGGCGTTGGTCGGTATGGTCGGGCAGTTGGCGCTGGCCTGCGAGCAATCCACCACCCGGCTGTCCTTGAGAATGGCGCTGCGCTCGTTTGCGAGTATCCAGGCTTCCGCCGCCGCCAGGGCAAAGTCGGCGCTCTGCAGGGCGATGGCGCGGTCGTAGAGGTTGCCGGCCAGTTTTTCCTGCAGTGAGGTGTTGCGCATGCCGGACAGCGCGACCAGGGTGACGACGACCAGCATGATGAGCGCCATGATCAGGGCGACGCCCCGTTGTCTGGCGGCAATGGCAACGGAAATAGGCTGGGTTTTCATGTCAGTGCGTGTTTCTCAAGGCAATGATATGGGTGAGGGTGCGGCGCAGGCGCCGGTCTGCCTGGCTGACGAGTCCCGCGTCGGCGTCGGCATCCGGAGAGGCGACGTTTCTTTGCGTGCTTTCGGTCACCAGGGTCAATTCGATGGCATTGATCTGGTCCCAGTTGTTCTTGGTAGTGGTTGCGTTGTTCGGGTCGAGGAGATCGGCGGCTTCCACGAAATCATTGCTGGCTTCCCCTCTGGTGTGATAGCGAATTTCCATATCCACGACACCGGGCAGGATTTCTTCCTGAATGACGTTGCCATTGGCATCCAGGCGAGCCCGGTAGAGCGAGCGTCCGCCTTCATCGGCGCGGCCGTTGTTGCCGATATACCAGGTGGCGGCGTAGTAGCGCGCGGCCTGGAATTGCGGATTGTCCGGGTCGGAAATGGAGATGGCCGGATCAATGGTGAGTGTGGTGCCGGCAACGGCAGTCACCTGGTGCAGGCTGGCGTTGTCCATGTCGCAGATCACGATGATCGTGTTCTGGGCAAAGCCCGGCGTGTTGTCCTTCAACTGGACGGTGGTCGTTGAGGGGAAGGTGTTGATCAGGGCGACATCTTCGGTTTCCTGCAGTTGTAGGGCCTGGGTGTTGGCGACGCGTTCGGCTATGGCGTTGCCGAAGCTTGCGGCACCTGTCTCTTCATCGCCGGCAAGGCCGCGCAGCGGCCACCATTCTTCCCACCAGTCCGGAGTGGCGTCGGCAGGATCGATTTTCCTCACGCTGCTGTTGCCCAGCGGGCCGCAACTGGTGTCGCGCGCCTGGCGGACGTCGCGGGCAATGAGTTCGAAGGCCATGCGGGCGTTTTCCTGGGATTCCGAAAGGCTTTCGGTGATACGCAGGTTCTGGGCGTTGCCGCCCATCAGGCCGACCATGCCCAGCGTCAGGATCAGCCCGATGGTGAGGGCGACCATGACTTCGACCAGGGAGATGCCCTGCATGCGTAAGCGGCGCGCGGCGGCAAGTGATGGATTCATAGCTGCACCCGTGTGGTCAGGCTTTGGCTGCTGTCGCCTTCGAGGCCGAGCGAGTCGTCCCAGGTGATGGTGATTGCGCAGGTATAGCGCGATATGTCATCACCCAGGACGGGGGTGAGGGTGGTTTCGGTGCATGCGATTGCGCCGTCGGCGCTTTGTCCCAGATTTGCCTTGAGATCCGTCAGTTGCTCACTTGGAAAGGCGGTCATGCTGGCGTCAGTCAGCTCTCCCGTATCGAGGTATTCGGTGCGTTTGATGTCGGCGACGCTATACACCGCCATGATGGCCCGGCTGCGGTCGAAGGCGCTCTGGTTGTTGCGCAGGGTGGCCATCTGCATGGCGATCAGCCCCAGCAGGCCGAAGGCGAGGATCAGCATGGCGATGAGCACTTCCAGCAGGCTGACGCCGCGTTGCCGCCGCGGGGTGGCGCGGCCTTGCCGCTTGAGCCGTGCGAACTGCATGAGGTCGGGAGTTTTCATGATTCGTTCGCCGTCAATCTGGTGATCGAGGTTCTGCCGGCCAGGCCGATTTCAATCCGGCGGCCGGTGGCGCCGCTGCCGATCGTTGAGCGCAGTGTCAGGGTGTTCTTGTTTGCCGTGATGTCGTTGAGGCCGGAGGGGAGGAAGGTGATGGTGTCGTTGGCGAGCGTGCCGTTGAGCGTCAGCGTGGCATCGAGTCTGCCGCGCTGCAGGGGAGTGTTTGCCGCGTTGAGGATGACCCAGTGCTGCCAGTCGCCGGACGTGCAGGCCGTGGCGGTTGCGTCGGCGGCGCGGCAGAGACGAATGCGTTGATTGCGCTTGATGGCTTCGGTACGGGCAAACTGTATGGCGCCGACCAGTTCGTTGGTGCGCGAGGCCAGCCGGTTCTGCACTATGATGTTCTGCATCGAGGGAACGGCAATGCTGGCCAGGATCGCCAGGATGACCACCACCATCATCAGCTCGATCAGTGAGAAGCCGCGCTGTGAGGCGGGCGGGAGTGAGGGCTGGCGGTCGAGGTTCATGGTTTTGCGGAGGGCGGTTGTTGGCGGTCCGGGCTGGCGGGCTGGAACGGTGTCTCACGATGCGTATGCTAGTGAACTGCAGGATGGAGACAATCAGCGTTGGCGGATTTTGCATCAGGTAAACCTGACCCGCCAGCCTCGGCTGTGAATTTGTACCGCAACGGACGACGTGGGATGCAAGCATGATCGGTAGTCGGGAATATTTCATCACGGTCGTGGCGCTCGGCCTGGGATTTTTGCTGCTGGTGCTGCTGGCCTGGCTGTGGGCGCATCTGCGGCGGCAGCGCATGGCGCGGGAGGTCGAGCGCAACGAGGCCCTGTTCGACGCCTTTTTCAATGCGGCGCCGGCGGGCATGGCGATCCTGGATCGCGAGCTGAACTTCGTGCGCATCAATTCCACGCTGCTGGCCTTGATGCAGCAGGAGAATCCGCTGGTCCGGGAAGGGGGAAGGATGGCAGGGGCGGAAGGCGCAGGAGGTGCGGAACCTTGCGCTCGCCAGTCGTTGCGGCATCTGCCGTCCGATCTGGCGGCGGCATTGCTGCCGCGCATGACCGAGGTATTGATGAGCAATCAGCCGGTCGACAAGATGGAGATCGTGGCGGGTGCGGGTGAGAGTGAATCTGATACCGATGTGGCCACGCCTGCCTGCTGGTTGGTTTCGCTGTTTCCGATCCCCACGCCGTTCGGACGCAATCCGGTGGGTTTGGGAATGGTGATTCAGGACATTGCGCTGCTCAAGGCCACGCAGCGGGCGCTGGAGCAATCACGCGCAGCGCTGCGCCGTCTGGGCGCGCATCGCGAACGGCAGATGGAGCGGGAATATCAGCGGCTGGCGCGCGAGTTTCACGATGAGCTGGGGCAGTTGCTGACGACGGCGCGCATGCACCTGCAGCTTTTGAGCCGCCAGCCGGAAGTGACCCACGCGCAGGTGGCGGCGAGCGCGCAGACTATCGACGGGATGCTGGCCGATGCCTATCGCAGCATCAAGACCATCGCCGCCGACTTGCGCCCGCCGGCGCTGAATCTGGGTCTGGTCGCCGCCGTCGAATGGCTGGCGGAGCGGATGCTGTTGCCGATCGGCGTGCAGTGCGAGGTGCAGTACCAGGACGCCGACGCGCTGAGCGGCCTGGAGGACGGGCTTGCCATCACGGCATTCCGCATCGTGCAGGAGGCGCTGACCAATGTCGTGCGGCATGCCGAGGCGCGGAGGGTACGCATCGTCATTGCACGCGAATGCGTCGATGGTGCGGATGCAGGTTTGCACCTGTCGATCGCCGATGACGGCAGGGGTTTCGACATGACGCAGGTGAGTCGTGAAACCCACTTTGGTCTGCTGGGCATGACCGAGCGCGTGGCCGCCCTGGGTGGCCGGCTGGATGTCGAAACCGCGCCCGGCGCGGGAACGCACATCGAGGTGCGCCTGCCCGATGCGTCTGGCGCGTTTGATTCATCCAGTCTGGGAGCGCTTGCATGATCCGTATTTTTCTGGCCGATGACCACACCCTGTTTCGCGCGGGCTTGCGGCAGATGCTGCAGTCCTTCGCTGATTTCACCGTCGTCGCCGAGGCGACGAATGCGGCGGAAACGCTGGCGGCCATCGGGCAGCTCGAGGCCGACGTGTTCATCCTCGATCTGACCATGCCGGGCGTGACCGGCACCAGCCTGGTCGAAGAAACCGCCAGGCTGCGGCCCGATGTGCCGATCCTGGTACTCAGCATGCACGATGAGCCGGCCACCGTGCGCCGCGCCCTGCAGGCGGGTGCGCGGGGCTATCTGACCAAGGAGGTCAGCCCGGATACGCTGATGACGGCGGTGACCCGCGTGGCTGCCGGCGAGCGCTATATCCCGGCGGAACTGGCGGAGTCATTGGTTTTCGATTCGGTCGAACCCAGGGCAACGGCACGGCATGAGCGGCTGACCCCGCGCGAGCGGGAAGTGCTGCGCCTGATCGCCGCAGGCTATCAACTGAGCCAGATCGCCGAACGCATCAACCTGAGCCCCAAGACCATCACCACGCACAAGACGCATCTGATGGAAAAACTGGGCGTGACGAACAATGTGGAATTGATCCGCTATGCCGTCGAGCATCGTTTGTTTGAATAGAGAATGCTCCTTGCGCAGGCGCAGGCTCCGATACGATTGCCCGCCCTGCGGCAAGCCGCTATAATCCGCATCCTTTGCAGCAAGCCGGTGTAGCTCAGTTGGTAGAGCAGCGCATTCGTAATGCGAAGGTCGGGAGTTCGACTCTCTTCACCGGCACCATCATCCCAAAGCCCGGACATGCGCCGGGCTTTTTCGTGGTGCGCTCGGCACTGGCGCACCAGCCGGCGCGTACCCAACCCGTTGCGCTCGCTACGAATGATGGAAGGCTACGGCTTGGTCAGACTCAAGTGCGACGTGTAGGTGTGAAGCCGGTGGCGCTGGCGACGGAGTTTCTGGTTGTACTGAACGACCCAAAGGGTTCCAAAGCATGATTGGGTGGGTTTTGTTCTCGCGCAAAGATGTCGCCGCAGCGGAGCAGGCACTGCGCGAAGACGAGCAAGGCGTGCGTGATGAGATCGGCTTTCTCGCCCTCCATCAAGTATTGGCTGATGTACGTTCCGCGTGTCTGGATTTGTGTACATGCAACTTGTCTGAACGTGTTGCTGGAGGAATTGGTCGATGACGAACAGCAAACTCCCCATCAACCTCGACGACCTGCTGCGCCAGCGCACGGTCGAGGGCGAGCGTATCGAATACAAGGCGGGGTGGAATCCGGACGCGATCATCCGCACTTTGTGCGCCTTCGCCAACGACTTCGAGAACCTGGGTGGTGGCTATGTTGTCATAGGGCAGGACTGCGACGCCGACGGAAGGCCCATCTTTCCGCCGGTCGGCCTGCCCGACAACCAGCTCGACAAAATCCAGCGCGAACTGCTGGCACACTGCCAGTTGATCCAGCCACCGTATTTTCCGGTGTTGAGCCTTGAAGTCGTCGAGGGTCGTAACCTGATCGTGCTGCAAGCACCGGGTGGGCAGACGCGCCCCTACAAAGCGCCGGAAGCAGTCACGGCCAGCAAGAAAACGTGGCGTTACTACATCCGCCGCTACAGCAGCACGGTCGAGGCCAAGGGCGACACCGAGCAGGAACTGTTGAGCTTGGCCGCCAAGGTGCCGTTCGACGACCGCTTCAACCAGTTCGCGCGCGTCGATGATCTCGCCAAGCCATTGATGCAGGGTTTCCTGGAGGAAGTCGGCAGTGCGCTGGCGGCGGATGCGCCTGGGCTTTTTGTTGAGGCACTGGGGCGTCAAATGAACGTGGCGGGCGGTCCCACCGAATCGCCTTGGCCCAAGAACGTGGGTCTGCTGTTCTTCAACGAAACGCCAGAGCGGTTCTTCCCCGGCGTACAGATCGACGTGGTGTGGTTCCCCGAAGGCGCGGGTGGCGACCGCTTCGACGAGAAAATCTTCAAGGGACCGCTGGCGCGAATGACACGCGAGGCGCTGGGCTACATCCAGCGCAACTACCTGCACGAAACGGTCATCAAGCACCCGGATCGGGCCGAGGCGACGCGGTTCTGGAACTTCCCCTATGCCGCCATCGAGGAGGCCGTGGTCAACGCGGTCTATCACCGTTCCTACGAGGAGCACGAACCCATCGAGGTGCGCATCAGCCACGACGAACTGGTGGTCGTCAGCTACCCCGGCCCGGATCGGTCAATCCGGATGGAAGACCTGAAGGCGGGCCGCGCCGTCAGCCGCCGTTACCGCAACCGGCGCATCGGCGAGTTCCTGAAGGAACTGGAGATGACCGAGGGCCGCTCCACCGGTATCCCGAAAATCTTGAAGGAAATGGCGGCCAACGGCTCGCCCGCGCCGCTGTTCGAGATGGACGACGACCGGCTTTCGTTCGTGATTCGGCTGCCGCGCCACCCTTTGTCCCTCGTCCCGACGGTAGGCGCAGGGGAAGTCACAGGGGAAGTCACAGGGGAAGTCACAGGGGAAATTGAACGGTTGGTCCGCGCTGTGGTCGGTGAGATGACCCGGCAGCAAATCCAGACCGCGCTTGGCCTCAAGGGCGAGGATCACTTCCGAAAAGCGTATCTGAGCCCGGCGCTGACTGCGCAGATGATCGAGATGACGCTGCCCGATACACCTCGCAGCAGCAAGCAATGCTACCGCTTGACGGCCATCGGGCGGCGGTGGTTGGAGACACATCCCGGCGATGGTGCGACCTGAAATCGGCGCACATTTCCCGCATTCTCTCGGCAGTCCGCCCCGATGGCTACCTGCTGCCCTTGGCTTGATCTCAGAGGGGTTGCCGGCCGGCGCCGGTAACCCCTTGTTCTTTTCGGCGATTGTTGGCTGGTTGCCGGTTACTGCGCCGCCAGGATCAGCCCGCCATTGCCAACGACCGCGATATTGCCGCTGCTGCTGTAGGCGGCGGCATTCAGCAGGGACAGCGTGTTTGAAGTCTGCCGGGTCCAGGTGCCGCCATCGCTGCTGGTGTAGATGGTGCCCCAGTTGCCGACGGTGATGAACTGGCTGCCGTAGGTGATGGCCTTGAAGTTGAAGCCTGCGTTGATCGTGCTCTTGACCCAGTTCATGCCGTTGTCGAGGCTGGTCAGTTGCGTGCCGGCATCGCCGACGGCGATGAGCATGGGGGTGGCGGTGGTGGCGTCCCAGCCGAGGGTGAGGCCGTTCAGGTTCTGTGTGGTTGGAGCGCTGATCGAAGTCCAGTTGAGGGCATTGAGGCTGATCAGTATGGTGCCGGCATTGCCGACGGCGATCCAGCGGCTGCCGGTGTAGATGACGGCATTCAGGTTTCTGATGGTGCCCGAGGCGCTCGACGTCCAGCTTTCTCCTCCCAGGCTGGAAAGGATGGTGCCGATTTCGCCGACGGCGACGTAGCCGTTGGCACCGTTGTTGGCCAGGCCGTACAGGGTTTTGCTGGTGCCGCTGGTCTGTTTCGCCCAGGTCGTTCCATCCGTGCTGCGCAGGATGGTGCCGGCGGCGCCGGCGGCGAGGTAGACGCCACCATAGTCGACGGCATGCAGATTGGCCGTTGTCGGATTGGTCAATGAAGTCCAGGTTGGCGAGGCGGTGAAGTCCGGGCTGGAATAGATCGCCCCCTGATCGCCAACGACCACGAAGCGGTCGCCCGCATAGGTGACCGCGTTCAGGTTGCGGGATTCGGGTATGGGACCGACGTTGCTCCAGGTGTCGCCCAGCATGCGCGGCGTGGCATTGACCGAGGGTGCGCCCGGGCCGCCCGGGCCGCCGTCGATGCGCGCATTGACGGTGAATGAATAGAGTTGCCCGTTGGTGAGATTGGGAACGACATAGGGCGAGGTCGCCCGGGGAAATGCCTGGCCGCCCCGGCTGTCCCAGTTGTCTGTCGTGACGCCCGAGCCGGACGCGACGAACACCCAGTATTCGACGCCTGGGGCGGTATCCCAGGTCAGGGTGACGCTGCCATCGCCGGCAACCGCCTGCAGGTTGCTTGGCGGGGCTGCCGAGCTGCCGAGTTTGAGGCTGTCTCCCAGACAGCCGTTCAGCAAGAGCACGGCCAGGGCGGTCGTGAGCAGGGTGAGGATACGTTTCATGTGCGTACCTGTCTTTCGGTTCGGTGATTCATCGGTGATTCAGTGCGTGATTGGCTTGTAGCGGATGCGCTTGGGCCGCGCGCCTTCCTCGCCCAGACGTTGCTTCTTGTCGGCTTCGTATTCCTGGTAGTTGCCGTTGAAGAACGTCCATTGCGAGTCGCCCTCGCAGGCCAGGATGTGGGTGGCGATGCGGTCGAGGAACCAGCGGTCGTGTGAAATCACCAGCACCGAACCGGCGTATTCGAGCAGGGCATCTTCCAGGGCGCGCAGGGTTTCCACGTCGAGGTCGTTGGAAGGCTCGTCGAGCAGCAGCACGTTGCCGCCGGTGGCCAGGGTCTGGGCCATGTGCAGGCGGCCGCGTTCGCCGCCGGAGAGTTTACCGACGATCTTCTGCTGATCCGCGCCCTTGAAGTTGAAACGGCCGAGATAGGCGCGCGAGGGCGTCTGGTATTTGCCGATGGTCAGCAGGTCGGCGCCGCCGGAGATGGCTTCGAATACCGTCTTGTCGTTGCCCAGCGCGTCGCGGCTCTGGTCGACGTGGGAAATCTTCACCGTCTGGCCGATGTGCACTTCGCCGGCATCGGGCTGCTCCTGGCCGGTGATGAGCTTGAAGAGGGTGGATTTGCCCGCGCCGTTCGGGCCGATGATGCCGACGATGGCGCCGGGCGGCACCGAGAAGCTGAGATCGTCGATGAGCAGCCGGTCGCCGAAGCGCTTGCTGACATTCTTGAACTCGATGACTTCATTGCCCAGGCGCTCGGCCACTGGAATGTAGATTTCCTGCGTCTCGTTGCGTTTCTGGTATTCCTCCGAGGACAGCTCGTTGAAGCGCGCCAGGCGGGCCTTGCTCTTGGCTTGGCGGCCCTTGGGATTCTGCCGTACCCATTCGAGTTCCTGCTTCATCGCCTTGATGCGTGCGCCTTCCTGCCTGGCTTCGGTTTCCAGACGCTTTTCCTTCTGTTCCAGCCAGGAGGAGTAATTGCCTTTCCAGGGGATGCCTTCGCCGCGGTCGAGTTCGAGGATCCATTCGGCGGCGTTGTCGAGGAAGTAGCGGTCGTGGGTGACGGCCACCACGGTGCCGGGAAAGCGCACCAGGAACTGTTCCAGCCATTCCACCGATTCGGCGTCGAGGTGGTTGGTCGGCTCGTCCAGCAGCAGCATGTCGGGCTTGGAAAGCAGCAGGCGGCACAGCGCCACGCGGCGCTTCTCGCCGCCGGAAAGCACGCCGATCTTCGCATCCCAGGGCGGCAGGCCGAGCGCATCGGCGGCGATTTCGAGCTGATGTTCGACGTCGGTTCCGGCGGCGGCGATGATGTTTTCGTATTTCGCCTGTTCTTCGGCCAGCTTGTCGAAATCGGCATCCGGCTCGGCATAGGCGGCATAGATTTCTTCCAGTCTGGCCTTGGCTTCGATCAGCGGCCCCAGGCCTTCCTCGACCGCCTGACGCACGGTCTGTCCGGGGTCGAGCTGCGGCTCCTGCGGCAGATAACCGATGGAGATGCCGGGCATCGGCCGGGCTTCGCCGATGATGTCGGTGTCGACGCCGGCCATGATGCGCAGCACCGTGGATTTGCCGGCGCCGTTCAACCCCAGCACGCCGATCTTGGCGCCGGGGAAGAAGGAAAGGGAAATGTCCTTGAGGATCTGGCGCTTCGGCGGCACGATCTTGCCGACGCGGTTCATGGTGAAGACGTATTGCGACATGGTGTCTATCTGGCCTGAAAATACAAAGGGCGAAGCTTACCCGAGGGCGGGGTGGCTTGACCAGTCGCCGGGATTGCCGGGGGAACAAGCACTATAAATTCCTTCAGGGAATACACATATGAAAATTCATTCCTTTGGGTTCTAGTTTGTGTTTCCTACAATGGCAACGTTTCCGCGTGCAAGTTTCCGCAAGTTTCCCTGCGGCGAAATTTTCGCGCCTCACTTCTCCATCATGCGAGGGATGCCATGTCAGCAAGCAAACACACAGTAGTCATCATCGGCGGCGGCACGGCCGGCATCAGCGTGGCTGCCGGTCTGCGCCGCAGGCAGCCTGGCCTGGACATCGCCATCGTCGATCCGGCCGAATTCCATTTCTATCAGCCGGCATGGACCCTGGTCGGTGGCGGCGCTTTCGACGTCGCGCGGACTCGCCGTCCGTTGGCCGGCCTCCTGCCGCGCGGGGTGAAGCACATTGCCAAGGCGGTCAGCGGTTTCAGTCCGGAAACGAATGAAATCGAGCTGGCCGGCGGCGAGCGGCTGGGTTACGCCTTTCTGGTCGTGGCGGCCGGCATCCAGTTGAATTTCGACGCCATCAAGGGCCTGCCGGAAGCCCTGGGCAAGAACGGGGTGAGCAGCAACTACCGTTACGATCTGGCGCCCTACACTTGGGAACTGGTGAAAAATTTCAAAGGCGGGCGAGCATTGTTCACCCAGCCCGCCGGGGCCATCAAATGCGCCGGCGCGCCGCAGAAGGCGATGTATCTGGCCGCCGATTACTGGCGCCAGCAGGGCATCAAGGCCGACAGCATCCAGTTCCGCAATGGCGGCGCGGTGCTGTTCAGCGTGCCCTTCTATGCCCAGGCCCTGAGCCGGGTGGTGGATGCCTACGGCGCCAAGGCCCGCTTGGGCGATTCGCTGGTCGAGGTGCGCGGCGCGGAGAAGATTGCTGTTTTCGAGCGGGTGCAGGATGGCGAGAAAGTTCGCGAGGAGGTGGCTTACGACCTGCTCCACGTCGTGCCGCCGCAAAGCGCGCCCGACTTCATTCGCCAGAGCGCACTCGCCAACGCCGAAGGCTGGGTGGATGTGGATCAGCATACGCTGCGCCATGTGCGCCACAACAACATCTTTTCATTGGGTGATTGCAGTTCGCTGCCGACCAGCAAGACCGCTGCCGCCGTCAAGGCGCAGGCCCCGGTGCTGGTAGCCAATCTGCTGGAGGCATTGCAGGGGCTGGAAACCCGCAACCGCTACACGGGTTACACGGCCTGTCCGGTCACCACGTCGCACGGCAAGGTGATGCTGGCCGAGTTTACCTATGGCGGCACCGTCTCCACCACGCTGCCGCTGGACTCCCGCATTCCGCGCAGGTTTTACTGGTTTCTCAAGCGCTCCGTTTTGCCATGGTTCTACTGGAACCTGCTGCTGAAAGGGCGTTTCGTGCCCGAAGTGCATCAGGAGCGGCGGTTTCCTGAGGCGTTGCCGGCGTTGATAGAAGCCTAGAGTTGTTGGGAGGCGGTTTCGTTTCGGTGGGTGATTTGAGCTTGGTGGGTTGTTTTCTGCCGGCGCGCTGAAGCCGGGACTCGCCCCGGCGGGCGAGTTACTTTTTGCCACGCGGCAAAAAGTAACCAAAAAGCGCGCCCCGCTTTGCCGGCCCGGCGTCGCCGGGCTGCCCTCACTGCGCAGTCCTCGGCCGGCCTGCTTTGCAAACTCGCTGCGCTCGAACAGCAAAGCAGGACATCCCCGTCCGAGGCCAGCTCCGTTCGGCGGCGCACAGGGGAATGGAAAAGCGTCACAGTCCAACGGATAGAGCGCGGCGCGTTGCGCCGGGTAAGCTGATGCAGGGTTGCACGCTTGATACATATTCGTCGTCCCCGCGGAAGCGGGGACCCAGGAACCGAGCTTGAGCGAGGCGTGCAGCTTCTCAGATATTCGTCGTCCCCGCGAAAGCGGGGACCCAGGAACGTACTGGATTCCCGCTTTCGCGGGAATGACGACGATGCGCGCTTCGTCGGGTAGTCCATGCTGCTGGATTTTCGCCTGCACGGGAATGACGAAGCCGATGATTTGATGGTTGGTTTTTTAACCACCACGCGTTGAGCAGCACCCCATTCCCCTGTGTCTCGCCGAGTTTCGCCGCCGCCGAGCGGGGCTTTCCGGTTTCGTGTGTCTGAGCGCAGCGAGTTTAGAAACCGGCCGCTCGGCGGCGGCGAAACTCGGGCAGCCCGCAGGGCCGGCGCACCGGCAGGAGCCCGAAGGGCGAAGCCACCCGTAGGGGTGGGGTGCGCTTCTTTGCCTCCTTTCTTGTCGCACGACAAGAAAGGAGGCCGCCCGCCGGGGCGAGTCCCGGCTTCAGTGCGCCGTCAGAAAACAACCCACCAAGCTCAAATCGCCCACTGAAACGAAACCTGGCTGTTGAAACTTCGCCTGCCGGAGCGAGCCAACTCTCGGCAACATCAACTCATCCCTCATCACTCACATTCCACCGTCACCAACAACATCCCTTCACTGACCTCATCGTATCGTTCAACGAAAACTTCGACCACCCTGCCCTCATAGGGACAAGGAATATCGAGGGCGACCTTGCCGGTTTCCAGCACGAGCAACGTGGCGTCGCGCTCGATGCGTTCGCCGGGCGCGACCAGCAGCGTTTCTATGATGATGGTTTCCGCAGCGCAGTTGCCGCAGCTTTCCCAGCATTCGGGAAACTTCGGCATGCGGACTTCGCGTAATGCGGCCATGCGCTGCTGCCTTGTTCAGGCGCTCATACGGGCAGATAGCGGGCGACGAATGCGCCTTCCAGACCGGCGGGCAACTGGATGCGCATGCGGTGGCCGTTGCCGGGGGCGATTTGTACGGAGGCGCCGTCCTGATTCCACATGGCGGCGAGTTGCACGTCGAGGTTGCCCCGCGGATGGATCAGTTCCAGCCGATCGCCGACGGCGAAGCGGTTCATCACTTCGACTTCCGCCAGGCCATTGCTGCCGTAGCCGGTGAGGCGGCCGACGTACAGGCTGCGCCCGGATCGGGATGAGCCGTGCAGATAGTTCTGATATTCGGCGTCGTGGTGGCGCTGATAGAAACCATCCGTGTAGCCCCGGTTGGCCAGGCCGTCGAGTTCGGCCAGCAGGCGTGGATCGAGCGGCTTGCCGGCCACGGCATCGTCGATGGCGCGGCGATAGGCCTGGCAGGTGCGGGCGACGTAGTAGGGTGACTTGGTGCGGCCTTCGATCTTCAGCGAGTCGACGCCGATGTCGACCAGCCGCTGGACGTGTTCGATGGCACGCAAGTCCTTGGAGTTCATGATGTAGCTGCCGTGCTCGTCTTCCTCGATCGGCATCAGTTGCCCCGGACGGCTGGCTTCTTCGATCAGGTAGACGTCGCCAGTGGCATCGGTCTGTGTCGGCTTGACCTGGTAATCCCAGCGGCAGGAATTGGTGCAGGTGCCCTGGTTCGGGTCGCGATGGTTGAAGTAGCCGGAGAGCAGGCAGCGGCCCGAATAGGCGATGCACAGCGCGCCATGGACGAAGACTTCCAGTTCCATGTCGGGACATTGCTGGCGGATTTCGGCAATCTCGTCGAGCGAGAGTTCGCGCGAGAGGATCACCCGCGAGATGCCGAGCTTCTGCCAGAAACGCACCGCGGCGTAGTTCACGGTGTTGGCCTGCACCGAAAGGTGAATTGGCATTTCTGGCCAGGTTTCGCGGATCATGTCGATCAGGCCGGGGTCGGCCATGATCAGCGCATCGGGCTGGAGAGCTACCACCTTCGCCATGTCGGCCAGGTAGGTTTTGATCTTGGCATTGTGCGGATAGATGTTGCTGACCACATACAGCCTGGCGTTGGCGGCGTGGGCGGTAGCGATGCCCTGGCCGAGTTGGGCCATGTCGCCGAAGCTGTTGTTGCGCACGCGCAGACTGTAGCGCGGCTGGCCGGCGTAGATGGCGGTGGCGCCATAGGCCAGCGCCGTCTCCAGCATTTCCAGCGAACCGGCGGGGGCGAGAAGCTCGGGCGCGGGCTTCAAGCGGAAGCGGCCTCGATCGGCGGACAGGCGCAGAACAGGTTGCGGTCGCCATATACGTCGTCGATGCGGTTCACGCTCGGCCAGAACTTGTTCTCGGCGACGAAAGGCAGCGGGAAGGCGGCTTGCTGGCGGCTGTAGGGGCGGTTCCAGTCGCTGTCGCTGCAAATCACGTCGGCCTGGGTGTGCGGGGCATGCTTCAGCGGATTGTCGTCGGCCGGCCAGGTGCCGTTTTCGATCTGGCGGATTTCCTCGCGGATGCCGATCATCGCGGCGATGAAGCGGTCGAGCTCGTCCTGGTTTTCGGATTCGGTTGGCTCCACCATCAGCGTGCCGGCGACCGGGAAGCTCACCGTCGGCGCGTGGAAGCCGTAGTCCATCAGGCGCTTGGCGATGTCGAGTTCGGCGATGCCGGTGGCGGTTTTGATCGCGCGCACGTCGAGGATGCACTCGTGGGCGACGCGGCCCCGGCTGCCGGTGTAGAGAATCGGATAATGCGGCTCGAGGCGCGCGGCGACGTAGTTGGCGTTGAGGATGGCGACCTCGGTGGCGCGCTTGAGGCCGGCGCCGCCCATCATGGCGATGTACATCCAGGAAATCGGCAGGATCGAGGCCGAGCCCCACGGCGCGGCGCTGACCGCGCTCTGGCCTTGGTGCGGGCCGTCGATCGGCTGCACCGCGTGATTGGCCGCGAACGGCGCCAGATGCGCCTTGAGGCCGATCGGCCCCATGCCCGGCCCGCCGCCGCCGTGCGGGATGGCGAAAGTCTTGTGCAGATTCATGTGCGAGACGTCGGCGCCGATCGAGGCCGGGCTGGTCAGGCCGAGCTGGGCGTTGAGGTTGGCGCCGTCCATGTACACCTGGCCGCCGTGCTCATGGACGATGGCGCAGATCTCGCGCACGCCTTCCTCGAACACGCCATGCGTCGACGGATAGGTGAGCATGATGCAGGACAGGCGTGCGGCATGTCCGGCGGCCTTGGCGCGCAGGTCGGCGATGTTGATGTTGCCGGCCTCGTCGCAATCGACGACGACCACGGAAAGGCCGCACATCTGCGCCGTCGCCGGGTTGGTACCATGCGCCGACTTCGGGATCAGGCAGACGTCGCGCGAGCTTTCGCCGCGGCTCGCCTGGTAGCGGCGGATGGCGACCAGGCCGGCATATTCGCCCTGCGCGCCGGAATTCGGCTGCATGCAGATCGCGTCGAAGCCAGTGATCGCCTTGAGCGCGTCTTCCAGGGTGCGGATCATTTCCAGATAACCGGCCGCCTGGTCGAGCGGCGCGAACGGGTGCAGGTCGGCGAACTCGGGCCAACTGATCGGCAGCATCTCGCTGCTGGCGTTGAGCTTCATGGTGCAGGAGCCCAGCGGGATCATCGAGTGGTCGAGCGCCAGATCCTTGTTCTGCAGCTTCTTCAGGTAGCGCAGCATGGCGTGCTCGGTGTGGTGCGTGTTGAACACCGGATGCGTGAGGATGGCGTCGCGGCGCAGCAGTTCGGCGGGAATGGCGATGGGGCGTTGCTGATCGAGCGCATCGAGTGCGCCGGGCGCGTCGGGCGTGGGTGAGCGGCCGCCGATCAGTTGCAGCAGTTCGACGACGTCATCGCGCGTGGTTTTTTCGTTGAGGGCCACGGCCAGCACGCTGTCGGAGACCTCGCGCAGGTTGTATCCCGCGGCGCGCGTGGCCTGCAGCACCGTCGGCGCGTGCGCGCCGAGGTCGAGGCGCAGCGTGTCGAAGAACTGCGCGTTGGCCGCTTCGATACCGGCTTCGCGCAGGCCGGCGGCGAGCAGCGCGGCGAGGCGATGGACGCGCAGCGCGATGTCGCGCAGGCCGGCCGGGCCGTGATACACGGCATACATGCCGGCGAGGTTGGCGAGCAGCACCTGCGAGGTGCAGATGTTGGAGTTGGCCTTCTCGCGGCGGATGTGCTGCTCGCGCGTCTGCAGCGCCATGCGCAGCGCCTTTTTGCCGCGCGCATCGACGGAGACGCCGATGATGCGGCCGGGCACCTGGCGCTTGTGTTCGTCGCGCGTGGCGAAGAAGGCGGCGTGCGGGCCGCCGAAGCCCATCGGCACGCCGAAGCGCTGCGCCGAGCCGAAGGCGATGTCCGCGCCCATCTCTCCCGGCGACTTGAGCAGCACCAGCGCCAGCAGATCGGTGGCCACGGCGGCGATGCCGCTGGCTGCCTTGACCGCGGCGATGTGCGGCGTGAGGTCAGCGATCTCGCCGCGATCGTTCGGATACTGGAACAGCGCGCCGAAGACTTCCTGCGCTGCGGCCTGCTCGGGCGTGCCGAAGATCAGCTCGAAGCCAAAGAATCCGGCGCGCGTCTTCAGCACGTCGATGGTCTGCGGAAAGCAGGCGGCATCGACGAAGAAGGCGTTCGACCTGGCCTTCGAGATGCGCCGCGCCATCGCCATCGCCTCGGCGGCGGCGGTGGCTTCGTCGAGCAGCGAGGCGTTGGCGAGTTCGAGGCCGGTCAGGTCGATCACCATCTGCTGGTAGTTCAACAGCGCTTCGAGCCGGCCCTGGGCGATCTCCGCCTGGTAGGGCGTGTAGGCGGTGTACCAGCCGGGATTCTCCAGCACGTTGCGCTGGATCACCGCCGGCATCAGCGTGTCGTGGTAGCCCATGCCGATCAGCGATTTGTTGACGACGTTCCGCGCCGCGATGGCCTTGAGCCTGGCCAGCGCCTCATGCTCCGGCAGCGCGTCGGACAGCGCCAGCGGCGCAGTCAGGCGGATGGCCGCCGGCACAGTCTGCTCGATCAGCTCATCGAGACTGGCAGCGCCGATGACGGCCAGCATCGCCGCGATTTCGTCGCGGTTCGGGCCGATGTGACGGGCGATGAAGGCATCGCGTTGTTCGAGTTCGAGTAGGGAGGGTGTGTTGGGCATGGTGTGACCTTGGTTTGTTGCGGTATGTGGTTCAATGCTATCGATGGCATGTCGTGGCCATTGCACGTCAAGTTACCCTCGTCATTCCCGCGCAAGCGGGGATCCATGTCTCAGACACCTCTGGATTCCCGCTTGCGCGGGAATGACGGAGCTACCCGAACCACGCCGTTCCCCCAGCTTTACTCGCTCTCTGCCACCTTTGCATAACTCGCCGCGTCGAGCAGCGCGTCGAGTTCGGCAGTGTTGGCGGGTTGCAGCTTGAACAGCCAGTTGGCGTAGGCGTCCTGGTTCACCAGTTCCGGCGCGTCGATGGCGGCCTGGTTGGTTGCGACGACTTCACCGGCGATCGGCGCGTAGATGTCGGAGGCGGCCTTGACCGATTCGACCACGGCGCATTCTTCGCCGGCTTGCAGCGTGCGGCCGACTTCGGGCAGTTCGAGGAAGACGATGTCGCCGAGCGCTTCCTGGGCGTGATCGGAGATGCCGACGGTGACCAGACCATCGGCGTCGAGGCGTGCCCATTCGTGGGTTTTGGCGTACTTGAGATTGGCGGGGACGTTCATGGGATTCTCCGGTTGGTGTGTTTGCTTGGATGAAATGAATCAGGAAAACAGGCGCTGGCCGTGACGCACGAAAGGCGGCTTGACCACCTTGGCCTGCAGCCATTTGCCGCGGATATCGACTTCGACGCTATCGCCGATGGCAACCGCGGCGGGCAGGCGGGCCAGCGCGATGCCTTGCTGCAGGGTCGGCGAGAAGCTGCCGCTGGTGATTTCGCCGTTGCCGTGGGCTGTTTTCACGGTCTGGTGGGCGCGCAGCACGCCGCGTTCCTGCAGCAGCAGGCCGGTGAGCCGGCGTGCCGGCCGTTGCGCGAGGAGGGCGGTCTTGCCGATGAAGTCGCGCTCGTCCTGCATGGCCAGCGTCCAGGCTAGCCCCGCTTCGAGCGGCGAGATGCTTTCGTCCATGTCCTGGCCGTAGAGATTCATGCCGGCTTCGAGGCGCAGCGTGTCGCGGCAGCCGAGGCCGCATGGGCGTACGCCGGCGGCTTCGAGCTGCGTCCAGACGGTGGCGGCCTGCTCGGCCGGCAGGGCGATTTCTAAGCCGTCCTCGCCGGTGTAGCCGGTGCGGGCGATCAGCCAGTCGCCATGGAAGGCCGCTTGGAAGGAGGCCAGTCCTTCGCTTGCCGCGCGGCTGTCGGGACAGGCCTGCCAGAATTTTTCACGTGCCTGCGGCCCCTGGATGGCGATCATCGCCAGGTCGCGGCGCGGCGCGAGGGCGATGTCGAAGCCCGCGGCATGCTGTTGCATCCAGGCCAGATCCTTGTCGGCGGTGCCGGCGTTGACGACGATGCGGTAATGCGTCGGGTCGAAGAAATACACGATCAGGTCGTCGATGATGCCGCCGTCTTTGCGCAGCAGGCAGGAATACAGGGCCTTGCCCGGGGCCGTCAGCCTGACCACGTCGTTGGCCAGCAAGCGACGCAGCCAGGCGGTGGCGTCCGGGCCAGTCAGGTCGATGGCGAGCATGTGGGAGACGTCGAACATGCCCGCGGCGCTGCGCACGGCCTGGTGTTCCTCGATCTGCGAGCCGTAGTGGATGGGCATGTCCCAGCCGGCGAAGTCGGCCATTCTGGCCTTGCTGCGCAGATGCGTGGCGTGGAGCGGGGTATGCAGGAGAATGGGCGGTTTTTCCATGAGGATCAGTGGCTTGTCAGATTTTCCTGGTGCAGGATCGGATGAATGAAAAAAGGGCGAATGGATGTCATCCATTCGCCCCATCTGTCCTTGGTACCTGAGAGATTGCGGTGCGGATGAGCGCTGTCTTCGCTGCCTCATCCCGGCCGGGTGCCCCTTCGGTGGATGGATCCAGCCCATCGCTCTCCAGATTTGTCCTGCGTCGCCGGTTCGTTGGCCTGAGCGGTTACGGGATTGCGCCTTCGGCGGTGAACGGAATTCATGTTCACGCTCTCCCTGCGACGGGCCGCATTATGCCGTCTTGGCGGTCTTGTCGCAAGAACGGGTGGCGGGAGAGGCGGGTGTGCGGGACGTGTGTGATTGCTGCTGGATGGGGCTGATGGTGCCGTCGCCATGGTTGAAATATGCCAGGTTGCGGCCGGCGGCCTTGGCGGCATAGAGGGCGGTATCGGCCAGCTTGAGCAGGTCTTCCGGTCGCGTTTGCTCGTGAGGCTGGGCCAGGGCGCAGCCGATGCTGCAGGTGATGCGCAGTTCGTTGTTGTCGATTTTTATGCTGTGGGTGGATACGCTTGCGAGGATGCGCTGGGCAACCGTCGAGGCGCCTTCCACGTCGGCCTGCGGCAGCAGGATGACGAATTCCTCTCCGCCATAACGGGCGACCGAATCGCCGCCACGCAGCAGGGCATTCTGCAGGACGTTGGCAACGTGCTGCAGCACCCGGTCGCCCGCCTGGTGGCCGTAGGTGTCGTTGATCTGCTTGAAGTGATCCAGGTCTACCATCAACACGGCGAGTTCATTGCTGTGCCGGCTTGCGCGCCGCCATTCGTGCTGGTACTGGCGGTCGAAAGACATGCGGTTGGCGACCTGGGTCAGCGCATCGGTCAGGCTGGCGCGTTCGAACTGGGCATTGGCGTGCATCGCGCGCCAATAATCGCGATGCGTGCTGTGTATGGAGAACATGAGATAGAAGGCGTAGACGAAAGCCAGGGTGGCCAGCAGCAGATTGCCCTCGGTGTTGCTGGCGAGGGTGCCGAGCGCGACGGGGAAGATCAGCGCGATCGGAAACCAGAACTTGAGGAAGGAGTCGATGGCCATTGCCATGCTGCCGGCGGAGCAGATGCCGACGGCGACGAGGATCATGGCGCTGCGCATCGGCTCGAGCTCGGTCAAATAAATGCTGGCAGCGGTCATCAGACCCCAGCTGAAGCCGTTGACGAGTACCACCCAGTACAAGGCGCGGCGGGCGAATTTGATGCGTTTGACGATGAGCGTGGGAAAGGCGCGTTTCAGCAACAGCCGGCAAATGGCGATTGCCGTCAGCCAGGCGGTGAAGGACCAGACCAGTGTCGGGTTGAGGCTGATCAGTTGGGTGCCCCAGGCGATGATCAGCCAGAGGGCGATATACATGAATATCCCGCCGGAAACGCGCGCCGAGGTGTCGAGCAGGGCCTGTATCTGCTGACGTTGTTCCAGGGGGATGTCCGCCAGGCCGCCATGGGAAGCGTCCGGGGCCAGGGTCTTGGAAAGCAGGCGGACGATTTCGGAATGTTGCTCAGCGGCTTTGGTCATCATTGGCAGTCAGTGGTCACGAGTGGCGTGGTTCGAGTGTGGTTGCTCTGCTACGAAAGAGTTCAGCGGTCAATCTTCGGTCTTTGGCTTTCGGCTCCGGCTCCGGCCCGGACATGGCCCCGGGGCAGTACGGGCCACCCAGTCTACCGTATCGGGCGCCATGCCGCCGTCTTGTTTCATTGCCGTTTCTGCGGGGAAGTCGAACCTGCCGATGAATTGTCGGCCGCCTCCGTCCGTCCGCCATGCGCGTCGGCATTTCCCTAAATCTTGAAGTTTTTTACGGCAGTATTCAGGATGCCGGCCTTGTCTTCGAATTCCTGCATGGCTTGGCCGGCCTGAGCGATGCTTTGCGCATTCTCGTTGCTCATGCAGGTGATGTTCTCGACCTGTTGGGCGATCAGGTGGCTGGTCGATGAGTGTTCGCCCAGCGCGGCGGCAATGTCCTGGGCATGGCCTTCGCTCTGTTTCGAGCTGGCCTGGATACGCTCGATCGCTTCCTGCGCATTGGCTGCATGGCTGGCCGTGATTTCCATTTGATTCACCATCTGGCGGATGGTGTCCACGGCATTCCCCGAACTCAGTTGAACCGCCTCGATCATGCGGCGGATTTCCTCGGAAGAACTCGTCGTCTTTTCGGCAAGCTTGCGTACTTCGTCGGCGACTACGGCGAAGCCTCGGCCCGACTCCCCGGCGCGCGCTGCTTCGATGGCTGCATTGAGTGCCAGCAGGTTGGTCTGATCCGCCACTTCACGGATCGTCTTCACGATGCTGGATATTTCGTTCGTCTGTTGCCCGACACGCTCGATGACCTCTGCGGCATCCTTGACCGTGGCGGAAATTTTCAGCATCTCGGCCGAAGCGCTCTGGGTGACCCTGACGCCCTGTGATGCGAACTCGGCGCTCTTGCGGTTCGCGCTGAGCGCGTGGCTGGCGTTGTCATGGATGCTGGTGATGCTGACGCTCATTTCCTCGATCGCGGCTGCAACGGCGGCGGTTGCGTCATTCTGGGCATGAACCGATTGGTTGATGTTTTGAAATGCCGACGACATCAGGCTGCATGAGGTTGCGGTTTGCTGCACATTGGCTTCGATCTGGCCAATCAGGCTGCGAAGGTTGGTTTGCATGTCCGCAAGCGCCCGCAGCAGGTCGCCAGTTTCGTCCTTGCCGCTGATTTCGATACGATTGGTCAGGTCGCCTCCGGCGATCGATCTGGCGGTACGGATGGCATCGAGCAGGGGACCGACGATCTTTCCGGACAATATGAAAGAAACGGCGGCGCATCCGATCAGACTGACCAGGAAGACGACGGCGCTGGTGGTGATGGAGCGATCGCCGGCAGCGGTGGCCGCCACAGTCAAGGCATTCGACTCGGCTTTTTGATCGTCGATCATTTTTCCGAGTTCTTCTTTGATCTTCAGGAAACGTTTGTCTGCTGCCTGCATCATGCCGGTGCCGGAGGGCAGATCGGATTCGGCCATGTCGATGGCCTGGGCAATGAGTTTGCGATATTGGGCAAGCGGTTCGGCCAATTCGGCGAGTGTCTGCCTTTCTTCGGCCTGGAGGTCGCTGCGCTCTTCCATATCCTTCAGTATCTTGATCGCGCCATCGGCATGGCCGAGCACCGTGGCGGTCTCCGCCTGGATGCGGGCCGCATCGAAGTTGACCATCGTGGCGAAAAGGCGATAAGCCGAAAGGTTGGCCGCAAATAATTTGCTGTTGGCCTCGCTGAGTGCCTGGGAATGACCGATGCCCTTGACGGCGACATCATCGAGTGCCTGCTGGAGCGTTCGTATGCCGAAGAGGCTGGAGATGCCCAGCAACAGCACCATGGCTACGGCACCCAGAGCAAGCAGAAACATTTTGGCCTTGATGCTCATGACGGTACTCGCTGAATAAATGGGCTGCAACCGCTCGCAGGGTGGTTGCGGCGCGCATGGCAGAAAATCAGGGGCATGTTCTCATGCGGCGCAATCTGCCGGCTGCATGAGAACATGAACATGCCTTAGCGTTTGTACACACCTGCGCAGACGATCATTTCACCGGTCCTCTCGCAGTAGGCCGACTTCGGCAGTACCTTCTTGGTGACAGGGTCGGTGAACTTGTAATCCTGCCAGAACTTGCCTTTGGTCTTGGCCAGCTCGACTCTTTCCTTGACGAACTCCTTGCCGTCGGCATCGGCCAGTTCAAGCAAATCCTTGCCGACCGACTTTTCATTCTGGCCATGCGCCAGACACTTGCCATCCATGCCGTAGACCACCGGGTAGAGATCGAGATGGATCCATTTCTTGTCCTTGCCGGTAATTTCCTTGAATGCAGTTGCCTTGTCGGTATTGACTGCCTTGACGGCTTTGGCCACGATTTCTTCGGCTTCCTTGGGAGTCGCGTAGTCGTCGGCGGAATGGGCTGCCAGCGGTATGAGGGAGAGTGCAGCAAGGGTCAGCGTAACGGTAGCGGTAACGGTGCGCATGTGTTTTGGCTCCTTGGTTAGATGTACGAAATCCTGAAATCCGCAGGGGTGGAAATCTGCAGGCTCAGAGCCGCATTCGCGGTCTGCTCTGCGACGAGCAAGCGCCTCCTGTAGCTGTGACGAGCGGGTTTCATTATAGCTAAAGCCTAATTCGGGCAATGTCCGCACGCGGCAATTGTGGAATATCGGACGCGGCGCGCTCAAGCATGCTCAATCGAGCGGGATGGCGGGAGCATCGTCATGTATGGATGTTAAAATTCAACGATGTACCCCAGCACCTCCGAATTCCTGACCCTGCGCGGCATGCGCATGCATGTGCGTGTCTGGGGCAGCGAGGATGCGCCCAAACTGTTTCTGCTGCACGGCTGGCAGGATTTTTCGGGCAGTTTCCAGTTTCTCGTCGACGCCCTTGCCGGCGAGTGGCGCTGCATTGCGCCGGATTGGCGCGGCTTCGGGCAGTCGCAATGGAATCACGGCTGCTACTGGTTTCCCGACTACCTTGCCGATCTCGACGCCTTGCTCGATCACTATTCGCCGGATGCGCCGGCGCGCATCGTGGGGCACAGCATGGGCGGCAATGTGCTTTGCGTGTATGCCGGCGTACGGCCGGAGCGGGTGACGGGCCTGGTCACGCTGGAGGGCTTCGGCCTGCCGGCGGCGGATCCCGAGGATGCGCCCGGCCGCTATCGCCATTGGCTGGATCAGTCGCGCCAGTTGGCGCCCAGCCGGCGTTATGCCGATCGCGCCGCGCTGGCCCAGCGGCTGCAGCGGCTCAACCCGCGCCTGAGCGCTGAACGCGCCAGCTTTCTGGCCGAGCATTTCGGCGTCGAGGATGGTGCCGATTCTGCCGATCCGGCGCGGCCGATCGTGGTGGCCAGCGATCCCTGTCACAAGCTGCTGGCGCCTTATCCCTATCGCCTGGAGGAGGCTAAGGCTTGCTGGCGGCGGGTGAGCGCGCCGGTGCTGTGGGTGGAAGGCAGCGAGTCGTCGGCGATGGCCATGTATCACGGCCTGGGCGAAGACGATTACGAGGGGCGCATGGCCTGTTTCAGCCATCTGCGGCGGGAAGTCATCCAGGATGCCGGACACAATCTGCATCACGACCAGCCCGAGCAACTGGCGCGGTTGATCGAGGCGTTCTTTTCATGACGGCGGCGCTTGGTTCCGGCTCCGGCCTCAATGCCGATCTGCACAGCCACTCCTGCATGTCCGATGGTCTGCTGAGTCCGGCGGATCTGGTGCGGCGCGCCCATGCCAATGGCGTCGAGCTGCTGGCGCTGACCGATCATGACGAGCTGGAGGGGCTGGCCGAGGCGCGGGCCGCGGCGGAGGAACTGGGGCTGCGTTTCGTCGATGGCGTCGAGATTTCGGTGTCCTGGGGCGATGACCAGACGATCCATGTCGTCGGCCTCGGCGTGGATCCCGGCTATGCCGTGCTCGACGTCGGGCTGGCGCATTTGCGCAGCGGCCGCGATGACCGCGCCAGACTCATGGCGGCGGAGCTCGACAAGGTCGGCATCCATGGCGCCTATGAAGGCGCGCTGCGTTTCGTCGGCAATCCGGCGCTGGTCGGGCGTTCGCACTTCGCGCGCTACATCGTGGAAAGCGGCTACGCCAAGGATGTGAAATCGGTGTTCGATCACTGGCTGGCCAGGGGCAAACCGGGTTACGTCAGTCACCAATGGACGACGCTGCAGACCGCCATCGACTGGATTCACGGTGCCGGCGGCGTGGCGGTGATTGCGCATCCGGGGCGCTACCGCATCACCAAAAAGGCGCTGCGTCGTCTGCTCGGCGAGTTCCGCGATCTGGGTGGCGAGGCCATCGAGGTGCTGTCGGGTTCGCACAGCGACGAGGAGATCGCCGCCAGCGCCCGCCACGCGCGCGAGTTCGGCCTCTTCGCCTCCCGGGGTTCGGACTTTCACGGTCCCGGCGAGAGCCGCATCGATCTCGGCCGCTTGCCGGCCCTGCCGGAAGACCTGCGGCCGGTCTGGCAGCTACTGCTCTGATTGCATTTTGCCGATGACACAGATTTTCTACATTCATCCCGAACATCCTCAGCCACGCTTGATTCGCCATGCCGTCGAGATCATTCGCCAGGGTGGTCTGGTGGCGCTGCCGACCGATTCCTCCTATGCGCTGGCCGGCCATCTCGGCGACAAGGAACTGCTCGATCGCATCCGGCGCATCCGCGGCGTGGACGAGCGCCACCTGATGACGCTGATGTGCGCCGATCTGTCGCAGATCGCCACCTATGCCCGCGTCGACAATTCCGTCTATCGTCAGCTCAAGGCCACCACGCCGGGCTGCTATACCTTCATCCTCGAAGGCAGCCGGGAATTGCCGCGCCGGGTGCTGCATCCGAAGCGCAAGACCCTTGGTCTGCGGGTGCCCGACCATGTGCTGGTACAGGCGCTGCTCACCGAACTGGGCGAGCCACTGCTGACCTCCACCTTGATCCTGCCGGGCAAGACGAGCGATGAAGAGGAAGCCGAGCCGCTCAACGACAGCCACGAAATCCTCGACCGGCTCGAACATCAGCTCGATCTGGTGATCGACGCCGGCCCCTGCAGCACTGCGCAGACCACGGTGATCGATCTGGTCAGCGGCGCGCCGGTGCTGGTGCGTGCCGGCTGCGGCGCGCTGGCGCCCTTCGGTCTGGAAGGCTGAGTGGTCGTGTCTTTGCTAAAATCCTTCCCCTTCCAGGCGGCGCCTGTCCCCCTGACCTCCTGACCCCAAGCTCCTAGCTCCCGGCACCCAGAATATGTACGTTGAACGCGTTCTCTCCGGCATGCGCCCGACCGGCCGCCTGCATCTTGGCCACTACCATGGCGTGCTGAAAAACTGGATCACGCTGCAGCACGAATATCCCTGCCTGTTCTTCGTCGCCGACTGGCATGCGCTGACCACCAGCTATGACGATACCGCCCGTATCGTGGACAACGCCTGGGAGATGGTCGTCGACTGGCTGGCCGCCGGCGTCGATCCGGCGCAGGCCACGCTGTTCGTCCAGTCGCGCGTGCCGGAGCATGCCGAGCTGCACCTGCTGATGTCGATGATGACCCCGCTGGGCTGGCTGGAGCGGGTGCCGACCTACAAGGACCAGATCGAAAAGTTGAGTCACAAGGATCTGACCACCTATGGTTTTCTCGGCTATCCGCTGCTGATGAGCGCGGACATCCTGATCTATCGCGCCGACAAGGTACCGGTGGGCGAGGACCAGATTCCGCATATCGAATTCACCCGCGAGCTGGCGCGCCGCTTCAACCACCTGTACGGGCGCGAGCCGGATTTCGAGGAGAAGGCCAAGGAGGCCATCAAGAAGCTCGGCAGCAAGCGCGCCAAGCTCTACAACGAATTGCGCACCCGCTATCAGGAGCGCGGCGAGGCGGAGGCCATCGAACGCGCCCATGCCCTGCTGGGCGAGGCGCAGAACCTCTCGCTGGGCGATCGCGAGCGTCTGTTCGGCTATCTCGAAGGCAGCGGAAAGATGATCCTGGTCGAGCCGGAGGCCCTGCTCACCGAGGCGGCGAAGATGCCCGGCCTGGATGGCCAGAAGATGTCGAAGTCCTATAACAACACCATTGCGCTGCGCGAGGACCGCGACAGCGTGATCAAGAAGGTGCGCACCATGCCGACCGATCCGGCGCGGGTGCGGCGTACCGATCCGGGCGATCCGGACAAATGTCCGGTGTGGCAATTCCATCTGGTGTATTCGGATGCGGCGACCAGGGATTGGGTGCAGAAAGGCTGCCGCAGCGCGAGCATCGGTTGCCTGGAGTGCAAGCAGCCGGTGATCGACGCCATCCTCAAGGAGCAGGAGCCGATGCGCGAGCGCGCCCAGGTGTATCTGGACGATCCGCAACTGGTGCGCAACATCATCGCCGACGGCTGCGAAAAGGCGCGCAAGCTGGCGCAGGAAACCATGCGCGACGTGCGCGAGGCGATGGGCCTCGATTACACATGAGCACGGAGCAAGCCGCCGGGCCGGGCGTGACCGTTGCCGATGCGTCGGAGACGGTGGAGACGGCTGATACCGTGTCTGCGGCACTTGTTGCCATCGTCGGCGAACAGGCAGCGGCGCTGGTCGATGCCGACCATGCGGTGAGGATCTATGGCGAGCCCATGCTCGAAATGCCCAAGGATCTGTACATTCCGCCCGATGCGCTGGAGGTCATTCTCGATTCCTTCGAAGGCCCGCTCGATCTGCTGCTGTATCTGATCCGCAAGGCCAACGTCAATGTTCTCGACATTGCCATGGCGCCGCTGACCGAGCAGTATCTGACCTATGTCGAGGCGATGCGCAAGCGCAACCTGGAACTGGCGGCCGAATATCTGCTGATGGCGGCGATGCTGATCGACATCAAGTCGCGCATGCTGTTGCCGCGCCCCCCCAGGACCGAGGACGGCGAGCCGGAAGATCCGCGCGCCGAACTGGTGCGCCGCCTGCTCGAATACGAACAGATGAAGGCGGCAGCGGCGAAGCTCGACGAGCTGCCGCAGGCCGAGCGTGACTACGAATGGGTGACGGTGTGGATCGCCGACAAGCTCGTCGAACGCCAGCCGGAAGTGACGTTGCAGGATCTGCAGACCGCCTGGCTGCAGTTGCTCAGGCAGGCGCGCGTCACCCAGCATCACCGGATACGCCGCGACGAGCTCTCCGTGCGCGAGCACATGAGCCTGATCATGCGCCACCTGGCCGGCGGCGGTTTCGTTGCCTTCGAGCGCCTGTTCGAGCCGGGTGCCGGCATCCCTCATCTGATCGTCAACTTTCTCGCCATGCTGGAGCTGGCGCGCGAGAAACTGGTCGAGATCACGCAGAGCGAACCGCTCGCTCCCATCTATGTGAGGCTATCCCCCAATGCTGACGCTCTACACGCCTGAAGACTACAAGCGGGTGCTCGAGGCGGCGCTGCTGACGGCCAGCGGCCCCTTACCGCTGCCCGAGCTGAAGCGCCTGTTCGACGAAGAATTCGACGACGATACCCTGCGTGCCCTGCTGGCCGACCTCAAGGCCGACTGGTCGCCGCGCGGCGTCGAACTGGCGCAGTTGGCCAGCGGCTGGCGCTTCCAGACACGGCCGGAATATCAGGCGCATCTGGATCGACTGAAGAACGAGAAGGCGCCGAAATATTCGCGGGCGGTGATGGAAACCCTGGCCATCATCGCCTATCGCCAGCCGGTGACGCGCGGCGACATCGAGGACATTCGCGGCGTCGCCGTTTCGCCCAATATCCTCAAAACCCTGGAGGCGCGCGACTGGATCGATTGCGTCGGCCATCGCGACGCCCCCGGCCGGCCGGCCCTGTACGCCACGACCAGAAAGTTTCTCGACGATCTCGGCCTGCGCAGCCTGTCCGAGTTACCGCCATTGGCGGATATGGAAGCAAGCATGGAGAACCGCGATGTCACCGATGCCGCCGCGCAGCAAGAAATCTGATCCTCGGGCTGCCGGTACGAAGGCGGCGGCAGCGGATAAAGGAGAACGAGTGCCTGGGCCGCGCCGGGTCGGTGGCCGCAATACGCCATTTCGTCCTGCCGCGGCGAAAACGGCTGCCGGTGCGGCAGTTCCGGCGGGCCGGCGCGCGCGCGGCAGCGGTGGCGCCGCGCCTGTCGAACGCAATCCGGGCGCGGACGAACAGACGGAAAAACTGCACAAGGCCTTGGCCGATGCCGGCTATGGTTCGCGGCGCGAGCTGGAAGAGTGGATCAGCCAGGGACGCGTCAGCGTGAATGGCGAGCCCGCCCACGTCGGCCAGCGCATCGGCGCGCGCGACAAGATCCGGCTGAATGGCAAGCTGGTGCATCTGCGCCTGGCCGATGCGCGCCGTCTGCGCGTGCTGATGTACCACAAGCCGGAAGGCGAGATCGTCTCGCGCAATGACCCGCAGGGACGCGCCAGCGTCTTCGACAAGCTGCCGCGCATGCGCGGCGGGCGCTGGATCGCCGTCGGCCGGCTGGATTTCAATTCCTGCGGTCTGTTGCTATTCACCAATGATGGCGCGCTTGCCGATCGCCTGATGCACCCGCGCAGCGGCATCGAGCGCGAGTATGCGGTGCGCATCGTCGGCGAGCTGTCGATCGAGGCGCGCGCCCGTCTGCTCGAAGGCGTTGCGCTGGAAGATGGGGTGGCGCGCTTCGGCCGGTTGACCGAGGGCGGCGGCGAGGGCACCAACCGCTGGTATCGCGTGACCATCGCCGAAGGGCGCAATCGCGAGGTGCGGCGCATGTTCGAGGCGGTCGGCCTGACCGTCAGCCGCCTCATGCGCGTGCGCTATGGTTCGCTGCAGATGCCGCCGCGTCTCAAGCGCGGCATGACGCTCGAGCTGTCGCCGGAAGAGGTCAAACGCTTGATCCGCCAACTGCCTGCGGCAGCGCCCGCGGCTGTTCAGGAGCCCGCCGTCGAAGCCGTGGCAAGGAAACTTGCGGCAAAATCCGCCACCGCTGCCCCGGTCCGCGCGCGGCGTGGTGGCGCAGATGGTGCAAGTGGTGCAAGTGGTGCAGGCGGCAGAAGGAGCGAAGGGAACAGGAGCAGGGCAGGCGGGAAGCGTCAGGCACGCTAGGCTTTTGTGGCAGCGGCGATGGGGAGGCCGGCGCCGTTCAACTCCCGTTCAGCCCGTTCAAAACTTCGTTCTGATCCGGTAGCTCAGCAGCTTGCTGCCCTGCGCCGGCACCGGCACACGCCAGCGCGCCTGGTTTGCCGAGGCCTTGGTGTGCGCCAGGTTTTCCGCAAGCATGCTCCAGTCGCCAGGAATGGGTTCGACGACGTCAACGCTGATGGCTTCGTTCCCGGCATTCTTCAGCGTGATTTCGAAGGCCGTCTCGATCACGCCGCTGCTGCCCCGGCCGCTGGCGGCGATGCGCTTGAAATCGGTCTGTTTCTTTTCGGCAGTGACATCGAAGGCATCGCCCAGCTTGATGCGCACCGTCTCGTTCTTCGGCGTGTGGTCGATGCGGTCCTCGCCGATGAACTGGGCGTTGCCGTTGCTGTCGCGCTTATAGACGCGCAGTATGCCCTTGGGCAAGGGGAGGCCGAGGTTGGGGCTCCGGTTGTCGAATTCCATGAATACGCCAACCTTGAGCTTGCGGGCGATCTCGGACTGCAGGTCGTGGTAAAGGTATTCTTCTCCTTGCAGGCGGTATTCCTTGCGCACGGCTACCTGCGGCGCCGAGAGCAGGGCAACCTGCTTGGTCTGGTTGTCGGCAATGCTGGTGGGGCGCTCGAAGCTGTAGAGGTGATACTCGAACAGGTTTTCCTCCTGCATGCCTTCCGCGCCGGCTGCCGCCGCCATCGGCATGGCTCTCAGCATGGTGCGGCGCTCCATGTCGTCGCGGACGCGGTTGACGTCACCGGCGACGAGTTGCAGGCGGGCATGCGGATAACTGGCGCCGGACTGGTTGGTCAGCGTCACCCAGCCATTCAGGTCAAGCCGCTTTTCATCTGCCGACAGCTCGCCGACATAGTCGGCCTTCCACGACAGGCCGGCGGAAAGATAGGCGAGCTCCAGCGCCTGGCGCCCGGCCTCGGCCGTATCGAGGCGGATCACCAGCGTCGGTTGTGCCCGCAGGTTGTCGGGCAGCGTCTGGTAGGCCAGACGGCCGGGCGGATGCGCTTCGATGCGGTCGGCAAACTGCAATACCGTCCCGCCGTTGGCGGACAGCAGGGTGGCTTCCTCGCTGGTTTCGGCGCCGCTGGACGGATGCGTCTTGATGACGCGCAAACTGCGGCCGACGTGCTTTTCCAGCAGTTTTTGCGGCGTCAGCAAGTCAAAATCGAAGTTCTGTTCGATCAGACGAAAACTTTCCGGCCGCGCGGGGTTGCGCAGCAAGGCGGTTTCCGGCCGCATGCGAGCCGAGACATCGCGCCAGGCAAGCGCGTTTTCACCGCGCTCGAGCACGACGCTGCGGCTGTCCTTGATCAGGGCCAGATCCTGGTTGTAGATGGTGATGGCGAGCTGTTTCTGATCGGCGAGCGTGCTGACGAGCTCGTCTGCCGCCGCCGCAGTCGCTGCGTGCAGGCAGAACAGCGTGCCCAGCATGGCCAGCACTATCTGCCGGGATTCGGATTTGCTCATGATCGCTCCTGATGGTGGCCTGGGGAGGGCATGATAAAACGGCGCCGCCGGAAAGCGCCAGCAAGGCCATGCCCCGGCATGTGTTTGTTCCCTTGATTCATTTGCTTCCATGAGCTTGCTCCTATATAATCCACCGGTTTAGCGGACTTGCCGGGGATCGGCGCGGGGTTGGGATGTTCCTGCGATGATCCGTGTGATGCGTGGTGTGGCAGGTTTCATTTTCCAGTTTCCGGCGTGCTTGCCTGGCGTTCGGGGATCCAAGAGGATGGGCGTTTCGCCCATTTTTCATTTGTAGCAGCGAAATTTGTATGCAACTGGCAGAGCGCATCGAGCAAGCCGTCACGGGACTGGGCTATGAACTCGTCGATTTCGAGACGACGCCGCGCGCGCGCCTGTTGCGGGTTTTCATCGACAGGCCGGAGGGCATTACGGTCGACGATTGCGCGGCGGTGAGCAATCACCTGACCCGCTTGTTCGCAGTCGAGAACATCGATTACGACCGGCTTGAAATTTCCTCGCCGGGCCTCGACCGGCCGTTGAAGAAAGCGGCGGATTTCGAGCGTTTTGCCGGGCAGGAGGCGCAAGTGCGGATGCGCCTGCCGATCGCTGGCCGGCGCAATTTCAGCGGCGTGCTGCTGGGCGTGCGCGAGGCCGAAGAGATGCTGGTGCTGCTGCAGGGTGAAGGCGGCGGGCAGCCTTTCGAGTTGCCGCTGGCGCAGGTTGACAAGGCGCGGCTGGTACCGAAGTTTTGACAGGATTTGACAGGATTTGACAGGATTTGCTAGAGGATCGCGGGAGAGACAAATGAGTCGTGAACTGTTGCTGCTGGTGGATGCGTTGTCGCGTGAAAAGAACGTGCCGAAGGACATCGTCTTTACCGCCCTGGAGATGGCGCTGGCCTCGGCGACCAAGAAGAAGGTGCATGACGATGCCGACGTGCGTGTCGAAATCAACCGTGAGACGGGAGATTTCGAGGCGTATCGTCGCTGGCTGGTGATGCCCGATGAACTGGTCGAGAAGGATGAGTGCCAGATCGGCATCATCGATGCGCGCGAGCAGATTGCCGATATCGCCATCGACGACTATATCGAGGAAACCCTGGAGCCGGTCGACTTCGGGCGCATCGGCGCGCAGGCTGCCAAGCAGGTCATCATGCAGAAGATCCGCGATGCGGAGCGCGAGCAGATTCTCAGCGACTTCCTCGAGCGCAAGGAACACCTGGTCAACGGCACGGTCAAGCGCATGGAGCGCGGCAACGCCATCATCGAAGCGGGCCGCATCGAAGCCGTGCTGCCGCGCGACCAGATGATCCCGCGCGAGAACCTGCGTCCCGGCGACCGGGTGCGCGCCTGGCTGATGAAGATCGACCGCACCGCGCGCGGTCCGCAGTTGATACTGTCGCGCACGGCGCCGGAATTCATCATGAAGCTGTTCGAGCTGGAAGTCCCCGAGATCGAGGACGGTCTGCTTGAAATCAAGTCGGCGGCGCGCGATCCGGGCGTGCGCGCCAAGATTGCCGTCAAATCGAACGACCCGCGCGTCGATCCGATCGGCACCTGCGTCGGCATGCGCGGTTCGCGCGTCACGGCGGTGACCAATGAACTGGCCGGCGAGCGCGTCGACATCATCCACTGGTCGGCCGAGCCGGCGCAGTTCGTCATCGGCGCGCTGGCGCCGGCCGAGGTGTCGAGCATCGTCGTCGACGAGGAAAAACACGCGATGGACGTGGTGGTGAGCGAGGACAACCTGGCCATCGCCATCGGCCGCGGCGGGCAGAACGTGCGCCTGGCTTCGGAACTGACCGGCTGGACCATCAACCTGATGACGGTCGAGGAGTCGCAGCAGAAATCCGAAGAGGAACACGGTGCGATCCGCGCGCTGTTCATGGAGAAGCTCGATGTGGATGAGGAAGTGGCCGACATCCTGATCGAGGAGGGTTTGTCGACCCTGGAAGAGGTTGCCTACATTCCGATTGCCGAAATGCTCGAAATCGAAGCCTTCGACGAAGCGACGGTCAATGAATTGCGCGAGCGCGCCCGCAATGTGCTGCTGACCGAGGCCATCGTCGACGAGGAGCAGCTCGAGCATGTGTCGGAGGATTTGCTCGAGGTCGTCGGCATGGACAAATCGCTGGCCGCCAAGCTGGCGCGCAACAACATATTGTCGCGTGACGATCTGGCCGATCTTGCCACCGATGAGCTCATGGAATACACCGGCATCGATGCGGAACACGCCAAGGATCTGATCACCAAGGCACGTGCACACTGGTTCGCAGCCGAATAATCGCGGAGGGGCAACCATATGTCACAAATGAACGTCACCCAATTTGCCAGTGAACTGAAAGTCTCTGCGAGCGTGCTGCTGGAGCAGTTGAAGAAGGCCGGCGTCGGCAAGAAGGCGGTCGACGACACCTTGACAGAACAGGACAAGGCCAGGTTGCTCGAATACCTTCGCAAATCGCATGGCGAAGCCGAGGGCAAGGCGAAGATCACGCTGACCCGCAAGAAGACCACCGAGATCCGCGCTGCGGATGCCAGCGGCAAGGCGCGGACCATTCAGGTCGAAGTGCGCAAGAAGCGCGTGCTGGTGCGCCGCGATGCCACCGAGGCGGCTGCCGAGAGCACACCGGCTGCTGCTGCCACGGCGGCCCCGGTGAATGTGACTGCGCCTGCGGAGGGTGCGGCGCCCGCTGTGGCAAGTGGAAAAACCACCAAGCCAGCCGCCGTCGAAACGCCCGTCGTGGCGAAAGCTGCTGCGGCAACGCCGGTTGCCGAGGGCGTTGCACCGGTCATGGCGGCGGGTGAGGCCGAGGCCAAACCCAAGGCCGAAGCCAGCGATCAAGCCGGGATGGCAGCGCCTGCCGTCGTTGCGGATAGCGTTGCCACGACTGCCGATGCCCCCGCGCCTGCAGCCAAGGCCAAGGCGACAAAAAAATCCGCAGCGGCCACGGCAACGCCGGATACGGCGGCAACGGCGGCGACGACTGCCCCAGCCAGCGCAGCCACCCGGACTGCTGCGGGCACCAAGGCGGGTTCGGCAGTGCGCGTGGTACGCAATGTGGTCAGCGCCAACGAGCTGGAACAGCGCCAGCGCGAGGCGCAAAAGCAGGCAGAGTTGCTGGCGCGCCAGGCAGCCGATTTCAAGGAAAAGCAGGAGCGGGCGCGTATCGAGGCCGAGCGGCGGCTTGCCGCCCAGCAGGCGCAACTCGAAGCTGCGCAAAAGGCCGCCGAAGCCACCGCCAAGCCGGAGGAAAAGGCCGCCGGCGTGACCGGCACGCTGCACAAGCCCGCTGGCAAGACAGACGACAAGAAGGGGGCCAAAAAGGCCGGCGGGGGTGGGACGACCGCCTGGAAGGATGACGTCGCCAAAAAACGCGGCCTCAGGACGCGTGGCGAGACGGGCCCCAGCGGCTGGCGCGGGGCGGGTGGCAGCAGGCACCGTGGGCGCCATGGCGGTCACGGCGAGGAGGCTGCGCCGCAGCAGCAGGCTCCCGAGCAGGTCGTGCGCGATGTCCATGTGCCGGAGACGATTTCCGTTGCCGATCTGGCGCACAAGATGTCGGTCAAGGCCACCGAGGTGATCAAGACGCTGATGAAGATGGGCACGATGGTGACCATCAACCAGTCGCTCGACCAGGAAACGGCAATGATCGTCGTCGAGGAAATGGGCCATCGCCCCTTCGCCGCCAAGCTCGACGATCCGGATGCCTTCCTCGAACAGGAACAGGCGGTCGCCAAGGAATACGCGATGATTCCGCGCGCGCCGGTCGTTACCGTCATGGGCCACGTCGACCACGGCAAGACTTCGCTGCTCGACTATATCCGCAAGACACGCATTGCGCCCGGCGAGGCCGGCGGCATCACCCAGCATATCGGTGCCTACCATGTCGAGACGCCGCGCGGGATGGTGACCTTCCTCGATACGCCGGGCCACGAGGCCTTTACGGCGATGCGCGCGCGCGGTGCCAAGGCGACGGATATCGTCATTCTGGTGGTAGCTGCCGATGATGGCGTGATGCCGCAGACCAAGGAAGCCATCCATCATGCCAAGGCGGCCGGCGTGCCGTTGGTCGTCGCCATGAACAAGATCGACAAGCCGGAGGCCAATCCCGAGCGGGTCAAGCAGGAACTGATCGCCGAAGGCGTCGTGCCGGAAGAGTATGGCGGTGATTCGCCATTCGTTCCGCTGTCGGCAAAAACCGGCCAGGGCATCGATGATCTGCTGGAGCACGTGCTGCTGCAGGCCGAAGTCATGGAGCTCACGGCTTCTCCGGATGCGCCTGCCAAGGGGGTGGTCGTCGAGGCGCGCCTGGACAAGGGCAAGGGCCCGGTGGCGACCATCCTGGTGCAGAACGGCACCTTGCGGCGCGGCGATACCGTGCTGGCCGGGGCAGTGTATGGCCGCGTGCGCGCCATGCTCGACGAGAACGGTCAGCCCGTGGAGGCGGCGGGTCCGTCGATTCCGGTTGAAATTCAGGGTTTGTCGGATGTGCCGGGCGCCGGCGCCGAGGCCGTCGTTCTGGCGGATGAGCGCCGCGCGCGCGAAGTCGCCCTGTTCCGCCAAGGCAAGTTCCGCGACGTCAAGCTGGCCAAGCAGCAGGCGGCCAAGCTCGAGAACATGTTCGAGAACATGGGGCAAGCCGAGGCGCGCCAGCTTGCGCTGATCATCAAGGCCGACGTGCAAGGCTCCCAGGAGGCGCTGGTGCATGCGCTCAACCAGTTGTCCACCGACGAAGTCAAGGTCAACATCATGCACGCCGCCGTTGGCGGCATCAGCGAGTCCGATGTCAACCTGGCCGCCGCATCGAATGGCGTCATCATCGGCTTCAATACGCGCGCCGATGCCTCGTCGCGCAGGCTGGCCGAGAACCTCGGCGTCGATCTGCGCTACTACGGCATCATCTATGATGCGGTGGACGATGTGCGGGCAGCCCTGTCGGGCATGCTGGCGCCGGAAAAGCGCGAGAACGTCATCGGCACGGTCGAGATCCGCCAGGTGTTCCGCATTTCCAAGGTGGGCACGGTCGCCGGCTGCATGGTCACCGACGGCTGCGTGCGGCGCAACGCCCAGGTCCGCCTGTTGCGCAACAATCAGGTGATCCATACCGGCGAACTGGATTCCCTGAAGCGCTACAAGGATGACGTCAAGGAAGTCAAGAGCGGTTTCGAGTGCGGTCTGTCGCTGAAGAATTACGACGACCTGATCGAGGGCGATCAGCTCGAAGTCTTTGAAATCCAGGATATCGCCCGCACGCTGTAATCCATTTGGCAGCACGGCGCCCGTCCGGGTGTCGTGCTGCCTCTGGCCGGCCATCACTTCATGAAGACCTTTTCCCGCAGCGATCGTGTCGCCGAGCAGATCCGGCGCGAACTGGCCGAGCTGATCCGCCTCGAACTGAAGGATCCGCGCGTGCGTCTGGTGACCCTGACGGATGTCGAAGTGACGCCGGATTATGCCCATGCCAAGGTTTTCTACACGACCTTGACGGGACATGAGCAACACGCGGAAATCGCCGCCGGCCTGCGCCGCGCCAGCAGTTTCCTGCGTCGCGAACTGGGGCGCCGCATCAAGATCCATCACCTGCCCGAGCTGCATTTCGTTTACGACGAGTCCGTGGAACGGGGCACCCAGTTGTCGCAATTGATCGATCAAGCCGTTGCCTCGCAGGCAGGCGCCGGCGACGACACAACCGAAACCGAATGAGCGCATGAACGCGCCGCGCCGCGCACCGCGCCGCCGGGTGGACGGCGTTCTGCTTCTCGACAAGCCGCTCGGGTTGACCTCGAATGCCGCGCTGCAGAGCGTGCGCCGCCTCTACAACGCGGCCAAGGCCGGTCATACCGGCACGCTGGATCCGCTGGCGAGCGGCCTGCTGCCGCTTTGTTTTGGCGAGGCCACCAAGTTCGCCGGCGAGCTGCTCGATGCCGACAAGGAATATGTGGCGCAGATCCGGCTGGGGGTGACGACCAATACGGCCGATGCTGAAGGCGAGGTGCTTGCAACGCATCCGGTCGCGGTCAACGCGGAACGGGTAAGCGCCGTGCTGGCTTCCTTCGTCGGCGAAATCATGCAGGTACCGCCGATGCATTCGGCGCTCAAGCGCGACGGCAAGGCGCTCTACGAATACGCCCGGCAAGGCATCGAGGTGGAGCGTCAGCCACGGCGGGTGGTCATTCACGAGCTGCGCATGGATCGTCTGGAGGGCGACTTGCTGGCGATCACGGTTGCCTGCAGCAAGGGCACCTACATCCGCACCCTGGCTGAAGACATCGGCGCGGCGCTCGGCTGCGGCGCGCATCTGGCGGGCCTGCGGCGCACGCGCATCGGCCGGCTGGCGCTGGCGCAGGCGGTCAGTCCGGTGCAGATAGAAGCGGCGGAAGGCGCGCTGCGGGATGCCTTGCTGGCGCCGGTGGATACGCTGCTTGCCGATCTGCCGCGTGCCGAACTGGATGCAACCAGCGCGATCCGCCTGGGCAAGGGGCAGCCGGTGCGCTGGAACGGCCAGCCGGGGCGCTTTCGCGCCTATCACGACGGGCGCTTCCTCGGTTTGTGCAAGCTCGATGCGGAAGGCTGGCTGGCGCCACGGCGACTGGTTGCCGAGCCGCTCTGAAGTCGATTGTTCTATCGGGTAACGGAAGCGATTCCGCCACTTGAGTCGTGTGCCGGTTTGCGGATATAATCGCGCGTTTCCAAGACCCCAAGTTAAGAGAAATCAGATGGCAATTTCCACTGCTGAAAAAGCAAAGATCGTTGGCGACTTCCAGCGTGCCCAAGGTGATACCGGCTCGCCGGAGGTTCAGATTGCGCTGCTTACCGCCCGTATCAATGGCCTGACCGGACATTTCAAGGCCAATGTCAAGGATCACCACTCGCGGCGCGGCCTGCTGAAAATGGTCAATCAGCGTCGCAAGCTGCTCGATTACCTGAAGCGCAAGAACCTCGACGGCTATCGTGAGCTGTTGGGCCGTCTCAACCTGCGCAAGTAATCTGGACGCCCGCGCCGTGCGGCGCGGCGTTTCGAGCCGAAAACGTGCAAACCAAGAGTGATCGCGTGAGACAGCATTGTCTCTGTCCCGCAGCAGGATATTTGCCTCGGCAAACCTGAAAGTATGCCGGTGTCAATCAGATCTGGAGAACTGGTTGTCACCGGCTTTGTTGTTTCTGGCCCTCGGGTCTCCTGAAACTTCTGAATGCACGCAAAGAGTGATGCGTGTCGATTGAAGTGGCGTGGCGATCCGGTTGCTTGATTATTTGAGTTTGAAATTGGCGTTTGATGGCGCTGAAATTGATCGCTGTGATGTTCGCCATGGGGCGGCATCTGCGCCCGTCAAGCCTGTTAATGATGAAAGGATAGAACCTTGCTCGAACTGAACCCTACCAAGAAGACCTTCAACTACGGCGCCCACACCGTTACCCTCGAAACCGGCGAAATCGCCCGCCAGGCCGGTGGCGCCGTGCTGGTCAATATGGATGACACCGTGGTGTTGGCCACCGTCGTCGCCCAGCCGCAACCCAAGCCCGGCCAGGATTTCTTTCCGCTGACCGTCGATTACGTCGAGAAGACCTATGCCGCCGGACGGATTCCCGGTGGCTTCTTCAAGCGCGAAGGGCGTCCGTCGGAAAAAGAGACGCTGACTTCGCGTCTCATCGACCGTCCCATCCGTCCGTTGTTTCCGGAAGGCTTCACCAACGAGGTGCAGGTCATCACCACCGTCATGTCGAGCAATCCGGAAATCGATCCGGACATTCCGGCGATGATCGGCGCTTCGGCGGCCCTGGCGATTTCCGGCGTGCCGTTTGCCGGCCCGATCGGCGCTGCGCGCGTCGGCTACATCAACGGCCAGTATGTGATGTGCCCGACCTTCTCGCAGTTGAAGGACAGCCGGTTGAATCTGGTCGTCGCCGGCACGGCCGCCGCCGTGCTGATGGTCGAATCCGAAGCCCAGCAGCTCTCCGAGGAAGTGATGCTCGGCGCCGTGGTGTATGGCCATGAGCAGATGCAGGTGGCGATTGATGCCATCAACGCGCTCGTCGAGATCGCCGGCAAGCCGGAGTGGGACTGGCAGCCGCCAGTCCGGGATGAGACCTTGATCGCCCGTATCGCCGAGCTGGCCGAAGCGCCGCTGCGCGAAGCCTACCGCATCACGCAGAAGCAGGCGCGTACCCTGAAGACGCGTGAAGTCGCTGCCTCGGTGGTGGCGGCGCTGTGCGAAGGCGAGAACGCCGCCGATGCCAACACCGTCAAGAATCACCTTTTCGATCTGGAAGCGAAGATCGTCCGCAACCAGATCCTCAGCGGCGAGCCGCGCATCGACGGGCGCGATACGCGCACCGTGCGGCCGATCGCCATCCGCAACGGCGTGCTGCCGCGTACCCACGGCTCGGCCCTGTTTACCCGGGGCGAGACCCAGGCGATGGTGGTGGCCACGCTCGGCACCGGCCGCGACGAGCAGATCATCGATGCCTTGCAGGGCGAATACCGCGATCGTTTCATGTTGCACTACAACATGCCGCCGTTTGCCACGGGTGAAACCGGCCGGGTCGGCACGCCCAAGCGCCGCGAGATCGGCCATGGCCGTCTGGCCAAGCGCGCGCTGCTGGCGGTTTTGCCGACGGCCGAGGAATTCGGCTACAGCATCCGCGTGGTCTCCGAAGTCACCGAATCGAACGGTTCCAGTTCGATGGCCTCGGTGTGCGGCACTTCGCTGTCGCTGATGGATGCTGGCGTGCCGCTGAAGGCCCACGTGGCGGGCATCGCGATGGGATTGATCAAGGAAGGCAATCGTTTCGCCGTGCTCACCGACATCCTCGGCGACGAGGATCATCTGGGCGACATGGACTTCAAGGTGGCCGGCACCGATGCCGGCATCACCGCCTTGCAGATGGACATCAAGATCCAGGGCATCACCAAGGAAATCATGCAGGTGGCCTTGGCGCAGGCCCAGGAGGCGCGGCTGCACATCCTCGGCAAGATGAAGGCATCGCTGTCCGGCCATCGCGAGGATGTCTCCGACTTCGCGCCGCGCATGATCACCATGAAGATCAATCCGGAGAAGATCCGCGATGTGATCGGCAAGGGCGGCGCGGTGATCCGCGCGCTGACCGAGGAAACCGGCGCGGTCATCGACATCGCCGATGACGGCACGATCACCATTTCCTCGGTGAATTCGGATGCCGCGCAAGCTGCCAAGAAACGCATCGAGGATATCACCGCCGAAGTCGAAGTCGGCCGCATCTACGAAGGCACGGTGCTGCGCCTGCTCGATTTCGGCGCCATCGTCAGCCTGTTGCCGGGCAAGGATGGCCTGCTGCACATTTCGCAGATCGCCAACGAGCGGGTGAATGCCGTGGCCGACTATCTGAAGGAAGGCCAGCAGGTCAAGGTCAAGGTCATCGAAACCGATGACAAGGGCCGCGTGCGCCTGTCGATGAAGGCGGTGAATGCGCCGGAGCCGGCGGCGGAATAAGTTCTGAGAGTTCTGAGGCCTGGCTCGTCCGCCGCGAGGTTGCGAGGTTGATTACCTCGGCGGACAAAAAACAACGAGGGCGCCTGTGTGGCGCCCTCGTTGTTTTTGCGGCTGGCTTGGCTGTTTTTGAGCGCAAGCGGCCGGTGGGTTACTTTGCCAACTGCTTTTCGCGCATTTCCTCCAGCGTCTTGCAGTCGATGCACAGGGTGGCCGTCGGACGGGCTTCGAGGCGCTTGAGGCTGATTTCCACGCCGCAGCTGTCGCAGTAGCCGTACTCGCCTTTCTCGATGCGTTCCAGCGCCTCGTCGATCTTCTTGATCAGCTTGCGCTCGCGGTCGCGGTTGCGCAGTTCCAGGGCGATGTCGGATTCCTGGCTGGCGCGATCGTTGGGGTCGGCGAAGACGGTGGCTTCCTCCTGCATTGTGTGTACGGTGCGCTCGACATCACCCAGCAGCTCATCCTTGAGCGTCTGGAGAATCTTGCGGAAATGTGCCTGTTGCTTGCTGTTCATATCGTCCTGACTCTTGTAGCGAGAAATTGCTGAATTGTGCTGATTGCCGATACCGGATCCATGATCCACGCGCCGCTGATTCAGCCCACGACGGGCCGGGTGATGATGAATCGGGTGGAATCGGGTGGATGGGTACAGCAGGATTCGGGCTTTATAAACCAAATACCCATGACCTGCAAGCCGTGTCAGGGCCGCTGCATCGCAAAGGTCTGCGCCGGTTTTGCCGGCAGCGCTGGAAAGCTCGTGGCATGGCCCTGTGGCAGGCCTGGCATGCCGCAGGAATTGACCGGGTTGGGCCGCATCTGTAGAATCTCCGGTTCTCGGGGCGTAGCGCAGCCCGGTAGCGCGCTTGCTTTGGGAGCAAGATGTCGGAGGTTCAAATCCTCTCGCCCCGACCACCCAACAACCTGGCATCTGGCGGCTTGATTCGGGCGGCATGTCCGAATTTCCGGCGCGATGACATGGTGGGTACGGTGCGCGGTGTACCGGTGTACGATGGCACGATGGTACGACGATACGATGCGGCAGTAGCTCAGCTGGATAGAGCAACGGCCTTCTAAGCCGTAGGTCGGGGGTTCGAACCCCTCCTGCCGCGCATTCCCGGGTTTCCACATTGTGTTTTCTTGCGTTCCATTGGTTCCATTGCGCTTGCCGGGAGACCGCCGCAGATGGCGCGGCAATATCTCTTGACGACAATCCTTCGATTGACTTGCTTGCGCAAGGCCGATAGAATTGCGGCCTCGTTCGGTAGCCGCTACAGCCAGTCTGGCATCGGCAGCAGAGTGAAGACGGTGGTGGCCGTAGCTCAGTTGGTAGAGTCCTGGATTGTGATTCCAGTCGTCGTGGGTTCGAGTCCCATCGGCCACCCCAAAAAAATACCCAAAAGGAGCCCGTTGCGGCTCCTTTTCTTTTTTCATGTCGCGGTCGCGGGCTTGCTCCGGGCAACTTTCGGGCAACGCAAATTTCTTGCATGCCACATTGTCAGATGAGCAAAAGCAAGGTTAGAATCGCCACGCCATCACCTAAGCGGGTGGTAACACTGGCGCTTCTATACAGAGTTTTCAATTAAACAAAAGGAAATTCCATGAACAAGTCTGAACTCATTGAAGTCGCGGCAAAGGAAGCTGGTATCAGCAAGGCAGCAGCCGGCAACGCGCTGGATGCAATCCTGGCGGCAATCACCAAGACTGTTGCCAAAGGTGATACGGTGACCCTGATTGGTTTTGGTACTTTCGGTTCTTCGAAGCGCGCAGCGCGTACGGGCCGCAACCCGCAAACCGGCAAGGAGATCAAGATTGCAGCGACCACCGTGCCGAAGTTCAAGGCAGGCGCTGCTTTGAAGTCTGCCGTCGCTGGCAAGAAAAAGGCTGCGAAGAAGTAAGTAGAACGAGACAAGGGCGGCGTCATGCGCTGCCCGGCCTGAGCGCACGCGCTGCCGGTTTCCTTCGGGTTACCGCCAGCGCGTGCCTTATTTGCGAGCCTTATTTATAATTGCCGGCTTCGACCCGGGCTGGTCACGGCTGCGGTGTTTGCGACACGGCCTGGAACCTGCAACATCTGCAGCGCCTGGGGTAGAGGTGCGTTTTCAGCCCGCCGGATCGCATTGTCCGCCTGTGCCCGTCTGGCCGGTTCGGGGCGAGGCGTCCGGATGGATGCTTCGGCTGATTCGTACTTTCCGCGCTCTCCATACTCTCCGTACTCTCACACTCTCACTCTACCTGGTAGCCCCGCATGTTTGACATCGTACATAACAACCGCAGAGTGGTGCAGGTCATCCTGGCCCTGATTACCCTGCCATTCGCCTTCTTTGGCATCGAGTCCTTCGTCAGCAGTTCGGGAGGTGACGATGTGGTCGCCAAGGTGGGCTCATCCGACATTTCCCGGCAGGAGTTGCAACAGGCGGTGCGTGAGCAACAGGAGCGCATGCGCCAGCAATTCGGGCGCGAGATTCCGCAGGAGATGCTGGACTCGCCCGAGATGCGGCACGCCGTCCTCGACAACCTGGTCACGCAGCGCATCCTTGTCCAGCACATGGCGCAGTCGCATCTGGTGGTCGGGGATGCGCAACTGAGCGCCGTGATCCAGGAGATTCCTGCATTCCATGACGAGCAGGGGTTTTCGCGCCAGCGCTACGACAGTTTCGTTGCGGGCCAGGGGTTGAGTTCGCAGGAGTTCGAGCGGCGTTTGCGCCAGGAAATCGCGCAGCAGCAGTTGCTGGGCGTGGTGCGGGATGCTGCCGTGCCGGCGCGCGCCTCGGCCCAGCGCTGGACGGAAGCCATGCAGGAAGTGCGGGAGTTTGATGAGATTCGATTCAAGCCGGAGCAGTTTGCGGCGCAGGTCAAGCTCGCCGCGGATGCGGCGAAGAAATATTACGATGTCAATGGCAAGCAGTTTGAAACGCCGGAACGAGTGCGTGCCGAATATCTGGTGTTGAGCCAGGAGGCGTTGATTGCGCAGGCAACTGTCGGCGAGCAGGAGATTGCCGATTGGTACCAGACGCATGCCGATAAATACAAGCAGGCGGAAGAGCGTCATGCCGGCCATATCCTGATCGCCGTGGCCAAGGATGCCGATGCCGCGCAAGTCAAGTCGGCTCAGGCCAAGGCCGAGGCGATCCTGGTGGAACTCAGAAGCAAGCCGGCGGAGTTTGCAAGACTCGCCAGAGAGCATTCGGAGGATCCCGGTTCGGCGCAGCGGGGTGGCGATCTGGGCTGGTTTGCGCAGGGCGCGATGGTCAAGCCGTTCGAGGATGCCGTTTTCTCGCTCAAGCCTGGCGAAATCAGCGATCCGGTGCGTACCGATTTTGGCTTCCACCTCATCCGGCTGCAGGAGAACCGGGCCGAGCAAGTGCGTCCGCTGGCCGCCGTGCGCGACGAGATCATCGAGGAGATCAAGCGCCAGTCGGCCACCAGACAATACGGCGAGCAGGCCGAGGCGTTCAGCAACATGGTCTATGAACAGGCCGATACGCTCAAGCCGGCGGCGGAGAAGTTCAAGCTGGCGTTGCAGCAAAGCGACTGGCTGACGCGTGATCAAGCCGGCGGTTTACTTAACAATCCCAGGCTGCTTGCCGCCTTGTTCAGTGAGGACGTTGCCAAGAACAAGCACAATACCGAAGCGATCGAAGTGGCGCCGAATACCCTGGTGGCCGCGCGCGTCATCGAGCACAAGCCGGCAGCCCGCCTGCCGTTCGATGAGGTCAGGAACGCCATCGAGGAACGCCTGATCCATGAAGAAGCGGCAAGGCTGGCGCGCAAGGAGGGCGAGGCGCAGCTTGCTAGGCTGGACAAGGGCGAGGCCGCGGCCGCGGCGCTTGCCTGGGGCGAGCGCCAGCGCGTTTCGCGCGTCAGCAGCGAAGGGCTGTCGGCTGCGGCTGTTCGCGCCATCTTCAAGGCCGGCGCGCAGAAACTGCCGGCTTATGCAGGTGTCGCTCTGGCGGATGGCGGCTATGCCCTGTATCGCGTCGGACAGGTATTGCCTCGGGCGGCGAATGCCGATGATGAGCAGGCGCGTAAATTGCGCGAGGATTATGTGCGCATCGTGGCCGAGGAAGATTTCTCGGCCTGGCTGGCCACGCTGCGGCAGCAATATCCTGTCGAGATCAAGAAGGCGGTGCTGGAGCGCAAGGAGACGCCGTGACACCCGCCGTGACGCCATGAGCGGATGAAAAAAAGGCCCGACACATGATGTGATCGGGCCTTTTTTCAGTTGCGCTGCTTTGCCGCTCAGTTGTTCATCGGTTCGGCATTGCCCAGTGCGGTGGTATTGAAGCCGCCATCGACGTACAGGATTTCGCCGGTGATGCCGCTGGCCAGGTCGGAGCAGAGGAAGGCGGCGGCGTTGCCGACTTCCTCGATGGTGACATTGCGGCGCAGCGGCGCGTGATGCGAGTTGTAGGAGAGCAGCTTGCCGAAGCTGCCGATGCCCGAGGCGGCCAGGGTCTTGATCGGGCCGGCGGAAACGGCATTCACGCGCGTGCCTTCCGGGCCGAGGCTGGCGGCCATGTAGCGCACCGAGGCTTCCAGGCTGGCCTTGGCCAGTCCCATGATGTTGTAGTTGGGCATGGTGCGCACTGCGCCCAGATAGCTCAGCGTCAGCAGGGAACCGTTGCGCCCCTGCATCAGCGGCCGCGCGCCCTTGGCCAGCGCCGGGAAACTGTAGGCCGAGACTTCCTGTGAAATACGGAAAGCTTCGCGCGAGATGCCATCGAGGAAGTCTCCTTCGAGCGCTTCGTTGGGGGCAAAGGCGATGGAATGAACCAGAGCGTCGAGGTAGCCCCAGTGCCGTCCGATGTCCTCGAACAAGGCCGTGATCTGTGCGTCTTCGGCAACATCGCAGGCAAACAGAGGAGGGGCACCGAAATCTGCCACCAGTTTGGCAACGCGATCCTGCACGCGGTCGTTCTGGTAGGTGAAGGCCAGTTCCGCGCCTTCGCGATGCATGGCCTGGGCGATACCGTAGGCGATCGAACGATTGGAGAGCAGGCCTGTGATGAGAATGCGTTTGCCGGAGAGAAAACCCATGATGTGTTCCTGAGTAATTCAAGCCGCGAATTATAGCGGATGAAAACCGCAGAGGAAGCCGTCAGACCGTTATCAAACGCACGTTTGACAAGGCTTTGCGCGGACTTGCCGAGCTTCCGGCGCCTCTGCCGAATCAGGTGGCGGAGGACAACGGTTGCTGGCGATAGAACAGCGAAAGCTGCTCATACACGGCTGGGTATTCTTCATGTAAGCGCTGCGGCAGACAGAAAAACGCTTCGCTCATGACCGCGAAGAATTCGGCCGGCGCGCTGGCGGCATAGGGATCGAGCGCGGTGTACTCGCCACGGTCGACGCGCCGGCAGAAATCTTCGTAGGCGGGAACGAAAGCATCGCGCCAGGCGCTGGCGGTCATGCTGCCGTGCAATGGCGGAAAGCCGTCGGCTAGGCCATTTTTCATGTCGAGCTTGTGGGCGAATTCATGGATGACGACGTTGTGGCTGTCGCCATGCGCTTCCTCGGTGTACTCAAACCAGGCCAGCAGCACCGGGCCGCCTTCCCAGGCTTCGCCAAGCAGGGTGTCGTCGAACTCATGAACGATGCCGGTTTCGTCGACCTCGCGGCGCGGCACGATGAAATCTCCCGGATAGACGATGATCCCGCTCCAGCCGCGATACCAGTCCAGCCCCAGTTTCAGCACCGGCAGGCAGGCCTGCAAGGCGATGGAAAGCTGCATTTCGGTATGCAGTTGCAGTCCCTGGGCGCCGCTCATCTGCTTGTCAACGAGGAGTTCGAGCGCCATGCCGCGCAGGCGCAGACGCTCGGCGGGTTGCAGGTGGGCGAGAAAAGGCAAGCGTGCTTCGATGCGCTGCCATTGCGCCGGCGTGATGCGGATGGCTGCCGCCTTGCGGCGTCTCAGCCAGTTGCGCAGCTTACGCCAGGCAAGCATGGCGCAAAGGGTGCGTCTGGAGGTGCATTGGGGGGTGCATCTGGGGCGAAAGCTTCTGGTTGCAGCGCGGCATCTTGCCGGCCTCCAATCTGGGATAATTGCGTGATGAATGCTTCGAGCACTACGTCCCTACCGATGGCAGCATCCGCTGCCGTGCCGGCAGCCGGCTCTGCTCCTGTGCCGGCGCCTGCGACGGGGACGCTGGATCTTGAATTGATCGACACCCTGAGCGCCGGGCTGCCGGCTGCCAGCCGTGCCGAGATCGAGCGCGCCTTGCATGCCGCCAGCGAGTGCTATGCCGGTGCGACGCTGGGTACCGGCGAATTGTATCTGGATCACGCCGTGGGCATGGCGCGCGCCTGCGCCTTGTTGAATCTCGATCGCGACGTGCGTCTTGCCGCGTTGCTGTTTGGCGTGGCCGGCCTGGCAGAGGCGGAGCTTCAGCCGGTCAGGGATTGGCAGGAAAGCATCATCGCCGGCTTTGGCGCGCCGGTGGCGCATTTGATCGAGGGACTGAAACGCCTGAACACCCTGCGCCTGCTGACCCGTACCCAGCGCGGCACCTCTCCTGAAGCCAGAGCCCAGGCCGAGACGCTGCGCAAGATGCTGCTGGCGATGGTCGAGGACATTCGGGTGGTGTTGCTGCGCCTGGCCAGCCGTAACCAGACGCTGCGCTTCATGACGGGTCATCCCGGCCCGATACGCGAGCAACTGGCGCACGAAAGCCTGGAAATCTATTCCCCGCTGGCCAACCGGCTGGGCGTCTGGCAGTTGAAATGGGAAATCGAGGATCTGTCCTTTCGCTTTCTCGAGCCGGAAATCTACAAGCGCATCGCCAGGATGCTCGACGAACGCCGCGCGGAGCGCGAGCTGTTCATCGAGACGACCATGGCTCGCCTCAAGGCTGAAATGACGGCGGCCGGCATCCAGGCCGAGATACAGGGGCGCCCCAAGCACATCTACAGCATCTGGAACAAGATGCGCAGCAAGCGTCTCGAGTTCGACGAGGTCTATGACGTGCGCGCCCTGCGCATCCTCGTCCCCGAGGTCAAGGATTGCTATGCCGCGCTGAGCGTCGTGCATCAGCGCTGGCAGCCCGTGCCCGGCGAGTTCGACGATTACATCGCCCAGCCCAAGGGCAATGATTACCGCTCGCTGCATACGGCGGTGATTGCCGAGGATGGTCGGCCGTTCGAAGTGCAGATTCGCACCTACGAAATGCACTATCACTCCGAGCTGGGCGTGGCCGCGCATTGGCGCTACAAGGAAAGCGGTCACTCGGAAGAGTCGACGCCGGCGGATAACACCTACAACGACAAGATTTCCTGGTTGCGCCAGTTGCTTTCCTGGCGTGACGAAATTGCCGACAGTAGCGAATGGATCGAGCATTTCAAGCAGGCCGAGTTCGACGACACCATCTATGTGATGACGCCGCAGGGCCGCGTCTTCGACCTGGCGCGCGGCGCCACGCCGCTGGATTTTGCCTATCGTTTGCATACCGATCTGGGCCACCGCTGCCGCGGTGCGCGGGTCGATGGCCAGTTGGTGGCGCTGAATACGCCGCTCGACAATGGCCAGCGGGTCGAGATCATCGCCGCCAAACAGGGTGCGCCCTCGCGCGACTGGCTGAATCCGGCGCAGGGCTATCTCGTCACGCATCGCGCCCGGCAGAAGGTGCGGCAGTGGTTTGCCGCGCAGGAGGACGAGGCGCTGCTGAGCCAGGGCCGCGCCGTGATCGCGCGCGAGCTGCAGCGCGAAGGGCAGAACCAGGCGAATATCGATGCGCTCGCTGCCAAGCTGGGTTGCAAGTCGGCCGCCGATCTCTACCGTGCCGCCGGGCGTGGCGAAGTCGGCCAGCGCATGCTGCAGCAGGCCTTGCGCGGCGATACGGAGGGCGTTCCCGATGAGCCGGCAATCCAGGTGCGCCGCAGCCGCCGCGAGCAGTCAAGCGGCGTGCTGGTCGTGGGCGTGGACAATCTGCTGACGCAGCTTGCGCGCTGCTGCCGGCCGGTGCCGCCGGATTCGATAGCCGGTTTCGTCACGCGCGGCAAGGGCGTTTCCATCCACCGCAAGGGCTGCCGCACCTTCGAGCATCTGGCTGCGCGCAATCCCGAACGCGTCATCGAAACCGCCTGGGGCCAGGGCAGCATCGACGGCCAGGGGCTCTACGGCGTGGACATCGTCGTCGACGCGCTGGACCGCCAGGGATTGCTGCGTGATATTTCGGAAGTCTTTTCGCGTGAGCGCGTCAATGTGACCGCCGTCAAGACGCTGTCGCGCAATGGCATGGCGCGCATGGCGTTCACCCTTGAATTGCATGGCACGGCGGAGCTGCAGCGCCTGCTGAATCTGGTACGTGAAGTGCCGGACGTCAATGACGTGCGGCGTGGCTGATTCTTGTCTGGAGTGAAATCATGGAAAAAAGTACTGCTGTCGCCGAAGTCATCGTGAATCTGCCGCGCGCCGAAGTCTGGCAGCGTCTGCGCGATCTGACGGTGCCGCACAAATACGTGCCTGGCCTGCGCGACTGCCGCATGGCGACGGATCAACGTGAAGGCGTGGGCACCAGCCGCCGCGTGTACACCACTTCGGGCATGGAGATGGACGAGACCGTCGTCGAATGGAACGAGGGCAAGGGCTTCGTCATCAAACTGCATGACGGCGACAAGCCGCCGCCACCGATCTTCGTCGCCGCGCGTTTTCATTACATCCTGGAAGATGCCGGTGAGGGCAGGACGCTGTTTCGGCCAACCATGACCTACACCATCAAATGGGGCGCGCTCGGCGCGTTGCTCGACAAGCTGCTGCTCAATGTGATCATTCGCGGCAACATGAAGAAGGTCGGGCTGGGCCTCAAGCAGTATTACGAAACGGGCAAGCCGTCGAATCCGGCGTACAAGGGATGAGGCGCGAGGGGTTGAGAAGCCAGGGGTAATGAGCGAGAAGTGGCTGATCTGCCCGGCGGCGAGGGCATCGCCATCGCGTTCGGCGCCGCGTTTGCGGCTGTATTGCTTTCCCTATTCCGGCGGCAATGCGGCGGCTTTCGTTCCATGGCAGCGCGAGATCGATCCGGCGATCGAGTTGTGCGCCGTGCAATTGCCGGGGCGCGGCGCGCGTTTTCGCGAGCCGCCATGCACTTCCTTCAAGGCGCTGATCCGGACGCTCGGCGACGTGCTCCAGGCGCAGCAGTCGCGGGCGCCGCTGCCCTTCGCCTTCTACGGCCACAGTCTCGGCGCGCTGATTGCCTTTGAACTGGCACGTCATTGCCGGCGTCATGGCCTGCCCATGCCCGCTCATCTGATCGTCTCCGGCTGCAATGCGCCGCCGCTGAAGGAAAAATCGAAGCGCCTGCATGAGTTGCCCGACGACCAGTTGATCGAGAAGCTGCGCGATTACAACGGTACGCCGCGTGAAATTCTCGACAACCGCGAACTCATGCAGTTGCTGCTGCCCACCGTGCGCGCCGATTTCGCGCTGGGCGCCGATTATCGCTACGAGGACGAGTCGCCCCTGCCCATCCCGCTGACCGCATTGTCAGGGCGTCAGGACAGGCACGTGCACGATGATGAGGGCGGTGAGAGCGGACTATGCGGTTGGCGGAGGCAGACGTCCGCGGCCTATCGTGAGCAGTGGTTCGAGGGCGGCCATTTCTTCATCAACGAGTCGCGGCGGCAAGTGCTCGACTGCCTGGCAGGCGCGCTGCTGGACGCGGCCTGAGCCGTGCCCTGCGGCGCTTTCCGGTTCTGCCTTATTTCCCGACGTTGATGAAGGGGATCGCGCCGCTCGTCACGTTGGGCAGGATACCGTTCCACTTCTCGATCGCCTTGCGCTGATTCTCGATTTCGCGCAGGCGGATCAGCTCGGCAGTCACCTGCTGTTTTTGCAGCGCCAGCGCATCGGCCTCGGCCTTGGCCGAAGCCACCTTTTGTTCGGCCTCGACCTTGATGCGCGCCAGATCGCGTTCCGCCTTCAGTTTCAATTGTTCCGCCGTGGTCTTGGCTTCGATGGCGTCGTTGAAGCTTTTCGAGAAGGAGAAATTGACGATGGAGAACTCATCGACGGTGACGCCGTACTTGTCCAGGCGTTCGGACAGCAGCGACTTGATGCGTTCCCTGACTTCCGGGCGCTTGGAGATCAGCTCCTCGGCCGTGTATTGCGCGGTCGCGGCCTTCACCGCCTCCTGCACGGCCGGGACGATGATGCGCTCCCCCACCGACTGGCCGAGATCGCGGAACACCACGGCCGCCCGACTGGGCTGGATGTGGTAGTTCAGGGCTACCGCAGTGTGCACGGATTGCAGGTCTTTCGAGGCCGCATCGCCCTGGCCTTCGCCCTTCTGGGTGCGCACATCCATCAGATGCATGTGCTGGACGAAGGGGATGATGAAATGTATGCCTTCGCCATAGACCTCGTCCGAAACCTTGCCGAAGGTCGTCAGCACGCCCCGCGTGCCCGGCCCGACGATGGCGAAGGGGGCCAGCCAGTAAAGCACGAGAAGAACGAGGATGCCGCTGATGATGCGTCCGAACAGACGGTTGCCGGAAGAGTTGATCAGGGTTGCCATGACGTGTGCGCTTTCTGAGGGAAAGGGCGGCATGGTATCAGGAAGGGAACCCGAAAGACATATTTTTCCGGCTGCGCGCGGCGGGCTTCAGGCGCATTTCTTCCCTGGCATGGCCTGCAGCAGCCGGCGCGTGTATTCCTGTTGCGGCCGGGCATAGATCTCGTCGGCATCGGCGCATTCGACGGCGCGGCCCTGGTGCATGACCAGCACTTCGTCGGACATGTAATGCACCACGGCAAGGTCGTGGGAAATGAAGATGTAGGACAGTCCGGCTTCGTCCTGCAGATCCTGCAGCAGATTGAGCACCTGGGCCTGCACCGAGACATCCAGCGCCGAAACGGATTCGTCGCAGATCAGGATGTCCGGCTTCAGCGTCAGGCAGCGGGCGATGGCGATGCGCTGGCGCTGGCCGCCGGAAAATTCGTGCGGATAGCGTTCCGCCGCCGTGGCCGGCAGGCCGACGCGATCGAGCAGTTCGCGCGCCAGCCGATGGCGTTCCGCGGCGCTGCCGCCGATGCCGTGGATCAGCATCGGTTCGTCGAGGATCTGGCCGACGGTGAAGCGCGGATTCAGCGAGGCGTAGGGGTTCTGGAAGATGATCTGGATGCGCCGCTTATAGGATTGGAATTCGGCCGGCGACATGGCGAGGATGTCGCGTCCTTCGAACAGCGCCGCGCCGCCGCTGGCCCGATGCAGGCGCATCAGCGTGAGGCCCAGGGTGGTCTTGCCCGAGCCGGATTCGCCGACGATGCCCAGCGTCTTGCCGCGCCGCAGGCGGAAGGAAACCTCATCCATGGCCTTGAATTCGCGGCGGCCGAACAGTCCGCTGCGGCTGTAAAAATTTTTGCTCAGATGGCGCACGTCGAGGATCACGCTGTCGCCTGGCGCGATGCCGCGTGGCCTTTCCTGATCGGCTGCCTGCGGTGGCTGCGTTGGCTGTGGCGGCTGCGCAGTCTCGCGCAGGAAGTCCTCGATGACCGGCAGCCGGCGCGGCCGTCGCGCCAGGCTGGGGCGGCAGGCGAGCAAGGCGCGGGTATAGGCATCCTGCGGCGCCTCGAAGACGCTGCGGGTGCTTCCCTGCTCGCGGATTTCGCCGTGACGCATGACGATGACCCGCTCGGCGATGTCGCCGACCACGGCCAGATCGTGGGTGATGAACAGCATCGCCATGCGGTGGCGCTGCTGCAGCTCGTTGAGCAGTTCGAGGATCTGCTTCTGTATCGTCACGTCGAGCGCGGTGGTCGGCTCGTCGGCGATCAGCAGGCGCGGCTGGCAGGCGATGGCCATGGCGATCATGACGCGCTGCTGCTGTCCGCCGGAAAGCTGGAAGGGATAGGCCGCACTCTTCGCCTGCGGATCTGGGATGCCGACCTCATCGAGCAATTCCACCGTGCGGCGCATGGCCTGGCGTGGCGTCATGCCCAGATGCAGGCGCAGGACTTCGCCGATCTGGCTGCCGACGGTGAACACCGGATTCAGCGAGCTCATCGGCTCCTGGAAGATCATCGAGATGTCCCGGCCGCGCAGGGCGCGCAACTCGCCCGGCGCCAGTTCGAGCAGATTGCGCGCGCCGTAGATGATCTGGCTGCCGGCTTCGACGACGGCATTTTCACGCGGCAGCAGACCGAGGATGGACAGCGCCGTGACCGACTTGCCGCTGCCGGATTCGCCGACCAGGGCGACGGTGGCGTTTTCCGGAATCTCGAAGTCGATGCCCTTGACCGCCGCGACCGGCGGCTGCCGGCGGCCGCTGCGAAAGCCGATGGCCAGATTGCGCACGCGAAGCAGCGGCGCGGCGGAGGGAGCGGTCTCGGGCGGCGTGCCGTTCATGTCATTTGAGCTTCGGATCGAGCGCATCGCGCAGCGCATCGGTGAACAGTGAAAAGGCCGTGACCAGCAGCGCCATTGCCGAGGTGGCGGCGACGAGCTGCCACCACTTGCCGAGGATCAGTTCGTTCTGCGCTTCGTTGAGCATGCTGCCCCAGGAGACGGCATCGACCGGCACGCCGAAGCCGAGGAAGGAAAGTATTACTTCCGACTTGATGAAACCGACGACCAGGATGGACAACTGCACCAGCGCGACATGGCTGATGTTGGGAAAGATATGCACGAACATCCGGCGCAGATCGGAAGCGCCGATGGCACTCGCCGCCTGCACGTATTCGCGCGACTTGTGCTTCATGTATTCGGCGCGCACCAGGCGGAATACGCCGGTCCAGCCGGTCAGGCCGAGGATCAGCACGATGCTCAGCAGCCCCTTGCCCTTGGGGACGACGGCGGCGATGGCGAGGATCAGCAGCAGATAGGGAATGGAGGTGAAGATGTTGTAGAACCAGTTCAGCACATCATCCACCCAGCGGCCGAAATAGCCGGCCAGCGCGCCGAGCAGCGTGCCCAGCAGGGTGGCGACCAGGGCGGCGATCAGGCCGACGAAGATCGAAGTGCCCGAACCCTTGATGGTTTTCTGGACGACGTCGCGCCCCCATTTATCGGCGCCGAAGGGCAGGGTTGGGCGGCGTTCCGTCACGGCTGCGCCGGTCCCGTTCGCTCCTCCAGCTCCGCCCGCCTCGGCAGACAGCGCCGCGCGGATGGCCTGCAGATCCTCGGCCAGCGGATCGATGATGCCGTAATCCTCCATGGGCGCGGAGGATGCTGCCGGAATGGCGGTGGCGCGCAGTTCCCGGCGCAGCTCGGCGATGTCGGCGGCCAGCGGGTCGAGCGGGTTTTCGATGTCGATGGTTTCGGCGCCGGCGATGGCCGTGTCGAGTGCGTCGGCCGGGATGCCGAGAAAACCCGGCGGCGCGTAATTCACGCCGACTTCGCGCGACCAGTCGGCGGCGACCAGGCCGCTGGTGGATGCGATCATCAACAGCAGAAAGGCCGTGACGATCGCCAGCGACAGCATGGCCAGGCGATCGGCGCGCAGGCGGCGCCAGGCCAGCGCCCAGAGTCCCGGAGAAACGGCGTGGGGGCTCATTCCAGTTGCACCCGCGGATCGACCAGCCGATACATGATGTCGGCCAGCAGATTGAAGGCCATGGTGGCGAAGGCGACATACACCGTGATGGCCTTGATCACCGGGAAGTCGGAGCGATCCACCGCCATGATGATTTCGCGGCCGATGCCGGGAATCGAGAAGAAGCGCTCGATCAGGAAGGCGCCGATCAGCAGGCCCGGCAGATTGGCCATGACGTGGGTGATGATGGGAATCGCCGCGTTGCGCAGCACATGCACCCACAGGATGCGATTCTCGGACAGCCCCTTGGCGCGCGCCGTGCGCACGTAGTCCTGGCCGATTTCATCGAGCATGAAGGTGCGGTAGAGACGCAGGTTCGGCGCGATGCTGACCGCCAGGGCGATCAGAATCGGCAGTGCCGCATAGGTGACGAGATTCTGGAAAACGCCTTCGCCCCAGCCCTGCACCGGAAACCAGCCGAGCTGGTAGGCGAAGAAATACTGGAAGACGATGATGTAGACGAGGATGCTGATCGACATGCCGACGGTGCAACTGATCATCACCATGCGGTCGGTGAGCGAGCCGCGCACATAGGCCACCGCCAGGGCGAGCGCGACGGAGATGAGGACTTCGAGGATCTGCAGGGGAATCAGCACCGTCAGCGATGGCCCCATGCGGCTGCCGAGGATGTCGCCGATGGACTCGCCGGTGCTCCAGCTTGCGCCGAAATCGGCCGTGGCGATCTGCTGGATGAAGATCCACAACTGCACCCAGAGCGGCTCGTCGATGCCGAGCTGCTTGCGGATGTTGGCGATCTGCTCGGGATTGGAAATCTTGCCGGCCAGCACATAGGCCGGATCGCCGCCCACCCAGTTGAAGAGGAAGAACACCAGCAGCACCACGCCCAGCATGGTGGGCAGCATCTGCCACAGGCGGCGAATGATGAAGGCGGCCATGTTATTGCTGCCGCCGTCCCGCGATCTCGGCGAAGAAGGCTTGTGGCGATGGCGCCCGGCCGAGGAAGTTGCGCGCCATTTCGGCGCCGCTGCGCTCGCCGCCGCGTTCGAGGATTTCGCGGCGGAAGCGCTGGCCAACCGCCGGATTCATCAGGTTGTCGCCATATTGCGAAAGCATGTCGAGGGCGAGTACTTCGGACCACATGTAGCCATAATACCCCGCGCCATAGCCGCGAATGATGTGGCTGAACTGGCCGGGGAAGGCCGTATCCGGCGTATGGCCGAGCGGCGTCGCCGCTTCCATCCGCTGCCAGACGGCGAGTGCCGCGCCGGGTTGCGGGCCGTACAGCGCCATGTCGTAGCTGGCATACAGATGCTGGCGCGCGTAGTGGATGCCACGGCCGAAATTGCGCGCCGCGTTGAGGCGCTGCATCATCTCCGCATCGACCGGCTTGCAGCCGCGATCCGCGCAGAAACCGGCGATGCGGCCGACCGACTCCAGCCGGTGCGCCCATTCCTCGTACATCTGCGAAGGCGCTTCGACGAAGTCGGTTTCGACGCGGGTGCCGGCATGGTCGACGTAGCGCGTCCGCGACAGCACGCCGTGCATGACGTGGCCGAATTCATGCACCAGGGTTTCCAGTTCGTTGAAATTCAGTCCCTGGCGGTCGAAGTTGGTGACCAGCACCGAGATCGGCGTGCGGCCGGCCAGACGGCTGGCGCCGCGCACGCCAAAGGCCGCGGCATGGCTGTACTTGCCCTCGCGCGGATACGGATCGAGATAGATGCCGCCGAGGAGCTCGCCGGTCTTGCCGTCGATCACGTCGTAGTAACGCACTTCGGGATGCCAGACGGCAACCGCCTTGCCGGCTGCGCGGAATTCGATGCCGTAGAGCTGGGCGGAAATGTCCATTGCCCAGGCAAAGGCCGCCTCGCTGGGAAAGTAGCGGCGCAGGGCTTCCTGATCGACGCTGTAGCGTTCGCGCTTGAGGCGTTCCTGGTAATACGACACATCCCAGCGCTGCAGCTGCACTTGCGCCAGCGGTTTGCCCGTGTGTTCGACCTTGGCCTGACGCAGTTCGGCAAGATCGTCCAGTTCGACCTGCCGCACCTGCGTCTGCACCTCGGCGAGAAAGTCGCGCACTGCGGCCGGCGTGCCGGCCATGCGCCGACGGATGACGAAGTCGGCATAGCTTGGCAGGCCGTACAGGCCAGCCATTTTATGGCGCAGGGCGACCACTTCGTCGAGCAGTTCGAGATTGCGCGGCCCGCCGCGATTGACGAAGGCGAACTGGTAGCGCCGGCGCGCGGCCTCGTCCTCGGCGTTTTCCATGAAGGGCACGTATTCCGGATAGCCAAAGCCGAGCAGATAGTTGCCCTGCGCATCGCGCGCCGCGCGTTCCAGGTAAGCCGGCGGCAGGCCGACAACTTCGGTCGGCGTGAAGCTCAGGCGGGTGTCGTTGTCGCGGATGTTGCGATCGAATTCCTGGCGGATCAGCTCCAGGCGTTCGAGGATCTGCTTCATGCGTGCCTGTTTGTCCACCGGCAACGCGACGCCGGTGTCCTCGAAGGCTTCGAGCAGATCCTTCTTCAGTTTGGCATCGACGGCATCCCGTGGAACCACGGCGCGTACGCGCTGGTAGATCGCGGCATTCTGGTACAGCGCGCTGCCGAACCTGTTGTACTCCAGCAGACAGCTTTCCGCCGCCGCGCGCACTGCCGGATCGGGCGAGACGTTGTTGAGCAGGTAGACCGGGTTTTCGATGTCCTCCAACCGTATCTGCAGCGCGTTCCAGGCAGGGAAGAAGGTTTTCGTATCCGTATCCGCATGGATCGCCACGGCGTCCAGCGGCAGGTTTGCCAGCGCGTCGACCTGGCGCTGCAACTCGACCAGACCGTCGTTGCAGACCTGGGTCAGCGTGGCGGCGTTCCATAGTGGCAGGGTTGGTCGTGCGATGGTGTCGGCTTGCGCGGACAGGGACGGCAGGACGCACAGCAGCGCGACGGCGAAGCCGCAAGTCAGGCGGCGGCGCAGGGCGGGGGCGAATATCATCGGGCGGCTACCTTGTCGTTGTCGATGTCCATGTACAGCCATTCGGCATGGAGGATGGGATGCTTGCGATAGCCGATCACCTGCGGCTGGATCAGCATGTTGCGCACGCGCGCGAGATTGATGCGCCAGGGCGCGTAGACCTCGATCAGGCGCGTCATCCGATGATACAGGCGGTCGCGCTCCGGGCCGGCGGGCAAGCGTCTGGATTGCTCGTAAAGGCGATCGTATTCCGGCATGCGCACGCAGCCGGCATTGCTCTGGCCGCTGCGCGGGCCGTAGAGCAACTGCATGAAGTTGTCGCCATCGGGATAGTCGGCGATCCAGCCGGCGCTGCGCATCTGCAGCCTGCATTGCTTTTCCAGCTTGATGAGATCGGGGAAAGGCATCTTCTGCGACTCCATGCGGATGGCCAGGGCGTCGAAGGCTTTTTTCCACATCTCCTCCTGCAGGCGGCCGGTCGAATCGGGACGGCTGGCATAGCGGATGGCGAAGGGCTTGCCGTCGGGCAGCCGGCGCCAGCCGTCGGCCGCCTTGCGATAGCCGTAGCGATCGAGCAAGGTATTGGCGGTGGCCAGATCCTTGCGCACGCTGCTGCGGTAGGCCGGGTCGTGGCCGGCCACGCCGGGCGGCACGGGATATTCGAGGGCGACCGCCTGGCCGTTGCGCACCACGCGGATTTCCTCGGCAACGTCGTAGGCCATGGCCATGGCGCGGCGCAGGGCGATCTGCGCCTTGCCCATGCCGCCGACCACCGGGTCGTTCCACTGCCAGTAGTGATAGATGATCTCCGGATCGACTACCCGCGACAGCTTGACGCCGCGCCGGGCGAGCTCCGGCTTGAGGCGTTCGCCATCGAGCGCGCGCGGCGCCAGCGGGCCGTCCATGTTCATCACGTCGAGCTCGCCGTTCTGGAAGGCCAGCCAGCGCGACTGATCCTCTTCCATGACGGCGACCTCGATGCGCTGGATGGCCGGCAGGCGCTTGCCCTGCATGGCGCGGACGATGGCGGCGTTCTCGGGATCGCCGTCCGCCGTGAAATTCCAGGTCATGCCGCGATAGACGGGATTCGCCTCCAGCACGATCTTCGCGCCGCGCACCCAGCGCGTCAGGCGGAAAGGCCCGGTGCCCACCGGGTTGGCCATGACCCGGCCGCTGCCGTCGGCGTATTTCTCGACGACTTCGCGGGCCAGCGCGCTGGTCTGGGTGAACGCCAGCAGATAGATCAGGTTGGGTTCGGCCTGCTTCAGACGCAAGCGCAAGGTATGGCGGTCGACCGCCTCGATGCCGGGAATGCGCGCATCGTAATCGAAGCGTCCGGACTTTTGCACCTGTGCGGCCAGCTCATCCAGGCCGACGAACTTGCCTTCGACCAGGAAGGCATACGCCGAGCGCACGCGCGGATCGATCAGCCGCTTCAGCGAATAGGCGTAATCCTCGGCGACCAACTCGCGCGGATTGCCGTCGAAGGCCGGATCCGGCGCAAAGCGGATACCGGGGCGCAAGCGGATGGTCCAGGTCAGGCCGTCGTCGCTGACTTCAGGCATGGCGGCCGCCGTCAGCGGCACCAGCTTGGCCGGCCGCGCCAAGTAGTCGTAGGTCAGCAGCGTCTCGTGGATGGCCTCGATGATGGTGTTCGAGTAGTAATCATGCACCCCGGCCGGATCGAAGCCGGTCTCGGCGGCGGAGAACACCCAGCGTAGGGTTTTCGGCGCCTCCTGGGCGCCGGCCGGCAACGCGCAAAGCGCCAGCAGGCAGAATGCCAGGCAGCAGCGGCGCAGGGCGCGATTCATCGAGCGCAGCCTCCGACGGAGGGGGTGGAGGAGATGAATGAGGCGGACGGGTGGAGCCGATCCAGCTCCCATTGCAGGGGATTGTTTTTCACGTAGGTACGGATTGCCAGCAAGCTCACCTCGTTGCGAATGATGTGTTCGTAATAATTGCGCTGCCACAGTTTGCCCGCAAACGCCGGCCAGCCCGAATGTTTCACGCCACGGATATATGCGTTGGTGGTCATGGTCTTGAACCACTGCACCACCCCCGGTAGGGGCGAACCCACGTGTTCGCCCTGGGTGGGGTGTGGGTTGGGGTCAGGGCCGACGGGTTGAGCAGGGCAGACACATGGGTCAGGGCAGACACATGGGTCAGGGCAGACACATGGGTCTGCCCCTACGGCGCCGGTGTTGTCGAGGATGAAATGGATGTGGTTGGGCATGCACACCATGGCGTCGCAGGTGAAGCCGGGGAATTTGCCGGGCAGTTTTTCCAGCCAGTCGATGACCATTTTGCCGGCGTCGTTCAGTTGCATTTCACCATTGATCACGTCGCCAAACAGACAGCGCTGGTGCTGGGTGCAGATGGTCACGAAATACATGCCCGCCTGCGCATAATCGTAATCAGGCAGGCGCAAGGAGCGGCGACGTCGTGGGACGGAGGACATGGTTATCGGGAATGCGTTGGACGGCGCAGGTTGTGGTTACCCCCGTAGGGGCGAACCCACGTGTTCGCCCTGGTCGGGATGGTGGATAGGGTTGGAGGTGGTATGTGGGTTGGGGTGGGTGCGTGGGGTTGGGCAGACACGTGGGTCTGCCCCTACCGGCCTCGTTTCGGTTCGATGTCCAGGTACATCCACTCCGCGTGGAGGATGGGGTGTTTCTTGTAGCCGGTCAGGCCGGGGCGGATCAGTTGGGTGCGGCGGCGGGTGACGTGCAGGGAGATGGCGGTGTCGGCTTCCATCTGGCGGCTCATCTGCACGAACAGGCGGTTGCGTTCGGGTGAATCCGGCAGCTTGCTGACCTGTTCGTAAAGGCGGTCGAAAGCCGGCGACTGGTAGCAGCCGTTGTTGCTCTGGCCGAGGTTGGGGCCGTAGAAGTTCTGCATGAAGTTGTCGCCGTCCGGGTAGTCCGCCGTCCACGCCGCGCCCATCATCTGCAGCTTGCAGGACTTGGCGGCTTTCAGGTTGTCGGCGAAATTGCTCTTGGGAAACTCGACGCGGATGCCGATGCGGTCGAGCGATTTTTTCCACAGTTCGTCGAACTGCCGTGCCGCGCCGCTGGCATCGCCCTGGATGCGCAGCAGCAGCGGCGCGCCGTCGGGCAGGGTGCGCCAGCCGTCGGCGCCGCGCCGGTAGCCGTAGCGGTCGAGCAGGGCGTTGGCCAGGGCCGGGTCGTGGGGGATGCTGGAGCGATAGCCGGCGTCGTGGCCGACCACGCCGGGCGGGATGGGCATTTGCGCGCGTATCGCCTGGCCCTGGCGGATGACGCGGATTTCCTCGTCGACATCGTAGGCCATGGCGATGGCGCGGCGCAGGGCGATTTTTTCCTTGCCGAAACCGCCGATGAGCGGATCCTTGAAGTTGAAGAAGGTGTAGGTGATTTCCGGATCGGTGGCGCGATACAGGCGGATGCCCTGGCGGCGGAATTCGCCGGCCAGCTCGCCGTCTTCCAGCGCCTCGCGGATGAACTGCTGCGGCACATTCACCACGTCGAGCTGGCCGCTCTTGAAGGCCAGCCAGACCGATTGCGGCTCTTCGATGATGCTGATCTCGACGCGGCCGATCTGCGGCATGGGCTTGCCCTGCATGGCGCGGATGATCTCCGTATCCACGGCTTCGGCCGAAGGCGCGAAGTGCCAGGTAAAGCCGCGATAAGCCGGATTGGCCGTCAGCACGATGCGGTTGCGGCGCTTCCATTCCTTGAGCTGATAGGCGCCGGTGCCGACCGGATGGGCGATCAGTTCCTTGCCATAGGCTTCGACGACTTCGCGCGCCAGCGCGCCGAAGGGCGTGTGCGCCATGATGTAGCTGAAGTTGTGATCCGGCGCCTTGAGCTGGATGCGCAGGGTGTGGCGGTCGGGCGCGCTCAGTCCGGCGATCGGCCGGTCGTAGTCGAAGCGTCCTGTTTTCCGCGCTTCGGCCGCCAGTTCGTCGAGGCCGACGATCTTGTCTTCGAGCATGAACTGCCAGGGCGAGCGCAGTTGCGGATCCATGAAGCGCTTGAAGCTGTAGATGAAATCCTCGGCGACCAGCTCGCGCGGCCGGCCCTTGAAGGCCGGGTCGGGGGTGAAGTGGATGCCCTTCCGCAGGCGGAAAGTGTAGGTGCGGCCATCGGCGCTGACTTCGGGCAGGGTCTCGGCCACCATGGGCACGAGTCGGGCCGGACGCGCCAGGTAATCGTAGGTCAGCAGACGCTCGAAGATGGCTTCGCTGACGATGTTGGAATACAGGCTGGCAAAGGCGGCCGGGTCGAAGCCATCTTCGGCGGCGGGGAAGTACAGACGCAGCACCTTGGCCGGATCGGCGGCCGCCATGCCGGCCGTGCTCCAGATGGGCGCTGCCAGCAGCATTGCGGCCAGGCACAGCAGACGGCCGAGGCGACCCAGATGATCCCGGTAGCCGCGGCAGCGCAGGAAATGCCGTGCGGAACGTTGCCAGTGCTGCCGATGCTTCAAGGCGTGCTCCTCTCCTTGCCGAGGGTGCGTGGCGGATGGTTCGGATGGTTCGTGGTTCAGCGTTTGCCGGACGGCTTCTTGGCCGGACGCTTGGCAGCGGCGGAAGTTCCCTTGCTCTTAGTCTTGGCCTTCGTTGCCTTGGACGACTTCTTGGATTTCTTGGCGGCGGCCTTTGTTTTCTTGCCCTTGGTCTTGCCGGCAGCGCGCGATTTGCTGCGCGGCGGCGCCTGGGTGGCGGCGGGTGACGAGTGGAGGCTATCCAGGACTTCCTGCGTCAGTTGCGTGCCCGAGCCGGGTACCAGCAGCCGGGTGCCGGGACGCACGCGGGTGCGCGCGCCGATGCCGTTGATTTGCCGCAGACGGGCCGTGCCGATATGGAAGCGCGCCGCGACGCGATCCAGCGACTCGCCTTTTTGCAGCACATGGGTGGTCCAGTTGCTCAGGGGTTTCTCGCTGGCCTCGTGGCGTTCGAGATTGAACAGGAAAGTCGCCACCTTGTCGGTCGGCAGGATGATCGGCGTGTCCGTGCTGTCCGGCATCACCGGCCGGTTGTAGGAGGGATTCAGCGCAATGAATTCATTGAGCGGGACTTCGGCCAGTTTGGCGGCGAGGCTGACGTCCATGCTGGCGGGCTTGTCGACGGTATCGAAATAGGCCTGGTTGGGAATCGGATCGATCTCGATGTCGAACAGGGCCGGCTCGGCGATGATGTTCTTGAGCGCCTGCAGCTTGGGCACGTAATAGCGCGTTTCGTCGGGCATCCGCAGGCTGGCGTAGTCGGTGGGCAGGCCCTGGGCCTGATTGCGTCCGATGGCGCGCGCGACGGCGAATTCACCCCAGTTGTAGGAAGCCAGCGCCAGATGCCAGTCGCCGTGCATCTCGTAGATGTTCTGCAGATAATCGAGCGCCGCGCCGGTGGAGGCGATGATGTCGCGGCGCTGATCATGCCACCAGTCCTGCTGCAGGCTGTAGTTCTTGCCGGTCGAGGGAATGAACTGCCACAGTCCGGCGGCGCGGGCGCGCGAATAGGCCATCGGGTTGTAGGCGCTTTCAACCATCGGCAGCAGGGCCAGCTCGGTCGGCATGCCGCGTTTTTCCAGTTCGCCGACGATGAAGTAGAGATAGCGCCGGCTGCGCCGCAGGATTTCCTTGAGCATTTCCGGGCGGTTCAGATAAAAGGCCTGGCGATCGGCCACCAGCGGACTGTCGAGGTCGGGCATGGAAAAGCCGTTGCGCACGCGCTGCCAGAGGTCTTCCTGGTGCATCGTCAGGTCGATCTTTTCGATGCGCGGAAACGTGTCGTGGATTTCCAGGGGCGGATTGTTGATCGCGCGCAGATCGGTGGCCGGCTGGACGCTGCGCTGCAGCGGTATCTCCAGCCGGCGCTGCGGGGGCGGGGCCAATCTCGATGAGCCGGCCGGGCCCGAAGCCGAAGCGGTCATGTCGAGCTCGTCGTCCAGCTGCAGCCGGGTGTCGGCTGGCTGGATCGGCAGACGGATGGCAGTCGTCGTGGGCGCCTTGCCGGTCTCGGCCTGCATGCGTCCTGCGTATTCGGCGTGCGTGGGCGAGACAGCGGGCAGCACGCAGAAAACCAGCAGGCAGCGAAACAGCAGGGGCGGGATCGGGCGCTTGATGGGCGGAAAAGTCATGGCCCAAGGGGCAGCGTCAGGGAAGCGGCGCATCTTAACGAAGCTGCCTGTATGCGTCAAATTTATGCGTCAGGTTTCATGCTGCGGCCAGCCTGTGGGCGGCGGCTTGCGCGCGCCTTATCTTGCGTCCGGGGCCCGGGCAGGCGCCGACTTTGGCTCCTGCTTCGGCTTCGGCGGCTGGCCGAAACTCATGGTGTAGAAAATGTCGAGGGCATTGTCGCTGCCGGCGCGGCCGATGAGGGCGATGCGCCGGCTGAGGTTGACCGTCAGCTTGACGATGCTCTCGGCCTTGCCGAGGATTTGCTCGTACGACAGCAGCGTGTTCGAGGACAGGCGCTTGCCGACGGTGAAAATCTGTTGATCGGTCGCCGCCGCGGATGTACTGCCGTTGCCGGCGATGCGGCTGGTCGTCTGGCGCTGGCCATCCAGGCTGCCCTGGCGGATGCCGATTTCGTCCACGCCAAAGGATTTGCGGATCTGCTGCATGACATTGCCGGCATCGTTGCCGAGCAGATCGCCGGCCGCCGCCAGCAGGGTGGTGGCATCGCCCACGCCCATCTGTTCTGCGCCATGGCCGAGCACCAGCCAGGCCAGCTTTTCCGTATCCGGCAGTTCGGGATCGGAAACCAGGCGGACCCGCGGTTTCTGTACCGTGCCGCTGACCTGCACGCCGGGTTCGACGCTCAGCCCCTTGCGCACGGCGCGGATGTCGAGGCCGGGGTTGTCGAGCAGGCCGTCGAAGCGGAGGATGCCGCGTTCGAGTTCCAGGGTCTGGCCGTAAGCCTCGAAGCGGCCATCCTGGGTGCGGATGCTGCCGCTGGCGCGCGGCATGTCGCGTCCTTCGGCGTTGACCCGCAGCGTGCCCGTCAGGCGGCTGCCGAGGCCCGCGCCGTTGAAATGAAAGCGGCGGCCCAGATTGGCCTCGACGTCGAGATCGAGACGCGGGCGGAAAGGCGGATCGGCGGCGGGCGCGCCAGTTCGCACGATGGTAACGTCGTCCGACAGACGCGGCGTGCCGCCGCGCGCCAGTTGCCAGTAGCCGGCATCGACCCGCAACTGACCGCGCGCGCCCAGGGTGCCGGCCTGCCAGGACAGGCGGCCGTCGCCGGAGAGCAGCAGCCATTGATCGCTGCGCTGCCAGGCGCCGAGGCGATCCAGGCGCACTTCCAGCCAGCTCGTCTCCTGTCCTCGCGCGCCGTCTGGATCGAGCGAGGCCAGTGGAATCTCGCCGCTGATTTCCAGTCGTCCGGGCCGCGCGCCCAGCGCCTCGATGGCGGTTTTTTCATTCGGGGCGCTGCGCAGCAAGGCGCGCGGGGCGGGCTGCAGCGGGCTGTCGAAGGCCAAGCGCCGGATGCGCAGCAGGTCGTCCTGCAGTTCGGCAGTCAGCTCGCCGTCCGTCAGTTGCAGTCCCTGTTCGGGCAGTTGCAGCGCCAGCCGTTCGCCGCGCAGCCGGCCGCTGCCGCTGGGGTGTTGCGGCGTGCCGCCCAGTTGCAGTTCGCCGTGCAAGCGTCCGGCGCTCTGCCAGTCTTCGCCGATCAGTTCGGCCAGCCAGCCCAGATCGCTGATGTCGCTGCGCAGGCGGCCTTGCCAGCGCGCCGTCCGGTCGAGCGACCAGGGATCGAGCATGGCGGCCTGCAAACTGGCGTCGAGTTGGCCGAGGCGGCTGCCCTCGGCCTGCAGGCTGGCCTGCAATTGCTTGCCCGTGCTGGCCGCCTGCAGGGTGGCGCGCCAGTCGAGCGGATCGCCGGCCAGCGTCAGCGGGCCGATCTGCCAATTGCGCTCATTCATGCCGACGCTGAGCACCGCCGGCTGCTGCAACCGGAAGTTGCGCGTGCGTTCCCGGCTGCGCAACGTGGCTTCCTGCAGCTTGCCTTGCCAGCTCTGCCGGCTGGTCGACCAGCCGCCTTCGGCCAGCAATTGCAGGCGGTTGCCGCCTGCCAGATTGCCGCTGGCTTGCAGGCGATGCGCGGCGAGTCGGCCGCTGCTTTGCAGTTGCAATTGTCGCAGCAGCGCCGCGCGTCCGGGCAGGTCGAGCCGCTCCAGCGCCAGTTTGACGTCGAGTGGCGCATCGTCCCGGCTGCCGACGTCCATCTGCAGATTCAGTCCCGTCAGCTGGAATTTTTCCGGCCAGGCCAGCCGCTTGCCGTCCAGTTGCAGATTCAGGCGGGGTTGTTGCAGGCTGCCGCGCAGTTCGCCTTGTGCCGTCAGGCCGCCTTCCAGTCCGTAGGCGGCGAGTTGCGGGGCGTCCAGGTCGATGCTCAGGCGCCCGTCGGCCGTGCCGTAATTGCCGAGGACGCGCAGGTGGTTGTTGCCGGCAGTCAGGGCGATGTCGGCTTTGGAAATCACCGGCCAGGCCAGCGCCAGCGCGCCGTGGCCGGCCAGCGGCTGGCGGGCGAGCTGGCTGTCGCGCAGGGTAAATTGCGCGCTCACCTGCGGCTTGGGCAGCAACTGGCCGCTGGCCTGCAGCCTGGCGTTGAGATGTGCCGCGGGGAGTTGGGCGAGCTGCATGAATTGCGCCGGATCGAATTGCCGCAGTTCGCCATCGAGCCTGAAGCGGCGCGGCGCGGCCAGCCCCAGCTCGCCATGCAGTTGCAGCGCGGCGGCGCCGGCCTGCAGCCGCAACTGGCGGATGCTCAGTTGCCGCTCCGCCAGGCTGGCGTCGGCCAGCAGTTGCATGCGTCGGTCGCGCAGATCGAGGCGCAGGCTCTGGCGATCGCGGCCCAGTTCGGCGCCGAGGCTGCCGGCCAGCCGGCTGGGCCGCAGCATGCCGGCAATTTTGCTGGCATCCAGTTGGCGGGCGGCCAGGTCGAGATGCAGCGTTTGCGTCGCGCCCTGCCAGTCGGCCCGGCCGGTCAGTTCGCCGGCGCCGGGCAGGCGGGCGTGCAGTTCGGTGAGCTGCGCCTGGTCCGCCTGCCAGTGCAGCTTGCCGCTGAGGCTCGATAGCGGCAGACGCTGCCGATCGAGCGGGCCGGGCTGCTGGTTGGCGAGCTTGAAGCTGCCGACGATGGCCGCATCCTGCGGCGCGAGATCGAGCGACAGGTCGAGCCGGGCGTTGGGCGCATCCGCCTGCCAGTCGGCCGGATTCAACTGCCCGAAGCGCAGTTGGGCGCTGGCAAAGGGCAGGGCGGCGAAGGGCGTCAGGAGGATGCTTCCCTGGCCGTTCAGCGCGGCGGTGGTGTCGGCGGTTGTGGCGATCGTATTGGCGGCAATATCCAGCGCGATGCGTTCGAGTGTGCCGCTGGCTTGAATGTCCAACGTGAATGAGTGTGGCTGCGCATCCAGGGCGTCTACTGCGTCCATTTCCAGTTGTCCCTCGATGCGCGCCTTGCCTTGCAGGGCAAAGGGCGGCCGGGCGTCGAGCTGTATGGCTTCGCTGAGTTTCACGCCGATGGCGCCGCGCACGAAATCCAGCGCGTCGAGACGATGCCGTTGCCCGTCGCTGCTCAGGCGGGCGGCGAGTTTTTGCGCCAGCAGGCGCTCGTCCAGATACAGCTCGCCGAGCGCCAGTTGCCTGATCTGTACGGGCAGCGGCAGTTGCAGGTCGTCGGGTAGCGTGGCGGGCGTGTCGCTGGCCGGCAGATGCAGGGTGAGGCGTTCGGCCCGGAGCTGCCCGATATCCAGTTGGCGTTGACGCTGAGTTCGCAGCAAGGCCCGCGGCGACCAGTCTAGATGCAGGTGGCGGATTTCCAGACGCAAATCGTCTTCGCCTTCACCCTTGCCTGGCTGCCAGCGCAGCCGCGCGATGTCGATGGGGCCGAGCAGCCTGCCGCGCGCGCCTTCGACGTGCAGCGCGCCGTCGTAGCGGGCGAGGAGGTTCAGCGTCGTCTGCAGACCGGATTCGCTGTTCACCAGCCAGAGCGCGCCGCCGGCAAGGGCCAGCAGGGCGCAGAGCAGCGCGGAGCAAAGGATGAGCGGGAGGCGAGGCATCTGCATCGGAACGGATCAGAAGGGATCAGAAAGGTATGGCCAGGGAAAAATGCAGTTGCAGGCTGCGGCTGCGCTGGCCGTAGGCCAGGTCGGCGCCGATCGGTCCGGCCGGGCTGCGCCAGCGGGCGCCCAGACCGTAGCCCATGGCATAGCGAAAATCGCCCGGGGAATTGCTGACATCGCCGGCATCGACGAAAGTCGCGATGCCCCAGTCGTCCCATTCACCCGATCCATCGCCCAGCCAGTGCGTGTATTCGGCGCTGAGTATGCCCAGATAGCGTCCGCCGACGGTGGCCGCGCCTTCCTTGATGCCCAGGCTCTGATAGGCGTAGCCGCGCACCGTGCCGGCGCCGCCCGTGCGGAACAGGTAATCCTGCGGAATGCGCTGGCTGGCGCCGGCGCGGGTGTGGCCGATTTCGCCGCGCAGCAGCAGGTGGTCGCGTTGCCCCAACGGTAGATAGTGCTGGATGCGGGCGGAAAGCCGCAGGAAATTGGTGTCGGAAAGCAGGCCGCGCAGCGCGCCGCCGATCTGGGCCTGGATCACCGTGCCCTTGCGCGGTTCGATGAGGCTGTCGAGCCGGCGCCAGGTCAGCATCAGGTTGGGCACCAGGGCGTGGTTGGTGAGCGCGGCCGCACCCTCCGGGGCGCGGCGCTCCTGCAGCCAGTTGAGCGACAGCAGCTGTTCGATGCTGCCGCGCGCCTGCCGGCTTTGCACGCCGATGGCCTGGCGCACGGTGCGCAGTCCCTGGATGTCGCTGGTCTCGCCCAGTACGCCGAGGCTGTAACGGCGATCGCGCGCATCCGGCGGCAGAAAGATGTCGGCGTAGAGCGTCTGCCGTTTCTGTTCCAGGCGCAGGCCGCTGTGCAGATCCCAGGCCTGGTTGGCGAAGTCCGGCGTGGCGTAGGCGAATTCGCCGCGCATCCCGGTATTCGAACTCACCCCCGCGCCCAGACTGATGTGGTGAGCCGGCCGTTCGCGCAGCGTCACGTTGACCGCGGCCTGCAAGGGGGCGGCTGAAGTCGCGGCAGCATCGGCGGCATCGGTCCCGGTGGTTGCGGCAACGGCTACGGCATCGGCAACGGCGGTAGCGCGCTCCAGTTGCACCTCGGCGGTGCTGAAGTAGGGGCTGGCCTGCAGCGCGGCCTGCAACTGGTTGAGATCCTCTTCGCGATAGGCCGCGCCGGGCCGGATGCTGCGGTTGTAGCGCTCGACGAGCGCTGCCGGATAACGCGCCAGACCGCTGATGATCAGCGGGTCGCGGCTGTAGACGTAGCGCGGGCCGGCCGCATAGTGCAGCGTCAGTTCGGCGCGCTGGCTGGCGACGTCGATCCGCGCGCGGCTGTCCATCAGGCGGGCAGCCGGATATTCCTCGGCCAGCAGACGCGCCAGCAGATCCTGCTTGGCATCGTTCCACGCGTTCTGGCGGAAGGGCTGGCCGGCAGACAGGCGCCAGCCGTCGATCAGGGCCGCGCGTCGCGCCGGATCGAGCGCGCCGTCGATGCGGATGTCGACCTGGCTGACGTGCGTGCGCGGTCCCGCGTCGATGCCGAGCCGGCGCAGCGGCGCATCGGTATCTTGGTCGCCTTCACCGCTCTCCCCAGGCTGGCGGCTGAACTGCAGTTGCGGGCTGAAATAGCCTTCGGTCGCGAGGATCTCACCGACCAGGCTGCGCAACCGGCGCGGGCCGATGTCTTCCTCGGACAAATGAGGCGCGATGAGGCGAGCGATCTCCGGCGGCGCTTCCAGCACGGTCCTGGCCATCGCCAGCGCAGGCAGGCCGAGCAGCAGGAATGACAGCCAGTAAATGCGCATGGATTCGCCCGGAATCGACAGAAAATATTGGTGGGATGACCGAAAGGCGATTTAATACGGCCCTCCGGATCGTCTTGCAAGATCGGTTTCGCCGCCGGCAAATTGTACCGGTTGCGTCCGTCGTCGGATGTTCCCGTCCCTTCCTCGTTGCATTCGGTTCGTCATTGTCGAGGTTTTTCTGCATCCGGCAACCCCACGGAACATGTCCATGGCCCAAACCCGCATTTTTGATCGCCGCAGCCTGCTGGTCGTACTGGCGCTTTTGCTTTTTGCCGGGTTTTCCGGTGTCACCTTGCTGGGATATTTCGCCTCATACAGGCAGATTCACGCCGCCATCGTCGAGACCGAGTTGCCGCTGACTTCCAGCAACGTCTATTCGGAAATCCAGAAGGATCTGGTGCGGCCGATCCTGATTTCCTCGGCCATGGCGCAGGACACCTTCTTGCGCGACTGGGTGCTGCGCGGCGAGGGGGACGTCGACGAGATCGCCCGCTACCTGATGGAAATCCGCCGCCACTACGGCGCGTTCAGCAGTTTCTTCGTTTCCGAGAAAACCGGGAACTACTACACCGGCAAGGGCATACTCAAGCGGATCCAGGCCGATGAGCCGCGCGATGCCTGGTATTACCGCGTGCGCGGGATGAAGGATGCCTACGAGATCAATGTCGACGTCGACATGGCGAATGCCGATGCGCTGACCATCTTCATCAATTACCGCGTTTTCGATTACGACGGGCGCTATCTCGGCGCCGCCGGCGTCGGCTTGACGGCCGATGCGGTGAGCCGCCTCATCGAGGATTACCAGCAGCGTTTCCAGCGCACCATCTACTTTGCGGATGCGCATGGCCGCGTGATCCAGTTGCGCGGCGGGCGCGACGGCCTGGGCCAGGATCTGAGAGCGGTTGACGGGCTGGGTCCGCTCGTCGATGGCATCCTTGCCGCGCGCAGCGGCGCGCGGCAATTCGAGGCCGGCGGCGATAGCCACGTCCTGCATTTCAACTACCTGCCCGAACTCAAGTGGTACCTGTTCGTCGAGCAGAATGAATCGACCAGCCTGGCGAAGCTGCGCCATACCATGTGGATCAATCTGGCGATCAGCCTGGTGGTTACCCTGGTGGTGCTATGGTGCGCCAGCCTGGCGCTGGGCCATTACCAGTCCCGCATCGAGGAGATGGCCTCGACCGACAAGCTGACGGGCCTGCTCAATCGCCATGCCTTTGAGATCCTGGCGGCGAAGCTGCTCGCCGAGCATCGGCGCGAGCCGCGTCCGTTCTGCGTGCTGCTGGTCGATATCGATCATTTCAAGAGCATCAACGACAGCCATGGGCATACGGCGGGAGATGCCGTGCTGGAGGCCGTTGCGCGCACGCTGCAAGGACGCCTGCGCACGTCCGATCTGGCCGTGCGCTGGGGCGGCGAGGAGTTTTTGCTGCTGCTCAAGGGGTGTCATGAAAAAGAGGCACGCTTCATGGCCGAGGCGCTGCGCGCGGCCGTGGCGGCCGCGCCGGTCATGGCAGGCGGGCAGGCGATCCCGGTCAGCGCCAGCATCGGTCTGGCCTGTCATGCCGACGCGGAGAGCATCGAAAGCCTGATCAACCGCGCGGACAAGGCGCTGTATGCCGCAAAGCAGGGCGGCCGCAACTGCGTGGCGAGCTGATTCGCGAGTGCGGTATTAGCTGCCGTCCGGCGCCACGTTCTGCTCCGCCAGGGGCCGCGGCGGCAGCACGAAGCAGCGCGGGTCTTGGCGCAGGCGCTGCCAGAGCGCCTCGGCCAGCGGACCGCCATGGTTGAACTGGATGCCGCGCGCGCGCATCGCCGTGCGCAGGGCCAGCGCGAAGCTGACCAGCAGGTTGGTGCAGCCGAAGGCCAGGAAGCCGAAAGCGGCCCAGGCGATATGGGCGAGCGGCAGATCGAATCCGTAGCCAACCAGGGTATAGCCGAAATTGGCCGAGGAGAAGGCGATGTGGCGGATGTCGATGGGCAGCCCGAGGATGATGCCGATGATCCCGGTCGAGCCGAGCATGCAGCCGAAGAGGAAATTCCCCATGATGCCGCCCAGGTGATCCTCGACGTAGGCGCCGACCTTTCGTGCCCGGCCCGCGCCCAGCAGCCGCTTCAGCCAGCGCAGGCTGGCCACGCGCAAGCCGATGTCGGCGTAGGCGGCGCGGTTGTCGAAGTAGCCGTTGATCAGACCCGATAAATACAAATAGAAGCCGGCGATGGCGGCATGCGGAATGGCCCAGGAAAAGATGTCGAGGTCGTGCAGCAGATGGGCGGCCTGGTCGCGGCTGATCTGCGGCTCGCCGAACCAGGCCGTGAGGCCGTAGCCCAGGGCGATCGCCATGGGGATGGCCACCATCACGTTGCCGGCAATCGCCGCCAGTTGGCTGCGGCAGACCGCGGCAATGACGTCGACCAGGCGTTCGAGGTCGGCGCCGCGGTTGAGCCTGAGATCGCCCAGCAGGCTGGCCAGGGTCTGGGCGGTCATCGCCGGCTGCTTGGTGGCCACGGTCATGCCCAGCAGGTAGATCACGACGAAGCCCAGGCCGTAGATCATGCTGTAGAGAAAGGCGGTGTTGAAGAGTGAAATGTCCAGGGTGCCGACATTGATCTTGAGCAGCGACATGCCGGCGATGAACACCCCGGCGCCGCCGGCCGACCACCACATGTGACGGTAGTCGGCGGCCGTCTCGCAGATGTAGTGCTCGCCCGAGCGCGCGGCGTTTTCGGTGACGCGCACGGCCAGCAGGCTGGAGAGCTGGCCGAGGTAGAAGCCCAGGCTGTTGCGCCGGGTCTGGGCGAGAAAGGCCGTGCGGACGAATTCGCTGCAGGCGGCGAACGCCTCGGCGTCGAGGCGGGCCTGCCGGCTGGCGAGCAGGATGGTCGTCAGCTCCTGCAGGCGCTCCAGACTCTGCTGGCTGCGCGTCAGCAGATAGGACAGGTGCAGACTGGTGCCGGTGGTGCGCGCGCTCTTGCGGATGCGCTGCAAGGTTTCCATGCACTGATCGATGATGACCATCAGTTGCTTGCCGTCGTCCGGCGACTGCGCCGGGTCGTCGAGCGCCTGGCGATAGGCATTGACGAAATCCAGCGCCTCGGCCGAGAGAGCGACGAAGCGCGGCAGGTTGTCGTCGAAGTTGCTCGATGCGCGCATCAGCTCGCTATCCACGCCCAGGCCGCTGATGCGGTGGGCCAGCAGCAGTACCGCATCGAGCATCTGCTCCTGCACCGGCCGCCAACTGACGCTGTGGAGCTCGTCGGCGGTGGCGATCAGGTTCCAGAAGCGGCTGGAGCAATCTTCCGGAATCTGCTCCAGCCATTGCCAGTCGTTGGGTCGGTCGTAGATCAGTTGCAGGCAGTCCTTGAGGCGGCGCTCGTCGCTGACTTCGGGCAGCAGGCGGCTGCCGAGGATGCGTCCCCATTCCGAGAAGAAGCCGGTGCCCGGCAGGATCCCGCTGTCGGTGAAGAAGGTGATCAGCCGCCGCTCGGCGACGAAATGGATGACGTGGCGGCGAAACGCCGCGCGCAGTTCGCCGTCGGCATCGAGCCGGTCGAGCATGCGCCGGTAGCGGGCGATGTGGTCGTCGCGGCGGTTCTTCGGGCGCAGCACGCCGACCAGGCGGCGCAGCAGCGCCAGGGTGTTCGCCTCGGGATTGCGGAATGGCTCCAGCGCCTCGTGCAGCGGATCGCTGCCGCTGGCCGGCCGGCCCAGCAGGCGATGCAGGAAAGTGCGTAATGTGTTCATGGCATTCCAGTGATGCGGACTTCTTGCGTATTTCAGCGGTATTTCCGGTGGGCTGGAGCGGGTCGGATTCGCCGATTTTACCGGAGCGCCGTGCCGGCATCAGAGCTTCCAAAATCACTCGTCGCGGGGCTTTTGGCGCACGCTCGGACAGGGCGGTTGACGCTCTTTCAGCTTTGCGGCGGCTGTGGGAAAATGCCGCCTTTTCCACAAGGGGCGCGGGGTTGTTCAGGCCGTTTCCGGCCCTGCGCAAAGGCGCTTGCCTCATCCGACATGTCCCTGCCGCGTTTGCTGAAAATCATGCGTGTGGCCAGCCGTTACGGGCTGGATCAGATGCTGTTGGAGCACGAAACCAGCGGTCGTTTGCTGCGCGTTGCCAATGCCTGCCAGTTCTGGCGGCGCGGCAGCGCCCAACTGGCATTGCCGCGCGCGGTGCGGTTGCGCCTGGCGCTGGAGGCGCTGGGGCCGATCTTCGTCAAGTTCGGGCAGATCCTGTCGACGCGGCGCGATCTGCTGGCGCCGGACATCGCCGAGGAACTGGCCAAATTGCAGGATCAGGTGCCGCCTTTTCCGGCGGATGAGGCCGTGGCGCTGCTGGAAAAGGTCTATGGTCGGCCGGTCGATGAGGTGTTTGCCCGCTTCGAGCGCGAGCCGGTGGCCTCGGCATCGGTGGCTCAGGTGCATTTCGCCACCTTGCGCGAGGAAGACGGCGGCCATGAGGTGGCGGTCAAAATTCTGCGGCCGGGCATCCGCGCCATCATCCAGCATGACATCGAACTGCTGCAGGCCGGCGCTGCGCTGCTGGAAAAGGTCTGGGCCGACGGCCGGCGTCTGAGGCCGCGCGAAGTGGTGGCCGAGTTCGAGAAGTATCTGCACGACGAACTCGACCTGATGCGCGAAGCGGCGAATTGCTCGCTGCTGCGGCGCAATTTCAAGGATTCGCCGATCCTGCGGGTGCCCGAGGTGCATTGGGACTTCTGCGACGAAGCGGTGATGGTCATGGAGCGCATGCATGGCACGCCGATCAGCCAGATCGACAGCCTGCGCGAGCAGGGCATCGACCTCAAGCAGCTATCGAAGAACGGCGTGGAGATTTTCTTCACCCAGGTATTCCGCGACGGCTTCTTCCATGCCGACATGCACCCGGGCAACATCTTCGTCGCGCCGGGCGGCCAGTACGTGGCGCTGGACTTCGGCATCGTCGGCACGCTGTCCGATGTCGACAAGAATTATCTCGCGCAGAATCTGCTGGCTTTCTTCCAGCGCGACTACAAGCGTGTGGCCGAGGCGCACATCGAATCCGGCTGGGCGCCGCCGGGCACGCGGGTCGATGAACTGGCGTCCGCCGTGCGCGCCGTCTGCGAGCCTTTCTTCGATCGGCCCCTGAGCGAGATTTCCTTCGGCCGCGTGCTGCTGCGCCTGTTCCAGACTTCGCGGCGCTTCAACATCGAAGTGCAGCCGCAACTGGTGTTGCTGCAAAAAACCCTGCTCAACATCGAAGGGCTGGGCCGCCAGCTCGATCCCGAGCTCGATCTGTGGACCACGGCCAAGCCCTTTCTCGAACGCTGGATGAGCGAGCAGGTCGGCTGGCGCGGTCTGCTGGCCAACCTCAAGCACGAGGCGCCGCAGTGGGCCAAGCTGCTGCCGGTCCTGCCGCGCCTGCTGCACCAGACGCTGGCCGCCGCCGAGGCGCGCGACAAACGCGCCGATGAGCTGCTGGTGCTGCAGCAGGCCCTTGCCGCCGCCCGCCGCCGCAGCCGCCTGGCCTGGGGCATCGCCCTGCCGAGTCTGCTGGCCGCAGCCGTTCTCGCCCTGCTGCGTTTTTAATCTCTCCTCACCACTCATTCTTCTACGACTATGCTGCTGTGGTTCGTCATCCTCTATCTGATGGTTTCGGTGGGTATCGGCCTGCTGGCCGCGACCCGGGTACATAGCGCGAAGGATTTCGCGGTCGCCGGGCGCAGCCTGCCGCTGCCGGTGGTCACCGCCACGGTGTTCGCCACCTGGTTCGGCGCCGAGGCGGTTTTCGGCGTTTCCGCGACCTTCGTCACGGATGGCCTGACCGGCGTGGTGGCCGATCCCTTCGGTTCGTCGCTGTGCCTGATCTTTGCCGGCATGCTGTTCTCGCGCTATCTCTACCGGCTCAACATCATCACCCTCGGCGATTTTTATCGCATGCGCTACAGCCGCAGCGTCGAGGTGCTGACGACGATCTGCATCGTCGCCTCCTACCTCGGCTGGGTGGCCGCGCAGATCAAGGCGCTCGGCCTGATCTTCTACGTCGTCACCGATGGCGCGGTGAGCCAGCAGACCGGCATGATTCTCGGCTCGGCCATCGTGCTCACCTATACCACCTTCGGCGGCATGTTCTCCGTCGCCATCCTCGACTTCGTGCAGATGGCGGTATCCATGGGCGGCCTGCTGTTCATCGCCTGGGTCGTCAGCGGCCAGATCGATGGCGGGGCGCCCGCGGTGATCGACCACGCCCGCCTGGCCGGCAAGCTGGATTTCTTTCCCGAGCCGGATATGCTGAAGTGGGTGGCTTTCATCGGCACGGGCATGACCATGATGCTCGGCTCGATTCCGCAGCAGGACGTATTCCAGCGCATCACTTCGGCGAAGAGCGAAAAGGTCGCGCTGTCCGGCTCCTTCCTCGGCGCTTCGATCTATTTCTGCTTCACTTTCGTGCCGATGTTCATCGCCTATTCGGCCATCCTCATCGACCCAACGGTGTTCGGCGGTTTGCTGGAAACCGACAGCCAGTTGATGCTGCCCACCCTGGTGCTGCAATACACGCCCCTGTTTGCCCAGGTGCTGTTCTTCGGCGCGGTGCTGTCGGCGATCATGAGTTGCTCCTCGGCGACGCTGCTGGCACCTTCGGTCACCTTCGCCGAGAACGTGATCCGCGGCTTCTGGCCGAAGATGGGGGATCACCAGTTTCTCTGGGTGATGCGCCTGACGGTGGTCGGCTTCACGCTGCTGGTGCTGGCCTTCGCGCTGAATACCGAGGCATCGATCTTCCACATGGTCGAGAGCGCCTACAAGGTCACCCTGGCCGGCGCCTTCGTGCCGCTGATCTGCGGCATCTTCTGGAAGCGCGCCACGACGCAGGGCGCGCTGGCGGCCATCATCGGCGGCCTGCTGTCCTGGCTGATGGTCGAGCTGCTGATCGCCGACGGCAGTGGCGGCGGTGGCGTGTATGCCTATGCCCTGATCGGCGACGATGCCGTGCCGCCGCAACTGATCGGCGTCTGCGTCTCGGCGCTGGGCATGGTGCTGGGTTCGCTGCTGCCGCAGAAGATCGGCCACAAGACGCCGGGCCGTCCGCTGCACGAGCTGCGCCATCATGCCGCCAGCCAGACGCATCACGTGACCGGCCATCACCACCGCCATCACTGACTGCCTGGCGGTCTTTCGGCCGGTTTTCCTGCATTCCGCAGGGCAATCGCGTGAGGCCTCGTTTTCGGTTTCTTCTGTGGTTTCCCTCCCCCTCTCCCCGGCCCTCTCCCGCTGTATAGACCGGAGACATGGTGGACAGGTGTTCGGAGACATGGTGGACACATTCAGACTATGGGATCGAAGGCTCATTGGGAGTAAGCGATGCCGTGGCAGGAGAAGACGATCATGGAACTACGCGAGGAATTTTCAAGGCTGGCAGCGCAGGAAGGCGCGAACATACGGCAGTTGTGTCGGCGCTTCGGGATCAGTCCGACGACCGGCTACAAGTGGCTGGCGCGAAAGCGGCAGGGCGCATCCCTGGCTGATCGCTCGCGGCAACCTCATCACACGCCCCGTCGCAGCCGGCCGGAAATCGAAGCGCTGATCGTGGCGCTACGGATGGCGCACCCGGCCTGGGGCGCCCGCAAGCTGGCGCATCGTCTGGAACGGCTGGGACACGAGATGCCTGCCGTGAGCACCGTCCATGCGGTATTGCTGCGCTACGGGCTGGTCACGCCGGCGGCATCGCAGGCGGCACAGCCCTGGCAACGCTTCGAGCATCCCTGTCCGAACGATCTGTGGCAGATGGACTTCAAAGGGCATGTGCCGATGCAGCGCGGACGCTGTCATCCGCTGACCCTCCTCGACGACCACTCCCGCTACGCACTCGGCCTGCGCGCCTGCGACAATGAACGGCGAACGACAGTGGTCGATCACTTGATCGCGATCTTCCGTCGCTACGGCCTGCCGGCCCGGATAACGATGGATAACGGCGCGCCGTGGGGAAACGACGGAACGCATTACACCCAACTGGATGTGTGGCTGATGCGTCAGGGTATCCGGGTCAGCCACTCGCGACCGTTTCATCCGCAAACGCAGGGCAAGGATGAACGCTTTCATCGTACCCTCAAGGCCGAGGTACTCCAGGGCGCCCCTTTCACCGATCTGGCCCATGCCCAACAAGCCTTCGATCACTGGCGGACCATCTACAACCGGATGCGTCCCCACCAGGCGTTAGCGATGGGCGTCCCCGCCGACCGCTACCGCGCCAGCTCCCGGGAGTACGTGGAGCAGCCCGCTGTGCCCGAGTATGACGGTACCGATCAAGTCCGCACTGTGCAGGCCCTGGGCCGGATGACCTGGCGGGGTGAGGACTGGCAGGTCGGCAAGGCGTTCATCGGTGAGCGGGTGGCTGTACGCCCCTCAATCGACGACGGCCTGTACGATGTCTACTGGCGCACCTATCGGATCGCCCGGATCGACATGACCACCCGGACGGCCAACGCGGGCCGCGCGCTCGCATAAACCGTCCACCATGTCTCCGAACAACCGTCCACTATGTCTCCGGTCTATACACCCGCAAGGGGAGAGGGAGAGGTTGTGCATCTCGCGAGGGGGGGGAGGGAGAGGTTGTGCGTCTTGCGAGGGGAGGAGGAAAAGTTGTGCATCTCGCGAGGGGAGGGGGAGGAACTGCGCAAGCTGGCAACACAGGTAACAAACCAGCGTACGGCCGGGTGCGCCGGAGACGATGCCTCTCTCTCCTTGTGGGAGAGGCGTTGGGATGCCGACTCGACGTTCAGCGGCTTTAAGCTCCCCTCTCCCCTCGCGGGAGAGGGGTCGGGGGAGAGGGGGCGCCAGGCGAGGCGAAACATGAGCTTTGCTCCCTCTCCCCTTGCGGGAGAGGGCCGGGGAGAGGTGGGCGCAGCCATCAAAGCCTCCTCCCGGCCCGTTCATGCGATTGCCCTGGCTGCGCTCCGCCCCTGTTCGCTCCCTGCGGAAATTATGTATTAAGATATAGACCTGATTGAACTAAGGGAATAGGGATACGAGGTCATGCATTTGCGTTTGCAATTGCGTTCACACTCTCGTTCATGCTCGCGTCCCGGCTTTGAGCGGGCAAGGCCCCGCGTTCGACAGCCCCTGCTTGCGGCGTTGCTGGGCTGCGCGCTGGGCGGGGCGGGCACGCTACAGGCCGCCGCCGAGACGGATACCGCATCGCCGGATGGCGGCAAGCTGGAAGAAATCACCATCACCGCGCAGAAACGCCGGGAGCCGCTGCAGCAGGCGCCGCTGGCGGTCAGCGCGCTCGGCGCGCGCGAGCTGGAAACGCAGCGCGTCGATAGTCCGATGGATCTGGGAAATGCCCTGCCTTCCCTGGTCATGGTGCCGTTTTCCGGCAATCGGGCCGCGCCGAACATGACGATACGCGGCATGGGCAACCTCGATTCGCAGATCACCAAGGACGGCGCCAACGGCATCTACATCGACGGCGTGCCGGTGGGGCGGATGGTCGGTCTGGCGGCGGACATCGCCGATCTGGAGCGGGTCGAACTGCTGCGCGGGCCGCAGGGCACGCTGTACGGCCGGAATACCACGGGCGGGGCGATCAATTTCATCACCGCCCGGCCGGAAAAGGATTTCTCCTTCGAGCAGGGGTTGACGCTGGGAGACTTTGGCGCCTGGGCCAGCAGGACGCGGGTGAATCTGCCGCTGGCCGAGAATCTGTATACCCGGCTGGCCTACGTGCGTTCCGCGAGGGATGGCTGGGTCGAGAACGTCAATCGCAGCCTGCCCGATCAGGCGAGCTTCGACGAAGAGGACAAGGAAGCCGTGCGCTGGTCCACGCGGCTGCTGGCCGGCGAGCGGCTGACGGCGGATCTGAGTCTCGATCATTCGAAAATGACCTACGGCAACGTCTTCTTCCAGAAGGTGGCCGTGCCGGGGCGGCAGGAATCCATCGCGCCGGTCAAGGGACTGTCGCCGAGCCGGGTGTCGGTGGGCGGGCAGCAACTCACCCTGACCTGGCAGTTCGATGCGGCGGTGCTCAAGTCGATCAGCGCCTGGCGCCGGATGAACAATCAGGTGCGGCAGAATTACGCGGACGTGTTCACGCAGGCGGGCGACCAGCATCAGGACCAGTCGTCGCAGGAATTTCAACTGGTGGGTTCGGCGCTCGACCGGCGCATCGAATACGTCGTCGGCCTGTTCTTTTCCAGGGAAAGCGGCGAGGAGCAGGTCGTTTCGGTGTTTTCTCCCGTGCTCCAGGATAGCTGGCGCATTTGGGCCGAGTCGAAGTCGGCCGCGCTGTACGGCCAGCTTGCCTGGCGGCCGCCCGTGCTTGCCGACAGGCTGCGGTTGACGCTGGGCCTGCGGGATAGTCATGACCGGCGTTCGGCCAGCAAGCATTTCATTCACAGCGACTTCGATCCCGCGTCGAACGGGACCGTCGTCGCGGGCGACAAGCGGTTCCACAAACTGACGCCGACCTGGAGCGTGGATTACGCCGTCAGCGACGATCTGAACGTCTATGCGCGCCTGTCCAACGGCTATCGCGCGGGCGGCTTTAATGCGCGCACGCCCTACACGGCTTTCGGCGACGGTTTCGACCAGGAAAACGTGCGTTCCCGCGAGATCGGTCTGAAGAGCGAATGGTTCGAGCGCCGGGCGCGTCTCAACTTGGCGTTGTTCGACGGCAAGTACACCGATCTGCAGGTCGACCAGGTGCGCACGCCGTCGTTTTTTACCGACACCCTGAATGCCGGCCGGGCGCGGGTGCAGGGAACGGAACTCGAAGCGACCGCCCTGCTGGGGTACGGCTTGAGCGCCAGTCTCTACCACACCTGGCTGGACGCCCGCTATGACGCCTATGTCGATAACGGCGTCGATCTGGCCGCCGTCAAGCGCATGCCGAACGCGCCGAAGCGGCAGGGCGGCATCGGCCTGGCCTATGCCGGCGAGCGCACCGCGTTCGGCAAGCCGCTGGTGAATCTCGACTATCGGTGGCAAAGCGCGTTCCACTCCAATCCGAATCTGGAAACCCGCACCAGCGGCTACGGCATCTGGAATCTGCGCGCCCAGTTGTCGGACATCCGCCTGCCGCAGGGCCGGCTGCGCCTGGCTCTCTGGGGCAAGAACCTGACGGATCGGGAATACCGCCTGACCAACACCAATCTCGGCGTCATGACCGCCATGTACGGCGCACCGCGCACGCTGGGCGTGGATGCGATCTACGAGTATTGAGCGGCCTCAGAACACCGAGCGGCCACATCGAGCAGCTTCAGAACAGCTCGATTTTCTTTTCCGCCGTCGTGGCGGGCGTGACCAGGCGGCGGGCATATTCGGTTTCTTCGCGGACGACCTCGTCCGCAACGGCCATGCTGCCGAGGATGCGCTTGCACCAGGCCGCGCCGCCGTGCGGTTCGAAAAGCACCTTGCGCGACCAGGGGCCGCCCACGTCGCAAGCCTGCAGGGCGATGCCCTCGCGCGCCAGCCATTCGCGGGCGAACCGCGCATTGTTTTCGCCGATGGACATGCGGATCGCGGAGACGGGATTGCCGCCACCGAAAACCTTGGCGACCAGACGCGTCTTCTGCGCGCCCTGGGCCAGCATGGCATTGACCAGGACTTCCATGGCGTAATCGCCGCGCAGCAGATCGTCCTGCGCCTTGTCGGGGTCGCTGCTGGGCAGCATGAAGTGATTCATGCCGCCGAATTTCAGCCTGGGATCGTAAAGACAGACCGCGATGCAGGAGCCGAGCAGGGTGGCGATGGGGCGTTGCCGATCGACCCGCCACTCGCCGGGATGGATGCTGTGCGCAGTGCGTTCGACTTCCTTGCGGGTGGGTTCTGCGCGGGTGCTCATGCGATCCGGGGCCGGCTTACTTGAAGGCCAGAATCTCGCGGGCGATCAGGCCCAGCGGCAGGACTTTGTCGACGCCGCCGAGACGCACGGCCTCCTTGGGCATGCCGTAGACCACGCAACTGGCCTCGTCCTGGGCGACGGTTTTTGCGCCGGCCTGGTGCATTTCATTGAGGCCGCGCGCGCCGTCGTCGCCCATGCCGGTCATGATGATGCCCAGCGCATTGCGCCCGGCCACCTGGGCGACGGAGCGGAACAGCACGTCGACCGAAGGCTTGTGACGATTGACCAGCGGCCCGTCGGCGACTTCGACGATGTACTGGGCGCCGCTGCGTCGCAGCATCATGTGGCGTCCGCCGGGCGCGATCAGGGCGCGGCCGGGGATCACCCGGTCGCCGTTCTGCGCTTCGCGCACTTCGAGCTGGCAGATTGAGTCCAGGCGCGAGGCAAACATGCCGGTGAATTTCTCCGGCATGTGCTGGACGATGACGATGCCCGGGCAGACGGCCGGCAGCGCCTTCAGCACGACTTCCAGCGCCTGCGTCCCGCCCGTCGACGTGCCGATGGCGACGATGCCCTCGGTGGTTTTCGCCATCGCCGTCGATGCGGCGGCCTGGGCGGCGAGCATGGCATCGGCGGTGAGCCTGGGGGGCGGCATGCTGGTCGTCTGCAGCATGCCGCCGAGGGCGCGCTTGTTGCTGCGGGCGGCGGCGCGCACGGCGCTGAGCAGATCGTTGGAGGCGTCCTGGAGAAACTGCCTGACCCCCAGCTTCGGCTTGGTGATGATGCTGACCGCGCCGGCCGCCAGCGCTTCCATGGTGGTTTCCGCGCCCTTCTCGACCAGCGAGGAACAGATGACGACCGGCGTCGGATGCTCGGCCATGATCTTGCGCAGAAAGGTGATGCCGTCCATGCGCGGCATCTCGACATCCAGGGTGATCACGTCGGGCCAGTTGCCGCGCATCTTGTCGAGCGCGAAGAGCGGATCGGCGGCCGCGCCGATGATCTCGATATCCGGTTCGCGCTCGAGACTCTCGCGGATGGCCTGGCGCACCACGGCGGAGTCGTCGATGATCATCACCTTGATCTTGTTCATGGCTTCATCTTTTCTGCGGATCGGCATACTGCAGGCGGACCTCTCCGCTGTCCAGGTCGAACAGCAGCTTGCGCCGGCCGGTACCGCCGGTATGTTCTTCGAGCAATGGAATGCGCCGGGTTTCGAGAAACGCCCGCGCGGCCTCGATGTTCTGCCGGCCCAGCGGGCTGAAGGTTTTCATGGCGGGAAACATGTTGCCGCCGCCGAACAGCCTGGCCTGATATTCGCGCGGCCGCGAGCCATGCCGCGTGATGGCCGCATCGAACAGCGCGAAGGCGGCTTCGGCATAGCGGCCATCGAGGGCGGGCGTGGCCGTGGATGCCGCGATTCGGGGCGCGGCGCCGGGCAGCAGGATGTGGCACATGCCGCCGAGTTGGCGGCGCGGATGCCATAGCGTGATGGTCACGCAGGAACCGAGCAGGGTTCCCAGTTGCGCGGGTGCCGCGCAGAAATGGAACTCGCCGGGCGCCAGGTTGATGGGCGCGCTTGCGGTGTCGTTGCTGGCCATGGCAGGGACCGGAATCGGCATGTCCGGATTTCAGGCCGCCTGGTAGATCGTCGGCTTGATCGGCTTGACGCAGTTGGTGATGTTGTTGAGGCTTTCCGAATGGCCGATGATCAGATGGCCGCCCGGATGCAGATGCTGGACGAGGCGTTCGACCACCTTGCGCTTGGTGTCGTTGTCGAAATAGATCATCACGTTGCGCAGGAAAATCACGTGAAACTTGCCGAGACCGGGCAGCGGCCCGTTGAGGTTGGCCTGCAGGAAGCGCGTGTGCCGGCGCAGCTCCGGCATGATGATGAAGCTCCCCTCGTTTTCCTTGACGCCCTTCAGGCAGTACTTGCGCAGATAGTCGGGCGGCAGGCCGCGTACCCGGTCGAGCCAGTACTGGCCGCGTTCGGCAACGGCGAGCACGGAGCGGCTGATGTCCGAGCCGGTCACGTTCCATTGCCCCTTGAGGCCCAGCGTATCGGCCAGCACCATGGCGATGGTATAGATTTCCTCGCCGGTCGAACTGGCCGCGCTCCAGACGTCGAACGAGCGGCCGGGCGGATGCTTGGGCAGGATGTGCTGGGCGAGGTATTCGAAGTGCTTGGACTCGCGGAAAAAATACGTCTCGTTGGTGGTCAGCAGATCCACCATCTGCTGCAGCTCGCCGGCATGCTGGCTGCTCGTGACCAGCTTGTAGTATTCGGTGTAGCTGCTCAGTCCGTAATGCTTGAGGCGGCGGCCGAGACGGCCCACCAGCAGAATCTGCTTGGCATCCGACAGGTTGATGCCGGCGATCTTGTGGATCAGGGCCTGGAACTGGGCAAACTCGGCGGCGGTGATTTGTGTCGGGTGGGTCATGTCGAAGTAATGCGAATGCGCCGGGATGGCGCTGCGCTGCGATGCGGCGATCCGGCCGCGCAAACGGGGAAAGTCCGGAGGTGAGGTGGATGCGTCTGTGGGCGGATGAACAGCGGCCGCGGCCACTTGACGCTTGCCCGAGTGTACCCGAGAAGCGCCCCGGATTGCGGGCAGCGGCGCGGTGGCCCCGATCATCCCGGGCCACCGATTCTCCGGGCCGTGTCCGTGCCGCGCGATTGCCGGGCAGGCGGCCTGCTGCCGTCGTTCGCCAGGGATCAATCGAGCGCATGCTCCAGTGCGTCGGTTTCCGCGCCGGTGGCCGCCATCTGTCCGACCATGGCCAGGTCGTCGAGCGAGAGCACCCGGTTGACGTTGAGGATGATGACGAACTTGCCGTCCACCTTGCCCATGCCGCGGATGAAGTCCGTGCGGATCTTGGCGCCGAAGGCCGGCGGCGGCTCGATCTGGTCCTCGCGGATTTCCAGCACCTCGCTGACGGCGTCGACGATCACGCCGACTTCCTGCCGTTCGTCGTCATTGACGATTTCGACGATGATGATGCAGGTGCGCCGGGTCAGTTGGGTCGGCTGCCTGCCGAAGCGGCTGGACAGGTCGATGACCGGCACCACGGCGCCGCGCAGGTTGATGACGCCGCGGATGGACTCGGGCATCATCGGCACGACGGTCAGGTCGCCGTATTCGATGATTTCCTTGACGCAGAGGATGCCGGTGGCGAACATTTCGGCACCCAGCTGGAACGTCAGATATTGCTGTTGCTCGGCCGTCGCCTGCGTTTCCTGCGGCAGGGACTGGCCGGGCTTGACCAGGGCAGTCATGGCTTTCCTCCTCAGAACTTGACGAAGTCGGCTTCATCGGCATGCGTTTCGGCCGCCGGGCGGATCGCCTCCGGTTTCGCGCTGCCGTGCGTCTTGGCCTGCCGCTGTCCTGGCGTTTTTTTCACCTGCCGGCTGGTGGGCGCATCGCCGGTCTTGAAGAACGCCATGGTCTGCTGCAGTTGTTCGGCCTGGCCGCTCATTTCCTCGGCGGTGGCGGCGAGTTCCTCGGATGCGGAGGCGTTCTGCTGGGTGGCCTGGTTGAGCTGGCCCATGGCGCCGTTGATCTGTCCGACGCCGGAGGACTGTTCCTGCGAGGCGGCGGCGATCTCCTGCACCAGGTCGGAGGTCTTGGTGATCGACGGGACGATTTCGTCGAGCAGCTTGCCGGCCTTCTCGGCCAGCGCCACGCTGCCCTTGGCGACTTCGCCGATTTCCTGGGCGGCGACCTGGCTGCGCTCGGCCAGCTTCCTCACTTCGGCGGCGACCACGGCGAAGCCCTTGCCGTGCTCGCCGGCGCGCGCGGCTTCGATGGCGGCATTCAGCGCCAGCAGGTTGGTCTGGTAGGCGATGTCGTCGATGATGCCGATCTTGTCGGCGATGCTCTTCATCGCGGTGACCGTTTCCTTCACCGCCGCGCCGCCTTCGGCGGCCTCATGGGCGGCCTTCGAGGCCATGCCGTCGGTGACCTTGGCGTTTTCGGTGTTCTGGGTGATGGAGGCCGACATCTGTTCGATCGAGGACGTCGTTTCCTCGACGCCCGCCGCCTGTTCGCTGGAGGACTGGCTGAGCGACTGGGCGGTGGCGCTGACTTCCTCCGAGGCGCTCGACAGGTTGTCCGCCGCGCTGCGCACTTCGGCGATGATCTGCGAGAGTTTCTCCACCATGTTCTTCATCGCCGCCAGCAGCATGCCGGTCTCGTCGCGCGAGGTGACTTCGATGCGCGTGGACAGGTCGCCTTCGGACAGGGCGTTGGCGACGGACACCGCCTGGCCCAGCGGCCGGGTGATGCTGCGCACGATCCAGAACGCGATGCCGATGGCGAGGAGGAAGGCGGCGATGGCGATCGCCAGCGTCAGGGCGCGGGCCGACTCGTATTCCTTCGTCGCCTCCTCGCCGAGCGAGGTCATCAGGTCGCCCTGGAACTTGACCAGATCGTTGACCCGCTGGCGGTATTCGGTGGCGGCCGGGCGAAAGCCGGAGTCCATGAAGGCCCGGCCTTCTTCCGCCTTGCCTTCCTCGATGAGTCTGATGATCTGGTCCTGTGCCGCGATGTAGCGTTCGCGGGCCTGCAGGATCAACTCGAACATCTCCTTGCCCTTGGGCTGGACGAGCGTCGGCCGGAGGGTTTCCCATGCCTTGGCGATGCCGACGCGCGCTTCCAGGATGCGCTCCTTGGCCCGCTGCTGGCCGCCCTTGTCCTCGGCGAGCAGCATGTCGCGCGCGCTGAGGCCGATTTCGTTCACGCCGGCCAGGCCGTCCTGCAGCAGCAGCACCTTCGGCCACATGTGCTTGGTGATGTTTTCCATCGAGTGGTTGAGACTCGACAGGCGCGACACGCCGATCACGGCGATGGCGGCCAAGAGGGCGACGACGATGCCGAAGCCCAGCGCAAGCCGCGTTCCTATCTTCATGTTGCTGAACATTTCGCTATCTCCTTACAGAATTTCCGTGGCGGCCATTCCCGGCCGGGTTGAGTGCATGGCGCTGGCGGTTTGTTCGTTTTCCCGGCTCGCCGCCTGCTGTACGAGTACCGGTACATCAAGAATCAGGGCGACATCGCCGCTGCCGAGAATCGTCGATCCCGAGATGCCGCGCAGATGCCGGAAAAGCTGGCCGAGCGGCTTGATCACGGTCTGGAATTCGCCCAGCAGCCGGTCGACGACCAGCCCGGCTTTCTGGTTGCCGAAGTGGACGACCACGACGCTTTCGCGCCGTGGCGGCTGGCCTTCGATGGCCAGCAGCTCGCGCAGGCGGATGAAGGGCAGCGCTTCGCCGCGCAGATTGAGATAGCTGCGCGTATCGCTGGCCTGCCTGTCGGCTTCGGACAGCTCCAGGCATTCGAGCACCATGTCGAGCGGCACGACGAAGGAGGATTTGCCGACTTCCACCAGAAAGCCGTCGATGATGGCCAGGGTCAGCGGCAGGCGGATGGTGAAGCGCGAGCCCGCGCCTTCGTTCGAGGCCACTTCGACCGAGCCGCGCAGCGCCTGGATGTTGCGTTTCACCACGTCCATGCCGACGCCGCGGCCGGAGAGATTGGTGACTTTCTCCGCCGTGGAGAAGCCGGCCTCGAAGATCAGGTTATGGATTTCCTCGTCGCCGAGAACCTGGCTGGCGCCGATGAGGCCGCGCTCGATGGCCTTGGCGCGGATCTTCTCGCGCGACAGGCCGGCGCCATCATCGGTGATTTCGATGACGATGTTGCCGGAGTCGTGATAGGCGTTCAGCTCGACGCGGCCGGTTGCCGGCTTGCCCTGGGCAATGCGGATCTGCGGGGTTTCCAGGCCGTGGTCCATGGCGTTGCGCACCAGGTGCATCAGCGGGTCGCCGATTTTTTCGACGACGGATTTGTCCAGTTCGGTTTCGCCGCCGCGGATGACCAGCTCGATTTCCTTGCCCAGTTCCCGGGCGGTGTCGCGCACCACGCGGTGGAAGCGGTTGAAGGTTTCGCCGATCTGCACCATGCGCAGTTGCAGGGCCGAGTCGCGGATGTTCTCGACGAGCCGGGTGAGCAGCGAGGTGGCCTCGACGAGATGGCCGAGCTTGCTGTTCTGCGCCAGCAGACTGGCGCTGGCGCCGGCGATCACCAGTTCGCCGACCAGATCGATCAGGTGATCGAGCTTGCCGGCATGCACCCGGATCAGGCGGGCTTCCTCGGCTTTCTTGTCGCTGACCTGTTTTTGCCGGGCGACGGCGGCCTCGACGATTTCCGGCTGGATGACCTTCTGCTCGACGAGGATGTTGCCGAGCGGTGGCGGTGGGGTGGTTGCCGCATCGCCGGCCTGCTGGCGGGAGAGACCCTCGATGAGTTCGTCCTGCGTCAGGGCGCCGCTCTTGACGAGGATTTCGCCCAGGCGCATCGGTTCCTCGGGCAGTTCGCCGATCAGTTGCAGATAATCGGCAACCTTGCTGTCGGGCGGCAGGATGCGCAGCGCGCAGTCGTCGCGGACGAAATCGAAGGCGCGCTCGATGGCGCTCTTGTCGGCCTGGCTGCGGAAGCTGATTTCGCAGCCCAGGTAGCAGGATTCCGGATTCATCTGGCTGGCGGCGGGCATGCCGTCGGCGAGGGTGGCGATGTGGGCGATTTCGCCGAGCGTCAGCAGATAGCGCAGGATCGCCGCCGGGTCCATGCCGTTGCGCAGGACGTTTTCGCCGAAGCGCACCGAAATGTGCCAGCAGTCGTTGATGGCCTTGCCGCTGCCTTCGCTTTCCACTTCGCTCGTGTGTTCCCTGGGGCTGGCCGCGCGGGCGGACGTGGCCAGCGTGTGGCCCTCCTTGATGTTGACGGCTGAGGAGCCGATGCAGGCGCGCAGTTTTTCCGCAATGGCTTCGCCGTCCAGCTTCAGGTTTTCGTCTTCATCGACGGCGCCCGTCGCCACGCGATCGAGCAGCGCGCCGATGTGGTCGCAGCAGTTGAGCAGGATGCTGATCAGCGTATCGCTGACCGGGATTTCGTGATTGCGCAGTTTGTCGAGCGCGTTTTCGAGCACATGGGTGAAGCGTTCGATCATGCCCAGTTCGACCACGCCGGCGCCGCCCTTGATGGTGTGCGCGGCGCGGAAGATGGCGTTGAGCACTTCCGCTTCGGGATCGCCGTCGGCCTGTTCCATGCCGAGCAGCTCCGCTTCCATGGCCGCGATCTGTTCGCGGGCTTCCTGGATGAAGACGCTGAGGATTTCTTCCATGTCGGCAGCTCCTCGCTCAGGCAGGTTGGCGCGCCGGGATCACCAGCGGATCGCCGAAATAGCCGGCGATGTTGAAGAAGTCGATCAGCTCATGCACGGCCGGGCTGTGGGCGATGATGTTGAGCGATTTGCCGCAGGCCTGGCTTTCGCGCTTGGCCAGCATCAGCAACTGGATGCCCGCCGTGTCGATCTCGGCGACGCCGGAAAGATCGAGTTCGAGCATGTCGCTGCTTTCGACGCCGTGGATGAGTTTTTCCTTGAGGGCTTCGGCGTGATAGATGGTCATGTCTTCGGTGATGATCATGCGTTTCGCGGCGTTTTCTGGATGGCTCATGCCAGTGTCTCCCCTGTGCACATGTCCCGGCCGTGGTTGCGGTGCTTGCGGGCCGGGGATCAAAAGAGTTCGATTTTCGGTGGTGCCTTGGCGGCTGCGGCCTCGGTGGCTTCGGCTTCGGTTGGCGGCGCGCCGAGCGCGTTGCGGTGCGATTCGCGCTGCGAAGTCATGACGTAGCGCTCGAACATCTGTTCCAGTTGCTGGGCCAGCGGCGCGAAGGCCGGATCCATGCCTTCGGCCCTGCCGGATTCGAGATGTTCGGCAAGCGCGGCGGCATGGCCGTCGAGCTGGTTCAGGGCGGCAATGATCTGTTCGATCTGCTGGCGCACCATGTCCTGGAACTGCACGCTGGCCAGGGTATCCATGAACATCGAGGTCAACTGGCTGCTGCTGCTGCCGATTTTCTGCATGGCATTGCTGCCGTGATCCGACAGGGCCTGGTAGCTGTTGCCCAGATTGTCGAGCTGGCTGACGAAGCCCAGCAGGGTGGTTTTCTCGGCCTCGATGCGATCGATCGACAGCTTGTCCTCGAAATGCGCGTGGGTCGATTGGTTGACGGCGTCGATGCCCAGGCTGATCTTGGAGACGGCCTCATCGGTGGCGGTGGACAGCTTGCGCACTTCGTCGGCGACGACGGCAAAGCCGCGCCCGACCTCGCCGGCCCGCGCCGCTTCGATGGCCGCATTCAGGGCCAGCAGGTTGGTTTGTCCGGAGATGTTGCGGACGAGCTGAACCAGGCCGTCGAGCGACTGAATTTCCTTGACGACCTGCTCGATCCGCGAGCGCTCGGTCTCGGTGGTGTCGAGGCGCTGCTTGATGTACGAATCGATGGTGGACAGCATTTCCTGGTTGTGGTCGATGCAGGCTTCGGAGTTTGCCTGCAGCTTGTCCGAGGCATTGGCGGTCGAGGCGACGAAGGCGTTCAGGTCGCTGACCACGCCGTCGATGGTTTGCAGGCGGCTGGCGATGTCGAAGGCGGCCTTTTCGGTTTCGCTGATGATGAGTTCGAGCTGCCTGCGCAGCACCTGGTTGAAGTCGGCGATCTGGCGCAGCTCGGCGGAAATCTGCCGGACCGAAGCGTTGCGTTCCTCCTCGCGCAGGGCTAATTCGCGCAGCAGTTTCTGCATGCCGAACTCCTGGTCGCCGTAGTACAGCCAGGCGACCAGGCGCTGGGCGGCGAAGGCCATGGTGATCATCAGAATGGCGCCGAAGACATCCGTCATTGGCGACGAAATGCCGAGAAACTCGGGAAGCCAGGTATGGAACCAGTCGTTGAGGAAATACACGACGATGGCGCATCCCGTGACGACGGTCAGATAGACCGCGAGCAGATTGCGTATCAGCTTCTTGTCCGACATGGCTCAGCGGATGACCAGTTTGATGGTGTTCAGCAGTTCGTCCGCGGTTGCCGGCTTGACCAGCCAGCCCGAGGCGCCGGCGGCCTTGGCTTCCATGCGCTTGTCCTGCTGGGATTCGGTGGTCAGGAAGAGGATGGGCATGAACTTGTAGCTGGGCAGCTTGCGGACTTCCTTGATGAAGTCGATGCCGTTCATGCCGGGCATGTTGAGGTCGGTGATGAGCAGGTCGATTTTCGCGCCGCCGGCGAAGACCTTCAGGCCGTCGGCCGCATTGCTGGCTTTTTCGACGGCATAGCCGGCCTTGCTCAGGATGCTGGAAATCGACAGCAGGATGGTGGCCGAATCGTCCACCAACAGGATGGTTTTCACTGCGTACTCCTTGCAGACATGGGGTGGTTGGCCCGGCTTGGCGGGTTGGGCTGGGTCATTGCAGCAGGGTTTCGCCACGACAAAAGTATGGCATAAGTTTTATATCTAAAATATTTATGTTTGAGATTTTCGGTTGCTCAGCCATTCATTGAAGCGATCCGCCGTGAGCGGCTTGGAAAAGTAGTAACCCTGGCCGATCTGGCACCCCATGCCGTGCAGTTCCTGCAGTTGTTCGGTGGTTTCGATGCCTTCGGCCACGACGCTCAGTTCCAGGTTGCCGGCCATGGAAATGATGGTCGAGGTGATGGCGCGATCGTCCTGGTCGTCGATGATGCCGTCGACGAAGCTGCGGTCGATCTTCAGCTCGTGCAGGGGGAAGCGCTTCAGGTGGGAAAGTGAGGAGAAGCCGGTGCCGAAATCGTCGATGCTGGTGCGGAAGCCGAGTTCTTCCAGTTCCTGCAGCATGGTCATGGTGTTGTCGATGTCTTCCATGGCGCCCTCGGTGATTTCCAGGCACAGGCGCCGGGGATCGACTTCGGCATCCTGGATGATGCTGTGCAGGCGGATGACCATGTTCGGGTCGAGGAAGTGGCGGGCGGAGATGTTGACGCTGACCGTGAATGGCGACAGGCCGTTTCTGTCCCAGACCTTGATCTGGCGGCAGGCTTCCTTCACCACCCATTCGCCGATGGTGATGATCAGGCGGGTTTCCTCGGCGATCGGGATGAAGTCCAGCGGCGGTATGGTCTTGCCGCCATGCCGCCAGCGGATCAGCGCCTCGACGCCGATCAGGGTATGGCTGCCAAGGTCGATCTGCGGCTGGTATTCGAGGAAGAATTCGTTTCTCTCGATGGCGTGCCGCAGGCTGCGTTCGATCTCCAGGCGCTTGCGCGAGCGCTCGGCCATGTCCTCGCTGAAGAGCTGGATGTTGTTCTTGCCCTTTTCCTTGGCGCGGTACATGGCGTTGTCGGCATAGCGCAGCAGGTCGGAAGGCTCGGTGGCGTCGTCGGGATAGAAGCTGATGCCGATGCTGGCCGCCGTGAAGCATTCCTGGCCGCCGACCCGGTAGATTTCCGACAGGCGCGCGAGGATGCGTTCGGCGGTGTGGATGACGGCATCCCGCTCGCAGTCTTCCAGGATCATGACGAATTCGTCGCCGCCCATGCGCGCCACGGTGTCTTCGCAACGCACGCAGTCCTTGAGGCGTTCTGCCGTCTGCAGCAGCAGGTTGTCGCCCAGCGTATGGCCGAAGGTTTCATTCACCAGCTTGAAGTTGTCGATGTCGACGAACATCAGCGCCAGGCGATGGCCGCTGCGCTCCGCGCGGTTGACGGCCTGGCGCAGCCGGTCGTTGAGCAGGGTGCGGTTGGGCAGGTGGGTCAGGTCGTCGTGGGTGCCGAGAAACTCCACGCGTTCTTCGGAATTCTTGACCAGGCTGATGTCGCGGAAGACGCTGATGTAGCTGGCCAGATTGCCTGCGCCGTCCCGGATGACGCGCACCGACAGCCACTTCAGATAGAGTTCGCCATTCTTGCGGCGGTTCCAGACTTCGCCTTCCCAGCGGCCGTGTTCGAGCAGTTTCCGCTGCATGGCCTCGAAGAAGGCGGCATCGTGCCGCTCGGCGTGCATCAGGCGCGGCGTCTGGTTCAGCAGCTCCTCGCGGGTGTAGCCGGTCATGGCAATGAAGGCTTCATTGACGGCAAGGATGCGGTTTTGCGGACTGGTGACGACGATGCCTTCGGTAATCGTGTCGAACACGCCGGCTGCCAGATGCATCTGTTCCTCGGCGTGGCGTTTGGTCGTGATGTCCTGCAGATAGCCGTGCCACAGCGTGGTGCCATCGGCCTGCTGGACGGGGCGCAGGAAGCCTTCGACCCAGATTTCGCCTTTTTGCGGGTGATTGACGCGGAAGCCGGTGTTCCAGATGCTTCCGTAATTCATGGCCTGCTGGGTGGTGTCGAGCACATGGGGCATGTCGTCGGCGTGGATCCGGGCGAAGGCGGCGCTGGCATCCTCGCGCACCTCCTCGGGGGAGAGGCCGAAGATTTCGCCGAGACTGGCGCTGGCGTAGGGAAAGCAGGGCAGCCCGCTGGCGTTGCGGCGGTAGGTGCAGATGGTGCCGGGAACCAGGGCGGCAAGATTGACGAACTGTTCCTGGATGGCGAGTTTTTCCTGCAGCGCTTCTTCGATCTGCTTGCTGCGGGTGATGTCGTGTTCGAGGCCGAAGATGCCGATCATGCGGTCCTGTTCATCCTGCAGCGGCCCCTTGGTGCTGTGGAAGATGCGCCTGCCGCCGGGGGTGTCGATCGCGGTCTCGAAGTCGATGACCTTGCCCTGGGCCAGTACCTGCTGATCCTGGGCCGCGAGCTGCGCGCGGGTTTCCGCGGAAAACATCACGCCGTCGCTCTGCTCGAGGGTGGCGTCGGCCGCCTGCCCCAGATAGCGCTTGCCGGCCGCGTTCATGAAGCGGTAGCGCCCCTGCAGATCCTTGACGTAGATGGCGTCCTTGCTGCCCTCGACGATGGCGCTGAGAAGGCGGCGATTGGCCAGATACCTGTCGAAATAGATCTGCAGCGCCTTCACCACCAGGCTGAGAAGGACGATGTTGAAGGCGAACACCAGGTTGGACAGCACGTTGCCGGAGGCGAATTCGAAAGTGAATACGCCGTAGGGCGGCATGTAGAAGCAGGTGCCGATGCTCATGCCGATGGCGGCGGCCAGCAGCCCCGGGCCGATGCCGGTCAGGATGAGGGTCAGCGCGGCGGCGCTGAAGAAGGTGAGCAGCGGCAGGCCGACGCTGGACGGGCCGACGAACTCGCGGCCGAGATAGGCCAGGGCGACCGTGGCCAGGGCAAAGCCGTAGCGCAGCGCCAGCGCCTGCGGGGTGGTTTTGTGGTGAGGCAGCTTTTCAACCAACCGGATCAGCCAGTTGGGCGCGGGTTTGTGCATTGAGTACATGCCGACTCCATGACTGTCTGGCCGGAAGTGGCCGGTGTTTGCGCTGTTTGGATCCTGACGATCTGGCGGATGGAACTTTCCGCGTATTCATCTCATGCCAGTCCGGGACGGGTCACGAGTGGAATCGGATACAGATTCGGATCAGGATGCTGCTTTATGGATTTCGCGTATCGCAAAAGCAAGCGCGTGACGAATAATCGTCAAAACCTGGCTTCAGGTCAGTCGGCGAGCACTGAAAATGTTGTAAGGGGGGGGGGGGGGGTAGGAAAATACTTACATCTTTGGTTATAAATAGCGATCCGCGGGGGCTTGTTCGCTCGACAGGTACTGTTCGAGGTTGGGCAGGTCGGGGCTGATGTTCTGCCGGATGGCGTAGCGGATCAGGTCGGCGTTGTTGTCGATATCGAGCTTTTGCATCAGCCGCAGCTTGTAGGTGCTGACGGTTTTCGGGCTCAGGTTCAGCTGGTTGGCGATGTCGTTGATCTTGTGGCCGGCGATGAGCAGCTTGAGGATCTGGAATTCGCGTTCGGAGAGCAGCTCGTGCGGCGGAACGTCGGTATCCCCGGCGGCATCCGGAAACATCATGGTTTCGACCAGCGCCGGATCGACGAAGCGTCCTCCCCTGGCCACTTTGCGGATGGCCGTCAGCAGCACTTCGGGGTGCACGTCCTTGGTGAGATAGCCGGCGGCACCCGCCTTGATGGCATGGCGGACGATCTGCTTTTCGTTGCTCATCGAAAGTATCAGTATCGGCAAGCCTGGATGTTCGTTGCGCAGACGCTGGAGCAGCTCGATGCCGTTCATGCCCGGCATGGTCAGGTCGAGCAGCAGCAGATCGGCGGTGTGCTCATGGCACAGCTTGAGAACCTGGGTGCTGGTGGCGGCTTCGGCGATGACGCGGAGGTCGTGGGTGGCGGCGATGATCTGCTTGATGCCACCGCGCAGCAGGGCGTGATCGTCGGCAATCAGGATGCGAATGGTCATGGCGATACTGAATGTTCGGGATGTGCGGAGTGTGCGGGATGTACGGAATGCGCGGGAAATCCGGGAGGCGTGGATGGCGTGGAAACGGTCAAGGGAAGCTCGATGTCGATGCGCGTGCCCTGGCCGGGCGTGCTGCTCAGGTGGAATCGCCCATCCAGCATGCTGATGCGTTCCTGCATGCCGAGCAGACCGAAGTTCTTGCGTCCGGCGGCAACCTGATTCACATCGAAACCGCGGCCGTTGTCGTTGACGGTCAGCCGCAGTATCCCATGATCTTGATTCAGCCGGATGTTGACCCGGCTGGCGTCGGCATGCCGGGCGACGTTGGTCAGCGATTCCTGGGCAATGCGGAAGATGGCCGTGGCCGTGGGTTCGTCGAGGCGGGGTTCCTGGTCCGGGCCGCTGTAGTTGCAGGTCAGCCCGGTGTTGCGGGCAAAATCCGCCGCCAGCCATTCCAGGGCGCCGGCGATGCCCAGGTCGAGGGCCGCCGGGCGCAGGTTGCTGGTCATGTTGCGGATCATGCTGATGATGCGTTCGACGAGGACGCGCATTTCCTCGGTTTTATCCACCAGGTCGGGCAGGGTGTCGAACTGCACTTGCAGCAGCGAGATGTGCATCTTCAGCAGGGTGAGCATCTGGCCGAATTCATCATGCAGTTCGCGCGCCATGTGCTTGCGCTCGGTTTCGCGGATGCTGTCGTTGTGACGCGCCAGTTCGTGCAATTGTTCGCGTGATTCGAGCAACTGGGCTTCGATGGCCTTGCGCGTGGAGAGGTCGTTGATCGTCGTGCGGGACATCAGGAAGTTGCCCTTGCGGTCGCGTATCGAGCTGGCGTTGATGAGTACCGGCAGGATGCTGCCATCCTTGCGGATCATTTCGAGTTCGAGATCCTGGATTTCCTTTCCCCCGATCTGCCTGGGAAAGTTGTGCTGAAAGATGCGCAGGCTGGCCGGCGTCAGAATCTGGCGGACGTTCATCTTGCCGATGACTTCCTCGCGCTGGTAGCCGAGCATGTTCAGTTCGGTCTGGTTGATGCGCCGGATGATGCCGTTCTTGTCCAGCGAGTGATAGCCGCAGGGGGCGTTCTGATAGAGGTCGTCGTACTCGGCAAGCAGGTGGTTCAGATGCAGCTCCCGCTGCTTGTGCCGGGTCAGCCAGTAGGCGCAGGCGGCAAGGAGCAGGCAGCACAACAGGGCCATGCTGCCGATCAGGATGCGCAGGTCATGCAGGACTTCGGTGCGGTCGATCTTGGCGGCGAGCATCCAGGGCGTTCCGGCCACGGGCAGGACGTAGGCCAGGCTGGCAATGCCGCGATAGTCATTGCCTTCGAAAAAGCCTTCGCCACGGATCAGTGCCTGGCTGCCGATCAGTGCGTTGTCCGCCAGCGGGCGTTGCGTATGCAGGGCCGAGTTCGGGAGATGGCGCAGGGGGTTCAGATAGATGACGTGCTCGCCAGCGCGATGCAGGAGGATGGTTTCAGCCGAGGGGCTGCTGCCCGGCCAGATTTGCAGCAGGGGATAGAGCCTGTATTCCGGGCGCGTCCGCATATGGATGACGGTGGCGGTGGCAGTGGAGTTGCGGTCGAGGTCGAGATTGTCTTCGGTGCCGCGCAGCGGAATGAAATAACCCGTTTCGATGGGCGGGCGGGCTCGTCCCTGGACGGCAGGGGCGTTGGCGAAATGCAGCGGTTCGAAAACGATCTTGCCGCTGCTTGCCGCCTGGCGTGCCAGGCGCTGGGCCGCCGGCGAGTCGGCCATGGTGCCGGCGGCCAGCAGCAGTTCGCCCGCGCTGTCGCGCAGCGCGATGCTGCGGGGTTCGGCCAGCGTGTCGGAAATGCTCAGGTGGTCGATCAAGCGCTGTTTGAGCGACTCGTCGCGTTGCCCACCCGCAAGCCAGGTCTGCAGGTCGTGTAGAAAATCCGGGGCCGCCATCATGTGCGCGATGTCGCTCTGGTCGGTGAGCCAGTGCTCGATCTGGCTGGTCTTGAGCCGGGCGATGGCGCGCAAGTCGCTGGCCGCGTTCTTGTAGATGATGTTTCGGGTCGTGCCATAGCCATACAGCCCCAGTCCCAGCACGGCGAGCGAGAGAATCAGGCAGGGCAGCAGGACGGCCGAGAGGAAATCGCGCCATGTGAGACGCACACGGTCGGGGGAGAAGATGGAGTTGTGCATGACTGGCAGTGGTTGCCTGGGCCGGCGATGCGGCTCAGCAGGCGGAAGGACGGAAGGGACGGGCTGCCGCCATCGACTCAAGCCGGGACATCGGGTTCGAGCAGGCGTTCGAGCAGGGCGATGCGATCCTTCAGTTGCAGTTTGCGTTTCTTCAGGCGCTGCAGGAGCATTTCATCCTTGCCGGGTTTTTCCGTGAGCTGTGCGATCGCCTCGTCGAGATCACGATGCTCGACGATCAGAACCTGCAGGCGGGTACGCAGGTATTCGGGATCCTGGTGAGATAGCATGGGCCGAATGTTATGCAAGGATGCAGGACTTGGCAACGCGTTGCTGCGTTCGCGCGCCGGTGTGGACGGTATTACACGGCGGACAGGGCTTGCTGGCAGAGCAGATGTGCGGGCAGGCAGCGGCTCTGCTGCAGCATGGCGGTCGCTTCGGTCGTCGGCAGGGGTTTGCTGAAGTAGTAGCCCTGGATGATGTCGCACTGGTTGGCGATCAGCAGGCTCAACTGATCTTCGGTTTCGACGCCTTCGGCAACCACCTTGAGATTGAAGCTGTGGGCCAGGGTGATGATGGCCTTGGCGATCGAGACATCGTTGGCATCGGCGGCCAGATCGCGGACGAAGGCGCGGTCGATCTTCAGCGTGTCGAGCGGGAAACGCTTGAGATAGGCCAGGCTGGAGTAGCCGGTGCCGAAGTCATCGACGGAAATCGAGACGCCGGTTGCCTTGAGCTGGCGCAGGGTCGAGATGATGCCTTCGGCATCTTTCATCAACTGGCTTTCGGTCAGTTCCAGTTCCAGGTGTTCGGCGGGTAGTCCGCTGGCTGCGAGCGCTTCGCGCACGGTCGCGCAGAGGTGCTGGCCGACCTGCTTGCCGGAAACGTTGACGGCGATGTTCAGCTTGCCGAGACCGGCTTCCTGCCAGGTCCGGGCCTGGGCGCTGGCGGTATGGAGTACCCAGGCGCCCACCGGAACGATGAGGCCGGTTTCTTCCAGCAGCGGGATGAATTCGAGCGGCGATACCATGCCGCGCAGCGGATGCTGCCAGCGCAGCAGGGCTTCAAAGCCGACGATCCTGCCCGTCCGGCAACTGACCTTGGGCTGGTAGTAAAGCAGGAATTCCTCGTTGTCGAGGGCGTAGCGCAGGTCGCGCTCCAGCTTCATCATCTCCATCGCATTGGCGTTCATTTCCGCGGTGAAGAACTGGAAGTTGTTGCGCCCCGCTTCCTTGGCGCGATACATCGCCGTGTCGGCATTGCGCTGCAGCACGTCGGGATCGTCGGAATCGTTGGGGAACAGGGTGATGCCGATGCTGGCCGTGACGAACAGATCGTGGCCTTCGATCGAATAGGGCGCGCTCAGCGATTCGATGATGCGTTCGGCAACCTGGGCGCTGTCCTGCTGTTCGGCCAGCTCGGGCAGGATCAGGGCGAATTCGTCGCCGCCGAAGCGGCTGACGGTGTCGCTGTCGCGCACGCAGTCCTTGATCCGGCTGGCGACTTCGAGCAGCAGCAGATCGCCGATCTGGTGGCCGAGCGATTCGTTGATGCCCTTGAAACGGTCGAGATCAATGAAGCAGACGGCCAGGTTGCTGCGGTTGCGCCTGGCCATGGTCAGCGCCGTGGCCAGACGGTCGCGGAACAGCAGGCGGTTGGGCAGCATGGTCAGGCTGTCGTAGTGGGAGAGTTCCAGCAGGCGCTGCTCGGCGAGCATGGTTTCGGTGATCTCGACATGCATGACGACTGCGCCGCGCTTTTCCTGGGTGTGCAACGGGGCGACCGTGTTGCGGAACCAGCGTTGCTGGCCGTCGACCTTGCTGGGATAAATCCGGCCGACGGTTTCATAGCCGCCGGCAAGCAGCCCCCGTATCGCGGCGACCATCTCTTCGAGGTCGCGCTGCTTCTCACCTTGTTGCCGCTGCGCCAGTTGTTCGCAGGTATCCAGGTAATCGGCCCCGATGGCGTATTGGCTCATGCCTTTTTGCGTGACGGAGTTTTCCCAGGAGGCATTGGTTTCGATGATGCGGCCGGCGCCGTCGAGCAGGGCGATGTCGGCCGGCAGCGCATCGAGGATGAGCCGCTGCACTTCGGCACGGTGACGCTGTTCGGCAAGCGCTGCGCGCAGCTCGTTGCGCTGTTCGATGAAGCCGGTGATGTCGCTGGCCACGCCGCCGATGCTTTGCATCCGGTTGCTGGTGTCGTGGATCGGGAAGGTGCTCAGATGCAGCCAGCGGATGCCGCCGTCCGGCCGGATGACGCGGAATTCCTCGTCCAGTCCGCCCTGCTTCGCCGTGTCGCGCGCGTGTTTCATCCGCGCCTGGTCGTCGGGATGGATGTGCCGCAGCCAGTCCTTGCGATCGTCCAGCAGATCCTGGACGCGGCGTCCCCAGATGCGCTCGTAGGCCGTGCTGACGAAGCTCATGCGCCAGGTGTCGAGATCGAACACCCAGACGCATTCGGGGATGGCTTCGGCCAGGCGGCGAAAGCGCGAGACGGCAAGGAGCTGCGCTTCCATGGCCTGCTTGGCGACTTCGCGCGCCTGCTGGCGCTGGCGCCGCGCCTCGGCAGCCAGCAGTTCGCGCTGGATGGTGGGGATCAGGCGTTTCAGGTCGTGCCGGGTTTCGATGAAGTCGTTGGCGCCGGCCCGCATGGCGGCAAGGGCAAGCGTTTCCTCGATCTGCTCGGCAATGATGATGAAGGGCAGTTCCGGCGCCTGTTCCCGGACGATCCGCAGCGCGGCGAAGAGATCCAGTTGCGTCGGCGGGTGGCTGGCCAGCACGAGATCCCAGTGATTGCCGGGCAATGCCTGTTCGAGTTCGGGCAGCGTCTGGATGCAGACGGCTTCGGGCGCGAAACCGTTTTGCGCCAGGATGGCCAGCAATTGCCGGGCGGTTTCATCGGCGGCCGCGGCGATGAGGAGCTTGAGCCGGATGGCGGTGTCATCCGATGCGTTTTCCGGCGCTGGAACAGGGGGGAGCCGATTCTGGCGATCTACCATGATGGCAAGGAAAGGGCGGCGTAGGTGTGTCCGGGCGTCCGTATCGGGCAGGCGAAGCAAGCGGTGGGGAAGGTCGACATGGCGTGAGGCTGATTGAGCATAATACAGGATACCCGGCGGCGGATTTTTTCCGTGCTTCTCGCGCGTTTTTGCGCGCTCCGCATGGTTTGCGCATGCCGCATGCGCCGCGCCGGGATGATTGCTTTTTCATGCTTGACTTGATGGCAAGATCGCTCGATGACACGGAAAATCGGCCGCTTTGAAGTTCTGCACGAGCTGGGGCGGGGTGCCCAGAGCGTGGTTTATCTTTGCAATGATCCTCACCTGCAGCGCGAGGTCGCGATCAAGACCCTGCATTTTTCCGAGGCCGATCCACGCCTCAATGCGCATCTGCTGGCCGAGGCGCGCACGGTCGGCAAGCTGCGCCATGCCAACATCGTGCCGATCTTCGAGGCCGGCGAGGAAGAGGGCGATCCCTATCTGGTCTTCGAGTACGTGGCCGGCGAGAGCCTGGCGCAGGTGCTGCAACGCGAGCCGATCGAGCCGCTGCAGGCAGCCGGGATCGCGGCGGATATCCTCGGTGCGCTGGCCGAAGCCCATGCCCAGGGCATCATTCACCGCGATCTGAAGCCTTCCAACATCATCATCGACGGCAAGGGCGTGCCGCGCGTCATGGATTTCGGCATCGCCGTGCGCATCAGTGATGGGGCGAACGGGGGGAACGGGGGGAACGGGGCGAACGGTTTGGCGCTGCAAGTCGATGGCCTGATGGGCACGCCGCCTTATCTGGCGCCGGAATATGTCCGGGAGCGCGTCGTCAGCGCGCAGACCGACATCCATGCCATGGGCCTGGTCCTGCTCGAAATGCTGACGGGACGCCGGACGCGCCAGGCTACCGATCTGCAGGCCATGCTGCAGCTCATCGCGAGTGAGCCGGTGCAGTTGCCGAAGGACGCCGGCATCGATGAGCGTCTGGCGGCCATCATCCTCAAGGCGGTTGCCCAGGAGCCGGCCTTGCGTTACCAGACGGCGGAACAGATGCGTGCCGCGCTGCGCGACTATCTCGCGCCGCCGTTGAGCGAAACCGGGGACGGCGCAGCGGCGGCGGAATTCCTCCTGCGCAAGATGCGCCACAAGTCGGATTTTCCAGTGCTGTCCGAATCGGTACAGGCAATCAACCGGCTGACGGATTCCGACAAGGACAGCATCAACAAGCTCTCCAACGCCGTGCTCAAGGATTACGCGCTGACGGCGAAGCTTCTGAAGATCGTCAATTCGCCGGTGTATCGCCAGGCGGGAGGCGGCAGCATCAGCACGGTTTCGCGCGCCGTGATCGTGCTCGGCTTCGATGCGATACGCAACATCGCCCTGTCGGTGATGATGTTCGAGCATCTGCAGAACAAGGCGAACGCCACGCAGATCAAGGAAGCCTTCCTGCGCGCCAATCTTTCCGGGCTGCTGGGGCGCGACATCGGCAAGAAGCTGGCGCCGCGCGAGGCCGAGGAGTTGTTCATCTGTTCGATGTTTCATGGCCTCGGCCGTCTCCTGGCGCAGTATTACTTCCCCGAGGAAGTCGAGGACATGCGGCGTCTGATGGCGCAAAGAAATTGCAGCGACGAGGCGGCCGTCCAGCAAGTGCTGGGAACATCCTTCGAAGCGCTCGGCGTGGCGGTGGCGCAGAAATGGGGTTTCCCGCCGGCCATCGTCAAAAGCATGCGGCGCATGCCGGCAGGCGCGTCGAAAAAACCAGCGACGCGCGAAGACACTCTGCAGACGGTGGCCAATTTTTCCAACGAACTGTGCGACAGTATCGCCAACACCCCGGCGGTTGAACGTGGCAGGGTGGTGCAGCAAGTGGCCGAGCGCTATGCGGCCGCCATCCGTTTTCCGGATGAGCAGCTCAAGCTCCTGGTACAGCAGGCGCTCGCGGAACTGGAGCAGATTGCGACAGGGCTGCGCGTCAATCTGAAACAGAGTCCGTTCGTCCAGCAGGCGCGTAGCTGGAGCGGCGGCGCGGTTGCGGCAGCGAGTGCAACTGCGGCTGCGGGCGCGGCGGAGGGCAGCCGGCGCGCGATGCCTGGATTTGCGGAGGTGGATACTGATCTGGCGCAGACGGTATTGACCGAGGCCGGGACGGTGCTGCAGACCGCGCCCGGGATGCAGGATCGCGCGAGCGCGCGTGGTGCGAATGGTGTGGGTGGTGAAAATGGTGCGCTGACGGCAGACGCGCTGGAGTCCGCCGAGTTCGCCGAGTCCGGCGCCGGCGGCATGGCGGCAGCGCCTGGCCGCGAGGTTGCGGCCAGCGATGTGCAGGCGATGCTGACTGCCGGGATACAGGACATCAGCAATTCCCTGGTCGATGATTTTTCGCTGAACGACATTCTGCGCATCATTCTCGAAACCATGTATCGGGCGATGGGCTTCGAGCGGGTGCTGCTCTGCCTGCGCGACGTGAAAACCGGCAGCATGGTCGGCCGCTTCGGCTTCGGTCCCGATACCGGGGAGATCGCCAGGAAATTCCGCTTTTCCCTGAAGGAAATGTCCGACGTGTTCAGTGTGGCCGCGCTCAAGGGCGTCGATCTGCTGATTACCGACATCAACGATCCCAAGATCGGCGAACGGATTCCGCAATGGCATCGCCAGCATGTGCTGGCGGAAACCTTCGTGCTGTTTCCGCTGGTGCTGAAGGATGCGCCGGTGGCGATGATTTATTGCGACAAACGCAAGGCGGGCGACATCGTGATTTCGCCCAGCGAACTCACCTTGCTGAAAACCCTGCGCAACCAGGCCGTGCTGGCGATCAAGCAGGCGAGCTGAACGGGCTGGAAGGGAGGCGGCATGAACAAGGCTTTCGTCAGGGAAGATGCCGGCGAGGAAGGCGAGAACCTGCCGGCCGGTGCGCCCAGCCTGCCGGCCGGCAGCGTCAATTACATGACGCCGGCGGGGCATCGCCGGCTGCGCGAGGAGTTCGAGCAGCTCGTCAAGGTCGAGCGGCCGGCCCTGGTGCAGGTGGTTTCCTGGGCGGCCGGCAATGGCGACCGCTCGGAAAACGGCGATTACATCTACGGCAAGAAACGCCTGCGCGAGATCGACTGGCGCATCCGCTACCTGAGCAAGCGCCTGGACAGCGCCGTGGTGGTCGATCCACAGGAACAGGAGAACCTGGAGCAGGTGTTCTTCGGCGCCACGGTGACCCTCATCGATCTGGCCGATGCCGGCATGAGCGAAACCACCTACCAGATCGTCGGCGTCGATGAAGCCGACGCCGGCGTCGGCCGCATCAGTTGGATCGCGCCTTTGGCGCGCGCCCTGATGAAAGCCCGGGAAGGCGACGTGGTGAGCTTCCAGAGCCCGGCCGGCCGGCGTGAGCTGGAAGTGGTGGAGATCTTTTATCGTTGAGGCTGTTGTTGCCTGCCATGCGGCGTGGCGCATGAAATTCAGCTCTTGAAATCCAGGCGGCCATCCCCATTTCGCTTGCTGCGATTTTTATCAGGAGGAACAGATGGCCGATCAAGCAGCCGCAAATAACCGCGAAACGCTGGGTTTCCAGACCGAAGTCAAACAGCTTCTGCAGTTGATGATCCACTCGCTTTACAGCAACCGCGAGATTTTCCTGCGCGAGCTGATTTCGAATGCATCGGATGCCTGCGACAAGCTGCGTTTCGAAGCGCTCAACAATGCCACATTGTTCGAGGACGATACGGAACTGAAGATCCGCATTTCCTTCGATGCCGAGGCGAAGACGCTGACGATTGCCGACAACGGCATCGGCATGAACCGCGAGGATGCGATCCAGAATCTGGGCACCATCGCCAAGTCGGGCACGCGCGAATTCTTCAGCCGGCTGTCGGGCGATCAGCAGCAGGATGCCAACCTGATCGGCCAGTTCGGCGTGGGTTTCTACTCTTCCTTCATCGTCGCCGACAAGGTCACGGTGTATAGCCGCCGCGCCGGTGAGAAGGCCGATCAGGGCGTGCTGTGGACCTGCGACATGACGGACGAGGCCAGCGGCCAGTTCACCGTCGAGGTGGTGGACAAGGCCACGCGCGGCACCGAGATCACCCTGCACCTGCGCGACGATGCCGCCGAGGGGCCGGACGGCCTGCTTTCCGGCTACAAGCTGCGTTCGCTCATCCGCAAATATTCCGACCACATCCTCCAGCCCATCGTGATGCAGAAGGAAGTCTGGGACGAGGAGGCCAAGGCGCAGAAGCCGACCGACGAGGACGAAACGGTCAATCAGGCCAGCGCCCTGTGGGCGCGTTCCAAGAGCGCGATCGAGGACGGCGAGTACGTCGAGTTCTACAAGCACGTCAGCCACGACTACAGCGAGCCGCTGACCTGGAGCCATGCCCGCGTCGAGGGGCGCTCGGAATACACCCAGCTCCTCTACATTCCCTCGCATGCGCCGTTCGATCTGTTCGACCGCAATTCGCGCCATGGCGTCAAGCTGTATGTGAAGCGCGTCTTCATCATGGATGATGCCGAGCAGTTGCTGCCGACCTATCTGCGCTTCGTGCGCGGCATCGTCGACAGCAACGACCTGCCGCTCAACGTCTCGCGCGAGATCCTGCAGGAAAGCAAGGACATCGAGGCGATCCGCTCGGGCAGCACCAAGCGCATCCTGGCGATGCTCGAAGACCTGGCCGAGAACCAGCCGGAGAAGTTCACCACCTTCTGGCGCGAATTCGGCCGCGTGCTGAAGGAGGGCATCGGCGAGGATTTCGCCAACCGCGAACGCATCGCCGCGCTGCTGCGCTTTGCCTCGACGCACAACGACACGCCGGAAGAGAATGTATCGCTGGCCGATTACATCAAGCGCATGAAGGAAGGCCAGGACAAGATTTACTACGTCACTGCCGATACCTTCAACGCGGCGAAGAACAGCCCGCATCTGGAAGTCTTCCGCAAGAAAGGCATCGAAGTGCTGCTGCTTTCCGAGCGCGTCGATGAATGGGTGGTCGGCAACCTGCCCGAGTTCGACGGCAAGCAGTTGGTGTCGGTGGCCCGTGGCGGCCTCGACCTGGGTGCGCTGGAGGACGAGGAAGAAAAGCAGGCGCAGGAAAAGGAGGCCGGCGAGTTCAAGGACTTCACCGAGAAAGTGGCCCGGTCGCTGGGCGAGCGCGTCAAGGAAGTACGCATCACCCATCGCCTGACCGACAGCCCGGCCTGCCTGGTGGCCGACGCTCACGACATCGGCGGCAACCTCGCCCGCATGCTGAAGGCCGCCGGCCAGCAGACGCCGGACACCAAGCCGATACTGGAGCTCAATCCCCATCACGCCGTGGTGCAGCGGCTGAAGAACGAGGAAGCGCGTTTCGACGACTGGGCTTCAGTGCTCTTCGATCAGGCCCTGCTTGCCGAAGGTGGCCAGCTCGACGACCCGGCCGGTTTCGTGCGCCGCATCAATCAGTTGATGCTGGAGATGCGGGGCTAAAGCCTGGATGGAAGCTGGAGCTGTGGTGCCGGGGTCGCCGGGAATCAGTGCAGCCCGTGCGCCAGCAGGCAGGCGCGCCGCTCCTTGCCGAGCTTGTCGTGGCAGGCCTTGACGGCCTGCTGGCGAAGGGCGCAGCGCGCGCTGTCCTGCACCTTGCTGCAATCCATCGGCGGCATGTGATCGTAGATGCATTGTTGCAGTTCCCGGCCGCGCTCCTGGCGGCAGGCGGCCTTGGCTTGCAGGCGCGCCATGCAGTGCGCCGGGTCATGCGCCTGGGCGCAGCGGGTCTGGGCGTCCTGCGCGTCCTGGGCGAGCGCGGCGTTACTCACCCCCACACTCAGGCCAAGGGCCAGCAAGGGAATGGCCAGCCAGCGCAGCGCGATGGATGGGGATGGGGTCATGGGTAGGGATGGGGGCATGGAGAAACGGGAAACTTCCTGGTGAAATTTTGGCGCATCCTGCCTTGCCTTGATCTCCCGAGCCGGCCGTCGCATCGCGTTGCCGCGGCGGTCAGCGGTGGTATATCCCGGTGCGTTCGGGCTGGTAGGTGACTTCCTTGATTTGTACCTTGATCAGGCCGCCTCCCGGTTTGGGCCATTCGATTTCAGCACCTTGCGACAGGCCCAGCAGGGCGCTGCCGACCGGCGCCAGGATGGAGATGGTTTTGCCCGAGTTGTCCATGTCCTTGGGATAAACCAGGGTCAACTCGAATTCTTCTCCGGTCGATTCGACGGTGAATTTCACGGTGGAATTCATCGTCACCACGGTTGGCGGTATTTCTTCCGGCTCCACGACGGTTGCCCGATCCAACTCGGCTTCCAGTTCGGCGCGCCCCACAATGCCGGTTTGCGGCAGCGAGACCAGCAAATCATCCAGTCTTTCGGCGTCAATTGATGAAATGATGATTTCGGGTCTCACATTTTTCTCCATGGGGAATTCATTGCTCCATTGCTTCATTTTCTCTGTCGCTGCATTGCAGCGCTGCGGCGGCGCGGCGTTGCGGTAGCGCGGCGTTGCCCTGATGGGGCATTCTAACCGCTTCGAGGGTCGGTTGAGCCACTTGGGATTGTAGAACCCAGGGTCTTCCCGCCGGATGAGCGACTGGCCGGTTTGCCCGGTTTTACAGGGAGTCCGGCGCCAGGTGCCCGGGTTCGGCTTTTGCATTTCCTCAATTTTCTGGAAAGTTGCTCAAATTGGGCGACTGGTGAAAACAATCCACGGCGCCAGGGCCTAACATCCGGGCCGTAGAAATTCAGGTTCGCCACCAATCCGCTCATCCTGGGCCTGGCATGGCCCACGCAATCCAGAGGAGCTTTCAGCATGCAGATTTCCAGACGTCAATTCATCGTCGGCTCGGCCGTTGCGGCGGCCGGCCTCGGCCTTTACAGCCTGCGGCCCAAGCACTACGTGCCGGCCGCGCCGCGCCCGGCGGACAAGCCCGGCATCCCGGCGAAGAAGGTCAAATACAACGACTACTCCGACATCTGGCGCGAGAAGTGGAAGTGGGACCGCGTGGTCAAGGGCACCCACACCCGCGCCAACTGCATCGGCGCCTGTTCCTGGGACGTGTATGTCAAGGACGGCATCGCCTGGCGCGAGGAGCAGGCGGCGATCTACGAACCGCATCGTCCGGACATTCCCGACTTCAACCCGCGCGGCTGCCAGAAGGGTGCCTGCTACACCCATCTGCAGGTGAATGAATCGCGCATCAAGTATCCGTTGAAGCGTGTCGGCGAGCGCGGCGAGGGTAAGTGGAAGCGCATCACCTGGGACGAGGCGCTGACCGAGATCGCCGACAAGCTGATCGACGCTGCCGTGGCCGAAGGCACCGAATCCATCATCTTCGACGACGGCACGACGAATGCCGGCTATGGCCCGGAAACCGCCGGCGACGTGCGCTTCGCCACCTCGCTGCAGACCACCAAGATCGACTCCTGGGCGGGCGTGTCGGACATGCCGATGGGTCTGGTGCAGACCTGGGGGATGTACAACTGCGAAGGCACCTCGGACGACTGGTTCCGTTCCGACTACATCGTCATCTGGGTGGGCAACCCGATCTACACGCGGATTCCGGAAGCGCACTTTCTGCATGAGGCGCGCTATCGCGGCGCCAAGCTGGTGGTGATCGCGCCCGACCTGAATCCATCAACCGTGCATGCCGATACCTGGCTCAAGATCAACCCCGAAACCGATGCGGCGCTGGGGCTGGCGGCGGCGCAGGTGATGATCACCGAGAATCTGATCAAGAAGGACTACGTTCTCGAACAGACCGACATGCCCTTCCTGGTGAGGAAGGACGACAAGCGCTTTCTGCGCGGCGCCGACATGGTCAAGGGTGGCGCCGACAACGCGGTGTACATCTGGGACGAAGCGAAACAGGCCGCCGTGGTTGCACCGGGCTGCGAAGGCGACGGCGAAGGCGGGCGCAGTCTGAAGCTGAACGGCATCAAACCGGCGCTGTCGGGCACGTTCACGGTGAAGCTGGCGAACGGCGAAAGCGTCGAAGTGCATACCGTGTTCGACATGCTGAAGGAAAAGCTGGACACGGAATACACGCCGGAACTGGCCGAGAAGGTCACCGGCATCCATCCCAACGTCATCCGCACCTTCGCGCGCGAGATGGCCGCGGCGCCGAACGCCATGATCTACTGCTCGTGGGGCGCCTGCAAGCACCATCACAGCGACCTTTACCAGCGCGCCATGGCGCTCCTGATGACCTTCACCGGCAACCAGGGCAAGCCCGGCAGCGGCGTGCGCGTGGCGGCGTGGTGGGGTGTGGACGGCATGGAAGCGATGACCGCCGGCCTGTTCAGCACCATGGACAAGATCAAGCTGATTCCCAAGGCCATCAAGGGCCTGACTCCGCGCGATTACGAAGACCTCTTCATCGACATCAGCGATCGCGAAGCCAACACGCCGATGATCGTTTTCCTCTACGTGCATGGCGGTTACAAGGAGATGTGGGACAAGCCGCATCTGCAGGATCCGGCGCTGCCGCGCAACCTGGCGGAGTACATGCGCGAGTCCATCGACAAGGGCTGGACCAAGGTATACCCGCCGGAGAACCGCAGCCCCAAGGCCTATATCTTCACCGGCTGCAACCCGCTGCGTCGCTGGCCTTCACCGCAGATTGCCAAGAAAGTGCTGTGGCCGAAGTTCGACGTGGTGGTGTCGGTGAACTTCCGCATGAGCACGTCCACGATGTTCGCCGACTATGTGCTGCCGGTGGCGGGGTATTACGAGAAGTACGGCATCAAGTACGGCCAGTCCTATGTGCCTTATCTCATCACCTCCGACAAGGCCACCGAGCCGCTGGGCGAATCGAAGTCGGACTGGGAAGTGTTCGGTCTGCTCAGCAAGACCATTGCCGAACGTGCCAAGGCGCGCAACATTCCGCCGGTGCGCGGTTTCAAGGACCGGCCGCATGATCTGACCAAGGTGTATGACATCCACACCGAAAACGGCCTGTATGACCCGACCCATCCGGAAGATCCGGTCAAGTTGCTGGATGCCATCTTCGAGGGCAGTCCCAGCCTGGGCGCCAATAGCGGCCGCGAGGCGCTGGAGATGGGGGCGGTGCCCATCATCAGCACGGGCCGTCCTTCGCTGATCTACCAGAACTACACGGATTACGATCCCAAGGACACTCACTGGCCGCATGGCGACTTCGTCACCAAGAAGACCGCCTGGCCGACGCTGACGGGGCGCCAGCAGTTCTACATCGACCACCCCTGGTTCCTCGAAGGCGGCGAGTCGCTGCCGACGCACAAGCCGCCACCGCATGCGGGCAGCAAATATCCGCTGCGCATCTACGGCGGCCATAACCGCTGGTCGATTCACGCCATCTGGCGCGACGTGAAGCTGCTGCTGCGCCTGCAGCGCGGCCAGCCGGCCTGCTGGCTGAACCCGCTGGAAGCCGAGAAGCGCGGCATCAAGGACGGCGACATGGCCCGGCTGTACAACCACCATGGCGAATTCGAGTGCATGGTCAAGGTTGCGCCGATCACCGCGCCGGGCGAAGTGATCGTCTATCACGCCTGGGAGCCGTACCAGTTCAAGAACTGGAAGGGCAACCAGGAGCCGGCGGAAGCGCCGTGGAAGGCGCTGCACCTGGCCGGCGGCTACCATCAGATCCACTACCGCATGTACTACGGCGGCCCCAGCCATGCGCCGCGCGGCGTGCCGATCGAGATCGAGAAGGTGAAGTGAGCGTGAGCCGGGCGGCGTAATGTTCAGGTGATGCTCGGGTAATGCTCAACAGAGGCACGGCATGTCGTGCCTCTGTTTGTTTTTGCCTGACGTTACCGTGTTTCCACAGTCGTTCCTGTTCCCGTTTCTGCTTCCTACGCGCTTTCGCTGAGCGTGGTAATTTCGTGGGCCCTGGTCAGCGCAGTGACGCCGTAGCGCGTGATTTGCGCCGCATCCAGGCCGCAGGCGGCGCTGTGTTGCTCCAGGGTGGTCGAGTGCGGGTCTTCGGCGGCGATGGCGAGTTCCAGGGCGCTGCGATGGATGCCGGGTTCGCCGAGCAGGGCGGCGTGGACGGCCGGCGGCAGGCGGGCCTGGTCGAGTATGTTCGGCAGCGGCTGGCCGATCAGCAGATCCAGCATGGAGAACAGGCCGAGGAGGAAGAGTTCGTCGCCGTCTTTCGGCAGTTGTCCCTGGCCGGCCAGCGCTTCGAGAAAGAAGGCGCGGGTCAGCGCCTGTTCGATCAGCATGCGCTCGCGGTAGCCCGGCGACTTGATGTCGAACAGCAGCAGCGACAGCCAGCGATAGAAGCGGCTGCGGCCGAGCACCAGCAGCGCCTTGTCCATCGCGGTGATCGGGCTTTGCAGGCCCATGGCCGACGAGTTCAGGTAGCGCAGCAGCTTGAAGCTCATCACCGGATCGCCGATCAGTTGCGGCGCAATGACGCTGAGTTCCGTGTCGCTGCGCAGCAGGTTGAGCAGCTTGATGACCAGCAGGCGATTGATGTCGCTCCTGGGCGGATGCCAGTTGTCGCGGCGGGTGATGAAATCGCCGAGGAAGTAATCGAAGCCGCCCTGGAAGCAGAGGTTGAATTCGTCGAAGCTGGCGAGTTCGTGCGCGATCAGTTGCAGTCTGGCCCGACCCGCCGGACGGGCGGCATCGAGCATCTTGATGAGCGTCTTGATTTCCAGGCCGTCGAATTCTCCGGTCTGAAACTGCACGTAATCAGCCTGGGCGGCCAGATCGAGCAGTCCCGGGTGGTCCTTGAGGTGGACTTTTTGCAGCAGCCAGCCATGGGCCAGCCCTCGTTGGCGCAGGGCATCGAGCTGCGCCTGCAGGGCGGTCGGCGCTGGCATCGCGGATGCCTCCAGGGTCAGCATCAGCACGGTGTTTTGCGCTGCCAGCCGTTCGATCAGCGGATGTCCGAGCGAAGCCGGCGAGAGATGAACGAAGGCCAGGCGATGTCCCAGCAGGCCATGGACATCCAGGGCCGTCAGGTTGCGCAGCAAGGCGTCGTCGTAGGCGCGCCGCGCCGTGGGGTCTTGCTGCAGGCGTAGCCGCAGTTGCAGCTTTGCGTGCAGGTCGAAGGCATAGCCGGCGATCCGTTCCTGGCGATCGAGGATCGGTTCGCGACAGACGAAGCCGCGCCGGGTGGGGGTATCGGATGCGTTGGATGTATCAGACGTATCTGGCGTATCAGCCGCATCGGCTGTTGCCTGCGGCGCGTCGCCAGCGTGGCTTGTCGCTCTGGGTGGCGCAGGCTCGGCTGCCGGCAGGCCGGTTTTGGGTTGGTTGCGCCTCAGCAGCCTATGGAAGAAGTTGAACATTCCCGACATTCCGAACCTTCCAGATATCCGGCATCCGCATTCCCATTGCCCTTCAGCAAGGCGTGCCTGGCGAGCGCTGGCGCATCATCTGCTCGAAGGGCTCAAAAATTGATCTCCAGTTGCGGGTGCACGGCGCGCAGGGCATGGCGGAATTCCGCCTGGATGCGCTGCAGCGCGAGTTCCGAGTCGGCCTCGAAGCGCAGTACGATCACCGGGGTGGTGTTCGAGGCGCGCACCAGGCCGAAGCCATCGGCGTATTCGGCGCGCACGCCGTCGATGCAACTGAGTTCGACCGCGCCGGGAAACAGGCGCAGGCTGTCCTCGATCAGCTTGTTTACCAGGAGGTGCGGCTCGCCTTCCTGCATCTTGATGTTGAGTTCGGGGGTGGCAATGGCATTCGGCAGGTGCTTCAGCGGCCAGTTGGCATCCTTCCAGCGCGAGACGATTTCGAGCAGGCGCGCACCGGTGTAAAGGCCGTCGTCGAAGCCGTACCAGCGTTCCTTGAAGAACATGTGGCCGCTCATTTCGCCGGCCAGCGGCGCGCCGGATTCCTTCAGCTTGGTCTTGATGATGGCATGCCCGGTCTGCCACATCAGCGGGCGTCCGCCCTGGTGGCGCACGCTGATCGCGACGTTGCGCGAGCACTTCACGTCGTAGATGATCTGCGCGCCGGGTTCGCGCGTCAGGATGTCGGCGGCGAACAGCATCAACTGGCGATCGGGGAAGATGATCTCGCCATCCTTGGTGACCACGCCGAGGCGATCGCCATCGCCATCGAAGGCCAGACCCAGCTCGGCATCGGTTGCCTTGAGGGTGCGGATCAGGTCGCGCAGGTTTTCCGGTTTCGATGGATCGGGATGATGGTTGGGGAAGTTGCCGTCGATCTCGCAGTACAGCGGAATCACCTCGCAGCCCATGCGGCGGAAGAGTTCCGGCGCGAGTTCGCCGGCCACGCCGTTGCCGCAGTCGACGACGATCTTCATCGGCCGGGTCAGCCTGACGTCGCTGGTGATGCGTTCCAGATAGGCGGCGCGCACGTCGGCTCGTTTGGTCTTGCCGGGTTTTTTGGCGGTGCGCAGATCGCCGATTTCGATGCGGCGGCGCAGCGCCTGGATCTGCTCGCCATGGAGCGTGTCGCCGCCGAGCACCATCTTCAGGCCGTTGTAGTCGGGCGGATTGTGGCTGCCGGTGACCGAGACGGCGCTGTCGGTGCCGAGCTGGAAAGCGGCGAAATAGGCCAGCGGCGTCGGCACGCAGCCGATGTCCAGCACGTCGATGCCGGCGGCGTTGAGACCTTCGGCCAGCGCGGCGGCCAGCGCCGGGCCGGAGAGGCGGCCGTCGCGGCCGATGGCGATGGTCCGCTGTTTGCGCTTCGCCGCTTCCGTGCCCAGGGCCTGGCCGATGATGCGGGCGACCTCGGGCGTCAGGGTCTTGCCGACGATGCCGCGTATGTCATAGGCCTTGAAGATTTCTGGAGCGGGGAGTTTCGTCATGGTTGCCGGGCGTATCGCGTAGATGAAGAGATGAAAGAGGAAAGGAAATGGAAGTTCGCCGCTTCGCCGCTCAGTGCAGCGTCTTGGCGATGTCTCCGTCCGGCACCGCCAGTGTCGGCGAGGCGTGATGCACCAGCAGGCGCCAGCCGACCGGGCTACGGATGAAGACGTTGGTGGCGAGTACCAGTACCGCCGGGGCGTTCTTGTCGCCGCTCAGGGCGATGGTTTCATGCACGTTGTGGATGGTCACCAGCATGCCCGGCAGCGCATGCACGTTGGCAATGCTGATGGTGAAGCGCTGGCCTTCCTCGAGGATGCGCCGCCAGGTTTCGCGGATGCTGGCGTAACCGGCGATCCTGGGGCCGTTGGGGAGGATGCAGAGCACTTCCTCGTCCTCGGCCCAGACGTTCATGAAGGCGTCCAGGTCGGCGCGGTTCATGGCATCGTACAGCGCCTGTTCGGCATCCCTGGGCGTGGCGTAGATGGGTTTTTTCAGCGGCATGGCGTCTGTCCTCAACCCCGGTCCGTGTCCGTGCGATGGATTTCATTCAATACCAGTTCGGCCTTCAGCTCTTCCATGCACTTGAAGTGGCCGAGCGGGCAGGCGCGCTTGAAGCAGGGGCTGCAATCGACATGCAGCGAGATGATGCGGGCGTGCGCCGAAAGCGGCGGCGTATAGATCGGGCTGGAGGAGCCGTACAGGGCATACAGCGGCCGTGCCAATGCGGCGGCGACGTGCATCAGTCCCGAGTCATTGCTGACCACCAGGCGCGCGCCGGCGATCAGGTCGATGGCCTGTTCCAGCGTGGTCCGGCCGCAGAGGTTGAGGGCGTGGCCCTGCGACATCTGGGCGATGCCGTCACCCAGCGTGGTGTCCTTGTTCGATCCGAGCAGCCAGACGGGAATGCCGTCGACCGCCAGCAGCCTCGCCAGCGCGGCAAAGTGGCGCGAGGGCCAGCGTTTGGCCGGGCCGAATTCGGCGCCGGGGCAGAAGATCGCCGGTGCCGCATCCAGCGGCAGTCCGAGCGCGGCGCGCACGGCGTCCTGCTGTGCGCGGGACGAGCTCAGATGAATCTGCGGCAGCGCTTGCGCGTTGGGCGCGGCGCCGGGCGCTTCGGCAAGCTGCGCGTAGCGCTGGGCGAGTTGCGGCAGGCCGTTCCTGTCGAGAATGTGGCGGCGGTTGAGCAGGCCGACGCGGGCCTCGCCGCTGTAGCCGGTACGGAGCGGAATGCCGGCAAAAAAGGGCGAGAGCGCGGATTTCCAGGAGTTGGGCAGGATGATGGCTTCGTCGTAGCGCTCGCTGCGCAGTTCGCGGCCCAGGCGCCAGCGCGCGGCGAGGTTGAATTCGCCATGGGCGAAGGGGTTGCCGAGCACCTTGCGCACTTCCGGCATGCGCGCCAGCAGCGGTGCGGTCCAGGGCGGCGCGAGGACGTCGAGCGCCAGATCCCGGTGTTTTTCGTGCAGCCGCATGAACAGCGGCTGGGCCAGGATGGTGTCGCCGATCCAGGACGGCGCGACGATCAGTATGCGCATGGGCTTCCCGTCCACGTCTCCATCCTCATCCCCATCCCCATCCCCATTTCCGGCCCCTCGTTTCCGGCTTCCGGTCTCCGGGATATCAGTGATGTCCCTTGGGCCTTTCGCCCGTGAATGCATATTCCGTGCTGCAGTAGGGGCAGGTGGCCGTGCCGGTTTTCAGCACGTCGAGAAAAACGCGCGGATGGCGCGACCACAACGGGCTGTCGGGCAAGGGGCAATGCAGCGGCAGATCGGCTGCGGTGACGTCGAGGCGGCGGGCCGCGTCCTTGATCGTGCTCATCTCATCCTCCTCAGGCGACCGGGGTCAGCCAGTCGGCGTGGGCCGGCACCTTGCCGTTGACCACGTCGAAGAACAGGCTTTGCAGTTTTTCGGTAATCGGGCCGCGCCGGCCGGCACCGATCTGGCGGCGGTCGAGTTCGCGGATCGGCGTGACTTCGGCGGCGGTGCCGGTGAAGAAGGCTTCATCGGCGATGTAGATGTCGTCGCGGGTCAGGCGCTTGCTGATCACCGTCAGGCCCAGATCGCGCGCCAGGGCGATGATGGTGGCGCGGGTGATGCCGGAGAGCGCCGAGGCGATTTCCGGCTCGTAGATCACGCCGTCCTTGACGATGAGCAGGTTCTCCCCCGCGCCTTCGGCGACGAAGCCTTCGACGTCGAGCAGCAGGGCTTCGTCGTAGCCGTCGTCGATGGCTTCCATGTTGGCCAGGATGGAGTTGGCATAGGTCGCGGCCAGCTTGGCGCGCGGCATGGTGGCGTTGATATGGTGGCGGGTGTAGGAGGAGGTGCGGATGCGGATGCCCTTTTCCATGCCGTCCGCGCCGAGATAGGCGCCCCAGGGCCAGGCGGCGATGGCGACATGGACTTTCAGGCCGCGCGGCGAGATGCCCATCTTTTCCGAGCCGTAGAAGGCGATCGGGCGCAGGTAGCCGCTTTCCAGATTGTTGACGCGAACGACTTCCTTCTGGGCTTCCATCAAGGTTTCGCGATCCCAGGGCATGTCCATGCGGTAGATGTGGGCCGAAGTGAACAGCCGCTCGGTGTGTTCCCTGAGGCGGAAGATGGCCGTGCCGCTGGCGGTCTTGTAGGCACGCAGGCCTTCGAACACGGCCAGGCCGTAGTGCAGGGAGTGCGTCAGCACATGGGTATTGGCTTCGCGCCAGGGAACGAGCTTGCCGTCATACCAGATGAGGCCGTCGCGATCGGACATGGACATTATCGTGTCTCTCCGGAGTTCGAGGATGGGTGAGGTCGGGATCGGGGAAGGCGGGATTTTAGCCGATTTGTCGCGGTTCCCGCAGTATCGCCCTGCATATTCCGGCGCGTTTCGGCTTTGCTGTGGCTTTGCGGCGGCCAGTGTAGTGTTGCATGCTGATTGATACATAAAGAACCACACATTTGTCGTCCCCGCGAAAGCGGGGACCCAGGTACGTACTGGATTCCCGCTTACGCGGGAATGACGGCATGAACACCATCGCCGACGTGGCCGAGTACACTGGATTCCCGCCTGCGCGGGAATGACGAAGCCGATATTCATACATTCCGTCAAGAATGCAGCACGACACTAGCTGGACACCCCTTCCAGCGCCGGGGCGGCGGCGGGCGGCTGGTTTTTGGCGCGTTCGCTGGCGCGGGCGTCGATCCAGTTGCGCAGGGCGATCAGGAAGGCCAGGGAGAAGAAGGCGCCCGGCGGCAGGATGGCGACCAGAAAGCCCGGATAGTCCGCCGGCAGCACCTGCACGGCGCGGGCGCCGGGAATGACCATTTCGATGCCGGCGAACAGGGTGCCGCCGCCGACGAATTCGCGCACCGCGCCCAGCGCCACCAGCACCAGCGTCAGGCCCAGGCCCATCATGGCGCCGTCCAGGGTGGCGGCCAGCGGCGGGTTCTTCGCGGCGAAGGCTTCGACGCGCGCCAGCACGATGCAATTGGTGACGATCAGCGGAATGAAAATGCCCAGCACGTTGTAGAGCTTGTGCAGCCAGGCATTCATCGCCAGATCGACGCCGGTGACCAGGGCGGCGATCACCAGGATGAACACCGGAATGCGGATTTCATAGGGAATGAAGCCGCGCAGCAGGGCGATCATGCCGCTCGACAGGGCCATGACGAGAATGGTCGCGATGCCGAGGCCGGCGGCATTGACGATGCTGTTGCTCATCGCCAGCAGCGGACACAGGCCGAGCAACTGGACCAGGCCGGGGTTCTGTTTCCACAGGGAATTCGAGACGATGTCGCGGTAGTTCATAGCTGGGTTCCGGAGAGGCCGGCGGCGGAAACCGGGGCGCTGTCGAACAGTTCCTGCTGGTGGGCGGCGGCCCAGTGCATGGCCCGCGCCACCGCGTTGGTGACGGCGCGGGCGCTGATGGTCGCGCCGCTGCGCTGCTCGAACGCGCCGCCATCCTTCTGCACCCGCCAGCGTTCGGTCGGCAGGCGGGCAAGGCTTTGCCGGTCGAACTGCCTGATCCACGGTCGTTCCTTGTTCTTGTCCTTGTGCGGATCGATGTAGTCCCCCAGGCCGGGCGTTTCCTTGTGCGCGACGACCCGCACCGCGAGGAGCTCGCCATCCGTTCGCACCGCCAGGATCAGTCCGATGCGGCCGCTGTAGCCGTCCGGCGCGGCGGCCTCGAACACCAGGGCGGCGGGGGCGCCGGCCTTGCGGGCGCGATAGACCTGGCTGGGCTGGTCGAGTCCCAGCGCCGCCGTGGCCGGCAACTCGACGGCATCCTTGAGCAGGTCGTTGTCGTAGGCCTCGGCGGGCAGCACTTCGCCGATCAGCTTGAGTTTTTCCGCTTCGACGCTGGCGGCGATGGGCGCCTTGGTGGCGCCGTGGACGACGGCCATCAGGGTGGTGAAGACGAGCGTGAACAGCAGCAGGACGGTCGCCGTGCGCAGCGAAATGTTGAGGATGCCGAGGGGGGATGCGGTTTGCGGAGAACTCATGATCGTGCGCTCGCCTCGCTAGCGTTTCTTGTGGCCGAATACCGGCGGCTGGGTCCACATGTCGATCAGCGGTACGGCGATGTTGAGCAGCAGGGTGGCGAAGGCGATGCCGTCCGGATAGGCGCCGAAGCTGCGGATCACCCAGGTCAGCAGGGCGATGCCGGCCGCATAGATCAGCTTGCCGCGCGGCGTGGTGGCGGCCGATACCGGGTCGGTGGCGATGAAGAAGGCGCCGAGCATGGCGCCGCCGCTGAACAGATGAAACAGCGCGCCGGCATGCTGTTCCGGCGAAATCAGGTGGAACAGCCCGGCGATGGCCGCCAGGGTGGCGATGAAGGCGCAGGGAATGTGCCAGGTGATGATGCGCTGCTGGATCAGCCAGAGCCCGCCGAGCAGGTAGCCCAGGGCGATCCACTCCCAGTTCCTGCCGCCGAAGTGGCCGAAGACCGGCGCCTGCGCTCCGCCGACGATCGCGCCGACGCTGCTTTCGGTCGCGCCGTGCAGCCCGGTGCGCAGGGTGTCCAGCGAGGTGGCCATGGTAAAGGCGTCGATCTCGCGGCCTGCCGGGCTGCCGAAGATCAGCGAAATCTGCAGGTCGAGATTCTGCAGGCCGCCGAAGCCATCGACAGCCGGCCATTGCGACATCAGTTGCGGGAAGGCGACGATCATCACGCAGAAGGCCGCCATCGCCGGATTGAACGGATTCTGGCCGAGGCCGCCGTAGAGATGCTTGACGATGACGATGGCGAACAAGGTGGCGACGACCACCAGCCACCATGGGCCGATCGGCGGCAGGGTCAGGGCGACCAGCCAGGCGGTGACCAGGGCCGAGCCGTCGCCGAGAAACAGGCCGAGCGGCTTCCTGCGGATCGTCAGCATCAGCGCCTCGCCCGCCAGGGCGGCCAGCGAGGCGAGCAGGATCTGGATCAGGATGCCGATGCCGAAGAACCAGACGTAGGCGGCGATGCCCGGCAGCAGCGCCACCAGCACCCGCAGCATGACGCTCTGCACGCTGGCGGGCTGGCGGAAATAGGGAGAATTGTTGGCCATGAGGGTTCAGGTGTTCTGCTCGGGCGGGGCGGGCCTGGTCTTCGCCATTTCGCGCACTTGCGAGCGGCGGGCTTCGATTTCGGCGATCTGCGCGCGCTGTTCCTCGCTCAGGGACTCGGTGTTCTGCGGCTGCACCTGTTCCCTTTGCTGCTGGGCGCGGGCCATGGCGGCGGCGATGAGTTCCTTCGCCGCATCGTCGGTGCCGGCGCCGGCGGCTGGACTGGCCGCGCCTTCGGCGGGCGGCTGCTGCGCCAGCTTCTCGCGCGTGGCGGCGGCCTTGGCGGCCAGTTTGGCGGCCTTTTCCTGCTTTTCGCGTTCGTCGCGGGCGAGGCGGAATTCATAGCGCTCGCGGGCTTCGTCGGCGGCGGCCTTTTCGCGCTCGCGCGCCCAGATTTCGCTCTTGGCGAAGCGGAAATAATCCACCAGCGGAATGCGCGACGGGCAGACGTAGGCGCAGCAGCCGCACTCGATGCAGTCGAACAGATGGTATTCCTGCGCCTTGCCGAAGATCTTGGCATGCGAGTACCAGTACATTTCGAAAGGCTGCAGATCGGCCGGACAGGCCTTGGCGCACTCGCCGCAGCGGATGCAGGGCATCTCCGGCGCCGGCGGCGGGAACAACGCCGGCGAGCCGGCGAGGATGCAGTTGGTCGCCTTGATCACCGGTACCTCGTCGCCGGGCATGGCCACGCCCATCATCGGCCCGCCCATGATGATGCGGTCGGTATCGGCGGCGGGTTGGCACAGGGCGAGCAGGTCGCGCATCGGCGTGCCCAGCGGCGTATCGAAGTTGCGCGGCGCGGCGACGTTGCCGGCGACGGTGACGATGCGCGAAACCAGCGGCTGGCCGAGGTTGATGGCTTCATGGATGGCATGGGCCGTGCCGGTGTTGAAGCATTGCACGCCATAGTCGGTGGAGCGCTTGCCGTGCGGCACTTCGATGCCGGTGAGGACGCGGATCAACTGCTTGGCACCACCGGCCGGATAGCGGGTGGGCACGGCAACGATGCGGATGTCGCGGAAGTCTTCGGCTCCGGTTCCGGTTCCGGCCGCCGTGCCGAGCTGCCGCAGCGCGGCCTGCATGGCGGCGATGGCCTCGGGCTTGTTGTCCTCGATGCCGATCAGCACCTTGCCGGCGTTCAGCACGCTGCGCATGACGGCCACGCCCTGGAGGATGCCGGCGGCGCGTTCGCGCATCTGCATGTCGTCGCAGGTGATGTAGGGCTCGCACTCGGCGCCGTTGATGACCAGGGTATCGAGCCGGCCGCTCTTGCCCGGATTGATCTTCAGATGGCTGGGAAACACCGCGCCGCCCAGGCCGACCACGCCGGCATCGCGCAGGTAGTCGCGGGTGGCCTCGGGCGTGGCGTTGCGGTAATCGAAGGGCGCGCGTTCGATCCAGCGCTCCTCGCCATCCGGCTCGATGATCACGCAGAGGATGGACAGTCCGGAAGGATGGGCCATGCGCCGCATTTCCACGGCTTTCACCGTGCCGGAGGTGGAGGCATGGATTGCCGAGGAGGTGCTGCCGTCGGCCGCGCCGATGCGCTGGCCCTTCAGCACCTTGTCGCCGGCCGTCACCAGCGGATGCGGCGCGCCGCCTACACTCTGGTGCAATGGAATCACCAGCTCCCCGGACAGCGGCGCCGGCGCGATCGGCAGGTCGGTGGAGGCTTCCTTGTGGTAGGCCGGCTTGATGCCGCCGTTGAACGAGAACAGCTTCTGCAGCATCAGGCGACTTTCTGGCTGGCAGTGCCGGCGGGGCGGGTGTCTGCCGGATGGATTTCGACCAGCGGATACTTCCATTTCCAGGTCTCCACCGTCTCGGCAATCGGCACCATGCTGATGCAATCGACCGGGCAGGGCGGGATGCACAGCTCGCAGCCGGTGCATTGCTCGGCGACGATGGTATGCATCTGCTTGGCCGCGCCGACGATGGCATCGACCGGACAGGCTTGCAGGCACAGCGTGCAGCCGATGCAGGTGGTTTCGTCGATGTAGGCCACGCTCTTCGGTTTTTCCTCGCCGTGCTCGGCGGACAGCGGCTTGAATTCGCGTCCCAGCAGATCGGCCAGCTTGCGTATGCCTTCCTCGCCGCCCGGCGGGCACTGGTTGATGTCGGCTTCGCCCGAGGCGATGGCCTGGGCATACGGCTTGCAGCCGGGGTAGCCGCATTGGCCGCACTGGGTTTGCGGCAGGATGGCGTCGATCTTGTCGACCAGTGGATCGCCCTCGACCTTGAACTTGATCGAGGCATAGCCGAGCACGCCTCCCAGGACGACGGCGCCCAGCGCCATGACGAGTATGGCGGAAAGCATCAGCGGTACTTGTCGAGCCCGGCAAAGCCCATGAAGGCCAGGCTCATCAAGCCGGTGGTGACCAGGGCAATCGGGTTGCCGCGGAAATACAGCGGGATGTCCGCCGCCTCCAGGCGCTCGCGGATGCCGGCGAACATGATCAGTACCATGGAGAAACCCAGCGAGCTGCCGAAGCCGAAGAGCAGCGATTCGAGGAAGTCGTGGCTCAGGGCGATGTTCAGCAGCGGCACGCCCAGCACGGCGCAGTTGGTGGTGATCAGCGGCAGGTAGATGCCCAGCACCTGATGCAGCAGCGGGCTGGTCTTCTGGATCACCAGCTCGGTGAGCTGGACGATGGCGGCGATGGTGATGATGAAGGACAGCGTGCGCAGATACTGCAGATCGTAGGGCGCCAGCAGCCAGCGATCGATGATGAAACTGGCGCCGCAGCCGACGGTCAGCACGAAGGTGGTGGCGGCACCCATGCCCAGCGCGGTCTCCAGCTTCTTCGACACCCCGAGAAAGGGGCAGAGGCCGAGGATGCGCACGAGGACGACGTTATTGACGAGAACGGCGCCAAGCAGGATGAATAGGTAACCGGTCATGATGGATAAGCGGGCAGGTGGCGAATTATCGCGCGCCCGCTGTCTTCGGACAAGCCTTTGACCCGTATGGACTATCCGGCGCATGCCGGGTGGAGCGCAAGAGAGGGTGGCGGCGCGGAGACGGTCATCTGCGGGCAGAATCGCTATAGAATCCCTGACGCTCCTGTTCCGCTCCTTTTCATTGCCAGTACCTACAGAAACTGATGCAGCCAGAAGAATTCGAATTCGTCTCACCGCCGCCTTTTCCGGATGCGCCGGTTCCCGATGCCGCTGCGCTGAGTGCGTTGCGGGAGATCGAGCAGGAAATGCAGCGCACTCCGAGTCCCCTGCCGGAAGCGGCCGTCAGCGATTTTCCGGCGCCGATGATGACGGTGATGTATACGCCGCATCGTCTCGCGCCCGATGCGGCGCGCAGCGCCGTGGCCGCTGCGCTGGCGCCGCTGGCGGCGGAATTGCCGCGCGGCGTCAAGGTCGACAGTCTGGTCGCGAGCCTGCGTCCGGTTTTCGTGCCGCGCTGGTTCCTCAAGGGCGAGATCAGCGCCAACTGGAGTGCCAGCGGGGTCGAAATCAACTCCTGGGAAATCGGCTGTCCGGAATGCCATGGCAGCGGCAAGCAGGGCATGGGCGTCAATCAGCGCGACTGCGAGCGCTGCTGGGGCAGCGGCAAGGAAAAGCAGACCAGCCGGAACAAGCACCCGGAAAGCGGCAGCGTCAGCGCGGCGCTGATCGAGTCTCTCGACAACCACGAGTGCGGCGTGGGGCTGACGCTGGAGGTGACGCACGACGACAATCCGCTGCTGTTGCCCGACGAGGAGCGGATGCGTCTGCGCTGCCTGCGCCCGGCCAGCGTGTATTCATCGGATGCGCTGGACGCTTTCAAGAACCGGCTCGCCGCCACCATCGAAGCGCAGGCCAAGGCGCCGCTGGATCGTTATGCGCGGATCGATGATTTTCTTTTCGATGCCGAGACGGTGCGCAGCCACGGCGCGGTCGCGGCCTGGCTGTATCCGGCCTATCTGGGCGGCTGTGAGGCCAATGGCGGCAAATGCTATGTGCTGTGCGACGCCCTGGGCGGCAAGGTGAGCTGGGCACAGGCGGCTGCCGGCAGCGCGACCGATGCCGCTGCGGCGGGCGCCGGGGCGGCGTCGAAGCCCTCGCCGATGCTCCTGGTCATGGCCGGCGCCGTCGCGCTTGCCGCCGCCGTTGCGCTCTGGTACTGGCTGAGCCGCTGAACTTGCCGTATCCGCATGCGCCGGCGCACGAGTGTGCGGTGCACCAAAAGTTGTGCCGGAGCGTTAGAATCCGCCCTTTGCGCAATTTGTTTAGACCTAAATCAATTCACGGCAACCACATGTGTAGTAGGTAGCGTGTAGTAGCAACCATAGCAATCGTATTCAAGGGGAATGGGGATGGCACTCAAGATCGGTGTACCACGAGAGATACTCCCGGGCGAGAAGCGCGTCGCGACCGTGCCCGAAGTGGTCGAAAAACTCATCAAGCTGGGCTTTGCCGTCGCTGTCGAAAGCGGCGCGGGGGCTGCGGCGAACTGTGACGACGCAGCCTATCGCGCGGCCGGTGCCGAAATCATTGACAGTGCCGCCGCGCTGTGGGCGGGCTGCGACATCATCTTCAAGGTGAGCGTGCCGACGGCCGAGGAAGTCGGCCTGTTGCGCGAGGGCGGCATGCTGATCGGCTATATCTGGCCGGCGCAGAATCCCGAACTCATGGAGCAATTGAAAGCGAAGAAGGCCACCGTGCTGGCGATCGACGCGCTGCCGCGCCAGCTTTCGCGGGCGCAGAAGATGGATGCCCTGACCTCGCAGGCCGGCGTCGCCGGCTATCGTGCGGTGATCGAGGCGGCGAATGCCTTCGGCCGCTTCTTCAACGGCCAGGTGACGGCCGCCGGCAAGGTGCCGCCGGCCAAGGTCTTCATCGCCGGCGCCGGGGTGGCCGGCCTGTCGGCGATCGGCACGGCGGCCGGGCTGGGCGCGATCGTGCGCGCCAACGATACCCGCGCCGAGGTGGCCGATCAGGTGGTTTCCCTGGGCGGCGAATTCGTCAAGGTCGATTACGAGGAGGAAGGCTCGGGCGGCGGCGGCTACGCCAAGGTGATGTCCGAGGGTTTCCAGGCCGCGCAGCGCGCGATGTACGCGCAGCAGGCGCGGGAAGTCGACATCATCATCACCACCGCGCTGATTCCCGGCAAACCGGCGCCGCGCCTGATCACGGCCGAAATGGTGCAGTCGATGAAGCCGGGCAGCGTGATCGTCGACATGGCCGCCGAGCGCGGCGGCAACTGCGAGCTGACCGTGCCGGGCGAGGCGGTGGTGCGCCATGGCGTGACCATCGTCGGCTATACCGACCTGAATTCGCGCCTGGCCAAGCAGTCCTCGACGCTGTACGCCTCCAACCTGTTCCGCCTGATGGAAGAGCTGTGCAAGACCAAGGATGGCCAGGTCAATGTCAATTTCGAGGATGACGCCATCCGTGGTCTGACGGTGATCAAGGACGGCGAGGTCACCTGGCCGGCGCCGCCGCCCAAGCTGCCGCCCGCGCCCGCGGTCAAGCCGGCGGTGACGATGCCGGAGAAGAAATCCGGCGGCCATGGCGCGGCGAGCGCGCCGATGGCCGGCAGCAAGCTGGCCATCGTCTTCGGCGTCGCGGCGGCCCTGTTCTGGTTCATCGGCGCCAACGCGCCGGAAGCCTTCCTCGGCCACTTCACGGTGTTCGTGCTGGCCTGCTTCGTCGGCTACATGGTGGTGTGGAACGTCACGCCGGCCCTGCACACGCCGCTGATGAGCGTGACCAATGCGATTTCCAGCATCATCGCCATCGGCGCGCTGATCCAGATCGCGCCGCCGCTGCTCGATTTCGGCGGCGAGCGGCCGGATGAAGTGATCCGCTGGCTGGCCATGGCCGGCATCACGCTCACGGCGGTGAACATGTTCGGCGGCTTCGCCGTGACCCATCGCATGCTGGCGATGTTCCGCAAATAAACCGGGAGACAGATCAATGCCTGCAAGTCTAGTAACGGTCTCCTACATCGGAGCCATCATCCTCTTCATCCTCAGTCTGGGCGGCCTGTCGAACCCCGAGACTTCGCGCCGCGGCAATCTCTACGGCATCATCGGCATGGCCATCGCCGTGCTCGCCACGGTGTTTGGCCCGCGCGTCACCGAAGCCGGCATTCCCTGGATCGTCGGCGCCATGGTGGCCGGCGCGGCGATCGGCTTCTACGCCGCGCGCGTCGTCAAGATGACCCAGATGCCCGAGCTCGTCGCCCTGATGCACAGCCTGGTCGGTCTGGCCGCCGTGCTGGTCGGCTTTGCCAGCTACATCGATACCTCGACCGTGCTCGCGGGCGTCGAAAAGACCATCCACGAGGTCGAAGTCTATGTCGGCATCCTGATCGGCGCGGTGACCTTCTCGGGTTCGCTGATTGCCTTCGGCAAGCTTTCCGGCAAGATCGGCGGCAAGCCGCTGATGCTGCCGGCGCGCCACTGGCTGAATCTGAGCATCCTGCTGGTGGTCATCTGGTTCGGTCGCGAATTCATCAACGCCCCCGACATCCAGTCCGGCATGACGCCGCTCATCATCATGACCGTGCTGGCGCTGCTGTTCGGCATCCACATGGTGATGGCCATCGGCGGCGCCGACATGCCGGTGGTGGTGTCGATGCTCAACAGCTACTCCGGCTGGGCGGCGGCGGCGACCGGTTTCATGCTCTCCAACGACCTCTTGATCGTCGTCGGCGCGCTGGTCGGTTCCAGCGGCGCGATCCTCTCCTACATCATGTGCAACGCCATGAACCGCAACTTCATCAGCGTGATTGCAGGCGGTTTCGGCAGCGGCAGTGGCGCGCCGGCGGCGGCCAGCGGCGGCGCGGCCGAGCCGGCCGGTGAGGTGGTGCCGGTTTCCGCCGTGGAAACCGCGGAACTGTTGCGCGAAGCCAAGAGCGTCATCATCGTGCCGGGTTACGGCATGGCGGTGGCCCAGGCCCAGCACACGGTGTTCGAAATCACCAAACACCTGCGCGAACAGGGCGTGAAGGTGCGCTTCGGCATCCATCCGGTGGCTGGCCGCATGCCGGGCCACATGAACGTGCTGCTGGCCGAAGCCAAGGTGCCCTACGACATCGTGCTGGAAATGGAAGAAATCAACGAGGACTTCCCGGATACCGACGTGGCGATGGTGATCGGCGCCAACGACATCGTGAATCCGGCGGCGCAGGAAGATCCGGCCAGCCCCATCGCCGGTATGCCGGTGCTGGAAGTCTGGCATGCCAAAACCTCCATCGTCATGAAGCGCAGCATGGCCTCGGGCTATGCTGGGGTGGACAATCCGCTCTTCTACAAGGAAAACAACCGCATGTTGTTTGGCGATGCGAAGAAGATGCTGGATGAGGTGCTGGTCGCGCTCAAGTCCTGATCCCGTTTGCCCCGCTTCTGCCGACGACGCCCGCTGCCTGCCGCCGCGGGCGTCGTCGCTCCAGCCCATCAAAAATGTCGAGGATTGCCATGAACCCTTATCTTCTCCGCCTGCTGCTGACGAGCGCCTTGCTGTGGCTGGCCGCGCCGGCGGCGATCGCGGCCGATACAGCCACAGCCGCGGCCGAACCACCCCTGCGCAGCGTCGCGGAAATCGTCGGCGGACGCTGCGCGCTCTGTCACGGCGCCAACGGCGAAAGCGCCAGTGCGATCTATCCGCGCCTGGCTGCCCAGCATCCGGAATATCTGGCCAAGCAGTTGCGCGATTTCCGCGATGGCCGGCGCAAGAGCGACACCATGAGCGACATGGCGCGAGATCTGCGCGATGAGGAAATCACGGCGCTCGCCGCCTTCTTCAGCAGCAAGCCGGCAGCGGCGCGCCAGCGCGGCGACCAGGAGCTGGCAGCCGTCGGCCGCTACCTGTTCACCAAGGGCAACCGCTGGTCCGGCGTGCCGGCCTGCACCAGTTGCCACGGCGCCGATGGCCATGGCACGGCCGAATTGCCGCGCCTGGCGGGCCAGCATCCGGCCTACATCGAGACGCAGTTGAAGGACTTCAACGAACGCCAGCGCAACAACGACAACGCCATCATGCACTCGATCGCGGCGAAGCTGACCGAGATGGAAGTGAATGCCCTGTCGATCTACATCGGCAGCTTGCAGTGAGCGTGCGCCGGCCGGAGGATTTTGGCCGTATTGGGGAATGAGGCCGCGCAAGCGGGCAGAACCGGCATAAAATCCGCCGGTTTGCTCTCTATCGCTTAAGTTTAATGGAGCCGCCTCATGACGACCCCGAACGATCGCGCCGCCCTCGACAAGTGTTTCTCTACCGCCCGCCTCAACGGCCTGACGTTGCGCAACCGCATCATCAAGGCCGGCACTTTTGAAGGCAAGACGCCGGGCGGCTTGCCGACGGCGGAATACACCGAACTGCATCGCCGTATCGGCGAGGGCGGCACGGCGATGACGACGCTGGCGTATTGCGCGGCCGAGAACGATGGCCGCTTGAACGAAAACATGATTTACATGGATGACTACGTGCGCGAGCCGCTCACCGCGCTTATCCAGACCATCAAGACCACCGGCGCCTGCGTGTCCGGCCAGTTGTCGCATGCCGGCGGCTTCTCGAAGAACAAGCAGCTCAGCACCTGGATGCCGCGCGGCCCGTCTTTCGGTTTGAATCGCTTGGGTATGGCGCAGGGCATGTTCTTCTCCCTGGCACTGAGCAAGGCGCAGATCCGCGAGCGCGTGGCGACCATGGGCCGGGCGGCAGCCTTCATGAAGTCCGTCGGTTTCGATGCCATCGAAATCCATTTCGGCCACGGCTACGGCCTGTCGCAATTCATCTCGCCCATCACCAACAAGCGCGGCGACGAGTATGGCGGCAGCCTGGTGAATCGCATGCGTTTTCCGCTGGAAGTGCTGGCGGCCGTGCGCCAGGCCGTGGGCGATGGGTTTCCATTGCTCGGCAAGATCAGCATGTCCGACGGCGTGCGCGGCGGCGTCAGCTACGAGGAGTCGCCGCTGATCGCCGAGATGTTCGATCAGGCCGGGCTCGATTGCGTGATTCCCAGCGACGGCACCAGCTCGATGAACCCGATGCTGCTGTTCCATGGCGACAGCATCCTGCCCGGCATGCTGCGGCAGGAGAAGAATCTGCTCATGCAGATCGGTCTGCGCGCGGTCGGGCCGCGCCTGTTCCGCTACTACCCCTACCGCGAAACCTATCTGATCGAGAATGCGCGACGCATCCGCGACAAGGTCAAGCGCGGCAGCGTCTGCTACATCGGCGGCGTGTCGAGCAACGAGAGCATCGCCAAAGTGATGGGCGAGGGCTTCGATTTCATCCAGCTCGGCCGGACGCTGCTGTTCGACCCGGATTTCGTCAAGCACGCGCAGGCGGATGCGGCCTACGTCAATGGCTGCAACCACTGCAACCTCTGCGCGACGCTGATCGAAGCGCCCGGCGGTATCCGCTGCGTGGTGCGCGAAGGGGGAGAGCGCTAGAGGGGTAAGAAGTATCGAGTCGGCGCGGTCATTGGCGATAGCGCCGGTATGCCCTGTTTTCTGTTTTTCCTCTTTGATCGAGGGCGTTCCAAATGAATTTTGTTTTGTTCGGCGCACATGCGATGTGTGCGAGGCGGCGCATCATTGCCGGTTTCGTTGGCCTGTCGGCAGTCTGCCTGCTGGCGGCCTGCAGCAGCGGCGAGGTTGCCGACGCCCAGACGCCGGCCGCCGCGACGACGGCCGCGCGTCCCGCCCTGACGGTGACCGTTGCCGTGCCGCAGCAGGAAGATTGGCCGCAGCAACTGGCTCTCGACGGCAACGTCACCGCCTGGCAGGAGGCGGTGATCGGCACCGAGCTGGGCCAGTTCCGCATTACCGCGGTGCATGTCCAGGTGGGGGATCGGGTCAGGCAAGGCCAGTTGCTGGCCAGTCTGGACGACGTGGCGGTGCGCGCCGATTACGAAGACGCGCAAGCCATGGTGCATGAGCTGGATGCCTATGCGGACGAGGCCAAGGCCAATGCCCAGCGCGCCCAGACCTTGCGCGAGCAAGGCTTCTACAGCCCGCAGACGAGCACCCAGTTCGTCACCGGCGAGCGGGCTTCCCTGGCGCGGGTCTCGGGCGCCAGGGCGCGTCTGGAAGCGGCCGAATGGCGGTTGGCGCGCACGCAGATCCGCGCTACGGACGACGGCGTGATTTCGGCGCGCAATGCCACCGTCGGCTCGCTGACGCAGCCTGGGCAGGAGCTGTTTCGCCTGATTCGCGGCGGCCGTATCGAATGGCAGGCGGAAGTGCCGGCCCAGTTGCTGCATCGCGTCCAGGTCGGGCAGGCGGCCGAGGTGGAAGGGCCGGAAGGCGCCGGCCAGAGCGTGCGCGGCAAGGTGCGCAGCATCGCGCCCAGCGTGGATCCGCGTACCCGCAATGGCATCGTCTATGTCGATCTGCCGGCGAATCAGGCGGCGAGCCTGCGTGCCGGTATGTATGCCCACGGCCAGATCGAGTTGGGACGCGCGCCGGCGCTCAGCGTGCCCGCTGCCAGCGTGCTGTTGCGCGAAGGCCATGCCCACGTGTTCGTGGTCGGCGGCGAGCCGGCGCGGGTCAGCCTGACCCGCGTCAAGACCGGGCGGCGTCTCAAGGATCGCGTCGAGATTCTGGAAGGCCTGCCGGCCGAGGCCCGGGTCGTCGACAGCGGCGCGGGTTTTCTGGCCGATGGCGATGTCGTTGCCGTTGCCGCCGCTACGGCAGCGCCGCGGAAATCGTCGGGTCCGGATACGGATAGGGATGCGCAGCCATGAACGTTTCTTCCTGGTCGATCCGCAACCCGATACCGGCCATCCTGCTGTTTGCCATGCTCACCCTGGCGGGGATTTTTTCCTTCCGCGCCATGGAAATCCAGCAGTTTCCCGATGTCGAGCTGCCGACGGTGCTGGTCACGGCCACTTTGCCCGGCGCCGCGGCTTCGCAGATGGAAACCGAAGTGGCGCGCAAGATCGAGGATGCGCTGGCCGGCCTGCGCGGGCTGAAGCATCTGTATACCCACGTGCAGGACGATACGGCCGTCATCACTGCCGAGTTTCGTCTGGAAAAGCCGCCGCAGGAGGCGGTCGATGACGTGCGCGCGGCGGTGGGGCGCATCCGTGCCGATCTGCCGGGAGACCTCAGGGATCCGGTGATCGAGAAGCTCGATCTGGCGGGTAGCCCCATCCTCACTTACACCATCGCGGCGCCAGGCATGGACGATGAGGAACTCTCCTGGTTCGTCGATCACGTGGTGGCCAAGAGTTTGCTGAGCGTGCGCGGCGTGGGGGCGGTTTCGCGCGTTGGCGGCGTGACGCGCGAAGTCCGCGTGGAACTCGATCCGACGCGCATGCTGGCGTTGAACGTCACTGCGGCCGAGATTTCACGCCAGTTGCGCCGCGTCCAGCAGGAGGCTTCCGGCGGCCAGGCCGACGTCGGCGGCATCGAGCAGACGGTGCGCACGGTGGCCACGGTGGCCAGCGCCGAAGAGCTCGCCGCGCTGGATATTCCGCTGATGGATGGCCGCCGCGTGCGCCTTTCTCAAGTGGCCCAGGTCAGCGACACCGTCGCCGAGCGGCGCAGCGGCGCGCTGCTCAATGGCCAGCCGGTGGTCGGTTTCGAAATCACCCGCAGCCGCGGCATCGGCGCGGTGACGGTGGCCAGGCATGTGGAAGCCAAGCTCGAACAGTTGAAAGCCGAGCATCCGCAAATCAAGATCACCGAAGCTTTCAACTTCGTCGATCCGGTGGTGGATAACTACCACGGCTCGATGAAGCTGCTGATCGAAGGGGCGATCCTCGCCGTCATCGTGGTCGGCCTGTTTCTGCGCGATGCGCGGGCGACTTTCATTTCGGCCACGGCGCTGCCGCTGTCCATCATTCCGACTTTCGCCATCATCCATCAGTTCGACTTTCCCATCAGCATCGTCAGCATGCTGGCCATGTCGCTGGTGATCGGCGTTCTCGTCGATGATGCCATCGTCGAAATCGAGAACATCATGCGCCATCTGGCGCAAGGCAAGACGCCCTGGCAGGCGGCCATGGAAGCGGCGGACGAAATCGGCCTGGCGGTGATCGCCACCACGTTCACCCTCGTCGCCGTGTTTCTGCCGACGGCCTTCATGGGCGGGCTGCCGGGCAAGTTTTTCGTGCAATTCGGCTGGACGGCGGCAATCGCCGTCTTCATGTCGCTGGTCGTCGCCCGCATGCTGACGCCGATGATGGCCGCCCACATGATGAAGCCGCTCACCAAGGTGCATCCCGAGCCGCGCTGGCTAAAGATCTATCAGACCTGGGTGGAAGCCTGCCTGCGCCATCGGGTGATCACCCTGGCAGTGACGCTGGCATTCTTCTACGGCTCTTTCGCCCTGGTGCCGCTGCTGCCTTCGGGGTTCATCCCGCCGGACGACTACTCGCAGACCCAGGTGCATCTGTCCTTGCCGCCGGGCAGCAGCTACGAGCAGACGTTTGCCGTTGCCGAGCAGGCGCGTCGCATCATCGAGCGGAATCCGCACACGAAGATGGTGTATACCGCCATCGGTGGCGGCAAGTCGGGCAGCGATGCCTTCATCCCGGGCGGGCCGGCTGAAGTGCGCAAGGCGACCTTGACCCTCAACCTCACGCCGCGCGAGGAACGCGGCGGTGTTTCCAAGCAGTCCATCGAGGCCGATCTGCGTCAGGCCCTGACGCAGATTCCCGGTGCGCAGATCAAGATCGGCCTGGGCTCATCGACGGAAAAGTACACCCTGGTGCTGGCCAGCGAGGATGGCGATCTGCTGGGCAAGACGGCACGCCAGGTGGAAAGCGAGCTGCGCGGTATTCCGGGCGTGGGCAACATTTTTTCGAGCGCCAGCCTGGTGCGTCCGGAACTCGTCATCAAGCCGGATTTCGCGCGCATGGCCGATCTGGGCGTGACGGCGGCCGACATCGCCGATACCCTGCGCATCGCCACGGCGGGGGACTACGAGCAGGGGCTGGCCAAGCTGAACCTCTCCCAGCGCCAGGTGCCCATCGTCGTCAAGCTGCCGGCGGATATGCGCGCCGACCTCGATTACATCGAGCGTCTGCGTCTGCCCGGCCGCCAGGGGCCCGTGATGCTGCGGAGCGTCGCCGATGTCAGCATCGGCGGCGGCCCGGCGGAAATCGATCGCTACGATCGTCTGCGCAACATCAACTTCGAAGTGGAACTCAACGGCCTGCCGCTGGGCAACGCCGAGAAGGCGGTGCTCGCCCTGCCCAGCGTGAAGAACCTGCCCAACGGCGTGATGCGCACGACAGTGGGCGAAGCCGAGTCGATGGCCGAGCTGTACGAAGGCTTCACCATCGCCATGACCGCCGGCATCCTCTGCATCTACGTCGTGCTGGTGCTGCTGTTCCGCGACTTCATTCAGCCGGTGACCATCCTCATCGCGCTGATCCTGTCGATACCGGGTGCCTTCATCGCGCTGTTCGTCACCAACAAGGCCATCTCCATGCCGTCGATGATCGGCATGATCATGCTGATGGGCATTGCCACCAAGAACTCCATCCTGCTGGTCGATTACGCCATCATGGCGCGCCGCGATCACGGCATGGAGCGCCGCGCGGCGCTGCTCGATGCCTGCCGCAAGCGGGCGCGGCCCATCGTCATGACCACCATCGCCATGGGTGCGGGCATGCTGCCCATCGCCCTGGGGATCGGCACCGACCCGAGCTTCCGCTCGCCCATGGCCATCGTCGTCATCGGCGGCCTGATCAGCTCGACCTTCCTCAGCCTGCTGGTGATTCCCGTGGCCTATTCCTATGTCGAGGAATTCATCGACTGGGCGCGTAAATTCCTGCCGCACAAGCCGGCCGCCTCGCCTGAAATGGCGGGCAAGGCCGATACGCCGATGGTCGAATCAAGCAAGGAGCGCGAGCATGGCTATCAAAACTGAGGCAAGCATTGCCCGGCTGGGTCTGTTGCTTGCCGGCCTGGTCAGCAGCCCGCTGGCGCAGGCCTGCGGCTATACGGGCGGTGGCGGCATCGAAAGCCTCCTCAGTCCCGACGGTCTGATCGACATCGCCATCCTGGCGCTGCTGCTCGGCGCCGCGTACGCCGCTGCCCCGGAACTGCTGCAACGGCTGGGATTGCGTCGGCGCGGGTAGTCCTGGATTCCCGGGCTATCGGATTATCGGATTCGTGGGTTTCCGGATAAGGACTCGGTGGCCGCGCCCGGCGATTCAATGCAGGCATGCGAGGGGCTTCCTGTAGGTCTTGGCATGCCGGCTGGGATCATCTTATCTTCCAACCGCAGGCACCGTGTCCGCTGCCCGCCCATGGGATGCGCATCATCGATACTCGCGCATCCCATGGGCCTGACGGCTTACCATGACAGCTTGCTCAGCCCTTCCTTGATGCCGCTGAGGCCCTTGAGAAGGGTACCTGCGCCGCCGCTCAGCGAGACGGCATCGATGCCGCCGCGCGTGCTCTGGAGGCTGCTTTGCATCCAGCCCGCCAGACCGGAGAGGTCGGCCCCTTGGTTGACGTGCTCCCAGGCCGGCGCGTCCTGGCGTTCGGCATCGAGGCGGTTCAAGGCCTGGGTCAGCGCGGCCCACTGGCCTGCCACATCGTCGATGGCCTGGCCATGACCGGTTTGCTCATCCCATTGCCCGCTCCATTCCTCGATCCAGCGGGGATCGAGCACAGGCAGGGCCGAACGAATCGACTGGGCGGACAGGTCATCGCGCTTGAAGCTGTCGAGGAATCGCGCCAATGGATCATCGTCACGTTCCGATCCTTGCTTGAGGTTCGGTTGGTTCGGTTGGCCAAGCTGCCCCAGCAAGCTGCCCACGCCGGCGAGTAGCGCATCGACAACGTTGCCGTTGTCCACGCTTTCGTTGCCCTGGGCGGCGGCCGGCACCACGGTCTTGCTGCCAAAGCTGATCTTGAATACATCCGAGGCATTTGATTGCGCACCCTGACCATCGCTGGCGGTGATGCGCACGTCGATGCTGCCCAAGGTAATGGCCGGGGCGGTGCCGCTGAAGGTCTGCGTCGCGGCGTCGAACTTGAGCCAGGCCGGCAGCGCCTTGCCGTTGGATAGCGTTGCCGTGTAGCTCAGCGTGTCGTTGCGGTCGGCGTCCTTGAAGCTGCCCGCGGGCATCTGCCACGAGAAGGCTTTGCCCCTGGCGAGTTGTACGTCGGCGAGGCAGCGCGCCAGTTCGGGCGCATCGTTCGTGCCCTGCACGGTCACCGTCAATGCGCCGTTGCTGCGCTGGCTGCCGTCGCTGGCCAGGTAGCCGAAGGTTTCCGTGAGCGTCTCGCCTGCGCCCAGCCCCTGCACCTTGGCGGAGAAGTTGTCGAGCACATAGGCGTAGGCGCCGTTGGGCAGCAAGGTCAGCAGGCCGTATTCGCCACAGCGGATGCCGGGGTCGGCCACATGCAGATGCCCGCCTTCCGGGTCGCGGTCGTTGTCGAGCACATTGCCCCAGGTCAGCAGCTTGCGGTCCTCGATCAGGCTGGCGGTATCCGTGGTGGTGATCGGCGCCTGGTTGCCGCCGCCGGATTCGACGGCCAGGGTAAAGGTCTGGCTGGCCTGCGCGCCCGCCAGGTCGGTGGCGGTAACCCGCAGGACATGGTTGCCTGCCGAGGACGGGGTGCCGCTGAAGGTGCCGGTGGCTGCGTCGAAGGCGAGCCAACCGGGCAGCGTGCTGCCGTCGGACAGGGTGGCCGAGTAGGCCAGCACGTCCCCCGCATCGACATCGACGAAAGCCGTACCGGGCAGTTGCCAGCTCAGCGCCGTGCCCGCACGTCCGCTCTGGTTCGCCAGCGGCGTGCCGACTTCGGGAGCATCGTTGACGTTGGCCACGCCGATGGCGAAAGTCTGGCTCGCCTGTGCGCCGGCCACGTCAGCGGCCGTCAAGCGCACGGAGACGCTGCCCACGTCGCCATTGGCCGGGGTGCCGCTGAAGCTGCGCATCGCCGCATCGAACTGGAGCCACGACGGCAGCGCCAAGCCGTCGGCCTGGGTGGCCGAGAGGGTTAACACGTCGCCTGCATCGACATCGTGGAAAGCATCCTGCGGCACGGTGAAGGCAAACGGCGTGTCTTCGGTCGCTTGCTGGGCGGCAATGAGCGTGCCGGTTTCCGGGGTGTCGTTGGTGTTCTGCACCGTGACGTGGAAGCTGTGCAGGCTCGATGCGCCCAGCGTGTCCATGCCTTGCACGATGACGTCGAACTCGCCCACGTCGTCGTTGTCCGGCGTGCCAAACAGGGTACGCGTGGCGGCCTCGTACTGCAGCCAGTCCGGCTGCGTCTCGTAACCCGATACCGTCACCCGGGTCAGGATGTCGTCGCCATTGGCATCGATGAACAGGTCGTCGGGCAAACGCAGACTGAAGGCCGCGTCTTCCAGGGCAACCTGATCGTCGATGGGATTGGCCACTTCCGGCGCGCGGTTCATGAACTCGCGCAGTGTGACGGCGGTGCCGTCGGCGAACTCGAAGGTGTCGATCACCGTGCCAGCGCTCGCGCCATCCGGAGCGTAGTTCCTCACGCGCACCATGTCGCCATCGGCACCGTAGCGAACGAGCAAATCGTCACCGTCCAACGCCACTTGCACGTCCTCGCGGGCGATGCCCGCGCCGAAGGTGAGCATGTTGCCGATACCCGCATCGAGGTCATCCTCGATGACGTCCTCGCCATCGCCCAGATTGACCACGTAGGCGTCACGCTGGGCGCCGCCGCGCAACACATCGTTGCCCAAGCCGCCGGTAAGCACGTCTTCGCCGTCGCCGGACTCCATGACATCGTCGCCGTCGTAGCCGTAGAGACGGTCGCCGACGTTGGTGCCTGCCAGCACGTTACCCGCGTTGTCGCCCTCGACCACAAAAGTCCAGGACACCAGGGTGGCGTAATCCACCACCGTGCCATCGGCGAACTCGAAGTGCTCGATGGCGTGATTGCCCAGCACATCCCGCGGATCGAATCCGGTCAGCCGCACGACGTCGCCCGCATCGCCGTAGGGGATGAGCAGCACGTGGCCACCGTTGCCATCTGCCTCGAAGCGCAGGTTGTTGCGCATCGCGTTGGGATCGATGCCGGGGCCGAAGCGCAGCACGTTGCCGGCATTCTGTTCAGCCAGGTCATCGATGGTGACGATGCCGTCGCCCAGCTTCACGACATAGGTGTCGTTGCCGCCTTCGCCGGCCAGCCAGTCGCCGCCCGGCGTGGCCTCGATCAGGTCGTTGCCGTTGCCGCCCCGGATGCGATCCGTGAGCGTGGTTCCCTTGAGCACATCACGTTCATTCGTGCCGACGATATCGAAACCGCGCGCGAGCAATTCCTCGTAACCGATCTCGTCGCCGGTGATACCGAAGTAGAAGCGATCCACCGCGCGCGGCCCCAGCGGGTTCTGCGGATCGAAGCCCGAGAGGCGCACGCGGTTGCCAGTGTTGTCGAGGTCGAGAATCAAAAAACCGTCCTGATCGAAGGACAGACGCACATCATCCAGCGTCGTGCCCTCGGGCAGCAGCAGCATATTGGGCGCGTCACCGTTTTCGCTGTCGATGATGGTGTCCGTGCCGCCATCGGCGTCGATGCGGTAGAGATCACCACCCGCGCCGCCGCTCATGGCGTCATTGGCCTCGCGGCCTTCGATCCAGTCGACAAAGGCCGTACCGGTGAGCACGTCGTCGTTAGGCGTGCCGATGATGCGCACGCCGCGCGCCATCAAGTCGTCGAAGGACAGCGTGATGTCTTCCCAAGGCAGGCTGATTTCAGAAACCGGCGCCTGCATGCCCGGTGCGCGCGGGTCGAATCCGGCAAAGCGGATCAAGTCGCCATCTTCATTCAGGCACAGCAGCAGATCGCGGCCATCGAAGGCCAGGTGCAGCGCATCGGCATCGATCTGGCCGGTCAGTTCGATACGGTTGTCGTCCTGCGCCCGCCAGGTTTCGACGATGGTCGTCTGGGCAGGCCCCGATCCCCATTCCTTGTAAATATTGTAGGTATCCGAACCGGCACCGCCCGCCAGGAAATCCGAGCCGCCTTCGCCGTAAATCATGTCGTCGCCATCGCCGCCGATCAGGGTGTCGGCGAACGGCGTGCCATACAGCCAGCCGCCTTCGTCGCCTATCGTTGCGGTCATGCCGGTCAATTCGATGGAGTCCGCCGCGATTTCAGTGCCGTCGGCGAAACGAATGATGTCCACCGAACGCGTTTGCGTGGCACGCCCCGGCACGTAGCCGCGCAGGATCACCCGGTCACCGGGCTGATTGGCAAACTCGATCACCAGATCGCCGTCCCGCTCCGAATAGCGCAGGTCCTGCGGACGGATACCGGGGCCGAAACTGAGGATGTTGGGCGCATCATCGACAAAAATGCCGTCGTCACCGTCGTCACCGTCGTCACCGTCGCCAGGGGCGCCATTGAGCACGTTGTAATCGAGAGTTCCTCTGAAGAACCAGGGGCCAATGTCGCGCTCCCAAGTGAGCATGCGGTGGTCGTCGTCGATGATGGTTACGCCATCTCCCGCCTGATACAGATAGGTATCACCACCCCACTCGCCATAAAGCGCATCGTGCCCCGTGCCTCCCGCCAGAACGTCAGTACCCCAACCGCCATAGATGGTGTCATTCCCCGCGCCGCCGTCGAGTACGTCATCGCCCGCGCCGCCGTGGATCAGGTCGTTGCCGTCCCCGCCGGCAATGGTGTCATCACCGGCCAGGCCCAGTACGATGTCGTCGCCCGCGCCCGCATCCAGCGCCTCACCGGCATTGGTGCCGTAGAGCAGATCATCACCGTCGGTCGGCGTGTTGTTGGCGAGATGGGCGGCAGCGAACAGATCGCCGGACTGCGCATAGGCCACCGCCTCCAACCCGCCCGCCGGGGCGACCGAGCGGGTCAGCTCGAAGCCCGTGCCATCGAAGGCCAACGGCGCGGCGGTCGTTGCCGACAGCAAGGCGCCCGAATTGGCTTTCAGCCAACCCGCCAAATCGAAAACCCGTGTCCTGCCATCTTCATCGATGAACTGAATGCGCTCCAGATCGCCCGGCAGATCGTCGATGCGGGTGCCGTCGAGCGTGATCGAGCCGCCCGCGCCCATATCCACCAGCAGCACCACGCGCCCGTCGCGATTCAGCGCCGCCGAGAGCAGGGCGGGCGTTACCGTCGCACCGAAGGACAGGGTATCCGTGCCTTCCTCGGTGCGCAGCGTGTCGTTGCCGTCACCGTAGTTGAAGACGACCACGTCGTCACCCTCGCCGGTACTGAGCTCATCGTTACCCGCCTCTCCGGCAAGCAGATCATCGCCGGCACCCAGGTCGACGTTGTCGTCACCGCTGCCGGCGGAAACCCGGTTATTGCCGGTTGCCAGATGAATCCTGTCGTTGTTGCCGCGAGCCTGCACGGTGAGCGATTGACCGCTGTAATCATAAATCTCGTCATCGGCCTGGCTGCCAAGGAGGGTGGTCTCCTCACCCTCGTAGTATTCCTGCCATCCCATGATGCCGCCATCGGCGCGGGCAATCACATCGGCCAGCGTCCATTCGGTGCCATCGTCGAAACGGAAATGCTGGATGGCCCCACGTGACAGATCAGTCCAGTCATCGGGACACACGATCAGCGCATCGTTGCCGCCGATGCCGATGACCAGATCGTAATACCCGAGCTCACCTGCCTGCTCGATCCAGTAGGCCTCACCCAACTGCACCGATATGTCCGTCGGGCGAATGCCCGGCGCGAAGACCACGGTGTCGCTGGCTACCGCCAGGCTTGCGCCGACCGCGATATCCAGCCCCATCCCCGGCGCCACGATGTAGGTGTTGTTGCCTTCGCCGCCGGAGAGCCAGTCGCGGTCGGCGCCGCCGTCCAAGGTGTCGTCGCCGGCTTCGCCGAAGAGCCAGTCGCTGCCCGCGCCGCCGACCAGCGTGTCGTTGCCTTCGCGGCCATGGAGCGTGCTGTCCTTTTCGGTGCCGATCAGCACATCATCGCCCGGCGAACCGTAGAGGACTTCCTGATCTTCGCTCACACCGAGCTTGGCGAACACGTCGCTTTCATCAAGGCTTGCGCCATTGTCGAAGTCGAAACGGTCAATGCGCTGCCAACTGTAATTGTTGAACCAGGCCTTGATGCGCACCGCATCGCCCGAAGTGGCGACGGTGGCGATCAGATCCTTGCCGTCGCGGGTAAAGTTCACGTCGTTCTGGCCGATGCCCGGCTTGAACAGCACGCGGCCATAGGTTGGTTCGATTACGTCCTGGCCGTCGCCAACACCAAACAGATAGGTGTCATCGCCGCCCAGGTTCTGGAAGTGGTCGTTGCCTGCGCCACCGTCCAAGGTGTCATCTTCGTAACTGCCGACGATCACGTCATCGCCGTCGGTCGCCGCCAGCGCGCGGGCGGACAGCGCAGTCCGATCCCACACCGTGCCGTCGGCAAAGCGCAGTTGTTCGATGCCTCGCTCGAGCGACCAGGTAGCCGTCTGGCCGCGTACGGTCAGGCGGCTGCCATCGGACAGGGTGATCGCCATGTCGCCTTGCATCGTCCAGCGCACGGTGACATCGGCAGGCGTCACACCAGCGCCCAGCGCCACCGTGTCCTCGCCAGCCGTGTAGCCCTCGTCGATCATGTCCAGGCCGTCGCCCAGGCCGAAGCGGTAGGTGTCGGAACCCGAGCCGCCCGCCAACGTGTCATTGCCTGCACCACCCGCCAGCACATCATCCCGCCCGTTGAAGCCGCGCAGTTCGTCGTTGCCGGCTTCGCCCAGCAGGCTGAGTGACCTGATCATCTCCGCATCCCACAGCGTGCCATCGGCAAAGACGATTTCTTCCACCGCGTAGCGGTTGCTCTCGTTGAAATGGTTCTGGATGGTGAGCGTCTCGCCGGTATCGCGGATGGTGATCCTCAGGTCGTCGCTGACCTGCCGGCCATTCACGATACGCACCCGCTCCAAACGCACATCGGCGGGCGCTACGCCCGCCTTGAACTCGATGCGGTCGGTCTCATCTTGACCCCACGAGTTTTCGATGATGAGGTCGTGGCCGTCACCCCGACCGAAGCGATAGGTGTCGCCTGCGCCGTCATTGTCGTAGATCCAGCCCGAGGCATCCATCATCCCGCCGCCGCGCAGCACATCATTGCCTGCTCCGCCATCCAGGATGTCGTTGCCCGCGCCGCCGAGCAGCACGTCATCGCCGCCCTGGCCGGTCAGCACGTCCGCCACCCGCGAGCCGATGATGGTTTCCGCCGCTTCGCTACCTGCAAAGAGCATGGCTTGCACGTCGGCAAAGCTCAGTACCGTGCCATCGGCAAAGGCAATGCGCTCGATCAGGTAAGGGCCATTTGCGCCGTTCCAATCCTCATCGAAATACTGCTTGAGCGTCACCTGGTCGCTGCTGTCGCGAATCGCCAGCACCAGATCGTTACCGTTGCGAATGAGCTTCACATCCGCGGGTGCCACCCCTGCCTTGAAGCGCAGCGTGTCACTGTTGCCGAGGGTGTGGTCGCCATCGATCACCGTATCCTGGCCGTCACCCCGGCCGAAGAGATAGGTGTCGTTGCCGTTGGCGGTAACCCGCGGCGTGACATTGCGCACGCCCCGGTACTGGCCATCCTCGTAAATATAGTCCCAGCCGGACGCACCGATCAGCACGTCGTTGCCTGCCCCGCCATCGATGAGATCATCGCCGCCGTTGCCGATCAGCGTATCGTTGCCCGCTTGGCCGGTAATCGTATCCCCTGCGGCAGAGCCGTGAATCACGTCGTCGCCCTCGGTGCTCGCGGCGACTGCCATCCTGAGTGCGTCGTCGTGGCTCCACACCGTGCCGTCGTCGAACACATACTGACCGACGCCGTTTGGCCCCCATCTGTAGCCGTTGCGCGGGACGGAAAGCGTTTCGGCCGTATCGACGATGGTAAAGACGAGATTGTCGTCGTAATCGACCGTGACCTGGATGTCGGCAGGATTGAGCCCCAGCAGGCGCACGGTATCGCGCTGCAAGCCGTCTTCGGCATCGTCGATGATGGTGTCGTGGCCGTATCCCCGCCCGAAGACGTAGGTATCGGCGCCGGCTCCACCGTAGAGCATGTCGTTGCCCGCGCCGCCGGAGATGAGGTCATCGCCATTGCCGCCATGGATGGCGTCGTTGCCGCCTTGGCCGAACAGCCGGTCGTTGCCGTTGTTGCCGCGCAGCACGTCGTTGCCGTCGCCGGCCAGCACGAAATTGGCCTTGTTGGCGAGTTGGGTGTTGTCGTCGCCCGCACCGAGTCTGCGCACCTTGAATTCGTCGAGCAGGGCCTGGATGGCGGGGGTATTGGGCAGCGTCTCGATCAGACTGTCGAACGCCAATATCCCGTTCCAGTTGGTACCGGTGAGAAAACCGCCGGCGTACTTGTCCAGATCGAACAGGTCGGCCAGCGCGTTCTCGGGGTCGAGAGCGCGCTTGTCGGCCAGCATCTGATTCAGTGCCGTGGCATCCAGGCGAATGCCGTTGTCGTCGATCACCAGTTCGATCTGGTCGAGATAGGGCTTCAGTCGCGTCTGCAGCACCAGGCTGGCATAGAGGCTTTCGCTCAGGCTGTCGTAGGCCTGTTGCAGCAAATCGAGCTGGGCCTGGGAAAAGTTCACGCGCAAGGTGGGCAAGGCTTCAATCGCCGTCGCACCCGGTTTTTTTGAACCTGCCACCACGGAAAGCCCAACGCTGGCGCTGGTGGTCTGGCTCTTTTGCGAGGGCAGGTTGAAGAAATACTGGCCGTTGAAGGCTTCGAGGACGTGGAGCTTGCGGCTCCATTCGGCAATGAGGGCGCGGTAGGGCTCGGAGAGATAGGGGCTGTCGGCATCGCTGAGCAGCGCGGTTGCGTTGCCGATGCCGCTGGATGCAGTGGTCTTGAGATTGCTGCTGCGCCGTTCATTGCCGAAGGCTTCGTATTCGATGCGGTATTTGTCTGCGACACGCTCTTCCAGGCTGCCCGCCATGCCGGCGGTGTCGGCCCAGGTGGTGATGAGCTGGTCGAGCAGAATTCTTTGCTCGGCGCGGGTGGTGGCGGACTGGAACTGGGCGAGCAGGTTGGCCACGTCGCCGGACTGGGCAGCGGCCTGCTGCAGTTCGCGCACGTTGCCGGCCCCCTGCATGTTGGACAGGGTCTTGAGGGCTTCGGGGACTTCGATCTGTTCGGCAAACCGGGTGTTGAAGGTGTCGATGGCGAGCTTGAATTCGCCCATGGCGGAGGTGGTGCCGTCCGTGCGGGTGAAGCTGCCTTCGCGGGTGAGTTGATTGCCGTTGGCGAGGTTCTTGTTCTTGAGGGTATTGGCGAGGTTCAGGCTGAGGATGCCAGCATCAAGTAGGGAAATCAGTTCGCCTGCGCCCGTCACGCCGTTCTGGTCGGCATCGCGCCAGAGGCGCAGTTCGGCGAAGGCGGGGTCGGTGGCGTCGAGGATGCCGTCGCCGTTGGAATCGAGGGCGGCCAGTGCGGCAAAGCCATTCGGCGCCAGCGTGCCATTGGGCAGCGGTGTGAAGTCGCCGAAGAGCTCTGCGCCGGTGTCGATGCTGCCGTTGGCATTGCGATCCCAGACCAGCAGGGCATCGTCCTTGCCGGCCCAGCCGGTACGCGTCAATACACCGTCGCCGTCGTGGTCGAAGTAGATGTTGGCAGAAAGGCCGACGGTTTCCAGGCCATCGCCATCCAAGTCCAGGAGGATGGGGTCGCGGGGTTGGACCCAGGATTTGGCATCCTGAAAATCTTTGGGACAAGTATTTAACGACTTCGTCTCGCCTGTGAGAAGAGCCTCCCAAAGAGTATTCATCAAGTCATTGATGGTCAACCCATATTTTGATTGTAAGTAGGCGTCAGGTGAGCCGTTGCCAAATGCATCCCAGAAACTGGGATCGGTAACAATGTCATTGAATGTCTTATTCGCTGCAGCTGCAGCCGCAGCGGAAATGACAGTCATTCCAACAGATACCAGTCCTACACCTGGCACAACAACACCAGCGGCTTTGGCTATGACAGATATCCAACTACCAACTTTCGCAAACCAAGCCATTGTTGGCGCGCTGATGGAAACACCAGGAATTGCTGTAGCGGCGGTCCCATCACCATTCGCAAGCGCCACCGCGCTTGCGCCAGACTGCGTGGCAATTGCGAACTGCCCAGTCACGGCACCAGCTGCAGGGTTAATTCTTCCAGTAATAAAATTGATTGCGGAAACCCATTTATTTGTTGCTGTAATTGGACTTATGATTTTTTCTTGATCGCAACTCATTTTTATCCCTTTAGAAAATAAACATGACAAGTACAATAATGAGCCAAGCAATTGCTGCTCGAACAGGCATTACATATGGCGAATACACAACAAGGCCAATTGCTCGAAGTGCACCTGTGGATTCCTCAGATCGCTTTAAAACCATACTCTTTAGTCGCTCGAAGACGTTTCTGTTTAGACGCTCTAGCTGGACGTATACATACCAAATCGCCCAGAAAACTATGAAAACCCAAACAATCAGCCTTAATGAGTCTGTGTACGTCATCAACTTTCCTCCTTCACTAAACTCGTGTACATGGCATGCTGCCCCATATTCGGCACCTCATCTGCCTGTAAGCCTTTGGGCATCTGGTAGTAAAAATATCGTCACCTTGCCCTTGATCCGGTTGATGTTCTGGGCGACGTACTCGGCGGTCACGCCACCGCCCTCCCGTTTTGATTTGCTGCCTTGCCGTTCCGCCTGCGCCGAGTTTCATCGATAGCGGCGTTCGCGTTCATGTGTCACCCACCGCATCGTCTGTGTTTCCATGTTTTTATTCGTTCTTTGCCGGCACAAGCGATCTTGTGCCCGTTCGTTTTCCCCTTGCAGGGGATGGGCACCCTGACACTGAACCTATATTTGTAGGCCGCCAGATTACCTGAGGCACGATGCCATTTCAATATGGCAAAAGTTATAGATTTGCATCCCACATGGACTCTGCGTCACGCCGCTTGTGCCCAGCTCGCGTCGTTCGCCGCCGTGGGTTTGTCCCAAGTGTCGTCCCAGCAAATCCAACGACAGCCGCCGGCATACTTGTCCAGGTCGAACAGGTCGGCCAGTGCGTTCTCGGGGTCGAGAGCGCGCTTGTCGGCCAGCATCTGATTCAGTGCCGTGGCATCCAGGCGAATGCCGTTGTCGTCGATCACCAGTTCGATCTGGTCGAGATAGGGCTTCAGTCGCGTCTGCAGCACCAGGCTGGCATAGAGGCTTTCGCTCAGGCTGTCGTAGGCCTGTTGCAGCAAATCGAGCTGGGCCTGGGAAAAGTTCACGCGCAAGGTGGGCAAGGCTTCAATCGCCGTCGCACCCGGTTTTTTTGAACCTGCCACCACGGAAAGCCCAACGCTGGCGCTGGCGGTCTGGCTCTTTTGCGAGGGCAGGTTGAAGAAATACTGGCCGTTGAAGGCTTCGAGGACGTGGAGCTTGCGGCTCCATTCGGCAATGAGGGCGTGGTAGGGCGAAGAGAGATAGGGGCTTGCCCGCGCGTCGGTCATCAGCGCCGCGCCGGGTGTGACCGCCGCCGAGCTACTGGCCTTGCGTGGGCGTCTGCGCCTGTCGCGCCCGGTGTTTGTCCGCTTTGCGCATCGATCCCCACACCCTGGAAAACTGGGAGTAGGGGCGAGCCAGGCCGAATGCTCAGGCTGCCCTGCTGATCCGCTTGGTCGAGAAGTTTCCCGACACGGTGGAGCGGCTGGCCGTGGTGTGACAGATTTTCAAAAACGGATATGAAAGATGAAAGCGGGCAAGAAATGATCAAGCCGAAGCACATGGCAAGCAATGGCGCGGTGTAGAACTTCCTTGTCCTGGAAATTCGACTTTTGATACGACTGTCGGGCGGGGGACTACCGGGGATTGCCGCCGAAAGTGGTTGCCCTGAAGATCAGGCCGCATCCTTTTTCTTCCCCAGGCCGCCGAGTAGGGCGGCGACGGGGCGTTGCGCGCGGCGTGGGTTGGGTTTTTCGGCGGAGGGCTGGTTCGTTTTGCCGGGGTCCGGGCGCGATTCGTAGGGTTTGCTGGGGTCGAAGTCGAGCTTGGGCAGATGGGGCGAGGCGGATTTTTCCGTGCTGGGGCGGCGCTGCAGATTTTCGGCGGCGCGTTCGCGGTCGGTTTTGCGGCTGCGTTCCTGGCGTGATTCGCGGGCGGCGGAGGCGCCGAATTCGTCACGCGCGCGTCCCTGGCTGCGTGCGCGGCCACCTTTGGCGTCGGGGCTGGTGTGCCCCTGGTCGTCGATCAGTTCGAAGCCGGGCGTGTTGACCTGCTCGATCTTGATCTTGATGAGCTTTTCGATTTCGGCGAGGTTCTGCTTTTCCGCCGGGCTGACCAGCGAGGTCGCATCCCCCGGCTTGCCGGCGCGGCCGGTGCGGCCGATGCGATGGACGTAGTCTTCGGCGACGTGCGGTAGTTCGTAGTTGATGACGTGCGGCAGGTCGTCGATGTCGAGGCCGCGCGCGGCGACGTCGGTGCCGACCAGCACCTTGACGCGTCCGGCTTTGAAGGCTTCGAGCGCTTCGGTGCGCTGCTGCTGCGACTTGTCGCCATGGATGGCGTCGGCCTCGATGCCCTGGCGCTGCAGGTAGTGGGCCAGACGGCTGGCGCCGAACTTGGTGCCGACGAAGACCAGCACCTGGCGCAATTCCTGTTCGCGCAGCAGATGCACGAGCAGGTGGCGCTTGTCTTCCTGGGCGACGGGATAGACGCGGTGGGTGATGGTTTCCGATACCGCGTTGCGCCGCGCCACTTCGATGAGTTGCGGCGACTTCAGCATGGTGTCGGCGAGCTTGCGGATTTCCTCGGAGAAGGTTGCCGAGAACAGCAGGCTTTGGCGTTCCTTTGGCAGCAGGGCGAGGATGCGCTTGATGTCGGGGATGAAGCCCATGTCGAGCATGCGGTCGGCTTCGTCGAGGATGAGGAATTCGACGGCATTGAACGACACGGTTTTCTGCTGGACGTGGTCGAGCAGACGCCCCGGCGTGGCGACGATGATTTCGCGGCCCTGCATCATTTCGGCGATCTGCGGCTTGATGTCGACGCCGCCATAGAGACAGGTCGAGCGCAGCGGCAGATGCTTGCTGTAGGTCTTGACGTTCTCGAACACCTGCATCGCCAGTTCGCGCGTCGGCGCGAGGATCAGCGCGCGTACCGGATGGCGCGCCGGCGACGAGGAGGTGTTGGCGTGGCGGGCGATGCGTTGCAGCATCGGCAGGGTGAAACTGGCCGTTTTGCCAGTGCCCGTTTGGGCGCCGCCGAGGATGTCCTTGCCGGCAAGGATGATGGGGATGGATTGCGCCTGGATCGGTGTCGGGGCGCTGTAGCCGGCATCGGCAACGGCTTGCAGCAGTTCGGGCATCAGCCCGAGGTCTTCAAATTTCAATGATGGCTCCTGCTCTGGCCTGGCATGCGCCGGTTCAGGCAGCAGAGTATGGGTGGGCCGAAATCGGCCGCCGCGAGGTGCGACCGATGGCTGTCATCAACCGGCAGGACGACAGGGGCAGGATTGTACCGCAGATAGGGTGATGCCGGCGGAAATGGCAGAAAATCGAGCCGCAACGGCGATCAGGGTTGTTTCGGGGGCGTCGTCGGTGCGGGTGGCGTCGGCGGCGTCTGTGTCTGCGTATTGACGGCTGTGGCGGCTGGCTTGTCGATTCTGCTTTCGGGCTTCGCCGCTGCCGCCGCCGGCTCGGGTGCTGCGGCCGCTTGCGCTTCTGGTTTGACGGCGGGCAGCATGCCTTCCATCATGGTGGCGCGGTAGTCGGGTGGCGGCACGACCGCGATATTGTTTTCGCGCATATAGCCATCCATGTCGCGCCAGCCGGCAAATACCGAGGCCTTGAGCGCCCTGGGGTTCTGCGTGTAGCAGTCTTCCAGCGCGCGGCCGGAATGGCGGCAGCCGCTGCCGATGGCGCGGCCTTCCGCATCCCTGGCGGCGCTTGCCCGGGCTTCGGCTTCTTCTCCGAACAAGTCGCAGGCGCTCAAGCCGAGGCAGGCGGGCAGCAGAAAGGCCGCCAGCAGCATGCGGCGGACAGGCAGGCCGCGCGCGAAACGCAGCACGTTGCTCGCATTGGCGGCTAGCGACTGGAAGCGTATTTTCGTCGTCATGAGTATTCCCTCATTCCTGGAGGCGTCAACCGCCGCGCTGCCGCCTGGATGCCTCGCGAATGGAACGGAGGACGATATGACTTTGCATGACTTTGGACCTTGAATGGCGCTTGAGCCCCGAACCCCGGATTTTACGGCAGATTTCCGCTGTCCTTGAATGCCTGCAAGGTTTCGCGGGCGATGACGAGTTTCTGCACTTCGCTGGCGCCCTCGTAGATGCGCAGCGCGCGGATGTCGCGATAGAGCGCTTCGACCACCTCGCCCTGGGTGATGCCGCGTCCGCCGAACAACTGCACGGCCGCGTCGATCACCCGTTGCGCTTCTTCCGTGGCGAAGAGCTTGGCCATGGCGGCCGTGCGCGTCGTCTGCATTTTCGTCCCGCCCTGGTCGCGTTGCCAGGCGGCGCGATAGGTGAGCAGCGCGGCGGCGTCGATGGCGGTCGCCATGTCGGCCAGTTTTGCCTGAGTGATCTGCATGTCGGCCAGGCGCTGGCCGAACATCCGGCGCTCCTGCACGTGGCGCAGCGCTTCATGCGCGGCGCGACGGGCCAGTCCCAGCGCCGCGGCGGCCACCGAGATACGGAACATATCCAGCGTCGCCATGGCGATGCGAAATCCTTCGCCCGGCGAACCCAGCAACTGGCTGGCCGGTACCTGGCAAGCGCTGAATTCGAGACGCGCCAGCGGATGCGGCGAGAGCGTGAGGATGCGTTCGGCCACCGCCAGGCCGGGGCTGTCCGCATCGACGATGAAGGCGGAAATACCCGCGCTGCTGCGCTCCGGCGCTTCTTCTTCTTCTTCTTCTTCTTCAGTGCGCGCAAAGACGATGTAGAAATCGGCGATGCCGCCGTTGGAAACCCAGGTTTTTTCGCCATCCAGTTGCCAGCTGCCGTCGGCTAGCCGTGTGGCGCGGCAGGCGAGCGCGGCGGCATCGGAGCCTGCTCCGGGTTCGGAAAGGGCGAAGGCCGCAAGCAGCTCTCCGCTGGCCACGCCAAGCAGGTAACGCGCCCGCTGCGCTGCGTCGCCGAACAGCGAAATCGCACCGGCCCCCAGCCCTTGCATGGCAAAGACGAAATCCGCCAGCGACGAATGCCAGGCAAAAGTTTCGCGCAGCAGGCAAATGGCGCGCGCATCCAGCGGCGGTGTTTTTCCTTCTTCATTCGCCGGCGGCACGCACCACTGCAGCCAGCCGGCCGCGCCCAGTTGGCGGGCCAGGGCGCGGCAACTCGCATCGACGTCTTCGATCTGCGGCTGCTGCGCCAGATGCACTGTCGCCCAGGCCGCCGCCGCTGGCGCCAGCTCACGGTGATGGTCGGCAAAGAAGGGCAGGGCAGGGTCGGTGATGGGGAGAGGCATGGAGACGGGAGGGGGGATTGTGTCCAATGGCGAGTCTGGAGTTTACCCCGCGCTTTCCCGTTCCGCTTTCCCGAAGCGGCGGGTTTCGGGTTGTCGCCGGACGGGAAAATAGTCAGGAAAGTTTACGTTTATTGTATTCTATGCAGCGGCGATGGCCGGAAGACCGTGGTTCGTCGCTCAGGGCGGCAAACTATCTCCTGCTGCTGGCGGCATCTATATTGAGATATCCATGGCGTGCAACCATGCCGGGCAGATGAAGCGCTACCGGAATTCGGGAATTCACAGGAGTCTCGTCTCATGCAATTCATGCAATTGACCCGCCGTCATTTCATCATGGGCTCTGCCGCAACCGTTGCCGGTCTCGCCCTCTACAGTCTGCGGCCCAGGCACTATGTGCCGGCCGCGCCGCGCCCGGCCGATCCGCCGACGGTGCCGGCGAAGAAGGTCAAATACAACGACTACTCCGACATCTGGCGCGAGAAGTGGAAGTGGGACAGGGTGGTGAAGGGCACGCACACCCGGGCCAACTGCATCGCGGCTTGTTCCTGGGACGTGTATGTGCGCGATGGCATCGCCTGGCGCGAGGAGCAGAACGCCATTTACGAGCCGCATCGTCCGGACATTCCCGATTTCAACCCGCGCGGCTGCCAGAAGGGCGCTTGTTATACCACCCTGCAACTGTCGGAAGCCCGCCTCAAGTATCCGCTGAAGCGCATCGGCAAGCGCGGCGAAGGCAAGTGGAAGCGCATCACCTGGGACGAGGCGCTGACCGAAATCGCCGACAAGCTGATCGACGCTGCCGTGGCCGAAGGCACCGAATCCATCATCTTCGACGACGGTACCACCAACAGCGGCTATGGCCCGGAAACCTCCGGTGACTGGCGTTTCGCCGATGCGATCCAGGCGACCAAGATCGACTCCTGGGCCGGCGTGTCGGACATGCCGATGGGCGCGGTGCAGACCTGGGGGATGTACAACTGCGAAGGCACGTCGGACGACTGGTTCCGTTCCGACTACATCGTGATCTGGGTGGGCAACCCGATCTATACGCGGATTCCGGAAGCGCACTTCCTGCATGAGGCGCGCTATCGCGGCGCCAAGCTGGTGGTGATCGCTCCCGACCTGAATCCATCAACCGTGCATGCGGATACCTGGATCAACATCAAGCCGGAGACCGATGCCGCGCTGGGTCTGGCGGCGGCCCAGGTGATGATTTCGGAGAATCTCTACAAGCAGGACTACGTCCTCGAACAGACCGACTTCCCGTTCCTGGTGCGCAAGGACAACCAGCGTTTCCTGCGTGCGTCCGACCTGGTCGAGGGCGGGGCGGACAACGCGCTGCATGTCTGGGACGAAGCAAGAAACCAGGCGGTGATTGCCCCCGGCTGCGAAGGCGATGGCAACGGTGGCCGCAGCCTGAAGATGGGCGGGATCAAGCCGGCGCTGTCGGGCACGTTCAGCGTCAAGCTGGTCTCGGGCGAAACGGTCGAAGTGCAGACCGTCTTCGACATGATCAAGGCGCGTCTAGACAGCGAATACACCCCCGAGCAGGCGGCCAGAGTTACCGGCGTGCACGCCAACGTGATTCGCACCTTCGCGCGCGAAATGGCGGCGGCGCCGAACGCCATGATCTACATGTCCTGGGGCGCCTGCAAGCACTATCACAGCGATCTGTACCAGCGCGCCATGATCCTGCTGATGAACCTCACCGGCAACCAGGGCAAGGCCGGCAGCGGCGTGCGCATCGCGGCATGGTGGGGCATGGATGGCCTGGATGCCATGGCCGGCGACATGTTCAGTCCCATGGAAAAACTGCAACTGGCGAAAAAGGCCATCCGCGGACTGACGCCACGCGACTATGAGGAGATTTTCGTGCACATCAGCGCGAAGAATCCCAACATGCCGATGATTCCCTTCCTGTACATCCACGGCGGCTACAAGGAGATGTGGGATCAGCCGCACCTGCAGGATCCACAATTGCCGCGCGGCATGGCCGAGTACATGCGCGAATCGCTCGACAAGGGCTGGATACCCTGTCACCCGCCGGAAGATCGTTCGCCCAAGGCGTACATCTTCACCGGCTGCAACCCGCTGCGTCGCTGGCCTTCACCGCAGATTGCCAAGAAAGTGCTGTGGCCGAAGTTCGACGTGGTGGTGTCGGTGAACTTCCGCATGAGCACGTCCACGATGTTCGCCGACTACGTGCTGCCGGTGGCGGCCTACTACGAGAAGTACGGCATCAAGTACGGCCAGACCTACGTGCCCTACATCATTACCTCGGACAAGGCCACGGAGCCGCTGGGCGAGTCCAAGTCCGACTGGGAGGCGTTCGGCCTGCTGTCGAAATACATTGCCGAGCGCGCGAGGGAGCGCAACATCGGCCCGGTGCGCGGCTTCAGGGACCAACCGCTGGATCTGACCAAAGCCTATGAACGGCATACCGACAATGGCCTGTACGATCCGACCCATCCGGAGGATCCGGTGAAGATGCTCGATGCCGTGTTTGCCGGCAGTCCCAGCGTCAGCGCGCGCACGGGCCGCGAAGCGCTGGCGATGGGCGCGGTGCCGGTGATCGGCTCTGCCCGTCCTTCATTGATCTATCAGAACTACAGCGACTACGATCCCAAGGACACGCACTGGCCGCACCGTGACTTCGTCGAGAAGAAAGTCGCCTGGCCGACCTTGACCGGGCGCCAGCAGTTTTATCTCGACCATCCGTGGTTCATCGAAGGCAACGAAAACCTGCCGGTGCATAAGCCCGCGCCGCATGTCGGCAGCAAGTTTCCGCTGCGCATGTACGGCGGCCACAACCGCTGGTCGATCCACGCCATCTGGCGCGACGTGAAGATGCTGCTGCGCCTGCAGCGCGGCCAGCCGGCCGCCTGGCTGAGTCCGCAGGAAGCCGGCAAGCGCGGCATCGAGGATGGCGACATGATCCGCGTCTACAACCATCACAGCGAATTCGAGTGCATGGTGAAAGTCTCGGCGATCACCGCGCCGGGCGAGATCATCGTCTATCACGCCTGGGAACCGTACCAGCACAAGGACTGGAAGGGCCAGCAGGAGCCGGTCGAGGCGCCGTGGAAGGCGCTGCACCTGGCCGGCGGCTATCACCAGATCCACTATCGCGTCTTCTATGGCGCGCCCAGTCACTCGCCGCGCGGCGCGCCTGTGGAGGTCGAGAAGGCGAAATAGCGAAGTGTAGAAATGGAAATGACTGAATGACTGAATTGCGCGAAATGAACTGCAGATTCACCGTGTCACCGCCGTCTGGCGGGCTGCCGCATCGAGCATGATTCGATTTTCCATCAAGCCGCAAATCTCGATCCCATAGGAGGCGTCATGAACTTTCTTGCATTCGTCGGCGTATTTCTGGTTGCGGTTTTTGGCGCAACTGCGTGGAATCATTACCAGTTGCTGGGTGGCTTCAGCGTCGTCTATCTGCTGGTGATTTTCTTTCTGTCGCTGAACATGCTCGTCTGTCTGTGGGAGAGGGTGCTGTATCTGCGCATCGACCTCATCGAGAAGAAGAATGCGGATTATCGCCGGCGTTTTCCCGCGGACAAGAATCGTCCGGTGCTGGACTTCATCTTCTCCAAGGTGGCTTTCTCCAATCTGTTTTCGGCAGATTACTGGAGCGACGTCTGGGCGACGTATTCGCTGTTCGACGGCTCCTATGCCGACAAGCGCACGCTGGGCTTCAATCTGGATGTCGGTAACGGCTACTGGACGCTGATTCCTTGCTTGCTGCTGCATCTGGGCTTTACCTATCATTTCCTGCCGCCCAATGTCATCGGCATCATTGCGCTGTGCTTCTTCTATCAGGTGGTGTATTGCACCTCGGTGTATTGGTTCTCCTTCTTCAACGTGGGACGGCAGCGTCTGAACAGCCGCAACGAGAACCTGGTCTACATCTGGGGTACCAACTGCCCATGGGTTCTCTTCGGGCTCGTCGGCATGTATGCCGCGGTGCGCCTGATTCTTGACAATAGCTGGGCGGTGTTCGGTAACTGAGGCGAGGCGTGGATGCGCGGATGCGTCCGCGCCGATGCGCGCTTCAATTGCCGGCGAACTGCGGTTTTTCCCGGGCGACGAAGGCGCGATAGGCGCGGCGGAAGTCCTCGGTCTGCATGCAGATCGCCTGGGCGTCGGCTTCGGCATCGATGGCTTCATCCAGGCTCATGTTCCATTCGCGTTGCAGCATGCGCTTGGTCATGGCGTGGGCGAAGCCGGGGCCGGCGGCCAGTTCCGCGGCCAGGCTTTGCGCTTCGCCCAGTAGTTGCTCCGGCTCGCAGAGACGGTTGAAGAATCCCCAGCGCTCGGCTTCCGGGCCTGCCATGCTGCGTCCGGTGTACAGCAGTTCGCTGGCGCGGCCCTGGCCGATGGCGCGCGGCAGCAGGGTGCATGCGCCCATGTCGCTGCCGGCCAGGCCAACGCGGGAGAAGAGGAAGGCGGTGCGGCTGCGCGCGGTGCCGATGCGCATGTCGGCCGCCAGCGCCAGCATCGCGCCGGCGCCGGCGCAGACGCCATCGACGGCGGCGATGATGGGTTGCGGACAGGCGCGCATGGCCTTCACCACGGCGCCGGTCAGACGGGTGAAGTCGAGCAATTCGGGCATGCTCATGCGCGTCAGCGGGCCGATGATGTCATGCACGTCGCCGCCCGAACAGAAATTGCCGGCAGCACCGGTGATGACCACGGCGCGGATGTCATTGGCCTGGTCGGTGGCGAGCGCGGAGAACAGTTCGCGCAATTCGGCGTAGGCGGCGAAGGTCAGCGGGTTTTTGCGTTCCGGGCGGTTCAGGGTCAGCGTCGCCACGCCGTTCTCGTGGTCGGGTTGCCAGAGGAAGTTCCGGGCGGCAGGCGCAGTGGAGGACATGCCGGTCTTTCAGCGGTTCTTGCCGGTGATACCGGCCGCGGCAGCCGTTGCGAGATGGGTTTTCAGTTTGGCCAGCAGTTCGTGAAGCTGGTCGCACTGCTCGCTGTCGAGGCCGGCAAACAGTTCGACGATCCACTGTTCGTGGGCCTTGGCCATCTCGTCGAAGGCCTTGCGGCCCTTGCTGGTCAGCTTGACGATGTAGGCGCGGCGATCCTTGGGGTTGTCCAGGCGGGTAACCAGGCCTTCTTCGACCAGTTGGTCGGTGATGCCGGTGACATTGCCGCCGGTCACCATCATGCGGCGTGAGAGCTCGCCCATTTTCATGCCTTCCGGCACACGTTCGAGTTGCGCCATCAGGTCGAAGCGCGGCAGGGTGATGTCGAATTCCTGACGCAGATGCGAGCGCACGCTGCTTTCGATGAGGTTGGTGCAGGCCAGCATGCGCAGCCAGAGCCGCAGGGCATTGGCATGTTCGCTGTGGGCGCGGGTTTCACTGTCGGTATGTGCGTTCATGGTGGTGTCAGGAGGTGCGATCCAGGTTGTGTTCCAGTTGGGATTTGCCGCCCAGGTATTGACGCGGCCAGGCGACGGCGCGATAGCCTTGCGCGGCCGCGGCGTGCAGGGTCCAGGCCGGATCGGCCAGGTGCGGCCGCCCGAGGGCGCAGAGGTCGGCCCGGCCGGCGGCGATGATGGTGTTGATGTGATCGGCCGCGAAAATGTTGCCGACGGCCATGGTGGGAATGCCGGCTTCGTTGCGGATGCGGTCGGCAAAGGGCGTCTGGTACATGCGGCCATAGGTGGGGCGGGCGGCGCGGGTGGTTTGTCCGGAGGAAACGTCGATCAAGTCGACGCCGAGATCGCGGAAGGCGCGGGCGATCGTCACGGCTTCGTCATCGGTCAGGCCGCCGGGCGCCCAGTCGTGCGCCGAAATGCGCACGGCGAGTGGCCGTTCTGCCGGCCAGGCGATGCGCATTTCGCGACAGACTTCCAGCGGATAGCGCAGCCGGTTTTCCAGTGAGCCGCCGTATTCGTCCTCGCGCCGGTTGGTGAGCGGGCTGATGAAGCTCGACAGCAGATAGCCGTGGGCGCAGTGCAGTTCGAGCAGATCGAAACCTGCCGTGGCGCCGCGCCGCGTGGCGGCGACGAAGGCATCGCGGACGCGGGTCATGTCCTGGCGGGTCATGGCGCGCGGGATCTGGTTCTGCGGGCCGTAGGCGATGTCCGATGCGGCGAGCAGCGGCCAGTTGCCCTCTGCCAGCGGTTCGTCGATCTGCTGCCAGCCGGGTTGGGTCGAGCCCTTCGGGCCGGCGTGGCCCAGTTGCAGGCCGATTTTTGCGTCAGAGGTTTGCCGGGCAAATTCGACGATGCGCTGCCAGGCAGCCATCTGCCGGTCGTTCCAGAGTCCGGCGCAACCCGGCGTGATGCGGCCATCCGGCATGACGGCGGTCATTTCGCAGATCACCAGCGCGGCGCCGCCGAGCAGCCGGCTGCCCAGGTGGGCCAGATGGAAATCGCCGGGCAGGCCGTCCTCGCAGGAGTACATGGCCATCGGCGAGACGACGACGCGGTTCTTCAACGTCATTTCGCGCAGGCGGAAGGGCGTGAACATCGGCGGCAGGCGCTGGTTGCCGGGCTTGGGCGCCCCGCTTTGCCGCGCCAGCCAGCTTTCGATGCCGTCGATATAGGCCGGATCGCGCTGCAGCAGACTGTCATGGCCGAGGCGCTGGCTGCTGGTGAGCAGCGAGTAGGCGAATTGTTCGGGTTCGAGACGCGTGTAGCGGGAGAGGTTCTCGAACCATTCCATGCGGTTGCGCGCGGCATTCTGCAGACGCAGGATTTCGCGGCTGCGTTCGTTCTGATAGTTCTCCAGCGCCTGGGTCAGACTTGTTGCGGCGTCATGAGCAGCCCCGGCGTCAGCGGCAAGGCTGCGGCTCAGGGCAAGCGCGTCTTCCATCGCCAGCCGGGTACCCGAGCCGATCGAGAAATGGCAGGTATGCGCGGCATCGCCGATCAGCACGATGTTGCCGTGGTGCCAGCGCGAGCAATGCACGTTGTTGAAGTTGAGCCAGGCAGAGCCGCGCTGATGGCGAGGGTTGCAAAGCAGCCGGTGGCCTTGCAGGTGACTGGCGAAAATGCGTTCGCAGAATGCCGCCGAAGCGTCGGCATCGAGCTGGTCGAGTCCGGCATTGCGCCAGGTGGCTTCGTGGCATTCGACGATGAAGGTGCTTTTCCCTTCGGCGTAAGGGTAGGCGTGGGCCTGGAACCAGCCCCATGGGCTGGCTTCGGTGATGAAGGTGAAGGCATCCAGGGGCCGGGTGGTGCCGAACCAGAGATAGCGGCATTTGCGCAAATCGATGGCGGGTTGAAAGTGATCGGCATGGCGCGCGCGGGTGGCGCTGTGAATGCCGTCGGCGGCGACGATCAGATCGGCGGCGGCAAGCTGGGTGGCTTGCGGCGCATCGTCATCATCGCCGTCGAGGTTGATTTGACTCTCGAATTCCAGTTGCACGCCCAGTTCGGCGGCGCGCTGCTGGAGGATGGCGAGCAGCGTTTGGCGGCTAATGCCGCTGTAGCCATGGCCACCCGAGCGCATGCAGCGGCCCTTGAAGTGCACCGCGCAATCATCCCAGCGCCGCATGGCGGCAGTGATGGCGGCGTGGCTTTCGGGATCGGCGATGGCCAATGTGTCGAGCGAAGCGGCGGAAAACACCACGCCCCAGCCGAAGGTGTCGTCGGCTTTGTTGCGTTCATGGAGGATGATTTGGTGCGTCGGGTCGGCACGTTTCATCAATATCGAAAAGTACAGACCGGCCGGGCCGCCGCCGAGACAAACGATGCGCATGGGGCTTCGTGCAAATGGGAGAGCAGGGGGAGTATTTCAAATGCATGGAAATACAAATATTCACGTTTAAAATATCATTTTCACTCATGGTCTTCAAGCTTGGAGCGTCCGCGGGGTGGCATAATGTCACGTCAAGGAAATCAGGCAGTGGAGGAGTGGCCATGCAGCGCTTGGGACGTGGTGTGCCGGTTGCCGGCGTGATTGCCGTGGCGGCGAGCCTCGTGTTTTTCAGCGGAATGGCACTGGCGACGCCGGCCAAGACAGTCGCCAAAAGCGCAGCGAAGCCTGCCGCGAAGACGGCCGTCCAGCCAGCGCCGGATGTCGTTTTGCGCCATATGCTCTCGGGTCAGGCGCAGGATACCCTGGCCAGCCTGGTCATGCGTTTCAACGAAGAGCAAAAGGGGCGGATTCGTGTGGTCGTGCAGAACATGGGCGCGCTGGACGACGCCGAGCGGCGCCGTTTGCCGTCCATGGCGCTGCTGGAGCCGGATGACAGCATGCTGTTCTTCCGCGACAAGCCGAAGTTCAAGCCGCTTTATCAGGTGATGACGACGAACGGACAGAGGCTGGAAGCGGGGCAGTTCTTCCCGCTCGTCGCCGATGCGGTGGACGATGGCGCCGGGCGCATCCAGGCGCTGCCACTGGGCCTGTCGCTGCCGGTACTGATGTGGAACAAGGATGAACTGCGCAAGGCCGGGCTGGATCCCGAGGAGCCGCCGCAGAGTTGGTTCGATGTGCAGATGCGCGCCGGCAAGCTGTATGACGAAGGCAGCGCGTGTCCTTTGACCTCTTCGCGTTTTTCCTGGATCCATCTCGAAAACGTGTCTACCCAGCATGGCGAACCGCTGCTGGTCCGCGACAAGGGCCGCGCCATGCGGGCGCGCCTCAACAGCATGGTGGATATCAAGCATCTGGCGCTGCTGTCGAGCTGGTACAAGGCGCGCTATTTCCAGTATTTCGGTCCGGGCAGCGAGGCCGACCACCGCTTTCTTTCCGGTGAGTGCGCCATGATTACCGGCGAGTCGGCGCTGTACCAGGAAGCGCGGCGCGCGGGCATTGCCGTCGGCATGTCGCCGATGCCGTTTTACGACGACATGCATGGCGCCAACCGCGAAAGGATACTGCCGGGCGGGATGGGTTTGTGGGCGCTGGCGGGCCGTAGTGCGCATGAGTATCAGGGGGTGGCGCAGTTTGTCCGCTTCATGCTGCGCCCCGAAGTACAGAACGAGTGGCTGCGTGGTACCGGTTTCCTGCCGATGACGCCCGTGGCGATGCGCACGCTGGAATCGCTGGACGTGCCGCCGCCGCTGGTCAACCTGGCGACGCGCCGTCTCGGCGAGGCCAGCCCGGCGAAATTGCGCACCAAGCACAATGCGGGCCTGAGCCAGTTGCGCAGTATCGTCGACGAGGAAGTCGCCGATGTCTGGGCCAATCGCAAACCGGCCAAGCAGGCGCTGGATATCGCGATGCGCCGCGCCGGTGGCGGCGCGCCGTAGATTGCCATGGCCTGCCATGGCGCGCGGCGGAGGGCTGATCGAGTCTGGCGGCGTCGGGACGGCTTGCAGGAGGTGGAATGATGAGTCCATCCTGGCACTATCCACGCATCATCGCTCACCGCTGCGGCGGTGCTCTGGCACCGGAAAATAGCCTGGCGGGGCTGGCCGTTGCCGCGCGCCTGGGTATCCGCGCCGTCGAATTCGATGTGATGCTGAGCGCCGACGCGGTACCCGTGCTGATCCACGATGAAACCCTGGAGCGCACCAGCAATGGCCAGGGCAGGGTGGCCGACTGGCCGTATGAACGCTTGCGCCGGCTGGATGTGGGGCGGCATCATCACCGCGCCTTTGCCGGTGAGCGCCTGGCGGATCTGCATCAGGCGCTTATCCATTGCCAAGCATTGGGGCTGGCGGCCAATATCGAGATCAAGCCGGCGGCGGGCCATGAGCGGCAAACCGGGCGCGTCGTTGCCGAGTGGGTGAGCGCGTTTCAGCGTGAATGCGCGGCGGCCGGCAGCCAGACAGTGCCTTTGCTGTTTTCCTCGTTTTCCGAAGAGGCGCTCGAGGCAGCCCGCCTTGCCGCGGATGCCGGCGCGGGTGCGGGTGATGCGCCGGCTCGGGCGTTGCTGTGCGAGGAAATTCCGGCGGATTGGCAGACGCGCCTGCAGCGCCTCGACTGCCGCTATCTGCATGGCGATGCGCATCGCCTGCAGGCCGGACGACTGGCGGAAATCCAGGCCGCCGGCGTGGCGCTGGCCTGCTATACCGTGAATGATCCCGTGCAGGCCGAGCAGTTGTTTGCCGCGGGCGTGACGGCAATCTTCAGCGATCGCATCGATCTTTTTGCGGCAACGGCCTGATCGTTCGAGTCAGGCAGGTGAACTGGTGGCGGGTTTTACCAGAGCTTCCACCAGGGACTCGGCCGGTCGAAACCCAGCGCATAGAACTCGCTCTTGGGGAAGTTGCGCCGCATCACGCGCTCGGCGTCATCGCGCAGATCCTTCATGCCGATGGCTTCGTAAGCCAGCACGGTGATGTACATGGCTTCTTCGATTGCCGGCGCATCGGGATAGGTCTTGATGGCATCCTGGGCGCGGTTGACGGCAGCGAGATAGGCGCCGCGCTTGAGGTAGTAGCGGGCGACGTGGACTTCATGCGCGGCCAGGGCGTTGACCAGGTATTTCATGCGCGCCGTGGCGTCGGAAGCATATTTGCTGCCGGGAAATTTGTTGACCAGTTCCTTGAAGGCATCGAAAGCCTCGCGGGCGGCCTTCGGGTCGCGCTCGGTCAGGTCCTGCTGGCTGACGTAGCCAAAGAGGCCGAGGTCTTCGTTGAAATTGACCAGGCCTTTCAGGTAATAGGCGTAATCGACGTTTGGATGATTGGGATGCAGGCGGATGAAGCGGTCGCAGGCGGCGATGGCCGCCACCGGCTCGGAGAGCTTGAAATTGGCATAGGCCACTTCAAGCTGGGCCTGCTGGGCGTAGCGGCCGTAAGGGTAGCGTGATTCGAGCTTTTCCAGCAGCTTGATGGCCCTGTCCCAGGCGCCCTCGTTCATGGCTTCACGGGCTTCGTTGTAGAGCTTCTGGGCCGACCAGCCGCTCGTTTCGTCGGCCTGTTCGGACGTCGAACCGCAGCCGCTGAGCAGGGGGAGGGGGGCGATGGTGATCGCGAAAACAACAGCCAGAGCCGCTAAACTACGCATGATGAAAGTTCCACGAATGAATCATGAATCATGAATCCGACCGATTATAGCGCAAGTGTTCCGGCGTCTTCCGTGAGCCTTCATGAGCTTGTCGATGGTCTTGAGGAGGATGGCGGGGGCATCGTCGGCACGCGCGTGCAGGTCTCTCCCGAGCATGCCGGCCTGCGCCTCGACCAGGCGCTGGCGCGCTTGCTGCCCCAGCATTCCCGCAGCCGTTTGCAGGGTTGGCTGCGCGAGGGACACGTCCGCATCGACGGCCGCGTCGTCACGGATGCGAAACACAAGGTCTGGGGCGGCGAGTGCATCGAGTTGGAGGACGGCCTGGGCGCCGATCCACGTGGGTTGCCGGCGGTCGCCGAGAGCATTCCGCTGCGGATCGTGCATGAGGATGAGGAGATTCTGGTGGTCGACAAGCCGGCCGGGCTGGTGGTCCATCCCGGCAGCGGCAATTGGCAGGGGACGCTGCTGAACGCGCTGCTGCATCACGCGCCGGCGCTGGCGGCGATTCCACGGGCCGGCATCGTGCATCGCCTCGACAAGGAAACCAGCGGTTTGCTGGTCGTCGCGAAAACCCTGGAAGCGCAGACCGATCTGGTGCGCCAGTTGCAGGCGCGCAGCGTCAGGCGCCACTACCTGGCGCTGGTGCATGGCGTGGTGGCGGCGGAGAGGACGGGTGGCACGGTCGATGCGCCGATCGGCCGTCATCCGACGCAGCGCACCCGGATGGCGGTCGTCCCACTGGAGCGGCATGGCAAGGAGGCGCGCACGCATTACCTGGTGCGCGAGCGTTTCGCGGCGGCAACGTTGCTCGAATGCCGGCTGGAAACCGGGCGCACGCACCAGATCCGCGTGCATATGATGGAACTCGGCCATCCTCTGGTGGGCGATCCCGTCTATCTGCGCGGTAAACGCAGCGGCCAGCCGTTGTTCAGCGCTTTCCCGCGCCAGGCGCTGCATGCCTGGCGTCTGGCGCTGCGCCATCCGCGCACGCAGTTGGAGATGAGCTGGGAAGCGCCGCTGCCCGAGGATTTCGCCGCGCTGCTGGGGGCGTTGCGGGCGCAGAATGACGATCGGGAGGCGTGATGGATGAACTGTTGATTCCCGACTGGGGCTGCGAACATGCAGCGGGCGCGCCGCCCGGCGTGCGCGCCCTGGTGACCACGCGCCTGAGCCTGCAGGGTTGCAGCGCGGCGCCGTACGAGTATTTCAATCTCGCCCTGCATGTGGGTGACGATCCGCTGGCCGTGATGGCCAATCGCGGCAGTTTGCGTCGTCTGCTGCCGGCCGAGCCGCTCTGGCTGAATCAGGTGCACGGCACCGAGGTGGCCTGTGCCGATGATGATCGTGGCGATGCGGCTGTCGTGCCGACGGCCGATGCCAGTTGCGCTCGTGCGCCGGGCCGGGTTTGCGTCGTGCTGACGGCTGATTGCCTGCCTCTGCTGCTGGCGGCGCGCGACGGTTCGGTCGTGGCGGCCGCGCATGCCGGCTGGCGCGGTCTGGCCGCCGGCGTGATCGAGGCGACGGTGGCCGCCATGGGCGTGCCGGCAGCGGATGTGCAGGTCTGGCTGGGGCCGGCCATCGGCCCGGCGGCCTTTGAGGTGGGTGCCGAGGTGCGTGCCGCCTTTTGCCGGCACGATCCGCAGGCAGCGCTGGCTTTTCGCGCGCAGGGGGGACGGGAAAAGCCGGATAGATCGAACGAGCCGGACAAATGGCTGTGCGATCTGTACATGCTGGCGCGTCAGCGGCTGGCCGCGCTTGGCGTGCGGCAGGTGAGCGGCGGCGGCTTATGCACCTGGAGCGACGAACGGCGTTTCTACTCCTACCGCCGCGATGGCGCCACCGGACGCATGGCCAGCCTGATCTGGCGTGAGTGAGTTGCCGCTGCGACGTCGTTGCGCCCGGTTTCCAGACGCGCTTCCCTTATAATTCGGCAATTTTCCGCGCCTTCGAAACTCAGCCATGTCAGTGCTTGCCTGGATACTTCTGATGTCGTTTGCCGGCGGCCTGCTTTCCGTGCTGGCGGCCTCGCTCATCGCCTTGACGGCGAGCCGGCGTTGGGTCAATTCGCTGGTCAGCTATGCCATCGGCGCCCTGCTTGGCGCGGCTTTTCTGGAAGTGCTGCCGCACGCCGTGGTAGGCAGCGGCGACGTCGGTTCGACTTCGGCCATCGTGCTCGCCGGCATACTCGGTTTCTTCGTGCTCGAGAAGTTGGTGCTCTGGCGCCACTGTCATACCGAGCACTGCGAGGGCCATGAGCAACCGGTGCTCACCGCCAACCGGGTGCAGGAGCACTTCCATTCCCATGGTCATGCGCACAATGTGCACGCTGCGCACGATGGCGGACGCAGCGGTCTGTTGATCATGGTGGGCGATACCTTCCACAACTTCGTCGATGGCATCCTGATTGCCGCCGCCTTCATGGAAAGCGTCCAGCTTGGCATCATCACCTCGCTGGCCATCATTGCCCACGAGATTCCGCAGGAAGTCGGCGATTTCGTGATCCTGCTGCATTCCGGCTACAGCCGCGCCAAGGCATTGATTTTCAACGTCGTTTCATCGCTGGCCACCCTGGCGGGCGGCGTGCTGGCGTATTTCGCCCTTTCGGCCATGCAAGGCGCGGTGCCGGTGTTTCTTTCCCTGGCGGCAGCGAGCATGATTTACGTCGCCGTGGCGGATCTGATCCCCGGACTGCATAAACGCACCGAACTGCGGGCCACGCTGCATCAGGTGGTGTTGATCGTCACGGGCATCCTGACGATCTGGGCGGCGCATCATCTGGTCGAGCATTTCTTCGGAGCCGCTTGAGCTGGACGGGTTTTGAAGCTGCAGGCGAGTGTTTTCGGCACAGGCGCGGTACCGGCGGATTTGTGCAGTGCGGTATAATCTTCCTCTTTTCAGGCCCCGGCCATGGTGCATGGACGCGAGAGCGTTTCTGTCCGCAAGCGCCGGGATCGACCGGGAAACAGGAGTAGAGGATGTCCGCAGGCCCCGATCTGCCCTCACAAGCCATGCAAACCATGTTCCAGGCCGGACAGTCCTGGGCGCAGGGCTTTGCGCAGTGGCTGGCGGCGGTTCAGGCTCAGGCGCAATCACAACCGCAATCGCAATCGCAATCAACAACTGCGCAGGCCGCTGCTTCCGCGTCGCCAACCTCAAAGTCAGATCCTGCCCAGGCGGCGGCGCAGCATGGCGCGCTGCAGCAACTGCAGCAGGCGTTCATGGCGCGGCACATGGCGCTCTGGCAGGCGCAGATCAATCGCTCGTCCGACAAGAACGCAGCCTCTTCAACGCCGGACGCGGCCTTGCCCCGGCCCCAGCCGGGCGACCGCCGTTTTTCGGCAGCGGAATGGGCAAACAGCCCGATCCATGATTATTTCCGTCAGTCCTACCTCCTCAATGCCGAGTACGTCGGCCGCCTGGTCGAGCTGCTGCCGGCAGCCGATACCAAGGCGCGGGAACGCATGCGCTTCATGGCGCGGCAGTATGTCGATGCGCTGGCACCGTCGAATTTTGCCGCCACCAATCCCGAGTTCATCGAGACCGCGCTGGCGAGCCAGGGCGAGAGCATCAATGCCGGCATCCGCAACCTGCTTGCCGACATCGAGAAGGGCCATATCTCGCTGAGCGACGAAACGGCCTTCGAGGTCGGCCGCAACCTGGCGATCACGCCCGGGGCGGTGGTGTTTGAAAACGAGGTGATGCAGCTCATCCAGTATGCGCCGCTGAGCGATGTGGTCGGCACCCGGCCGCTGGTGATCGTGCCGCCCTGCATCAACAAGTACTACATCCTCGATCTGCAGCCGGAAAATTCGCTGGTGCGCCATGCCATCGAACAGGGCAATACCGTGTTCATGGTTTCCTGGCGCAATCCCCAGGCCGCGCAGGGCCATCTGGGTTGGGATGATTACGTCGAGCAGGGCGTGCTGCGGGCGCTCGCCGTGGCGGCGGCGATCTGCGGCGTCGAGCAGGTGAATGCCCTGGGTTTCTGCGTCGGCGGCACCCTCCTGAGCACCGCGCTGGCCGTGGCGCGGGCGCGCGGCGAGACGCCGGTGACTTCGCTGACCTTGCTGACGACGCTGCTCGATTTTGCCGATCCCGGCGAGCTTGGCCTGTTCATCGACCAGGCTTCCGTCGCCGCGCGCGAGGCGAGCATCGGCAAGGGCGGCCTGATGAAGGGCAGCGAGCTGGCGGCGGTATTTTCCAGCCTGCGCGCCAATGATCTGATCTGGCAGTACGTGGTCAGCAATTACCTGAAGGGCGGCAAGCCGCCGGCCTTCGACCTGCTTTACTGGAATGCCGATTCCACCAATCTGCCGGGGCCGTTCGCGGTTTGGTATCTGCGCAACATGTATCTGGAAAATCGCCTGCGCAGCCCCGGCCGGCTGACGGTCTGCGGCGAGAAGGTCGATTTGCGCAAGGTGGATATGCCGGTCTTCCTGTATGCCTCGCGCGAGGATCACATCGTGCCCTGGCAGGCCGGCTATCGGTCGCGCGCCCTGCTGGGTGGGCGCAGCACCTTCGTCATGGGAGCGAGCGGACATATCGCCGGCGTGATCAACCCGCCGGCCAAGAACAGGCGCAGTTACTGGGTCGGCGAATATGCCGGCAAGGATGCGGAGCGATGGCTGGCCGGGGCGACGGAGCAGCGCGGCAGCTGGTGGCCGACCTGGACGGCATGGCTGCAGGCGTTTGCCGGCAAGCCGCGCAAGGCGCGCGTGCGTCTGGGGAGCGTGACATATAAGGCATTGGAGCCTGCGCCGGGCAGATACGTTCGGGAAAAGGCATCGTAGAATGGCAGCGCCGGCCGCTGCAGGAAAGGCGCGTTGCATGGCCGGCAGTTCGACGGGATGCGCCATGGCATTTGCTGCATCATGAATTCATCGACAAACCGATACAGAGGAGACAGGTTATGCCAAGAGTGGCTTTGGTAACGGGCGGTATGGGCGGTCTGGGCGAGGCGATCTGCGTCAAGCTCGCTGCGCTGGGCTACACGGTGGTGACGACCTACAGTCCGAGCAATACCCGCGCCCAGGACTGGCTGCGCAACATGAATGACATGGGCTATGGTTTCAAGGCCTATCCTTGCGATGTCGGTGATTTCGATTCCTGCAAGAACTGCGTCGAGCAGATCGCCAAGGACATCGGGCCGGTCGAAGTGCTGGTGAATAACGCCGGCATCACCCGCGACATGACTTTCAAGAAGATGACCAAGGCCGATTGGGATGTCGTCGTGCGCACCAACCTGGATTCGGTGTTCAACATGACCAAGCAGGTGATGGACGGCATGGTCGAGCGCAACTGGGGTCGCGTCATCAACATTTCGTCGGTGAATGGCCAGAAGGGCGCCTTCGGACAGACCAACTACGCGGCGGCCAAGGCCGGCATGCACGGCTTCACCAAGTCGCTGGCGCTGGAAGTGGCGAAGAAGGGCGTGACGATCAACACGATTTCGCCGGGTTACATCGGCACCAAGATGGTCACGGCGATTCCGCAGGACGTGCTGGAATCGAAGATCCTGCCGCAGATCCCCACCGGGCGGCTGGGCAAGCCGGAAGAGGTTGCCGGCCTGGTGGCGTATCTGACTTCCGAGGAAGCGGCGTTCGTGAATGGCGCCAACATCTCGATCAACGGCGGTCAGCACATGTTCTGACAGCAGCGGGACGGTCGGGCGGTGCGGGTGTGGCCAGGGCCGCATCCGCACCTGTTTTCACCTATTTGCGCTATGGCGTGGATCAACGGGTTTTTGTCGTCAAGAAGAAAGGTTGTGCAACATGGCTGGAAAAGTGGCATTGGTGACGGGAGGCATGGGCGGTCTGGGTACCGCGATGTGCAGGGCGCTGGCGCAGGACGGCATGACCGTCGTTGCCAACTGCCTGCCGGGATTCCCGCCCATGAACGAATGGCTGGCCAGAATGAGGGCGGAAGGCTTCAATATCCATGCCGCCGAGGGCGATGTTTCCGATTTCGATTCCTGCGCGGCAATGGTGCAGAAGATCGAGGCCGAAATCGGCCCGGTCGATGTGCTGGTGAATAACGCCGGCATCACCCGCGATACCGTGCTGCGCAAGATGGAAAAGACGCAGTGGGATGCCGTGCTGTCGACCAATCTCGACAGCCTGTTCAACGTCACGCGCCAGGTCATCGAAGGCATGGCGACGCGCGGCTGGGGACGCATCATCAACATGGCTTCGGTCAATGGCGTGAAGGGCCAGCTCGGCCAGGCCAACTACTCGGCCGCCAAGGCCGGTGTGCTGGGCTTCACCAAGGCCGTCGCCCAGGAAGTCATCAAGAAGGGCGTGACGGTGAATGCCATCGCGCCGGGCTATATCGCCACCGAAATGGTCATGGCGATCAAGCCCGAAGTGCGCGAGCAGATCGTCGCGACGATACCGATGGGGCGCTTCGGCCAACCCGAGGAAATCGGCCATCTGGTGAGCTTCCTGGCTTCCGACAAGGCCGCCTACATGACCGGCGCCACCTTCAACATCAACGGCGGTCTGCACATGTGCTGAACATGCCGGCGCGCCAACCCCGTTTCAGGAAGGGAACCCTCATGGCCGATACTGCCTCCGCACCCTCTGTTCGCCTCATCAAGAAATACCCGAATCGCCGTCTCTACGATACGCGCGACAGCGCCTATATCACGCTTGCCGATGTCAAGCAGTTGGTGCTGAATCACGAGGCGTTCAAGGTGGTGGATGCCAAGAGCGGCGAGGATCTGACGCGCAGCGTCCTGCTGCAGATCATTCTCGAAGAGGAAACCGGCGGAGCGCCGATGTTTACCAGCGAGCTGCTGGCGCAGATGATCCGCTTCTACGGCAACGCCATGCAGGGCATGATGGGCAAGTATCTGGAAAGCAATCTGCGTTCCTTCGCCGAGATGCAGGCCCGCTTCAAGGAGCAGGCGCGTGCCGTGTATGGCGAGAATTCGCCGATGAGCCGGGATCTCTGGGCGCAGTTCCTGAATTTCCAGGGGCCGGCCATGCACAACATGATGAGCGCCTACATGGATCAGAGTCAGAAGATGTTCCAGCAGATGCAGGAACAGATGCAGGGCCAGGCGCGCAACATGTTTTCGGGCTTCCAGTTTCCCCAGTTCAACGCCGCGCCGGGCGATGAGCATGGCGCAAACAAGGACAAGGGAAGCGGTGGAAATGCCGGAACCAGCGGAATTAGTGGAACCACTGGCAAGGAACGCAAATAGCAGGTTCTGCCGCCGCCCGCGGTTCGCTGTCTTCCGATTTTCCATTTCTTCATTTCTTCATTTCCGTCTCCACGGGGTTGCGGCGCTGTGCCCGGGATTCTTTGGGCAGGGCAACATTTCGGAGCATTTGCAACCATGTCACGCATGCAGAAAGAACCGACCATCGGCTTCGTTTCACTTGGCTGCCCGAAGGCGACGGTCGATTCCGAACTGATCCTGACGCGCCTGCGCGCCGAGGGCTACCGGATTTCCGGTTCCTACGACGGCGCCGATCTGGTGGTGGTGAATACCTGCGGCTTCATCGACGCGGCGGTGGAAGAGTCGCTGGATGCCATCGGCGAAGCGCTCGCCGAAAACGGCAAGGTGATCGTCACCGGCTGCCTGGGCGCGCGCGAGGAGGTGGTGCGCGCGGCGCATCCGCAAGTGCTGGCGGTGACCGGGCCGCATGCCGCGCAGGAAGTGATGAATGCCGTGCACGCCCAGTTGCCGCCGGCGCATGAGCCGTTCATCGACCTGGTGCCGCCGCAGGGCATCCGCATCACACCGCAGCATTACGCCTATCTGAAGATTTCCGAAGGCTGCAACCATCGCTGCAGCTTCTGCATCATCCCCAGCCTGCGCGGCGATCTGGTCAGTCGGCCGATCGCCGAGGTGATGCTGGAAGCCGAGAAGCTGGCCCAGGCCGGCGTCAAGGAATTGCTGGTGATTTCCCAGGACACCAGCGCCTACGGCGTGGACGTCAAATACCGCACCGGCTTCGTCAATGGCCGGCCGCTGAAAACACGTTTGCTGGAGCTGGCCCGGGCGCTGGGCGAGCTGGGCATCTGGATCCGCCTGCACTACGTCTATCCTTATCCCAGCGTCGATGCCCTGATTCCACTGATGGCCGAAGGCAAGATCCTGCCCTATCTGGATGTGCCGTTTCAGCATGCCAGCCCGCGCATCCTGAAGCTGATGAAACGCCCGGCGAGCAGCGAGAACAATCTCGAACGCATCCGGGCCTGGCGGGCGATCTGTCCGGACCTCACCATCCGCAGCACTTTCATCACCGGCTTTCCCGGCGAGACCGAAGCCGAGTTCGAGGCGCTGCTGGATTTTCTCGAAGAAGCCCAGCTCGATCGCGTCGGCGCCTTTGCCTATTCGCCGGTCGAGGGCGCGTCGGCGAATGAACTGCCCGGTGCGCTGCCGGCGGAAGTGCGCGAAGCGCGCCGCCAGCAGTTGATGGAATTCCAGGAGGACATCAGCACTCGCCGGCTGGAGGCCAAAATCGGCCGCCGCTTGCAAGTGCTGGTGGAAGAAGTCGATGAGGAGGGCGCCGTGGCCCGCAGCCAGGGCGATGCGCCGGAAATCGACGGGCTGGTGCATGTCACCGATGGCCAGGAACTCGCCGTGGGCGAATTCGCCATGGTGGAAATCACTGACTGCGACGTCCATGATCTGTACGCCAGGGTCGCTCCGGGGCAATGAGCAACGAGGCAGCCAGGCAAGCGGCGGATGCGCTGAAACTGCGCTTGTCGGAGATCGTCGGCAGCCGCCAGGTGCTGACCGAAGCGGCTGACACACAACCCTATCTGCATGACTGGCGCGGCCGCTATCACGGCCAGGCGCTGTGCGTGGTGCGTCCGGGCACGACCGCCGAAGTGGCGGCGGTGGTGGCGGCATGCGCCCAGGCCGGGGCGGGTGGCATCGCCATGGTGCCGCAAGGCGGCAATACCGGACTGGTCGGCGGCGGCGTGCCCTGCAATGCAGAGGCTGATTCGGCTGATCTGGCTGACCCGCTTGCCTCGGCCGGCCGGCCGCAGGTCGTCATCAGCCTGCAGCGCTTGCAGCGCATCCGCGCCATCGATACGGCCAACCACACGCTGACGGCGGAAGCCGGCTGCACGCTGCAGCAGGTGCAGGAAGCGGCTGCCGAGGCGGGCCTGCTGTTCCCTCTGGCGATCGCCTCGCAAGGCACGGCGACCATCGGCGGCAATCTATCCACCAATGCCGGCGGCGTACAGGTGCTGCGCTACGGCAACATGCGCGAGCTGACCCTGGGGCTGGAAGTCGTTCTGGCCGATGGCCGTATCTGGGATGGTCTGCGCGGGCTGCGCAAGGACAACACTGGCTACGACCTCAAGCAACTGTTCATCGGCGCCGAAGGCACGCTGGGCCTGATCACCGCCGCCGTGCTGAAACTCCATCCCCGTCCTCGCGCGCAGCTCACCGCCTGGCTGGCATTGCCTGATCCGCAAGTGGCAGTGGAACTGCTGGGACGCCTGCGCCAGCATTTCGGCGAGCGCGTCAGCGCCTTTGAAATCATCAATCGCGCAGCGCTCGAACTGGTGTTCAAGCATGTGCCGGATACGCACTCGCCCCTGTCGCGTATTCATGATTGGCAGTTGCTGCTGCAACTGGATGCTTCCAGCGCCGCCGAAGGCGCCACCTTGGCAGATGATCTGAGCGAGTTGCTGGTCGCCGAACAGGCGGCAGGGCGTTTGCTCGATGCGGTATTGGCGCAAAGCGAAACCCAGGCCGCCGCGCTCTGGAAATTGCGCGAAAGCATTTCCGAGGCGCAGAAGAAAGAAGGCTTCAGCATCAAGCACGATGTTTCGCTGCCGATCTCGCGCCTGCACGAATTCATCGAGCAGACCGACGCCCGTCTGACTTCCCGCTATCCGGGCGTGCGCATCGTCTGCTTCGGCCATCTCGGCGACGGCAACCTGCACTACAACCCCTCGCAGCCCCTGGCCGAGGACAACCGCGCCTTCATCGCCGCGACGGCCGAGGTCAATCGCCTGGTGCATGATCTGGTGCACGCACTGGGCGGCAGCATTTCCGCCGAGCACGGCCTGGGGCAACTGAAGCGCGAGGAAATCCTGCGCTACAAAAGCCCGCTGGAAATCGAACTGATGCGCAACATCAAGACCGCGCTGGATCCGCGGGGTCTGATGAATCCGGGCAAGCTGCTGTCGAACAGTGATGTTGCACGGTAAAGTTGCAAATAACCCTTTACAGCCGTCCGGCCGGACTCTATAATTCGGCGCTTCTTGTGGGGGTATAGCTCAGCTGGGAGAGCGCTTGCATGGCATGCAAGAGGTCAGCGGTTCGATCCCGCTTACCTCCACCACCTGATCGAAGAAAAAGGCCAACCATCCGGTTGGCCTTTTTCATTTTCCCATCACGCCTGCAGCGTTGCCGTCTCTTCAGCGTACGGCTTGGCCTTCGGCATCACGATGCGGGCGGTCAGGCCGCCGCCGGGGCGAGGCAGGAGCTGGAATGAGCCGTTGTGGCTGCGTGCGATGCGGTCGACGATGGCGAGGCCGAGGCCGGCGCCGGCGGTGTTGCTGCGCGCCGATTCGAGGCGCGTGAATGGCAGCTTGAGGCGCTCGACTTCCGCGGGCGAAATGCCGGGGCCGCGGTCGTTGACTTCAATGACGACATGCTGCGGGTCGTCGAGGCGCAGCGCCAGGGACAAACCGTCCGAACCGGCATGGCGCAGGGCGTTGTCGATCAGGTTGGTGACGGCGCGCCGGATGGCCTGGGTGCGCACCAGGCAGGGCGGCAGCAGTTCGAACGCCGTTTCCAGCGCCGTTCCACGCCGCTTGTATTGATTGGCCAGATCATTGAGCAAGGCGGTGAGGTCGGTTTCCTGGAGCGGTTCATTGCCGGTCTCGCGGGCGAAGTCGAGAAACTGGTTGATGGTCTGATCCATCTCCTCGACATCGGCGATCATGCCGTCGCGCGTGTCCTGCGCTGCCGGGTCGTCGGCGGAGATCATTTCGATGCCCATGCGCAGGCGCGTCAGCGGCGTGCGCAGATCGTGCGAGATGCCGGCCAGGATCAGGGCGCGGTCGCTGTCGAGGCGGGAGAGGTCGGCCGACATTTGGTTGAAGGCGCGGGTGACATCGATGATTTCGCCGGGCCCCGTTTCCGCCAGCGGCGCCGGCTGCCGGCCGCGACCGATCTGCCGGGCGGCCTGGGCCAGGGCGCGCAGCGGGCGGGTGACGCGAAAGACGATCAAGTAGGCGCCACCCAGCGACAGCAGGATGGCCGCCAGGCCCCAGCCCAGCCACTGCCGGTGCAGGATGTGTTCGATGCGTTCGCGCGGCAGGGCGACCCAGTATTCATTGTCGCCCTCTTCATCAATGGCAAAACTGATGAAGACCGCATGTTCTCCATTGCGTTCGAGGGTGAATTGCGTTTGTGGCCCGAGTTCGTCGAGCAGATGGGCTTTGACGCGCCGGAGTATGAATTCGTTGTCCAGCGGCGCAATGCTCTCGTCGCTTTCGTAGGGATAAATGTGGATGCCTTCGCGGTCGGAGAGGTCGCGCAGCAGTTCGCGGCGATGTTCCGGGGCGGCGTTGATGATGGCGCTGCGCGTCAGGTTGACGACGCTGATCATCAGTTGGGCAATCTGGCGCGCGCGCGGTTCTTCCTGATACAGGCGAAAAATGGCGAACCAGGCCAGAACGGACAACAGCATCAACAGCGCCACCAGCAGGAAGGTGCGCCAGAGCAGGCTGTGCGGCCAGAGCTTCATCAGTCCTTCTTCACCCCGTCCGGAACGAAGACGTAGCCGAATCCCCAGACGGTCTGGATGTAGCGCGGCTTGGCCGGATCGTCCTCGACGAGCTTGCGCAGCCGCGAAATCTGCACGTCGATCGAGCGGTCGAAGACGTCGTATTCGCGGCCGCGCGCCAGTTCCATCAGTTTGTCGCGCGACAGCGGCTGGCGCGGGTGCTGCACCAGCACTTTCAGGACGGCAAACTCGCCGGTGGTGAGCTGGCTGGCGGGCGCTTGCTCGCCGTTGCCGTTGCCATTGTGCCGCGCCAGCTCGCGGGTCGCCAGATTCAGGCTGACGTTGCCGAAGCTGACGATTTCCTCCTCGATGGTCGGCGCGCCGGGCGGTGCCGCCGCCTTGCGCCGGCGCAGGACGGCATGGATGCGGGCCACCAGCTCGCGGGGGTTGAAGGGTTTGGGCAGGTAGTCGTCGGCGCCCATTTCGAGACCGACGATGCGGTCGATGTCGTCGCCCTTGGCCGTCAGCATGATGATGGCCGTATCATTTTTGCTGCTGCGCAGGCGGCGGCAGATGGACAGGCCATCTTCGCCGGGCAGCATCAGGTCGAGCACCAGCAGGTCATAGAGTTCCCGATTGAGCGCTTTGTCCATGTCTGCCGCATTGGCAACGGCCTTGACCGTGAAACCCTGGTCGCTGAGGTAGCGGTTGAGCAGATCGCGCAGGCGCAGGTCGTCATCGACGACGAGAATTTTGGTGGTATCGTTCATGAGCGCCATGCTAGCGATTCCCGTGAGGTTGCGCCAGCCATCGGTGCGGCGATGTGGTTAGACAATATTTCCGCCGCGGAAGAATGTTGCACCTTGTTACAATTCGCGGTGGCAGATTAATAACTGACTTACATCCGGACTCGATGATTCATGCCGTGCTGCAGAAGCGCTGAATTTACCGCTTGTCGCGTTTGCCGCGTTTTTCTCGTTCTCTCCATGGCGTCTTTCGTTGCGTTATGAAGTTTGTTCCGTCATCGCTGTTTTCCTCGGGAATGTGGCTGGTCATGAGTCTGGCATTGGCGATGCCGGCCATCGCTCAGCACCAGGTTTCCCGTGAAGAGCGGCACGAAGCCCGTTCACCCGATGGCGATGCGAGATGGTCGGCCGCCGGCCCGCTTCCCGCCGAACCGACGCAGGTAATGAATGAAACGGAGATGGGGCCGCCGGTACCGTGGCGGCGCGGAAAGCGCATGACGCGCGAGGAGCGCCGCCAGCTCAGGCAGGATATCAATGAGGCCGGCCGTGAGTTGTATGGTTTGCCGGTGCGCAAGAAGCACCAGCATCATTGATTCCAGCTTGCGCATTCACTTCCGCTTCCGCATTCCAGGCGCGGGGCGAGCCGTGGCCAGTGCCTGAGATGCCGCTCAACTACGCAACTGTAACGCAACTGCAGCAACTACACCGTGATGTGTGATGCACCTGATATCGGACAAGACGTAATGAAGATCGGACGCGCGCCTTGGCCGGTTGTCTGCGGCATTCTGCTGGCACTGTCCGGATGGATGTCGAAGGAGGCGCTTGCATTGCCGGGTGCGGCTGTCAGCGTACCGCCGCTGGTCGATGTCGCGGAGCCTGAGCCGGTGAGCGCGCCGCCAAAAGCGCCTCCCGTGATGTTGCTGTACAACCCGTTGCGCGAACCCGAGTTGCCGATTTTTACCGGCGCCGCCCAGCGTTTCATTCAGTCGGCGCGTCCTTTGCGGCCAAGGTTCAACGCGATGCCTTCCAGGGAGAAGGTCAATTTCCTCGAACGCTATGTGTTTGCCATGTGCAATTCCCGCCTGGTCAATGGCATGGACATGGTCTTCAAGATGGAAACCGGCAGCGAGAACTTTTGCGGCTATATGCCCGGCATGCTCAGTTGTTTTGCGGCGGACAGTTGCAGCGAGCCGGCGTATGCCGAGGCCGTGAAATATATCCGCGGCTCGCTGGCAAAGTTCGACAGGTTCATCAAATGGTCGGATCGCCGCAAATGGCAGTACCGCGGCGATGCCCTCAAGGTGGCCTTCTATACGCGCAACACATTGACCAAGCGGGGGCAGTTGTGCGCGACGCTGAAACTGCTCAATGACAACGACGAGGCGGTGGTGGTGCGTGCTGCCGCCAGATTGCGCACGGCCGACGGCGGTCGGCATACCGTGTTCTCGCGGCCGTACTATGTCGCGGCCAGAAGCAGTTTGCCCAATCTCAGCGACGAGGATCTGTTCAGCAAGGACACCGAAATGCGCATGCGCAAGCTCACCGCCGATGCCCAGGCGGTGGCAAAGCAAGCGGGAATTGCCGACATCCAGGCCTACACGGGTACGCACGAACGCTGGAATTGCGTCGCTTCGGCGAGTGAGGCGCTGCCGCAGGCCGAGTTTTCGCAGGTATGGGTCGAGTTTTCGCGCTAGCCGTTGGCCGCATGGATAAAATCGCATCGTGAATCTGCTCGCCCTGGAAACCGCCACCCAACGCTTGTCCGTCGCGCTCTGGCGTGACGGCGTTTGCCATGAGCGTGCCGCCGAGGTCGTCAATGGCGGTTCGGAGCGGCTGCTGCCCTGGGTGCAAGCGCTGCTTGCCGAAGCGGACATGGATTTCACTGCGCTGGACGGTCTGGCCTTTGGCGCCGGCCCTGGCGGCTTTACCGGCCTGCGCCTGGCTTGCGGCGTGGTTCAGGGTCTGGCCTGCGGCCTGGATTTGCCGGTGGTGGGGATTCCTTCGCTGGAAGCGCTGGCGCGGGTGGCCTGGGAACAGGAACAGGACTGTGCCCGGATTTTTGCCTGCCTCGATGCGCGCATGGATGAAGTGTATTGCGCCGCCTATGAAATCCGCGACGGTCTGCCGGAAATCGTGCTGGCGCCATTCGTCGCCGCGCCGCAGACGTTGGGTGAGCGGGTGCGGCCGCTGCTGATGAATGAGGGCTGGCTGGGATGCGGGGATGGTTTCGCGGCTTACCCGGCGCTGGCGGATCAGGTGGGTCGGTTGGAGCGCGTCATCCCGGGCTGCTGGCCGACGGCGGCGGCAGTCGCGCATCTGGCGGCAGCGCGCTTTGCCCAGGGCGAGGGCGTCGATGCGGCATTGGCCGCGCCGCTCTACGTGCGCGACAAGGTGGCGTTGACGACGGCCGAGCGTCTGGCGCGCGGCGGAATGAAATGAGCCTGGTGGCGGCCGCGCCGCAAGCGCCGCGCATCGACTTCAAGCCGATGTGCCTGGGCGATCTGGATGCGGTGCTTGCCATGGAGCGGCGCGTGCATGCCTTTTCCTGGACGCGCGGCAATTTCATCGACAGCCTGGATGCGGGTCACTCCGCCTGGCTGTTGTATCGGGACGATGTTCTGGCCGGTCATGCGCTGTGCTCGGTCGTGCTTGAGGAAGCGGAATTGCTGGATATCGTGGTCGATGAGGCGTATCAGAGGCGGGGGCTGGGAGGACGGTTCATGGATTTTCTCGTGACGGAGGTGCGCCGCGCCGGTGCGCTGCGGATGTTTCTCGAAGTGCGGGCATCGAATCATGCCGCGCTTGCCTTGTATGCGCGCAGCGGCTTCGATCAGGTCGGCCTGCGGCGTGATTACTATCCGTGCAACGCCGGCCGCGAAGACGCGCTGGTGATGATGAGGGCGCTATGAGCAAAACTTCATCACCCGCCTCGCGCCGCGCCGCAATGCTGCGCGAGATGGGGTTGGCGCCGCTGTGGAAGTTGCGCCAGCCGTCGGCGCAGGCGTCCGGAGAATCTGCCGATGCGCCGCAGGTCGATGCGCCCGCGCCGGCGCAAGCCGTGCCGCAGGTGCAGGTGGCGGCCGAGCCGACGACCGCTACCGCGAGTGGCGACGAGCGGGCAAGCGCCATCGCCGTCATGGACTGGGCGCAGTTGCGTGCCAGCGTGGCGGCATGCCGCGCCTGCGATCTGTGCAAGGATCGTCAGCAGGCGGTATTGGGGGTCGGCGATGAAACGGCGGATTGGCTGTTCGTCGGCGAAGGCCCCGGCGCGGAGGAGGACAGGCGCGGCGAGCCTTTCGTTGGCCAGGCCGGCAAGCTGCTCGATGCGATGCTGGCGGCCATCGGCCTGCAGCGTGGGCGGGATGTCTATATCGCCAATGCCGTCAAATGTCGGCCAGCGGGCAATCGCACGCCAACCGCCGAGGAAATGGCGGCCTGCCGGCCTTATCTGGAGCGCCAGATCGCCTTGCTGCAACCCCGGTTGATCGTGGCTTTGGGACGACCGGCAGCGCAAACCTTGCTGCAGAGCGAAATCAAGATTTCCGCCGCGCGCGGTCGCCTGTTCGACCGTGCGGGCATCCCCGTGGTCATTACCTATCACCCGGCCTATCTGCTGCGCACCCTGAACGACAAGGCCAAGGCCTGGGAGGATCTCTGCTTTGCCCGGCGCACCATGGCCGGGTTGAAGTTGAAATAGTCCTGGTCCAGGTTCGAGCCCGAATTCGAACCGGAATCCAAACCGGCAGCGGCTCAGTAGCTGCCCGGCCTGGCGCTGTTGACGAACTTGGTGTATTCGCCGAGGAAGGTCAGCTTGACGGTACCCGTCGGGCCGTTGCGGTGCTTGCCGACGATCACCTCGGCCAGTCCCTTGTCCTGGGTGTCTGGTTTGTAGTACTCCTCGCGGTACATCATGATGATGATGTCGGCATCCTGCTCGATGGCGCCGGATTCGCGCAGGTCGCTCATCAGGGGACGTTTGTCATTGCGTTCCTCGACCTTGCGCGAGAGCTGCGACAGCGCGATTACCGGCACCTTGAGTTCCTTGGCCAGCGACTTGATGGAGCGCGAGATTTCGGAAATCTCGGTGGCGCGATTCTCGTTGTCCTTGCTCGATGTCATCAACTGCAGATAGTCGATGACGATCAGCCCCAGCTTGCCGCCGAACTGGCGCGCCAGACGGCGCGCGCGGGCGCGCAGGTCGGTGGCGGTGATGGCGCCGGTCTCGTCGATGTGAATGGGCGCGCTGTGCAGCTTGCCCAGGGCCACGGTCATCTTGTCCCATTCGTCGTCGTTCAGGCGGCCCGTGCGCATGCGATGCGCATCGAGACGGCCCACCGAGGAAAGAAAGCGCATCGCCAGTTGCGGGCCTGACATTTCCAGGCTGAAGATCGCCACCGGCAGACCCAGGTCGACGCCGACGTGTTCGGCGATATTCAGCGCGAAGGCGGTCTTGCCCATCGACGGCCGGCCGGCGACGACGATCATGTCACCCGGCTGCAGGCCGGAGGTCATGCTGTCGAGGTCGGTGAAGCCGGTCGGCACGCCGGTGACTTCGGAAGGATTTTCCTGGTTGTAGAGTTCCTCGATGCGCTCGACCACCTGGCCCAGCAGCGGCTGGATGGCGACGAAGCCCTGGGTGCTTTTGGCGCCGGATTCGGCGATTTCGAAGACGCGTTGCTCGGCCTGGTCGAGCAGTTGCTTGACATCCTTGCCGGCCGGATTCAGCGCGCTGGCGGCGATTTCGTCGCCGACGCTGACCAGGCGGCGCAGCACGGCGCGTTCATGGACGATTTCGGCATAACGGCGGATGTTGGCCGCCGACGGCGTGTTGTTGGCGATCTCGCCCAGATAGGCGAGGCCGCCGGCCTGCTCGACTTCGTTGTGTTTCTCGATGGCTTCGAACACCGTCACCACATCGGCCGGCCTGCCCAGTTCGACCAGCCCCCGAATGCGGCGGAAGATGCGGCGGTGGTCGTCGCGATAGAAATCGGCATCGCTGACGATGTCGGCGATGCGGTCCCAGGCGGAATTGTCGAGCAGCAGGCCGCCGATCAACGATTGTTCGGCCTCGACGGAATGGGGCGGCAGCTTGAGGCTGTTGAGCTGGGGATCGTCGGCATGCGTGGCGCTGCGCTTGCTCTGAAAGCTACGTTCCGTCGTCTGGACCATGGAATGTCTCCTGTGAGGCAGGCCGTCAGTGTACCCGTGTGGCGCTGTGGGCGGTGTGGATAAGCCTGGGGAAATGCTGGGGGGAAGCTGTTGGCGGGTTGTGTGCTTGCTGTGTGCTTTCCGTGGGTTTCCGGATTCCCCTTGTTTTTCTGCGGGATAGCAGACGCTGAATGCCGCCGTGAACGCCAGGGGGCCGCTTGCGCGGCCCCCTGGATGATGCGGTTTATGCGATTTTGCTGCGGGTCTTGCGGTTCGGCCCGGTATCAGTGATATCAGTGTTCGCCGAGTACGGACACGGTAATGCTGGCAATCACGTCGGTGTGCAGGGCAACTTCCAGCTTGCTGTCGCCGACCTGCTTGATCAGGCCGTCCGGCATGCGGATTGCCGCCTTTTCGACTTCGAAGCCTTGGATCTTCAGCGTTTCGGCGATGTCGGCACTGGTCACCGAGCCGAAGAGGCGGCCATCGACACCGGCCTTGCGGGTGATTTGCAGCAGCAGGCCTTCCAGCTTGGTGGCCTTGTCCTGGGCGTCCGCCAGCTTTTCGGCCTGGGCTTTTTCCAGCTCGGCACGGCGAGCCTCGAAAGTGGCCAGGTTTTCCGGCGTCACGCGCTTGGCCTTGCCTTGCGGAATCAGGTAATTGCGTGCGTAACCGTCCTTGACCTTGACCACGTCGCCGAGGGTACCGAGATTGACAACTTTTTCCATCAGAATGACTTGCATGGTCGTATCTCCGGTTTACTCGTGCAGATCGGTATAGGGGAGCAGCGCCAGAAAGCGTGCGCGCTTGATCGCCGTCGACAGCTGGCGCTGGTAACCGGCTTTGGTGCCGGTAATGCGGGCCGGCATGATTTTCGCGTTTTCGGTGATGAAGTCCTTGAGGATGGCGACGTCCTTGTAATCGACTTCGGCAATCTTCTCGGCGGTGAAGCGGCAGAATTTGCGCCGCTTGAACATGCTGCGGCCCTTGTCATCCTTGCGCTTGGCGCCGGGCTTGGATTTTGGTTTAAATGCCATTTTGGTTTCCTTCCAAAAACTCTATCTCATTCACATGCAGGATCAGGCTCCTGCTCTTCAGACTCTTCGCGGCGAGGAAGCCGGTCAGCCTTACGGCCTCACCCGGTTTCGCCCCGGCCATCAATTGCGCGTTCGGTCCCAGTGCCACGGCCGAAATTTCGCAACCCACCGCTCGTTCGACATCGGCTTCGCTCTGCTGCGAGCTGTGCGCAATCCGGAAACCGAGTACCGGAACCCCTGCCGGGGTGTAACGCAAAGCGCTCAATTCAAGCAGACGGCCAGTCAGTATCGTGCGGTTGTCCGGCCTGGACGCGAATTCAGGCTCAGGCTCAGGCGGCGTCAGCGGAGGCACCAGCCGGCGCTTCTGTTTGTGCCGCAGCGGGGGCGGTCAATGACCTGGATTTCTCTTCCTTCATCATCGGCGACGGCTCGGTGGCGGCATGCTTCATCTTGACGGTCAGATGACGCAGCACGGCATCGTTGAACTTGAAGGCATTTTCCAGCTCGGCCAGCGTCTCGGCGTCGCACTCGATGTTCATCAGCACGTAGTGCGCCTTGTGCACTTTCTGGATCGGGTAGGCCAACTGGCGGCGGCCCCAGTCTTCGAGGCGGTGAATGTTGCCGTTGCCGGTCGAGACGAGGGTTTTGTAGCGGTCGATCATCGCCGGAACCTGTTCGCTCTGGTCCGGGTGAACGATGAAGATGATTTCATAATGTCGCATGCAATCTCCTTATGGAAAAGCTCCCCCGCATGCGGGTCGGGTGGAGCAAGGTGGAAAAGCCGGGCATTTTAAATAAAACCGCGGGTCATGGCAAGTCGCGACGGCTACGACGGCGTTTGTCCTGCATGCCTGACGGTCGGCGGTGCTCTGGCGGCAGGTGCGTGCGAATCGGCGTTTTGTGTTGTATAAAGCGTGGGGCGGTGAAAGAGCGGCCGCACGATGATGGACCCACAACCATGGAGTTACAAGATGGCAAGCGAAGAGTGCAGGTCCTTGCAGCATGATGAATCGGTTGTCGCGGGCATGGCAGCGACGATATTTGGCGCATTGATACAAAAGATCGATCTGTATCCGGCCAATGAGGACGAACTCATCGACCGTTCCGTTGGTATCGCCATCAAACTAGTGAGCCGGACGGAAAAACGCCTGAAGCGCGACTGAGCCGGGTGTTTTCAGCATCCCGAAGTCGGTATTTCGCATTTCACATTCCGAATGGCAAGCCCCTCCGGCGGCTTTTCTTTCTTTTCAATGCAATAACTGCGGACTTGGCCCGACGGTGTGGCGCACTGGCCGCTTTGCACGAGAACACGCGCACGCACTATTCCTTGAACAGCTCGTTGAGCGCCAGCTCGACCTTCCCGACGCAGTTCCGGATGTGCTCCTCTCCCTTCGCCTTGACCGCCGCATAGTCTTCCATCTCCCATTGGGACAAAGTGAATGCGGAGGCTGAAAACGTATCGCGGCAGACCACCATTACGGGGCTGGTCAGCCAGCCGCCGCTATCGGGTTTTCTCCATACCGTCGTCTGGATGAAAAGCTCGTAAGGCGGTTTCTCGTCCTCGGAATCGGCATAGACGAGCGCGAATGTATCCGGCCTGGCATAGAGGGGGTTCTTGTACTGCCGACCGGATTTCCCCTCCTGCTGCCCGGCCATCGTCGCGGTGATCCCGCCGAAAAGGTGTTGCATGGCCGGATGGCGCATCGTTTCGACCTTGGTGCCGCGGTAATCCTCCTTTGCCACAGGTAGTCGGAAACTGCCCAGTAACGCCCCAACCACCAGCAAACCGACGTCCAGCGCCCGGTCGCTTTTGTCCACGACGCGCAACACCGAATCCGGATAGCGCTGGCCGTTGGGTGTGTGCAAGGATATTTCCATCGGAATCCTGACTTCGGACGCAAGCCGGGCTTCCGCCGGTTTATCTTGAGATGCGGATGGTTGCACGGCCTGTGGCCCGGCGTTGGTGCCGCTGCCGTCTGTGGTGGCCAGGCCTCCGCATGCCGACACTAAGGTTGATAGTGTCAAGACACTCAACATTTGCTTCATTGTTTCCATTCCTTTGTCAAACGATAAGGGGACATTTCGCTGATGAAACCTCCGGATGGGGATGTGGGCATGGTGGCCAGGGTGATGTAGCCCATTTGCGCTTCCTTGGCGATGCGTGCCCGATCTGCCGGATCGTTCAGATCGTAGATCGGGCTGTTGGAAATGATATCTGCATTGGCCAGCGCATCGAACCGCCGGGGCGGTGAGGGCGCCGGCTTCGGTGGTGCTGTCTTCGCGCCAGCGATTGCCTTTGTTGGACGTGGCGGCGTGCCGAGTTTCCGGAAAAAAGCAAGCTCACCGAACGTCGGGGCTGGCGGGACGGCGAACGAGGGCAGATGGCCGCAGATTTTTTGACCTTGGCCCCTTTTCATTTCATTTTTTGTTGTTTTGCTGCTGCTTATCACGTAGCTGCTGGAGCAGCATGTCTCGCTCGGGAATGTAACGGGTCTTGGCTTCGCCAGGATTGTTCTTGATCCGCCATTCGTAGATGTCGTGGATGAACCTTTCGCCGTCCTCGATGCTGTCCTTGGCGTTCTTGACCAGCCATGCCTTGGTTTCCTGGATCAGTTTGTCATTGGCTGTGACCTTGGCATTCTGGGCTTCGATCTTCTGGTCGAGCGCATTGATCTGGCGTTGCAAATCCTGTATTTGCCCAGTGCCTGCTTGTTGTCCTTGCTGGAGCAGATTGACTTGCTGCTGGAGCAGATTGACTTGCTGCTGGAGCAGATTACTTTTCTGGGATTCCAGGGTTTTTGCCTGGGATTCCAAAGTTGTTGCCTGAGATTGCAGTTTTTTCCCTTCGGCTATGGCTTCTTGATATTCCATAAGCCGTAGCCCGTACCGGGTTTCGATTTCATCGTAGAGCTTGGGCGAGAAGGCGTATTGCACGGCCTTGTTGGCACCGCCGCCGCCGTGCTGGACGCTCGACGAGAAGATGGCTTCCTTGTGCTCGGTATCGAGCGCGTCGAAGGACTGACCGACGGTGTCGAGTTGTTTGCGAATGCGGGTCATGTTGCTGCCCTGGTTGATGCTCTCGAACTGGTATTCGATGAATTGGGGATCGTGCTGGGTCAGCTCCATGAATTTGTCGACAAATGGTGGGTTGCCGGCAAACGCTTTTGAAAGGCATCCAGAGAGCAAAATCGGGATACCGAACAATATCCATATTTTCATTGTGCAGCCTTCAGAAAATTGAAATGGCCTGCCAAACTTTTGGCGGCAAGAGCTCTGCCGCCAGTATCGCTGGTCTGGGTGCTCGTGCTCTGACTCTTCGAGGAACCCAGGTTGACGGCAAGCGATACGCCGCCGGCCTGATCCGCCAGATTGCTGCCTTCCAACGCCTGTCCGGCCGCCACGGCCTGATAGCCCTGATACCCGGTCAGTCCGGCGCTGGCGGCGGCCAATGCTTGCATGCGGCCATCGCCGGTGTCACTGGCGGCCTGGGCCACCTGCTGCACGGTCTGCACTGCCGAGATCACCGGACTGCCGAGGCTGACGGTCAGGCCGCTCTGCTTGAACTATTGTTCGATGCGTACCTGATCGGTCTCGCGGGCTGGTTTGGTTTCATTTTTTATTGTTTTGCTGTTGCCTATCGCGTAGTTGCTGGAGCAGCATGTCTCGTTCGGGAATGTATCGGGTCGTGGCTTCGCCGGGATTGTTCTTGATCCGCCATTCGTAGATGTCGTGGATGAACCTTTCGCCGTCTTCGATGCTGTCCTTGGCGTTCTTGACCAGCCATGCCTTGGTTTCCTGGATCAGTTTGTCATTGGCTGTGACCTTGGCATTCTGGGCTTCGATCTTGGCATTCTGGGCTTCGATCTGGGTATTCTGGGCTTCGATCTTCTGGTCGAGCGCATTGATCTGGCGTTGCAAATCCTGTATTTGCCCAGTGCCTGCTTGTTGTCCTTGCTGGAGCAAATTGACTTGCTGCTGGAGCAGATTACTTTTCTGGGATTCCATGGCTTTTGCCTGGGATTCCAGGGTTTTTGCCTGGGATTCCAAAGTTGTTGCCTGAGATTGCAGTTTTTTCCCCTCGGCAACGGCTTCTTGGTACTCCATAAGCCGTAGCCCGTACCGGGTTTCGATTTCATCGTAGAGCTTGGGCGAGAAGGCGTATTGCACGGCCTTGTTGGCACCGCCGCCGCCGTGCTGGACGCTCGACGAGAAGATGGCTTCCTTGTGCTCGGTATCGAGCGCGTCGAAGGACTGACCGACGGTGTCGAGTTGTTTGCGAATGCGGGTCATGTTGCTGCCCTGGTTGATGCTCTCGAACTGGTATTCGATGAATTGGGGATCGTGCTGGGTCAACTCCATGAATTTGTCGACAAATGCCGGGGTGCCGGCACGGGCGGCGCTCAACCCGCCGACGGCGGTCAATTCCTGATAGAAGTTTTGAGCTTCCGGACTCGTGTTCAACTTGAGATAGTTCAGGAAGTCTTCAAGGCCACCACGTTCGGACGAGAGTTGGAACATCCCGTAACTAAGGCCGCCGGGATCGGTTTTCGTGGTGCCGTCCTTCATCTTGATTTGCGGGGCGACATAGTGGGCATCCTCGCCTTCGCCCTCAAGTTTGCCGTTGAATGAGAATGGTGAGCCGCTGCGGCCCGAGCTTTCGTATTTCGCAGAGGCGTAGCCAAAACCGTTGGTTTCGGCGTAGTGCCGGGCCATGGCGTCGCAATCCACGCCTTTGGCCTGCTGGCGGCAGGTGTCGATCAACGGTTGGATTTCCTCGTCTCGTTGGCGATCGAGATTTTCCAGGCGGGTTTGCTCGGCGCAGGCCGGTGAATTCGAGGTGCGTGCGCACTCCGCCTTGGCGCGTTTGAGCGCGGCTTCTTCCAGGTGGGAGAGATAGTTATTCGTCACCTCGTTGAACGCAGTTGCCGCGCCGGCGCTGCCGCCGGCGAGCGCCCCGGCCGCCGTGCTTGCCAGTCCGGTGAGGGTGGTGGCGAGGAGCCCGTCGATATTCGCATTGGCCAATGCATCGGCAACCGCCGGGGCGGTGAGGGTGCCGGCTGCTGCGCCGGCCGCGCCGCTGGCGCCGCCGGTCAGGCTGCCGATGAGCGTATGCGCGGCCAGGCGTAATGTGCCATTCTTGCCCCATTGGGCTTCGATGGTGTTGGCTTCGTCTTCCTTGCCTTCGGCGCGCAGGATGTTCGCTTGCCTGAGTTGTTGTTCCGCGTAGTCGCCGACAGCTTTGCTCGCTTGCTGCCCGAACACCTGCGTGATTTGCACCTGCGCATCGATTTCCTTCTGCACCTTCTCCGCATCGAAGATGGGGGCGATGCCGGTTTCGGCATCACCGGTTCGGGCGTCTTTGTTGCCGGCGATGCCGGAGATGGCGGCCAGCGTCATGCTGCCGGCGCTGTTTTCGTCTTCTCCCACCCCTGCGCTGGTGCCTTGGGGCGTGAGTTTGCCGTCGAGACTGATGCCCGCGCCGAGATTGATGCTGGCGCCCTTGCCTTCGTATTCGGCGTGGTTGGTGATGTCGGCGAGGCTGAGTTCGCCGCCGGTCTCGAAATGGTTCTTGCCCTCGTCGATGGCTGGCTGGGTGCTGGTGATGGCGCCGCCGGTGAGGGTGGTGTCGCCCTGAACGTCGACCTGGAAACCTTCATCCCCGGCGCGGATGCCGGACTGTTCATTGACGCTGGCATAGGTACTGTCGACGTTTGACTTGCCACCGCCGATGCTGCCGCCGAAGCCGCCCGCGCCGAGGATCGGCACGCTGATGCTGAATCCGCTGCTGTGCTGCTGGCTGTTGTAGGTGCTGGTGTCCTGGAGGCTCTCGATGGCCAGATTGCCGCCGACGTCGGCAATGACCTGCGGGGCTTCGATGACCGCGCCCCTGAGCGTGGTGTCCCCACCCGAAGCCAGTCGTGCCGTTTCGCCTGCGCTGACGTTGGTGTTCGTCCAGACCAGATCGTCGCCATCGGCCTGGCCCGTGCCCTTGCTGGCCGCAACGCCCACGCTCAGGCCGGTCTGGACACCCAGGTTGAGGCTCACGCCGATACTCGCGCTGCTGCTCGTGCTGTTCGATTGGCTGTGGCCGGTGTTGGCCGCGGCCAGCAGTTTGATCTCATCCTCGGCGAGCAGACTGACGTTGCGCCCGGCGGAGACGCTGCTGCCCTGCACGGTGATGTCGCTCTTCTCGCCGTTGCCCATGGCGAGGATCGTCACGTCGCCACCCGCTGCCACGGTGCTGCCTGCCGCCGTATCGCTGGTTTGGGTGCTCGTGCTCTGGCTCTTCGATGAACCCAGGCTGACGGAAAGCGATACGCCGCCGGCCTGATCCGCCAGATTGCCGTCCTGCACCGCCTGTCCGGCCACCACCGCCTGATAGCCCTGATACCCGGCCAGTCCGGCGCTGGCGGCGGCCAGGGCCTGCATGCGGCCATCGCGGGTATCACCGGCGGCCTGGGCCACCTGCTGCACGGTCTGCACTGCCGAGATCACCGGACTGCCGAGGCTGACGGTCAGGCCGGACTGCTTGAACTGTTGTTCGACCCGGCTCTGGCTCGTCTCGCGGGCTGCCTCGATCTCCACCGCCTGTGCCGCGATGCTCACGTCGCCTTGCGGAGCCAGCACGTCCGAGCCCGTCTGCCGGTAGTGCGCCCCGGCGAGTAGGGTCACATCGCCTTGCACGCTGCCCACGGTCGAGGCCGCCGCCGTTTGGCCGAGGCCCTGCTGGTCGATGCTCTGCTGCTGCGTGCCGATGGTGATGCCCAGGCCGCCGGTACTGAAGAGGCCGGACTTCTTCTCGTCCCTGAAGTGGCTTTCCGTCGTGGTTTCGGTGGCAGCCTCGATGGTCAGGTCGCGCCCGGCCGCGAGCGTGGTGCCGGCATCCGAAACCAGGTTGCTGCCGCGCACGGCCACATCGTTGCCTGCGGTCAGACTGAGCGTCTCGCCGGAGACGGCAGACAAGATTGCCGTGGTCTGATCGAGCGTGTCGCGGGTCGTGAGGGTCTTGCTGGAGAAGGCGCTGCTGCGGCCCGTGTGCTGGTGGGCTTCGTCGACCTGGACATTTGCCATACCCGCCGCGATCGTCAGATCTTGCCCGGCGGCCACGGCCAGCGCCCCGGCCTGGCTGCCCACCTCGGCGGCCCGGGCAGCGAGGTCTTGCCCGGCCGCAAGCCTCAAGTCGCCCTGGGTGGCGATCCGCGTGCCGACCTCTGCGGCCCTGGACTCGTCGCGCCGGTTGCCGGCATCCCAGACGATGCTCTGACTCTGGCCTTGCGTCACCGTGCCGAGTGTGAGATTGCGCTGCGCGATGAGCTGCGTCCGTCCCGCGCCCTGGTTCTGGATCGCGGCCGCGACCAGGCTCATGTCGCGCCCGGCGCTGGCCAGCAGCATACCCTCGGCAGCCGTGACGTACAGTCCGGCGATGCGTTCGACGTTGGTCTGGCTGCCCTGGGCGTTGTGCTGGTTGCGGGTGGTCGATTCGACAGTCAAATCCCGCCCGGCGCTGGCGAGCAGCGCTTCATTGGCGGCGATCAGGCCGCCGATATTGTCGAGGTCGGCGCGGGCGGCCACCTGAACCGTATTGCCCAGGATGCGGCCCTGCAGGTTATGGAGATTCTCCGCGTCGATGGCGACGAGCTGGCGTCCGGTAATCGTGCCGCCGTTGAGCAGATCGCCGCTCAGATCGAGCCGGACGTCCTGCCCGGCGATCAAGGCGCCGCCCGCTTGCAGGTCGCCTTCCTGGAGGCGGACGTACACCTGGGGCACCAGCGCCTGGGTCGTGCTGCCATCGGCCAGGGTGACGTCCTGGGCCACCAGCCAGACGATGTCGCTGGTGAGCGCGGCCATCTGGGCGGCGGAGAGGGCCACGCCGGGGATCAGATCGTAGGCTTGGGCGAAGGTCAGGCCGTTGTCCATCAGGGCGGCGTATTGCGCCTCATCGTCGGCATGGCCCGCCAGGAAGCGCCGGCCGGTGAGCTGGGCGACCTGTTCGCGGATGAGTTTCTGTTCGTAGTAGCCATCGCCCAGGCGCTTTTGCGTGGTGGCCGGGTCGAGGGCGAGGGCGGCGAGCAGGTAGTCCGAGCTGAGCCAGGTGCGGTAGTCGGCAAAGGCCGGATCGGTTTCGATGAGGTAAGGGGCGGCCGGGTCGGGCGTGAGGCCGAACAGGCGGCTGTCCGGTACGCGGGTGTCGATGCCGCCGCTGCGCACCACGTCGGCCGGGTCGCTGGCATCGCTGCTGCCGGGCAGCAGAATTTGCACGATGGGAGTGGTGCCTGCCGCGCTGCTGACGGCTGCCGGGGCCTGGCCGAGGCGGGTGGTCGTCAGCGCGGCCAGCGTCGTGCCGCTGCTGGCCGGCGCGGTGTTTTGCAGATAGACCGTCGGCGTCAGGGAGATGGCCTGGATCGTCGGCGCGGGGAGATAGCCCGCCATGCTGCTGCCGGTGTTGTCGCGGCCCTTTTCATGATTGCGCCAGTAGCTGGTGACCGTGCCCGCATCCGTGATGACGCGCTCGCCGGCGACTTCGGTGTTGTTGAGCGTGCCGATCGTGCCGCTGAGGGTGCCGCCGGCGATGATGTGGCTCTTGTCGTTGTTGACGGTGTCCGCCGTGATGCGCAGGTCGCCGCCCGCGGTGATGCTGGCCGGGTCGGAGGTCTGCACCCGCGTTTCGGTGGTGGTGCGGGTGTAGCGATAGGCCGACCAGCTTTCATGGTTGCCTTCGGGGGTGTGGAGGTGGTCGGATTCGTCATTGTAGATATAGACGTCGGGCGCGTCCGGCGCGTAGCGGTTGGGCGAGCCCGCGCCCTGGTATTCGGTGATGCTTTGCGCGGCGAGGGTTTCGATGGCGGTGCTGAAGTCCTGGTTGGTGTTGTCGAGGGTGCGCGCCGCGATCTCCAGCGCGCCCATGGCTTCGATGCGGGCGCTGGCGTTGTTGAGGATTTCCGCCTGGCTCGTCGCGCGATGGCCGTCATCCAGGCTGCCGCCGATGGCGATGTCGCCGCCGCTGAAGAGGAGCGCATGGCCGCTGTTGTCGATGGCCAGCGCGCCGATGTCCAGGCGCTCGCGCGCGGCAATCACCGGGGCAATGTCGTCCTCGGCCCGGTTGTTGAGGGTGCTTGCGCCGATTGCCACGTGGTCGCCATAGATTCTGCCGGTGCCGAGGTTGTCCAGGGTCTGGCTGCGGAGCAGGGTTTCCCCGCCGTTGATGAGGCCGCGATTGGTCAGGGTATGGCCGTCGCCGGCCTGGAGATCGATCCGGGCGGCGCTGATCGTGCCGCCGGCCTGGTTGTCGAGCGTGGCCGCCCGGGCCGTGAGGCTGCCGGCGGCGGCCAGCAGGCCCTGGTTGCTCAGCGCGGCGGCCGTTTCCACGCTGGCGTTGCCGTTGGCGATGATCTGCCCCGTGTTCGCGAGACCGTGCCGCAGCGTGAGGTTCAGGTCGCCCTGGCTGAGTACGTTGCCATCGCCGCTCAACCCGGCGCCGTCGATGCGCAGTTGCCGGCCGGCGATGAGCGTGCCGCCGGTGTTGGCGATTGCGAGGGTTGGGTGGGCCGGCGCCGTTTCGGCAAATGGGTCGCGCAGCGTCAGGTCGTTGCCCGCGCTGATGAGGCCAGCGGCGTTGTCGATGAGGCCATCGCTGGTCAGCGTCGCGTCGCGATTGGCGCGAATGGCGCCGCCGGCGTTGTCGATGCGGGCCGCGTTCAAGACGATCGTTTCGCCTTCCAGGCCTTGGTCGTCGCTCTCATCCTCGCTCTGGGTGTGGGTATTGATGATGCCGGTGGCGCTGATACGCAGCGCCTGCCCCGAGCGCACCAGGCTTCGGGTGTTGTCCAGGACGCCGCTCAGGGTGATGTCCAGCGGGCCGGCCGCCTGGATTTGTCCACCCCGGTTGTCCAGGGCGCCGGCTTCGATGCTGGCCGCCGCATTGCCGATGATGGCGCCGCCGCTGGTGTTGTCGATGTCGCCGCGCGTGTCGAGCGAGAGGTTGCCCTGGGCGTAGATGATGCCCGTGTTCTGCACGTCGTCCTGCGCGTCGATCCGGATCCGCGTATCGCCGCCGCTGGCGATGTGGCCGGCGTTTTCCAGTCGGCCGTTCGCCGTGATGACGACATCGCCCACGCTCGCGTACATTTTGCCGGCATGGCGCACGCCGACGCCGGCTTCGCTGGCGATCAGGCTGATCTTGCCGGCATACATGCCGCCGAGCAGGGCCGTGTCGATCGCAAAGGTGGGCGCGGGCCCAATGCCGGCGATTGAACTCGAACCCGTCACCTGCGCATCGCCGCTGGCCGGATCCACGTCGATCTGGTTGGCGCCCGCCACGATCGCGAGCTGATGGGCCCAGAGGCCCGCATGGATTTGCACGGCGCGCGCCAGGATCTCGGTGTAATCGGCGCTGCCGGCATCCAGGCCCAGGCCGGTGATCGATACCGTGCCTTCCTGGACGCGATAGCCCGCCAGGCGGCCGCCGTCGAGGATCGGCTCGCCGGTGGTGAGCGTGGCGCGGTGGGCATTGATGAAGCCGCAGCCATCGCAGCTCACGCCGGCCGGGTTGGCGATGACGACCTGGGCGCGCGGGCCGGCGACTTCGAGGTAGCCCTGGAGCAGGCTGGGGTCGCTGGAATGGACTTCGTTCAGGATCACCCGGGCGCTGCCGGTGGCCAGCCAGGGGTTGCCTTGCACCCAGCCGCCCAGTTGGGTTTGCACGTTGGCATGGCTGTTGTTGAGGATCGCGCCTTGCGTCTGCACGTCGAATTGCTGGTAGGCGTTGCGCGAGACGCCGGCGGCGCTGGGGGTCTGGATGTTGACCAGGGGCACGCCATTGAAGGCGTTGAGCACGGTCGGACGCTGGTTGCCCGGCGCGCCGGGATCCGCGACGATCTGCGCCTGGGCCGCCGGCATCAGCAGGCCACCCAGACAGCTCGCCCAGCCCAGGGCGCGCCAGACCAGGCGTGCGAGCGGCTTGAGTCTGGCCGACAGCCGGCGCGGACGTTTGCCCGAAGCCGCCACCGTCGTCGTCACCGTCACGCCCCGGGCCTTGCCCCGGCTGGGCGCCGTTTCGGCCACCGCCATCAGCAGACCGCGCGCCTTGTTGTAAATGATCCGGTAACACTGGGCGTTCATGGCCTGCTCTCAGGAAGGGGATGATTGAGCGGGGTGGTACGGCCCTGAAGAACAGAAGCACGGTCGGGGTAAGCGTCGACCTTGCGCAAGCCGATGGAGGCTCTGCGGCCGGAGAGAAAGGGCGTGGGTGGTGCCGGTACGGCTACGCCATCCTGCGGGGAGATGGCTTCGGCTTCGGTTGCCTGGGGTAAGCTCTGCATACAGCGTTCTTCTTGAATGTGAATTTCATGAAGAACGAATTATGCCATCGTAGTTATGTCGCTGGCAATCGATTGTCTTGGGTGTATTTCATTCGTAGCCGTTGTGTGAAGGAGGCGCGATCAAATGACCAGCGGCCAGTCGCTCACTTTGCCGGGGCGGGAGGATGGCGGGCGAATACGGCCGTGCGGCCTGCGGCGTCGAAGCTCAATACGTCGTAGGCTTCGGGGGTCGGCGATTCCATGCCGGGTGAGCCGAGCGGCATGCCGCCCGCGCCGATGCCGGCGATTTTCGGCTGTTGTCGCAGCAGGCGCTTGATGTCGGCCGCCGGCACGTGGCCTTCGACGACATAGCCGCCCACGGTCGCGGTGTGACAGGAGCGTACCGGCTCCGGCACCTTGAAGCGTGCCTTGACGGCCGACATGTCGTTCTCGACGACCTCGCGCACCGTGAAGCCGGCGGCGCGCAGGTGGTTGGCCCAGGCGCCGCAGCAACCGCAGGTGGGGCTCTTGTGCATGGTCACTGCAGGCAGGTCGGCGGCCAATGCCGGGCCGGCCAGTGTGAGCGCGCAGGCCAGTGTCAGAAAAAGCTTTCTCATGTCTTGCCTCCAGTCGTAGTCGGTTCGCGTTGTCGGCGCGTTGTCGATGATGCGCCGCCGCCATTTTCAACGAACCAGGCGCCGGCTTCCGTCAGTGTGACGGATTCGATCGCAGCATTTCCCTAAAGCAGGATCTGCGAGCCCATTTCGACGACGCGGTTTGCCGGCAGCTTGAAGAAATCGGCGGCGCTGCTGGCATTGCGTGTCATGGCGATGAAGAGTTTCTCGCGCCAGAAGTTCATTTCCGAATTCACCCGGGCGATCAGTGTTTCACGGCCGATGAAGAACGAGGTTTCCATCATGTCGAAATCCAGCCCCTGTTCGGCGCACCAGTCGAGCGCTTCGGGCAGGTTGGGTTCGTCCATGAAGCCGTAGAACACCTTCACGCGCCAGAAGTGGTTGGGCAGCGGTTCCACATAGACCCGCTGCGCATCGCCGACGTAGGGAATGTCCAGAACATTCACCGCCACCAGGACGACGCGTTCGTGCAGCACCTTGTAGTGCTTGAGGCTGTGCAGCATGGCGTGCGGCACGCCGTTGAGGTTGCTGGTCAGATATACCGCCGTGCCGGCGACCCGCGTGATGCCGCTGTCGCTTCCCATGCTGCGTATGAAGGGCGATAGTTCGATGGCTTCTTCGGAGAGGCGTTTTTGCAGCAGTGCGCGGCCGCGTTTCCAGGTGGTGAGCAGCAGGAGCAGCGTCAGGCCGAAGATCAGCGGGAACCAGCCGCCATCGATGATCTTGACGGAACTGGCGGAAAACAAGGCGATGTCGATGCAGATGAAGGGCAGGGCGCCGAAGAATGCGTACCATGGATTCCAGCCCCACAGCTTGTGCGCCACGAAGTAGGCGAGGATGCTGGTGGTGAGCATGGTGCCGGTGACGGCGATGCCGTAAGCGGCAGCGAGGTTGGTCGATGAGCGGAAGCCGAGGACGAGCGCGATGATGACGATCAGCATCAGCCAGTTGATGGCGGGGATGTAGATTTGCCCGATCCGGGCGCCGGAGGTGTGAAGTAGCTGCAGGCGGGGCGTGTAGCCAAGCTGCATGGCCTGTTGCGTCATCGAGAATGCGCCGGTGATGACGGCCTGCGAAGCGACCACCGCCGCTATCGTGGCCAGCCCGATCAGCGGGTACATGGCCCACGCCGGCGCCAGCAGATAGAAGGGATTTTCGATCGCTGCGGGATTGCTCAGCAGCAGCGCGCCCTGGCCGAAATAGTTGATGACGAGCGCGGGCAGCACCAGGCAAAACCAGATCATCTGGATGGGCTTGCGGCCGAAATGTCCCATGTCGGCATACAGAGCCTCGGCGCCGGTCAGCGCCAGCACCACCGCGCCCAGCGAAAGAAAACCGAGCATCGGGCTTTCAAGCAAAAAGCGGGCGCCGTAATACGGGTTCACCGCATTCAGGACGGTGGGCGTGTCGATGATATTGATGAGGCCGAGCGTTGCCAGCGTGCAGAACCAGAGCAGCATGACCGGGCTGAATAAACGTCCGACGCTGGCGGTACCGCGGCTTTGCATCATGAACAGGGCGATCAGCACGCCGAGCGTGATCGGGATGATGAAAGGCTTGAAGCTGGGGGTAATGACTTCCAGACCTTCGACCGCGGAGAGTACCGAGATTGACGGGGAGACCACGCCGTCGCCATAGAACAGCGCGGCGCCGAACAGGCCCAGCAGCAGGACCAGCCGGCGACTGCGCGAACCTTCCGGCAGGTTGCGCAATGCCATCGCCATCAGCGCCATGATGCCGCCTTCCCCCTTGTTGTCGGCGCGCATGATGAAGGAAATGTATTTGACGGTGACGACGATCATCAGCGCCCAGAAGATGAGCGAGAGGATGCCGAGCACGTTTTCCGGCGTGATGGGTATCGGATGATGGGCGCCGGAAAACACCTCCTTCACTGCATAGAGGGGGCTGGTGCCGATGTCGCCATAGACGACGCCGAGCGCGGCGAGCGCCAGTGTGGAGAGCCGCTCCTTGCTGTTGTGCGATGAATCCACGAGATGTCCTTGGTCCTTGCGGTACGCGTGTCAGGAAGGCGCTGGCTGTGTAGAAATCCCGGCATTATAAGACAGTCCTCATGGCCATTTCCCTTTCTTCAATCCGTCAGCGTGTCTTTGCCGTTGGCCCGGATCCGCAGAATCCGCTCGCGTGATTTGTCGTCTTTCAGGGCGCCGAAGCGCAGGTAGAGCGCGGGCACGACGATCATGTTGAGCACGGTAGAACTGAACAGGCCGCAGAGTATGACGAGCGCCATCGGCGCCTGGATTTCCGAGCCCGGCTGGCCGGCAGACAGCGCCAGCGGCACCAGGGCCAGGCCGGCGGCAAGCGCGGTCATCAGGATCGGAATCAGGCGCTCTTCCGCGCCGCGCATTACCGCTTCGCGGATATCCGCTGCCTGCTCATGCGCGAACAAGTGATGGATGTGGGTGATCATCATCACGCCGTTGCGCGTGGCGATGCCGAAGAGCGTGATGAAGCCGATGATGGAGGCGATCGTGACGACACCGCCGGTCAGATGCACGCCGACCACGCCGCCGATGATGGCCAACGGCAGGTTGAGCAGCACCAGCAGGGCGTCGCGGGCCGTATGAAAGGCGACGAACAGCAGCAGGAACACGCCGACCACCACGGCCGCGCCCAGCAGTATCAGCACCCGCGCGGCGGCGCTGGCGGATTCGAACTGGCCGCCGAATTCGACGTGATAGCCGGCCGGCAGGCCGACTTCGCTGCCTATCCTTGCCTGCATTTCTTCGACCACGCTTTTCAGATCGCGTCCGGCGACGTTGGCCATGACGACGATCCTGCGTTGCGTGTTTTCGCGGTTGATGAGATAGGGGCCGCGATCATTCTGTATGTCGGCCAGAGCGGAGAGCGGCAGGCGCGCGCCGCCGGGCGTGGTGACCAGGGTGGCGCGCAGGGCATCGAGATTGGCGCGTACGGCTGGATCGTAGCGCACCACCAGGTCGAAGCTGGCCTGTCCCTGCAGCACCTTGCCGACGGTCAGGCCGTTGAATGCCGTTTCCACGATTTCCGACAGTTCGGCTGCCGAGAGACCATGACGCGCCAGTGCGTCGCGCTTGTATTGCAGCGTCAAAAAGGGAATGTCGGTCTGCTGTTCGGTCTGCACATCCACCGCGCCGTCGACCTGCTGCATGACTTGTTTGATTTCGTCGGCAAGCCGGCGCAACTCGCGCTGGTCGGCGCCGAAGATTTTTACCGCGATGCTGGCGCGCGTGCCGGAAAGCATGTGGTCGATGCGGTGCGAGATCGGCTGGCCGATCACCACCTGCACCCCGGCCAGTTTGGCGAAATCCGTCCGCAAGGCGGCGAGGAATGCCGCCTTGCTGCGCTGCTGCATGCGCAGATTGACCTCGATTTCCGATTGATGCACGTCGAGCGCGTGCGGGTCGAGCGGCGAGCGTCCGGTGCGGCGGGCGGTGGCGGTGACTTCCGGATGACTCAGCAGGATCTCCTCGACCTGCTGGCCGAAACGATCCGATACCTCCAGCGCCGTGCCGGGCAGTGTCTCGACGCCGACGGTCAGCGTGCCTTCGTTGAAGTCCGGCAGAAAAGACTGCCCCGCCGCGCCCAGCCCGAGCAGGGCCGCCAGCAATAGCGCAGCGCTGAGGCCGGTGATGAGTCGCCAGCGATCCAGGCTGCGTTCGAGCAGGCGCCGGTAGGCAGCGCGCAGGCGAGTGACGAAGGCTGATTCGCGATGTTCGGCAATTTCCTTCGCCTGCCCGAGAAACAGCGAAGCGAGCACCGGGGTGATGGTGATCGATACCAGCAGCGAGGCGAACAGCGAAATCACGTACGCCAGGCCCAGCGGCACCATCAGCCGGCCCTCGACGCCGGAAAGGAAGAACAGCGGCACGAAGACCAGCATGATGATCAGCGTGGCGAAGACGATGGAGCTCTGGATTTCCCGCGTGGCGTACAGCACCACCCGCAGCGTCGATGCGCGTTGCGTTGCCGGCCTGGCGTGGTTTTCCCTGAGGCGGCGGACGATGTTTTCCACCACGATGATCGCATCATCGACCAGGGCGCCGAGGGCGATGGCGATGCCGCCCAGCGTCATGGTGTTGATGGTCGCGCCCAGCGCCTGCATGGCCAGCACGGTCGTCACGATGGACAAGGGCAGCGCCACCAGGGTGATGGCGGTCGAGCGTGCCGAGAGCAGAAAGGCGAAGACGATGACAACCAGCAGGATGGCGCCGTCACGCAGGGCCGCCAGCAGGTTGCTGATCGACATTTCGATGAAATCCGCCTGACGGAACAGCCGGGTTTCGATCTTCATGCCGGCAGGCAGTTCGGCCTGGATTTCGGCCAGGGTGCGATCGAGCACGCGCGTCAGCGCCAGGGTATTGCTTGCCGGCTGGCGTTGTATGCCGAGGATCACGGCGGGCTTGCCATTGGCCGAGCCGATGCCGCGCGCCACGGCAGTGCCCAGCGTTACGTCGGCGATGTGGCGCAGCAACACCGGCTGGCCGTTGCGCATCGCCACCACAGCTTCGGCGATGTCCTCCACTGTGCGGATGCGGCCGATACCCTGGATCAGGTACTCCTGGCCGTTTTCCGTATAGAAGCCGGCTGCCGCATTCCTGTTGGCGTCGCTGGCCGCCTTGATCGCTTCGTCGATGGTCAGGCCGTAGGCCGCCAGCAGATCCGCCTTCAGGGTGATCTGATATTGCTGCAGGTCGCCGCCGATGGGCAGGATTTCCGCCACGCCGGGAACCGCCAGCAAACGCTTGCGCAGCACGTAATCGGCGGCGTTCTTCAGTTTCATCATGCCGTCGGCGGCGGTTTGCTGCGGGTCTGCCCAGGTCAGGGCGATGAACATGATCTCGCCCATGATGGAGGCGGCGGGCGCCATGATCGGCGCTTCGATGCCCGGTGGCAGTTCGGCCCGGACCCGCTGCAGTTTTTCGGCAACGATCTGGCGGGCCAGATAGCCATCCGTGCCCCAGGCGAATTCGACGGTGATGATCGAAAGGCCGATCTTGGTCGAGGAGCGTACGCGACGCACGCCGGGAGCGCCATTGAGCGCCGTTTCGACGGGGAAGGTGACGAGCGCTTCCATCTCGGTCGGCGACATGCCTTCGGCTTCGGTGACGACGGTGACGGTCGGCGCGGTCAGATCCGGAAAGACGTCGACGGGCATGCGCAGGCTCTCGATGCCGCCCCAGACGAGCAGCAGCAGCGCGCCAATCACGACGAACAAACGGTTGTGCAGCGACCATTGAATGATGTGTCCGATCATGATCGTTCCGCCTCAGTGCGCATGGCCGACGGCGGTGGACATCGAGCTCGCCAGGCGTATCAGATGCGCGCCACGGCTTACCACTCGCACTGGTCGTCCTGCCTCCAGACCGTCGAGGATGGCGACGTGCGCGCCGTCGCGGGCGCCGAGGCGGACCGGACGGCGTTCGAAACGTTCGCCGCCGGTCTGCACATAAACCACCGGCATGCCGTTTTCGTCCTGCACGGCGCTGGCGGGTACCAGCAGCGAATTCCTTGCTGTATCTGCTTCCTCCGCTTCCTTCCCCGCGCCGACATACAGTTGCGCCCTGGCGGTCATGCCCAGGCGCAGGTTGCCGGGATTGGCGAATTCGAAGATCGCCGGCACGGTGCGAGTGGCGGCATCGACGACGCCACCGACGGCAATCAGCTTGCCGTTTTTTTCCGGCTCGATGACGAAGGGCTGGTCGTAGCCATCCACCGTGAAGGCGGCGCCGTCCAGCGCATCTGTCGCGCCCAGGCCCAGTCGGCCGATTTCGCTTTCCGGCACGCGCGCTTCCAGCCACAGCCGGGCGGTATCGGCGAGGTGAAACAGCGGGCTGCCTTCCGTGACGAAAGCGCCGGCCGTCACGGCGACATCGGCGATGCTGCCGTCGATGGGCGCGCGGATGGCGATGCCGCTGTCGCCATTTCCGTCATTTCCGCCAAGCTGCCCCTGACGCGCCCGGGCGGCCTGCAGTTCGGTGGCGGCCAGACGTTCATGGTCGCGCGCTTCGAGCAGCCGTTTCTCGGCAATCGCCTCATCCTGGAACAGCGCTTCCATGCGCTCGCGCTCGCGGCGCGCCTGCTCGAGTGCGATGCCGGCCTTGGCGGCGGCGGCTTGCAGCGTTGCCTGGTCGGTGTCGCCAGCCAGCCGCGGGGTCAGGTAAGCCAGGATCTGCCCCTTTCTGACGCGCTGGCCGATACGCGCCAGGCTGCCCGCCGGGCGCAGCACGCCGGTGGCAGGTGCCACCAGCAGCGCTTCGCCATCGGGCCGGGCCTTGATGGTGGCCGTCGCGCTGATCGAGGGACGCACATGGCCCTCGATCGCTTCGGCTGTGGCGAAATCGGCTTTCCACTGCTGTTCCTTGGTGAACAGAATGCCCTCATCTTGGATGCCATGGCTGTGATGCTGATGGGCGGCAGCGGCGGCCTCGGCATCGGCAAATACCGGCACGGAACCCAGTTCATGGCGGCTGCTGCCCGCGGCGGTTTCGACCAGCAGCGTCAGCTCGAAATCACCGGCCGTCTCCGGCGTGACGATCACTTTGAAGATGCCCGGCGTCGCCGGCGCATCGCTTTCATAGTGTTGCGCTGCGCCATGCGTACCGTGCGCACCATGCGTACTACTCGCACCATTGCCCGACAGGATCACGCTCACTCTGCCCTGGCGTAGCGGCTTGAAATCGGCGAGCCGGCTGAGGTAGGCGGTCAATTCGACCGGCTTGCCGACAAAGAACGGGGGGCGTTCGAGATACAGTTCGGTGCTGGCCGAAAAATGGCTGAGGCGTTCCAGTTTCGGCATATGGCCGCCAGGGCCAGCATCATGGTCGTGGCCATGGTCGGCGGAGTCTGCGTGTGAGTGCGCGGCCATGCTGCGATCCTGGGCCGCGAGGCCGGTTGGTTTGTCGTTGCATGCCGCCAGAAAAAGGCTGGCAAGCAGGGCCGGGAGCAGTGTGGAGAGGATTTTCATTGCGGCTGGCTTTCTGTCAATTGGTCGAGTTCGATGCGCGCGCTGCGGGCTTTCCATTCGAGATCGAGGGCCGTCAGTTCGGTTTCGAGCGCGCCCTTGTAGGCATCGAGCAGTTCGAGAATGGTGGATTCGCCGGCGCGATAGGCGCTTTCGGCAATGCGGATGAGTTCAGCGGAGGGCGCGACGGCTTCGCTGCGATAGCGGCTGGCCGCCGTCGTCAGCAGGCCGAGCTGGCGATGCAGGCCGAGCAGTTCGCCTTCGGCCTGCTGGCGCGATAAGCCGAGTTCGGCGCGGGCGGCCTGTCGCTGCGCGGCGGCCTGGCGTTCCCTGGCCTGCTGGCGATCGAACAGCGGCAGGCTGAGGGAGAGCATCATGAGGTTGCTCGTGCCGTGCGCGGGGCCGTCCTGAAGCTGCTTGCGTCCGAAGCCGAGCGTCAATTCGGGCAGGTTGTTCTGCGCGGCGGCGCTGTCGGTTTCCGCCGCATCGATGCGTGCGCCCAGCGCAGCGAATTCCGGACGCCCGGCCAGACTGGCCTGCAGTTCGCTCAGGCTTGGCGGCTCTGGCGGCAGGAGCGTGCCTGCAACGCCGCCGGTGATTTCATGTCCGGTCAGTGCCGCGAGCCGAGTGCGCCGGCGCGCTTCCTCGGCGCGTGCTTCGGCCAGCAGGGCGGCGGCATGGTGCTGTTCGCGCGCCAGCCGGCGGCGGTCGTAGCCGGAAATTTCACCGGCTTTGGCCAGCTTGCCGACGACGCGATCGAGCTGGGCAAAGCGTTCTGCCCAGGCGCCGACCGCCCGCGCTCGTTCCTGCTGCAGCAGCAGCGCGTGGAATGCCAGGCGCAGTTCGGCGGCGCGTGCATTCTGGCGGCTGCGATTGTCGGCTTCGGTTGCGCGCAGCCGGTGGCGGGCGGCCGCTTCCCGCAAACCGCGCCGCCCGGAAATGTCCAGGGACTGGGAGAGGTGCCAGCTGCGTTCGCGGGAGGCGGTGTTCCGCTCCTGGCCGAATTCCAGGGTCGGATTGCTCCAGGTGGCCGATTCGACGATATCCGCTTCGGCTTCATCCAGGCGGGCCTGCTGCAGTGTGGAAAATTCCGGACGCTCGAGGACCAGGCGGAGCGCTTCGCTTTCCGTCAGGCCGGCCGCCAGGAGCGGCGCGGACTGCAAGGCCAGCAGCATGAACAACGGATACAACAAGTGATGGTGATGGTATGACATCGAAACCCTCGCAACGACGAGTCTGGATTTCGACGGGACATGCATTCACTTCCGTCCACGCCACAGGCGCGGTGCGGAAAATCAATCGCTGGTCGGGAAGTGGATGTGTGGAAGCGTTGACGCGCTCGTCCCGTCGGCTCAGGCGACGAGGAGGGATTGCGGCGGGCGTTCGAGACGGGTCGGCGGGGCCGAGATAAAGGCCGCTGCGGGCAGCTCGATGCCGGCCCCCGGCTGCGCAGGCGACTGGAGCTTGAGCGGCGCCGGCAGCATGACGGAAAAGAGCGGGTGGGCATGCGTATGGTTGTGGTCGCAGGCAGCGGCCTGTACCGGTGCAGATGCAGGCGTTTCCTCGCTCTGGACATCATGCCCATGATGTTCATGACGTTCCTGCTCATGCACGTGAGTGTGATGGCCAAAGAATGTGCAGGATTGCACGTGGCCGGCGATGCTGTCGCAGACGCCGGCGGCCGCCGCATAGGCAGCATTGACCGGCAGGGCAACCATCAGCAGGAGAAGAATAAGCAGTCGCATCCCGGTGAATATAGCAGATCGGCTGCCAATCGCCATGGCCAGCGCGGCAGAGCAAATCTCCATGAAAGGCGATTCGCGCATGTAGCTGCTTGATATTTAATCGGATTGCGCCGACAATCATTTCCCAGCGACATTTTTTCGCCACGCCATGACAGTGCATTCGGCATGCCGGATGTTTGCTTGAGTGTTCGTCGACTCGTCGATTCGTCGTTTTGCAGGCAGCAGCCGGTCACAAGCCACACAAGTCACAGGTCTCAAGTCCACAACTCACAACGCGTTGGAGGCTCTCATGGGTTCCCACAGGCGTGCTGTTCCGCGACTTTTGCGTTTGCTCCGTGCGGAAAACGGAGAGGGGCGGGTGATGCCATTGCCGGGCGGCGGTGCCACGCCGGCGGATTTCAGTGCCTTGAAGTCCCTGGTTCGTCATCTGCAGCGGCAACGGCGGCTGGATGCGGACGAGCTGCATCGCAGCAAGGAGCGCTTCCAGGCGCTGGTGGAAAGTTTGCCACTGAAGGTTTTCGTCAAGGACGCGACGGCGCGCTACGTGGCGTGCAATTCCCTGTTTGCCAGCGATCTTGGCCTGACGCCCGAGCAGGTTGCCGGCAGGAACGATTTCGATTTCTACCCGGCGCATGATGCCGAGCGTTTCCTCCGCGAGGATGGCCGGATCATCGGCAGCGGAAACGGCATCGCCGTGCACGAGAACGTGCTGCAGGATGGCCTCGAGAAAATCGTGTACATCGTCAAGGCGCCTTTTCACGATGCCCGGGGAGAGGTTGCCGGCGTCATCGGCGCCATTCTGGACGTTACCGGGAACAAGCAGAACGAGCGCAGGCTGCGGCAGTTTGCCTATGAAATCGAGGATCTGTATCAATGCGCTCCTTGCGCCTATCAATCCATCGACGCCGATGGCGTGCTTCGGCGCATCAACAATACCGCGCTGGCCTGGCTGGGCTACAGGCGTGACGAGGTGATCGGGCGCCTGCGCCTGGAAGACTTGCTGAGTGAGACCAGCCGCCTGTGTTTTGCCGGTGTTTTTCCCGATCTGATGCAGTCCGGTGCGTTGCGTGAACTGGCGCTCGATCTGGTGCGCAAGGATGGCTGCCTGCTGCCGGTGAGTCTGAATGCCATTGCCGTCTATGACGATGACGGCAATTTTGTCGCAAGCAATTTGGCGTTCAGCGATGTTGCCGTGCGTTGCGAGCTGGCGCGCGAGCAGCGCATGCAGCAGCGCCGTCTGAACGATCTGGGGCAACGGCTGGCGGCCGTGCGCGCGGAGGAGCGGCAGCGTCTGGCCGCTGAGCTGCAGGCGCGCGCCGTGTCGAAGCTCGCCGACATGGCGTGCGCCCTGACGAATCTGGCCAGGTGTTTGCCCGAAGACTTTTGCAATGAACATCGCGAGCAGCTTGACGGCGTGCAGGCGCTCCTCGACGGGGCCACCGCCGATATTCTCGACATCTGTGCCGGGCAGCAGCCGGCGATTGCCGATTTCACGGTGCAGCCGCAGCCGGACAGCACCCTGGGCACCCAGGTCGTGCCACCGTGGCTTGAGCGCCGCCGCAGTCGTTGCCGCAGGCAGGCAGCGTCTGCGGCGGCTTGCCGCAGCACCGGCATGGGAACGGATTTTGTTGATTTCGATTTCGTCGAGCGCCGTTCCGGCATCTCGCGACGCAGCCAGGACCGGCAGCAGTCCGGCGTCGATCTGGCCGCGCAGTTTCGCTGCAGTTAATTAGGTAGGCTGCTGGCTGCGGGCCGAGCGCTGGGCCCGCAAGCCGGATTTACAGGCCGTTCATCCGGCAATGCCTTGCTTGCCGGGCTGGCTGCCTGTTGAAGATTGGCGTTACTGCTGGATTGCTTCGACGGCAATGTCGATGCGCACCTCGTCGCCAACGTTCGGAGCATATTTGCCGGCATTGAAATCGGAGCGCTTTATGGTCGTCGTGGCGTTGGCGCCGATGGCGTCCCGCTTCCTCATGGGATGCGGCATGTTCTGGAAGGAGGTGATTTCCAGGGTGACCGGCCGGCTCACGCCCTTCAGCGTCAGATTGCCTTCAATCGCGATCGGCTTGACATCGGCGCCATCGGCAAAGACGACCCTGGTCGATTTGAACGTGGCGGTCGGATGCTTGGCCGTATCGAGAAAATCCTCGGCCTGAATGTGCTCGTTGAAGGCGCTGCTGCCGGTGTTGACCGAGGTGGTGTCGATGACGATATCCACTGCCCCCGTGCGTGCTTTCTTGTCGAAAACGATGGTGCCGCTGGTCTTGTCGAAACGGCTCAACTGGGTCGAAAAGCCGAAATGGCTGTACGAGAAACGCGGAAAAGTGTGCGAGCCGTCGATGACGTAGGTTTCCGGCGCAGCCAGCGCAGGCGCGGCGGCAAGCAGGGCGAGGATGGCGCACGGGGCAACAAGGAATGATGAGATCGGACGCATGGCTGGCTTCCTTTGGATGTTGACGGTGGATCGCCGATTATAAGGCGAAGGGATCTTTTTCATTCGCCATCCACCATCCGCCATTCAACATTTACGATTGACTCTCCGCAAGCCACAAACACTTGCCCTTGCTCTCCTTGGCGATTTCGGCGAGCACCCGTTCGTGTTCGGCCAGTTCGGTTTCGGTGGCGCGCAGGACGATGCGCGGCAGTGCGGTCGTATCGGTGGTTTGCGGTGTCGCGATGGCCGGTGCGTCATCCAGGTCCATCAGCAGGGTGTCCTGGCCGCGCGTCATGGCCAGGTAGACTTCGGCGAGGAGTTCGGCGTCGAGCAGGGCGCCGTGGAGCTGGCGGCCGGAGTTGTCGACGTCGAATTCCTTGCACAGTACGTCGAGTGAGTTGCGGCGTCCCGGGCGCATTTCGCGCGCCAGTTTGAGGGTGTCGATGATGCCGGCGGTCAGGTCGGCGAGTGGCGGCTTGCCGAGCAGGGCAAATTCGTTGTCGAGGAAGCCCCGGTCGAATTCGGCGTTGTGGATCAACAGTTCCGCGTCCTGGATGAAGTCGGTGAATTCGCTGGCGGCTTCGGCAAACTTCGGTTTGTCGGCCAGGTATTCGTTGCTCAGTCCGTGCACGGCCTGGGCGGCGGCGTCGATTTCAAACTCCGGATTCAGATAGACGTGATAACGGCGCTGGGTCACCTTGCGGTTGATCAGTTCCACGCAGCCGATTTCGATGATGCGGTGGCCTTTTTTGTAGTCGAGGCCGGTGGTTTCGGTATCCAGTACGATCTGTCGCATGTTCAGTTTTTCTCCCGGGTGGCTGGGCTGGATGATCTGGAATCTCTGGGCAGGCTGCTGATGCCCTGCCGGGCCAGTGCGTCGGCACGTTCATTTTCGATATGGCCGGCATGGCCGCGCACCCACAGCCATTCGATGCGGTGGCGCGCTGCTTCTTCGTCGAGCAGACGCCAGAGGTCGGCGTTTTTCACCGGCTGCCTGTCTGCCGTGCGCCAGCCGCGTTTCTTCCAGCCGTGGATCCATTCGCTGATGCCTTTCTGCACATACTGCGAGTCGGTGTGTACGCGTGCCTTGACCGGGCGCTTCAGGATTTTCAGTGCTTCGATGACGGCCATGAGTTCCATGCGGTTGTTGGTGGTCGCCGCTTCGCCGCCGAAGATTTCCTTCTCGACGGCGCCGCGCGGCGTGTTGGTGCGCAGGATCGCGCCCCAGCCGCCGGGACCGGGATTGCCGCTGCAGGCGCCGTCGGTATAGATGTCGATGATTTCGCTGTCCGTATCTGTGTTTTCTGGTTGTGCATTCATGATTCTTCGGGTTTGTTGCAGTTTTGCAGGTTGAATCGTGAGCTGCGCGAACTCGGGCGGGGACGCGGCCGGGGCGCGGTCACGGTGGCCAGCGCCTTGGCGTGCATCATGCGCTCGCGCCAGCCCGGGGGGATCAGACGCATGCCATGCGTGCGCTTGATCGCCTGAATGATGTAGGTGGCGCCGCCATAGGGCCACCAGCGGTTGCCGGCGAGTTCGATGAAGCGCCAGCGGCGAAGATGATTTTCCTGGCTGAAGGGCGGCGCATAACAGCCGAAGCTGCCGCTGTGCGTCTCCAGGCCGAGCAGCGCGAACCAGTCTTTCAGGCGCATCACGCTCAGATAATGGCCGCGCCAGGGCGGCGGCGCACCGGCTGCGCGCGTGAAGCGGCGGCGCAATCCCCACAGGCTGAACGGATTGAAGCCGGTGACGATGACGCTGCCTTCCGGCACCAGCACCCGCTCGACTTCGCGCAGGATCTGGTGCGGCGCTTCGTGAAACTCCAGCAGATGGGGCAGCACCACCAGATCCATGCTGGCGCTGGCGAAAGGCAGATAATGCGGATTGGTGATCAGCCGTCCGCTGCCGATGCCGCCGGGCAGGTCGTCACAGTGCAGCCGGAATGGCATGCGATTGGCGCGGAGAAAATCGTATTGTGGCAGGCCGAGCTGCACGGCATTGAAGCCGAAGATATCGGCAACCAATTGGTCGTGCTTTGCCTGTTCCCATTGCAGGACGTAACGTCCCTGGGGAGTGTCGAGCCAGTCGTCAAAACCCTGGATGGGCATCATGCGCCGCCATGCATGCAAGTTGAGAATGCGCGAGAATGGCCGCCATGGACAATCAATCCCACACCAACATCCGCGTATCCTATCGCATCCTTCCGCTTGCCGCCCTGCGCGACAACTATATCTGGCTGTTGCGCCATGATCCGAGCGGCACGGCAATGGCCGTCGATCCGGGTGAAGCGCAAGTCCTGCTGGACTATCTCCAGCGCGAGAACCTGCAGCTCGCGGGCATCCTCGTGACTCATCATCATGCGGATCATATGGGCGGCATCGCCGCGTTGCGTCGGCGCTTTCCGGCTGTGCGCGTTCATGGTCCGGCGGCCGAGGCGATCGATGGTCTCGATGAGCGGCTGACGGGTGGCGCGGTGGTCGAATTTCCCCAGGCCGGAGCGCAGTTTCAGGTACTTGCGGTGCCCGGCCATACGCTTGGGCACCTCGCTTATTATGATCGAAACCATCCGGCCGGTGGGGTGCTGTTCAGTGGCGATACGCTGTTTTCCGCCGGTTGCGGGCGGATTTTCGAAGGGACGGCGGCGCAGATGCAGCATTCGCTCGCCCGGTTGCGTGCGTTGCCGGCAGAAACGCGGGTTTATTGCGCGCATGAATACACCGCAGCCAATCTGCGTTTCGCGCTGGCCGTCGAACCGGAGAATGTCGAACTGGCCGAGCATGCGGCGCGCGTCGCGCAATTGCGGGCGGCAGGGCAGCCCAGTCTGCCTTCGACGCTGGCGCTGGAGCGCCGGATCAATCCTTTCCTGCGCTGGGACGAGCCATCCGTCCAGCAGGCGGCTGCGCGCTTCCGGGGTTGGGAAGGGCAGGATCAGCCCCTGGAACCGGCGGATGCCGTGGCGGTGTTTGCCGCAATCAGGGCGTGGAAGGATGATTTTTGAGGCTTTCGTCTTGTTTCACGGCGGCAGCTTGCTTATAATCCGCGGTCTCTTCTGTGGGCGATTAACTCAGCGGTAGAGTGCCACCTTCACACGGTGGAAGTCAGTGGTTCGATCCCACTATCGCCCACCACACTCCCCCCTATACACAATCCAGGTTCGCGTTCTGCGCCAGCAGTTCCAGCAAGGCGACGCCGTAGCGGTCGGCCTTGGCTTGGCCGATGCCGTTGATCTGCAGCAGCTCATCGCGCGTACTCGGGCGGTGGGCGACGAGTTCGTGCAGGGTGCGGTCATTGAGGATGACGTAGGCGGGCAGGCTTTGTTCGCGGGCGAGTTCGCCGCGCCAGTTGCGCAGGGCGTGGAACAGCGGATCGTCGCCGTGCTCGTGTTGGCTGACCGTGACCGTCTTGCCGCGCGTGGTTTTGACGGGCTTGAGGCGTGCGGCCGCGCGCCGCAGCATCAGGGTGGTTTCACCTTTCAGCAGCGGCCGCGCGGCGGCCGTGAGCGTCAGGCCGCCGTAGCGCTGGGCATCGGCATGCAGCAGGCCGGCGGCGAGGAGCTGGCGGGCAACGCTGCGCCAGCCGGGTTCGTCGAGCTCCTGGCCGACGCCAAAGGTGGGCAGTTGATCATGCTGGCATTGCAGGATCTTTTCGGTGCGCTTGCCGCGCAGGATGTCGATCAGGTGGCCGCTGCCGAAGCGCTGGCCGCTGCGCAGGGCCGCCGAAAGTAGTTTCTGCGCGGCGATGGTGCCGTCCCAGAGCTGCGGTGGCTCCAGGCAGGTGTCGCAATTGTTGCAGGCGGATGTGGCTTCGCCGAAGTAGTTGAGCAGAACTTCGCGCCGGCAGCCGGCAGCTTCGCAGTAGGCCAGCATGGCGTCGAGCTTCTGCCGTTCGATGCGCTTTTGTTCGTCGGGCGCGGCGGATTCGTCGATGCGGTTGCGATGGATGACCACATCGTTGAGTCCATAGGTCATCCAGGCTTCGGCCGCCTCGCCGTCACGGCCGGCGCGGCCGGTTTCCTGGTAATAGGCTTCCAGGCTCTTGGGCAGGTCGAGATGCGCGACGAAGCGTACATCCGGCTTGTCGATGCCCATGCCGAAGGCGATGGTCGCCACCATCACTACGCCGTCTTCGCGGACGAAGCGTTGCTGATGCTGGCGGCGCTGGCCGCCGTCCATGCCGGCGTGATAGGGCAGGGCGAGGATGCCCTGCTGGTTGAGCCAGGTGGCGGTTTCATCGACTTTTTTGCGCGACAGGCAGTAAACGATGCCGGCCTCGCCACGGTGGTCGGCAAGAAAGTCGAGCAGTTGGCGGCGCGGGTTGTCGCGTTCGACGATGGTGTAGCGGATGTTCGGCCGATCGAAGCTGCTGATGAAGACGCGCGCTGCCGTGAGTCCCAGGCGGCTGCGGATTTCGCTGCGGGTGAGTTCGTCGGCGGTGGCGGTCAGCGCAATGCGCGGCACGCCCGGATGGCGTTCATGCAGCGCTGAGAGCTGGATGTATTCAGGGCGGAAATCGTGGCCCCATTGCGAGACGCAGTGGGCTTCGTCTATGGCGAACAGGGCGATCCGCCCCTCGCGGTCGAGGCGCTCCAGCAAGGCCAGAAAGCGTTCGCTCAACAGGCGTTCAGGCGCGACATAAAGCAGATCGAGCTCGCCATTGAGCAGGCGCTTTTCAGTTGCCAGTGCGCTGTCGAAATCCTGCGAGGAGTTGAGAAAAGCCGCGCGCACGCCAAGTTGCAGCAAGGCATCTACCTGATCCTGCATCAGGGCGATCAGGGGCGAGACGACGATGCCGCAGCCGGGACGCAGCAGCGCGGGTATCTGGTAGCACAGCGATTTGCCGCCGCCGGTCGGCATCAATACCAGGGCATCCCCGCCGCGCGCGACGTGCTCGATGATTTCGGCCTGGGCGCCGCGAAAGGCGTTGTAGCCGAAGACGGAATGCAGCAGATCAAGCGCAGTGCTCATCGGAAAGGAGGAAGCTGAACGTTGCAGGAGCGATTGCCGCAGCGTGGGGCCGGTGAGGGCTTATGCCGCCAGCGTCAGCGGGTGGAAGCGGCAGCCCGTGGCATCGACCGCCAGATAGTTGCCGCTGTCGTGCCAGTCGCCGAGCACCCAGCGTTCGCAGGCATGGCCATCGACATGATGAACATGGCTGCCCTGGCGGTGGGTATGGCCGTGGATCAGGCGCGGGTAGCCGTGCGCGCGCAGGGTGGCGGCGACGGTGGCGGCATTGACGTCCATGATGGCGGCCGGCTTGATTTGTTTTTCTTCTTCGCTGCGGCGGCGCAGTGCTTCGATCTGCGCCTTGCGTGCGGCCAGCGGCTTGCCGAGGAAATCGGCGCGCCAGGCGGGGTTGCGTACCATGCTGCGGAAGTCCTGGTATGCCCGATCGTCGCTGCACAGGGTATCGCCATGCATCAGCAGCGTTGGCGTGCCGGCGATATCGAGCAGTTGCGGTTCATCCAGCAGCGTGACGCCGCTGGCGTGGGCGAAGTCGGTGCCGATGAGGAAGTCGCGGTTGCCGGCGATGAAATGGATGGGCGTCGCAGTGGCACAGTCGCGCAGTCCTGCGCAGATGCGCGCATTGAAAGCATCGCTCAGTTCGTCGTCGCCGGCCCAGTATTCGAACAGGTCGCCGAGTATGTACAGCGCGGCGGCTTCGCGCGCCCGGCTGGCGAGAAAGTCGAGAAACAGCCCGGCAATCTCCGGCCGCGTCGGGCAGAGGTGCAGATCGGAAATCAGGAACGTGGCGCGGCTGGCCATGGGGTGCGGTCATCCGGAAAACCGGCCGGATTGCCGGTTGGCAGCAAGCTAGTGCGGCCAACCGGAAGAAGACGACTCAAGGAAGGCGACTCAAATGACGGTGGCGCTTTCGATGATCACGCTTTCCCTGGGTACGTCCTGGTGGAAGCCCTGGTTGCCGGTGGCTACGTCCTTGATCTTGTCGACGACTTCCGTGCCTTCGACCACTTTGCCGAAAACGCAGTAGCCCCAGCCGTTGCCGGTAGGCGACTTGAAATCGAGGAAGCCATTGTCGGCAACGTTGATGAAGAACTGGGCGGTGGCCGAATGCGGGTCATTGGTGCGCGCCATGGCCAGGGTATAACGCGTGTTCTTCAGGCCGTTGTCGGCTTCGTTCTTGATCGGCGCATTGGTCGGTTTTTGCTGCATGTCGGGCGTGAAGCCGCCTCCCTGGATCATGAAGCCGTCGATGACGCGATGAAAAATGGTGCCGTCGTAATGGCCCGACTCGACGTAGGACTGGAAATTCTTCGCCGTTTCGGGCGCCTTCTCGGTGTCCAGTTCGATGGTGATGTCACCAAAGTTGGTGCTCAGCTTGATCATGGAAGTTCCTTTGCGATGAATTGTGATGAATGGAGAACGGGTGTGCGGGGTGACCCGGTTTCACCCGGGACGGGACTCAGGGTTGGGTTGCCGTGCCCAGCAGGCGAACGGATTCGATGGTGATCGGCGTTGCCGGCACGTCGCGATGGAAGCCTTTGGTGCCGGTTCGGGCCTTGCCGATCTGCTGCACGATGTCGAAGCCGCGGGTGACCTTGCCGAAGACGGCATAGCCCCAGCCATCGAAGCTGGGATAGTCGAGCGTGCGATTGTCGACGAGATTGATGTAGAACTGCGCGGTGGCCGAATGCGGTGCGTTGGTGCGGGCCATGGCCAGGGTGCCGACGGTGTTCTTGAGTCCGTTCTTCGCTTCGTTCTCGATCGGCGCGCGCGTCGACTTTTCCTTCATGCCGGGCTGAAAGCCGCCCCCCTGGATCATGAAGCCGTCGATGACGCGGTGGAAGATGGTGCCGTCGTAGAAACCGTCCTTCACGTATTGCAGGAAGTTGGCGACGCTTTTCGGCGCCTTGTCGGCATACAGCTCGATGCTGATCGTACCCATGCTGGTTTTCATTTCAACCTGCGGATTGGCCGCGTGCACGGAGAAATTCATGAGCAGGCCGAGGGCCAGCAGAAGCAGTTTTTTCATGGGAGGGCTTTCCTGCGCGGATTGACGGACTGGCTGACAGATGGAGTGGATCAGGCCGCGCCTTCGTAAATGATGCGCCAGCGGCCATTTTCCTTCTGCCAGTACTGGCGCTTCTTCATGACATTGCTGAGATTGTTGCTGCGGTAGTTCTGCACGAAGCTCACCACGACAATTTCTTCCTTGCCCGGGTTGCGAAACATGCTGAGATTTTCGGTATCGACCTTGATCCATTGCTTGCTGTTCGCCACGTTGCGCTTGTGCTCGCTCCATTGGGCAATGTTCTGGCCGCTGCCCGTGAAGTTTCTGGAGTAGTGGCTGAGGTAGCGATCGACGTCCAGGCTTTCCCAGTCGGCCCGCCATTGCTCGATTCCCTTTTGCAGGCCCGCACGCTCGTTCTGCCAGTCATCGAGCGACAGCCATTCGACGTTGTTGCTGATGATCACGGGCGTCAGGCCGACTTGCAGATAGCGGGAGATCGAAGTGAGGTCCTTGTTGGAAAGCACGACACAGCCATCGGAGGCCCTGGGCGGGCGGGAATAGGTGTTCGATGGCGTACCGTGCAGCCAGATCCCGGAGCCGGCGCGTCCGTTGCGCTTGTCCCACTCGTTCGGATAGTTGATCGGGAAGGCGCCGGCACCGTAAAAATCGGTCAGTTTTTGGCGCGGCAGGTTGGCGGTGACGTGATATACGCCCACGGGGGTCTTCTTGTCACCCTCGCGTACCTTGTCGGTCCCCAGCTTGCCGTGGGTGATGTAGTAGTCCGTGACGAAGCGCGGCGTGCCCTGGTCGTTCTGGTACAGATAAAGACGTGATTTTTGCGTGTCGATCACGACGGCGTACTTCTGGTCCTGCCGCATCTGCAACAGATAGCGGGGTACGGCATCGGTCTGGGGTTTGTTGCGGTATGCCTGCAGGCGGGCAATGGCTTCGTCGCGCAGGTCCGCGATCCGGTCGGCCGGTGCGTTGGCCGCGTTGCCGAACCCCCTGATCTGGCCGCTGCGCGCCAGCAGCAAATCACCCTTGACCAGTTGGGCAAGATGGAAGTTCGGGTACTCGCGCGTCAGGTTTTCCGCCTGCTGCAAGGCTGTGTCGAGACGGTTCTGCTCGATGTGTTCGAAGACGCGTGCAAGTTGGGCTTCCGGTTCGACGCCGGAAGAAATGAGCGCGAGCTGGGATTCGGGCGAGAGCCGGGTATCCGTGTACTGCGATTGCGTATTGCCGGTGTAGTGCCTGGCCGGCGTTGGAATGGCGAACGTCGCCCCGACCGCCACGCAGGCGGAAGCTGCAATTCCAAGTTTGAGGCGCGATTTCAGGGGCATTGTCGGGATTTTACGTTATCGAAGATTGCCGGTCTGTCCTGCCTGCCTTATTTGCCAACGCGTTCCTGCTTGATCTGCCAGGCGCCGTTGCGCTTGACCATGGTGAGGATCTTGCTGGTGGTGTTTTTCAATGAAGCGGCGCGGTAATACTGGCGGAAGCGTGCCGTGGCGCGATCCGGGCCTTCCATCGTCACGCTCAGGTTTTCGACCTCGACCTGGATGGTGCCAGACCTTTTGGCAATGCGCGCGTGGCGTTCAGCTTCCCAGGACGATCTCGATTGTCCCCTGGGTAACTCGAAATCCTTTGCATAAGATGAAAGGTAATTTCCCATGTCCTTTCCTGCCCATGCGGCAGCCCAGTTTTCGACGGCCCTGCGAACGTCGTCTTCCTCGCCTGCGGCCAGTTGGCGTTCAGGCGGCGTTGTGACCGGCGGCGTGGGCTTGGCGGCTGGCGGCGCAACGCTGACGGGCGGGGGAGGCGCGGCAGGCGTCGGTGTCGGTGCCACGGCGACCGGGGGTACGGTCGGCTTTGCGGCAGGGCGCTTGTCTCCGCTGGTGGGGGCATAGCCTGCGCCGGTCATCATGTCGCGGATCATTGCCAGTTTGGTCTGAGCGCTGGCGTTCGACGAGTCGATCGACAGTGCCTTGTCGTAGGCCTGGCTGGCCATGTGGGCGTAAATGTCGCCGAGGTTCTCATGCGCGGTAGCGTAGGAGGGATGGGTGCGTATCGCCATTTCCAGCGCCTGGCGTGCCTTGTCGTACTGCTTTTGCTGGGCGTAGATCACGGCGAGGTTGTTGTAGGGCTCGGGCGATTCGGGAAAATCCTCGGTGAGCTTGGTGAAGACGACGATGGCTTCAGGTTGGCGGTTCAGCTCGGTCAGGATCAGTCCCTTGAGGAAGCGGCCTTGCGGATCCTTCGGATTGGAGGAGAGATAGCGTTCGGCCCGTTCCAGCGCCTGGGCGTACTGGCCTTGTTTCATCAATTTGCCGATGTCCTGCAACGCATCGGCATGGGCCGGCGGAGCGAGTGCCAGCAGCGCTGCTGTGAGGATTGCAACAGGTGTTCTCAGGCTGAGGAGACGTGTGCGCATGTTATAATTAGTCCTTTTCCGGGCGATCCTTAGCTTTTCATTCTACCAAGAATAGCCGATTTGTTCATGCCGTCATCACGGTCGGCGCAGGGGAGACGCGGGCTGGCGCGTCATCGGCGCAGCCGCTCCCCATCAAATGCGGCAAGTGCGGTAAATGCGGTAAATACGGCACCCGATCGCTTCGAACAGTTTCCATGCTGAAAATTCACAATACCCTTACGCGCGACAAGCAGGCTTTCGTTCCCATCGAACCTGGCGAGGTGCGCATGTATGTCTGCGGCATGACCGTGTATGACTACTGCCATCTGGGGCATGCCAGGGTGCTCGTCGTCTTCGACATGGTGGCGCGCTGGCTGCGGGCCAGCGGCTATCGGGTCACCTACGTGCGCAACATCACCGACATCGACGATAAGATCATTCGGCGGGCGCAGGAAAACGATGAGAGTCTGCGCGCCCTGACCGATCGTTTCATCGCCGCGATGCACGAGGATGCCGCCGCGCTGGGCGTGGCGCGTCCCGATTTCGAGCCGCGCGCCACTGACCACGTGCCGCAGATGCTGGAGATGATTTCTGCCCTGGAGAAAAACGGCTATGCCTACGTGGCCGGCAACCAGGATGTCTGCTTTCACGTGCGCAAGTTCGACGGCTACGGCAAGCTCTCCGGCAAGTCGCTGGAAGATCTGCGTGCCGGCGAGCGCGTCGATATCCGGGATGGCAAGCAGGACCCGCTGGATTTCGTGCTCTGGAAGCGCGGCAAGGAGAATGAGCCGGCGGAAGCGCGCTGGGCTTCGCCTTGGGGCGAGGGGCGGCCGGGCTGGCATATCGAATGCTCGGCGATGAGTTCGCAACTACTGGGGCCGCATTTCGACATCCACGGCGGCGGGCAGGATCTGCAGTTTCCGCATCACGAAAATGAAATCGCCCAGAGCGAGGGCGCGCACGGGAATACTTTCGTCAATTACTGGATGCACAACGGTTTCGTGCGCGTCGATGACGAGAAAATGTCGAAGTCGCTGGGCAATTTCTTCACCATCCGCGAAGTGCTGAAGCAGTACGATGCCGAGGTGGTGCGCTTCTTCATCCTGCGCGCGCATTACCGCAGCCCGCTGAATTATTCGGATGCGCACCTGGACGATGCACGTGGCGCGCTGACGCGGTTGTACACGGCGCTGAAAGCCGCGCCGGCAACGGCTGACGCGGCGGAAATCGACTGGACCGACGGTCCGGCGGCCCGCTTCAAGGCGGCGATGGATGATGACTTCAACACACCGGAAGCGCTCGCCGTGCTGTTTGAACTGGCGACCGAAGTCAATCGTCACCAGGATGCAACGCTGGCGAGTTTGTTGCGCAGCCTGGGCGGTTTACTGGGCCTGCTGCAGCGCGATCCCAGCGAATACCTGCATGCCGCGCCGGTGGCTGCAGGCGGCCTGAGCAACGAGGATATCGATGCGCGCATCGCCGCGCGTGCCGCCGCCAAGCAGACGAAGGACTACGCCGAGGCCGACCGCATCCGTTCCGAGCTGCTGGAAGCGGGCGTGGTGCTGGAAGACACGCCGCAGGGCACGCTGTGGCGGCGGGCCTGAGTGCGTTGGCGAGTCGCGAGGACTGAGGCGTGAAGACCGAGGCGGAAATCGAAGCACTGATCCGGCAACGGGTCGATGAACGCCTGGCCGAGCTGCTGCCGCAGCGTATCGAAGCAGCCTTGGCCGCACGGGCGCAGAGCCATGTGCCCACGCTGGCGCTGATTGCCAGCAAGGGCACGCTGGACTGGGGCTATCCACCGTTCATCCTGGCGACGACGGCGGCTGCCCTGGGCTGGCAGGTCAAGCTGTTCTTTACGTTCTACGGCCTGAACCTACTGAAAAAGGACCTGACCGATCTCAAGGTCAGTCCGCTGGGAAACCCGGCGATGCCAATGAAAATGCCTTTCGGCCCGGATTGGTTCCAGGCGTTGCAATGGAACATTCCCAACCTGATCCAGGCCGGCATCCCGGGCTTCGAGACGCTGGCCACCAAGCTGATGCAGCAGACCATCCGCAACAAGGGCGTCGCCGGCATTGCCGAATTGCGCGAACTGGCGCTGGAAGCCGGCGTGGAAATGATCGCCTGCCAGATGAGCGTGGACCTGTTCGGCTATGCGGCGGATGACTTCATCAACGGCGTGGATTTCGCTGGCGCCGCCACCTTTTTGCCCGAGGCGCAGAAGGCGGACGTCAGTCTTTTCGTTTAGACACTTGATGTCCGTGTAGGCGGGGGAAATCGAGGCCCCTTTAATAACGCTCGAAATCCCTGGATGGCCCGGGCTGGAAAGATTTGTCCGTCATGGAGGGGATGTGCCCAGTAACCGGGTGGCAACGTGTTTATGCAAGAGCCGACTCCCGGCTCTGCGGTCCCGAGCATTTATAATGACGGACGATCCGGAGAAGCTTTCGTTTTGCGAGGCCAGGTGCAGCATGCCGGGGTTTCAGTGATCGATACCCACGCGGCACATGAAAAGAAGCCGCGTGGTTTTTTATTTCAGCCACACGGCACAAGGCAGGAGCAGGGAAGGCTATGGCAAGTTTTGATATCCAGGGCGAGATTCACAATATCGACGAGACCCGGACCTACGGGCAGAACGGTTTTACCAAGCGCGAGCTGGTGGTCAAACTGACTGGCGAGGACGAGAACCCCAGCTACCCGAACTACGTCGCCCTGGAGTTCGTCAAGGACAAATGCGCCGTGCTCGACAATTACAAGAAGGGGGACGAGGTCAAGGTGGCCTTCAACCTCGGCGGCCGCTTGTGGAGCGCGCCGGGCAAGCCGGAAAAATGCTTCGTCAGCCTGCAGGCCTGGCGCATTGAAAAACTGTCGGGCGGTAGCCCGGAGGATGTCCCGCCGGCCTGGGAGAACGAATCGCAGGTACCGCCGGACGATGACATCCCGTTCTGATGCTGTAGTACAGGCTTGTCACGGTCGACCCAGCCGGAATATGGCGCAATTGCCGCTGTTGCCAGATAGCATCGAACCGAACGACGCTTACCTGTTGGCAATGGCACTTGGCAGCGATGCCGAGACTATCTGGTAACGGGTGACCGCCGCGCCGGGCTGCTGTAACGCGGCCGTGTCGGGCGCACGCGCATCGTCACGCCGGCCACCTTCTGCGCCGAGACGCTTTGAGTCATGCTGCTCAGCTTTCTTGCTCATACAGTGCTCTGCTTTTAGTGGCGTGGGGAAGCCTCCCTTGAGGAGCGGTATCGCCAGTGCGTCATGCACCATTCCACCAGACGCACGAAATGGCTTGGCTTCAAACTTAATCCGATTCCGGAGGATGCTTGAAACCAGTATTTAACTCAGCCATTTGGGGTATGTTTCTTGAGAGAGCTCGGCCTCTTGGTTTTTGTCAATGCGCGCCTAATCAGCATGATTCTGGGCGCAATTGCTTCTGATGTTCGATTACCAGTAAACGAGATGGTGTCGGTAGGCAGCTTGGTGCCCTTCTTGTTGAAGAGTTCATGACCTTCACTCTGCGCATGCATAAGAAGTGCCTTTTCTAGCACTTTGGCATGCTTCTTTGCTTTCTCTTTTGAGACAGCTTTTACAGTGCAGTAAATGAAGAATCGACCTCCTATTGGGGCATTCTCAATAGCTCGCATAAGTGCTAAGGAATTGAGATGGCCCTTAACTCTCCTTCGAATCGACAGCGTTTCACCGATGTAGATTGGAACTACGCTCTCGCCATGTTTTCGTCCAAAGACGTAGACGCCTGGCTCCTCTGGCAAATCTTCTAACTGGAGCACATAGCTGCCGAGCGGTCCCTTCTTGAGGGGGATGGGTTTGGACCAGCTTGCTTCGTTCGCATTTTTGCATCTCCTATGATTGAGGGCCCTAATGATGGTGAGGGGGCCGCAAGAGCCACACAGCAATCTCCTCAGGAACGAAAGGTCGAGCCTTGCGTTCCTCACTGTAATTTTGTCTCGTTTTCGTCTTGCAATCCTTAATTTGTCGATTTTTAGTTCTCAATACAAAGGGTTTCAATAACAGGTAATTGTTTTTCTGTTGAATAATTTAATTCATTCCTCCTATAAATACCATATATACCTATTCCAGATCCAATTACTAATTTGTTATTCAAGAATTTCTTGGTATTGCTTCCAACTTCAGCAATTACGTGTTTTTTATCTGTTGGTTGATTGAACATGGCATTCACAAGAATCTCCTGATCCAAGTCTCCTTGTCGAAGTATATAGCGATTTCCTTGGAAATTTTCTAATACTCCACCAAGTCGTATTTCTGCATTATTTGGTTCAACTAATATTTGGAATAAAGTTAATGGTGATTTATTTGCTTTAATCAAAGGATGGTTTACCGTCATCATATACTCTGGGCACGACTTAGCACTTTGGCCTTTAGCAAGATTGGTAAGCCGCTCATGAGAAAATCCACAAAATATATTCTTGGAATCTTGGGACTGTAGTTCTTGAGGAATCACTTCTAAACTATCTTGACTAAAATTTGAATGGCAAACTATTTCATTAAGTGTTTTGAGCATATAGATTCTTCGTGATTTCTCCCATAAGTTAGTGTCGGCTGTTAAGGAGAGTGCACACCCATCTCGTTTCTCAATGCTAGAGTATTTTTCATAACAAATATCAAACACTGTTTTTTCTGGGTAAGTACTTATTTTATTAATAATATTTTTCTTCTCTATTAGAGTCATCTTGTTTAGAAAAGATTCTAATTCTTTAGTGTTATATATTTTTGTATTTGATGCTGGGGTTACTACATTGGTCTGTGTAGAGAAGGCGTTACTGTATTCTCTTATTTCAATTTCAGCCGATATAACCGATGCTATGTTATTGTCATTAGAGACTATACCTTCGATTTTGCAGTAAATACCGTCACCCGTAGCCTCATGGCAAGCCTGTATTATCTTCTCACCAGCTTCTGTATCCAAGGTAAAAGTGTAGCTCTCAATCTCATCTATTGATTTTATGGAGCCAATTGTAGTTTCTCCATTACTATAAACCACAGTTCCAACTATGGTGAACTCTTTGTCTACCGGAGCCTGAACTACAGGTTCAAATACCGGGCTGGGCACTTGAGTTAAAGGCGCTGTGACAGACATATTGGCTGGAACGCTTTCGCACATCTTCATGATTAGACCAGTTGCCATGAGTGCCGGTTGTGGAACGCCATTGTACTCAATAGCCTGAAGTGTGAAGCTACTCCCTTCAACTACGAATTGCATTACTGCTTCGACCGGCTTGTCATGGTAGGAGATTTTTCCACGAATATTTACTATATCCTTGCCTTTAACATCGCCATCGATAGCCTTACCTGATTCCCAAGTTGGGTTGTGCATAAAGTGTGTAATTATCTGATCCACCGTATACTCCTGGCACTCATCAAGATAGCCGTTCTTGACGAGCTTCACCTCTGCTGAGTCTGAAGTAATCGACATTGGGTGGTTATGCCAGTCAACAACTGTTACCACGTAGAAGATGGGAATTGCAATCAGTAGTGGAATCTTCCATGACTTGCGGCGATACATACCTTGGTACTTTTCCTTCATATAGGTATTCTGAGTACGCCCATCCAAAAAATACCACGTAAAGAAGTAAACAACAAAACCTCCAAAGAGTGGTATGAATAAAGATTCTGTAAGGATGATAAAGTTAAAAGCACTGGCTACACGAAATGCAAGGAAACAACAACTGAGAATAAGCCAAATCCTTGTTGTTTTTGCACGCTCTGGCTCGTTTAAGGTTATCCAGTTTCTGTACTGAAAGTATGTACCAAACACTGGGGTGAATAATAGAGACCAATTTACCGCAGCGTTTGGGTTCCAGATTTGTGGCATCTTATCTAGGGTAGCCTTATCGACGGCATTGTCAGTTACACTTTCGGTAATTGTGCTCATATGACGTTTCCTTTGTTGTTGGTCTATCCTGACAGAAGTTGAAAACTTTTTAAGAGAGAAAATGGATTGGCACTAATGGGATCAATTTTCCCATCAGTGGGTTTTTCTGGTTTTAATATATTTAAATATTGTGACTCCTTATGGATAGTCTGAACAGTACACCACCCGAACGGGTTCCGTTAGGCTTGCGCGCCATATTGATTTTTATTCAATAGTTGTGACATTCAGCGTCGTATCTGTGTCATTTACAGCCCTATTGTGGGGGCTTTGGGTGCTTCATGGACGCACCTCTCCTATCGCCGCCAGCAATACCGTTGCGCCATCCACAGATAGGACAGCGCAAACAGCGTTTTCAACTGTGCCGTGTTCTTGGCAAGTCCCTGGTATCTCACCTTTGTATGGCCAAACTGCCGCTTGAGCACCCGGAAAGGATGTTTCGCCCTGGTACGAAGGCTGCCCAGACGGCGCTCGTAGGATGCGCGTAAAGATTGGGCTGCCTTGCCTGCCTCGTGGCGTAAGTTCGGGCGTAGTGCAATGTGCTGCCGCAAATGTGCCACTGCACTTGGCGATCCGACGATGGCACCCAGGCCGGCCGTTTTCCAGACACTTGCCACCAGGCCCTCCTGTGAGGTTGATGTCACTCATAGAGGTCATTCTATGCGGAAATAATACAAATGTCACTTATAGAGCGTGCTCTTATCGAGCGTAGCCTGATAGAGGGGGTACTCATAGAGTTGTTTCTCTTTGAGAAAGAGAAATATGCCCATCGACCCGCGCACACGCTTCGGCCTGAGGCTGATAGAAGTCAGGAAAACCAAAGGCTGGTCACAAGAGCGCCTGGCGCTGGAAAGCGGTCTGGCGCGCAGCTACCTCGGCGGCGTCGAGCGCGGCCAACGCAACATCGCTCTGCTCAACATCTTCAAGCTGGCGGAAGCGCTGGGTGTGGCACCTTCGGTGCTGCTGGAAGCTCCGGGTGTCGAACGGGAACTGGCGTCGTAGCGCGGTGCTTTATCTTAGCGTTACGGTGTTAGGCGATCTCATCGTCGGCAAATACTGGCGCTGGCCGGTTTCATGAACCAGCCGTCCAAGCGGCCCGTTGTCCGGGGCTGACAGCGCGGGATGGCCGGCGATACGGGCTATCTGGCTCCAAAGGAGCGGGGACGGGAGTTGGGTAAGCGCCTTGGTTAAGTCAGCCGCTGACGTTGCGCCATCAGTTTTTCCAGCAGCGTGGAGAACTCGCTTAGACGGTTGCGTTCCTGCTCCACCACGGCGGCGGGAGCGCGTTCGACGAAGCTGGGGGTGGCGAGTTTCTTGTCGGCCTTGGCGATTTCGCCGGCGATGCGTTCGATTTCCTTGGCGAGACGGGCGCGCTCGGCCTCGATGTCGATTTCTATTTTCAGCATCAGGCGATAGTCGCCGACGATCTGCACCGGGGCGTCGGCTTCCGGTAGCTGCGCACCCGTGGCGGTGACGCTTTCCAGGCGTGCCAGCGCTTGCAGGTAGGGGGCGAATTCCTTGACAGTGTCTTCATCACCGGTGATCAGCAGCGGCACCTTTTGTGACGGCGGCAGGTTCATTTCGCCGCGCAGGCTGCGGCAGGCCGTCACCATGTCTTTCAGCAACTGGATGCGTGCCTCGCAGTCTTCGTCGATCTTGGCAGGTACGCATTCGGGGTAGGGTTGCAGCATGATGGTGTCGGCGTCAATGCCGACCAGCGGCTTGACCGATTGCCACAGCTCTTCGGTGATGAAGGGAATCAGCGGATGGGCCAGACGCAGGATGGTTTCCAGTACGCGTACCAGGGTGCGCCGCGTGGCGACCTGCGCCGCCTCGCTGCCGGTTTGCAGTTGCACCTTGGCCAGTTCCAGATACCAGTCGCAGTATTCATCCCAGACGAGTTCATACACCGTGCGTGCGGCGAGGTCGAAGCGGTATTCGGCAAAGTGCTGGGCGATCTCGGCTTCGGCACGCTGCAGGCGGCTGACGATCCAGCGGTCGGCGGCGGAAAACGGCGGGCAGGTGCCCGGCGTGATGTCGAGGCCGACGTCCTTGCCTTCGCAGTTCATCAGCACGAAGCGCGTGGCGTTCCACAGCTTGTTGCAGAAGTTGCGATAGCCCTCGCAGCGCTGCAGGTCGAACTTGATGTCGCGTCCCGGCGAGGCGAGGCTGGCGAAGGTGAAGCGCAGGGCGTCGGTGCCGAAGGCGGGGATGCCGGTGGGGAATTCCTTGCGTGTGCGCTTCTCGATCTGCGCCGCCTGTTTGGGGTTCATCAGCCCCGTGGTGCGTTTCTGCACCAGCGCCTCGACGTCGATGCCGTCGATCAGGTCGATGGGGTCGAGCACGTTGCCCTTGGACTTCGACATCTTCTGGCCTTCGGCATCGCGGATCAGGCCGTGCACATAGACGTCGCGGAAGGGGATTTTGCCGGTGAGGTGCTTGGTCATCATGACCATGCGCGCTACCCAGAAGAAGATGATGTCGAAGCCGGTGACCAGCACCGAGGAGGGCAGGTAGAGATCCAGCGCGTCGTTGGATTTTGCCGGGTATTCCGGCGTCCAGTCGAGCGTCGAGAAGGGCCAGAGTGCCGAGGAGTACCAAGTGTCGAGCACGTCCGGGTCGCGCGTCAGCGGACCGGCATAGCCGGCCTTGTCGGCGAGCTGACGCGCTTCGACCTCGTCATGGGCGACGAAGATTTCGCCATTACTGCCATACCACGCCGGAATCTGATGGCCCCACCAGAGCTGGCGCGAGATGCACCAGTCCTGGATGTTGTTGAGCCACTGGTTGTAGGTATTCACCCAGTTTTCCGGCACGAAGCGGATCTCGCCCGAGCGCACGCATTCGAGCGCCTTTTCGGTGATGCTCTTGCCGTCGTCGCCTGGCTTGCTCATGGCGACGAACCATTGATCGGTGAGCATGGGCTCGATCACCACGCCGGTGCGGTCGCCGCGCGGCACCTTGAGTTTGTGCTTGTCGGTCTTCTCCAGCAGGCCGAGCGCTTCGAGGTCTTCGACGACGGCCTTGCGCGCGGCGAAACGCTCCAGGCCGCGATATTTCTCCGGCGCCGCGTCGTTGATGTGGCCATCCAGGGTGAGGATGGAAATCATCGGCAACTGGTGGCGCTGGCCGACCGCATAGTCGTTGAAGTCGTGCGCCGGGGTGACCTTCACCACGCCGGTGCCGAATTCGCGGTCGACGTAGGCGTCGGCGATGATGGGAATTTCGCGCTCGGTGAGTGGCAGCCTGACGGTCTTGCCGATGAGATGCCGATAGCGCTCGTCTTCCGGATGCACCATCACGGCGGTGTCGCCGAGCATGGTTTCCGGGCGCGTGGTGGCGACGGTCAGCGTGGCCGAGCCATCCGTCAGCGGATAACGGATATGCCACAAAAAGCCGTCCTCCTCTTCGCTCACTACTTCGAGGTCGGAGACGGCGGTGTGCAGTTTCGGATCCCAGTTCACCAGGCGCTTGCCGCGATAGATCACTCCCTCGTTGTAGAGGCGGACGAAAGTCTCGGTGACGATTTTCGACAGCCCCGCGTCCATGGTGAAGCGTTCGCGCGACCAGTCGGGCGAGGTGCCCAGACGGCGCATCTGGCGGGTGATGGTCGAGCCGGAATATTCCTTCCATTCCCAGACTTTTTCGATGAATTTCTCGCGCCCCAGATCGTGACGGGAAACGCCCTGGGCATCGAGCTGGCGTTCGACGACGATCTGCGTGGCGATGCCGGCATGGTCGGTGCCCGGTTGCCACAGCGTGTTCCAGCCGCGCATGCGGTGGTAGCGGGTCAGCGCATCCATCAGCGTCTGGTTGAAGCCGTGCCCCATGTGCAGGGTGCCGGTGACGTTGGGTGGCGGCAGCAGGATGCAGTAGGAATTTTCCGCGGGCTTGGAGCGATCGAGGCCGGCCTTGAAATAGCCCTGGCCTTCCCAGTGTTCATACCAGCGTTGTTCGATGGTGGCGGGTTCGAAGCTTTTGGCGAGTTCCATCGGGGAGGTTTTGCGTGAGCAGAGGTCGAAAAAAGAACCCCGGATTATACCGGAGGGGGTAGGCCGCCTTGCGCTTCAGGCCGCGTGATTCGCTGGATTTGCCGGGTTCTCCGGACTTGCCTGACTCTCCGATTGGGTCTGGCGCAGGAGCAGGGTTTCGATTGGTTGCGGTGCGCTTACGTCGGCCAGCGGCGTCAGCGGGACGATCCGGCGCAGGCTGAGGCGCCGGGGCGGACTGGCGGGTGCATGTGCTGCGCAGACGGCCAGCAGATGTTCCGGTGTCGGGCGCAGTAGCCGGAAATGCCAGCGTTCGGGCTGGTCGTCGAGCCGTGGATCGAAGGCGATATCGATCTCGTTTTCGGCCGGAAAATGAAAGCTGAACTGCTCCAGCGGCAAGGCCAGGCCCAGGCTGCGCGCCTTGATGTAGGACTCCTTCAGCGTCCAGTAATGGAAAAAGCGTTCCGCCTGCAGTGCCTGCGGCAAGGCCAGCAGATCGTCGGTTTCGCGCGGGGAGAAATAGCGCCGGGAGATTTCCAGCGGCGGGCTGCGTTCGATGATGTTTTCCGTATCCACGCCGAGCGTGCCGCCGCCCGTGATGCCGAGCACGATCAGCCCGGCGGTGTGCGAGAGGTTGAACACCAGATCGCCGGCCTGCGGATTGATGATTTGCGGCCGGCCATGTTCCAGTTTGCGAAAACGCCAATCCTGTGGCGCGACGGGCGCGTAGTACGAAAGCACGCTGCGCGTCAGCGCGCGGGTGACCAGATATTGTTGCCTGTCCTTGGCGAAGTGGAAGCGCTGTTCCTGCTGCCGCTCTGCGGGATTCAGCAGCCGCCGGCAGGCGGCCAGCAAGCCGGCATCGTGAATCTCGCGGTCGAAGGCCAGCCAGAGGTGGATTTCGTCGCTGCCGATCGACAACATCAAATGAGCCCGTTGCGGCGTGCCTGGTGCGTGATGCGGAAAGCGAGCAGCGTGTAGCCGAGCAGGAATGGCAGGAAAATCCAGAGGCGCGCGTGGTCGTCGGTTGCGTTGCTGAACCAGAGCGCGGCAAGTCCTTGCGCCAGCGCCAGGCCGGCATACAGCAGGCTTACGCTGCGATGGGAAAGTCCGCTGCGGTTGAGCAACTGGTAGAGATGGCCGCGGTGCGCCTGGGTGAGTTTTTCACCGGCCAGCAGGCGACGGCAGAAGGTGAATACCGTGTCGAAAATGTAGTGCAGCAACAGCAGCGGCATGACGAGCAGTAGCCGTGGCGCCGCGTTGCCGGCGGCCAGCAGGGCGAAGGCGGCAAAGGAAAAACCGAGAAAGGTGCTGCCGACGTCGCCCATGAAGATTCTTGCCGGCGGCCAGTTGAACAGCAGAAAACCGCAACTGCCGGCGCAGATCGCCAGCGCGGCCAGGGCGAGGAAGGGTAGCCCCTGTTGCCAGCAGATGAGGGCGAAGCAGGCGGCGACGACGACGGCCGTGCCGCCCGCCATGCCATCGAGTCCATCCATGAAGTTGTAGGCATTGGTCAGGCCGATCAGCCACAGCAGGGTGATCGGCCAGCGCAGCCAGGCCAGCCAGTCCGGCAGCCACGGAATTTGCCGCGCCTCGATGAGGCTGCCGCAGGCCATGACCATCGCCACCGCGATCAACTGGACGAGCAGCTTGCTGGCGTAGCCTTGGCCGGCCATGTCGTCGTGCAGTGAAACGCCGGCGATCAGCAGCGCGGCGAGCAGAAAGCCGGCGAAGTGCAGCGTGGTCAGGGGAGCGGCCAGCACATTGCCGCCGAACAGGTGAATCGATAGCAGGGCGAGAAAGAAGCCGATCACGATGCCCAGGCCGCCGCCGCGCGGCGTCGGCGTGCTGTGCGAAGAGCGTTCGTTGGGCAGGTCGATGATGCGAAAGCGGCGCAACAGCAGCAGCGTGACAGCCGCCGATGCGCCGAGTATGGCGAGGAAATACAGGATGAGCCCGGGAAAGGCGGCAAGACTCAAGCGTCGGTTCCTTCAGTCGTGGTGATGCGCGGTATGGGTATTGGCACGGGCGGCGGGCAGCGCGGCGCTTTCGGCCTTACCTTGGCCTTACTCGTGGTAATCCATGGTCTTGTAGCCATGGTTCTTGATGAGTTCGTCGCGTTCGGCGGACTTGAGGTCTTCGCGCGCCATTTCGGCAACCAGTTCGGCGAAGCTGGTTCTGGGCTGCCAGCCGAGTTTCTGGCGCGCCTTGGTCGGGTCGCCGAGCAGGGTTTCGACTTCGGTCGGGCGGAAGTAGCGCGGATCGACGGCAACGATGGCCGTGCTCCTGCCGGCGGGGGCATCGACCCAGTAACCTTTTTCATCGACGCCGCTGCCTTCCCAGCGGATCCGCATACCCAGTTCCCTGGCGGCTGCATCGACAAAATCGCGCACGCTGTACTGCACGCCGGTGGCGATGACGAAATCCTCGGGTTGCTCCTGCTGCAGCATCAGCCATTGCATTTCTACGTAGTCGCGTGCATGGCCCCAGTCGCGCCTGGCATCGAGATTGCCGAGGAACAGGCAATCCTGCAGACCCAGCTTGATGCGCGCCAGCGCGCGGGTGATCTTGCGGGTGACGAAGGTTTCGCCGCGAATCGGCGATTCGTGATTGAACAGCGTGCCGTTGCAGGCGTACATGCCGTAGGCTTCGCGGTAATTGACGGTGATCCAGTAGGCATACAGCTTGGCGACGGCGTAGGGGCTGCGCGGGTAGAAGGGCGTGGTTTCCTTCTGCGGCACTTCCTGCACCAGACCGTAAAGCTCGGAGGTGGAAGCCTGGTAGTAGCGGGTCTTCTTCTCCAGCCCGAGGATGCGGATGGCTTCGAGCAGGCGCAAGGCGCCCAGCGCATCGGAGTTGGCGGTGTATTCGGGTTCCTCGAAGCTGACCGCAACGTGGCTTTGCGCCGCCAGGTTGTAGAGCTCGTCGGGTTGCACCTGCTGGATGATGCGGATCAGGCTGGAGCTGTCCGTCATGTCGCCGTGATGCAGGATGAAGCGGCGGTTCTTTTCGTGCGGATCCTGGTAGAGATGATCGATGCGGTCGGTGTTGAACAGCGAGGTGCGGCGCTTGATGCCATGCACCGTATAGCCCTTGTCGAGCAGAAATTCGGCCAGATAGGCGCCGTCCTGGCCGGTGACGCCGGTGATGAGTGCTGTCTTGGTCATGGGTAGATGCGGCCTCTCGTGAGTATCGGTGGCAAACGCAGGGGCTTCAGTCGAAGCGTGCGAGGAAGTCGGCATAGGCGCTGGCAAGGCCTCGCTCCAGCGGAATCTTCGCGCTCCAACCGAGCTGCTTCATGCGCGAGACGTCGAGCAGTTTGCGCGGCGTGCCGTCCGGCTTGGTGGTGTCGAAGCGCAGCTCGCCCTGGAAACCGACGGTACTGGCGACGATCTCGGCCATGGCGCGGATGGTCTGGTCCGCGCCGCAGCCGATGTTCACCAGCGGTGGGCCGTCGAGCGCCAGCAGTTCGGCGTAGCGTTCTTTGGGCAGTTGCATCAGGTGCAGGCAGGCATCGGCCATGTCGTCGCTGCTGAGGAATTCGCGCAGCGGCGTGCCGGTGCCCCAGATGGCGACTTCCTTGTCGCCGCGCGCCTTGGCTTCGTGCATCTTGCGGATCAGCGCTGGCAGCACGTGGGAGTTGGCCAGATCGTAGTTGTCGCCCGGGCCGTAGAGATTGGTCGGCATGGCGGCGATGAAGCGGGTGCCGTACTGGCGGTTGTAGCTCCAGCACATTTCGATGCCGGCGATCTTGGCCAGCGCATAGGGCCGGTTGGTGGCTTCGAGCGGGCCGGTCAGCAGGTAGTCTTCCTTGATCGGCTGCGGACAGTTGCGCGGGTAGATGCACGAGGAGCCGAGGAACAGCAGGCGCCGGACGCCGACGCGCCAGGATTCGTGGATGACGTTGGTCTGCACCGCGAGATTGCTGTGGATGAACTCGGCCGGGTAGGTGTTGTTGGCGTGGATGCCGCCGACCTTGGCGGCGGCGAGGATGACGTAGTCCGGCCGCTCGGCTTCCATGAAGGCGCGCACCGGCGCCTGCTCCATCAGGTCGAGCTCGGCGTGGCTGCGCAGCAGCAGGTTGTCGTAGCCTTGCTTGCGCAGGGCGCGCACGATGGCCGAGCCGACCAGGCCGCGATGGCCGGCTACGTAGATTTTGGCGTGTTTTTCCATGGGCGGTCTTTTGCGGGAGGTTTATTCGGGAGAAGCGCCGCCATCGGTTGCGGCGTGTTGCGTGGCCAGCCAGGTATCGCGTGCGCTGCGCGCCTTGCCGAACAGCGCTTCGAGACCGGGGCCGTCGGCGCTGGCGAGCAGCACGCGGGCGCGTATCAGTTCGGCCTGGTAGGCGTCCAGCTCGCGGATCAGGGCGGTGCGGTTGGCCAGGCAGATGTCGCGCCACATTTCCGGATGGCTGCTGGCGATGCGGGTGAAGTCGCGGAAGCCGCCGGCGGCGAAGCCGAAGAGCCGATCGGCATTTTCACGGTTGGCGAATTCATGCACCAGGGCGTAGGCAAGCAGATGCGGCAGGTGGCTGACGGCGGCGAAGATTGCGTCGTGCGTCGCGGCGGTCAGCTTGCTGACTTCGGCGCCGCAGGCCAGCCAGGCATCGCGGACGAGCGCGACGGCGGCCGCGGAGTTTTCCGCCAGAGGCGTCAGCACCACGCGCCGCTCGCGGAAGAGATTGGCCTGCGCGGCGGCGACGCCGCTCTTTTCGGCGCCGGCGATCGGGTGGCCTGGAACGAACCGGCCGGCCTTGCCGCCCAGCGCGGCGTACGCGGCGGCGACCACGTCCTGCTTGGTGCTGCCGGCATCGCTGATGATGGTCGTCGGCCCCAGGTGTGGGGCAAGCTGGCGCAGCGTGGCTTCGGTGTGGCCCACCGGCATGGCGAGCATGAGCAGATCGGCGTCGCGCAGGGCATCGGCCCAGTCGGTGGTGTAACGATCGATGACTCCGAGACGCTGCGCTTCTTCGAGCGAAGCCGTGGTGCGGCCCATGCCGACCACTTCGCGGACTGCGCCGGCCTGCTTGAGCGCCAGGGCGAAGGAGCCGCCGATCAGGCCGACGCCGCAGATGACGATTTTGTGCAGTTGGGGCATGGGTTTCAGGGGACGGGGATCAGGCGGTCAGAGGGATTTTTCGAGGGCGGTGAGGAAGCGGGCGTTTTCGCTTTCCAGGCCGACGGTGACGCGCAGGTGCTCGGGCATCGCGTAGTTGCCGAGCGGGCGGACGATCATGCCCTGCTTGAGCAGACGTTGGTTCACGCTGGCCGCGTCCTTGACGTGGAAGGTGACGAAATTGCCGTGCGCCGGAATATGGCCGAGGCCGATGCGTTTGAGGCCGGCGACGATCTGTTCGATGCCGCGCAGGTTGAGTTCGAAGCTCTCGGCGAGGAACAGGTGGTCGTCGAGCGCGGCGCGCGCGGCGGCGAGCGCCAGGTTGTTCACGTTGAAGGGCTGGCGCAGGCGGTTCAGCAGGTCGATGACTTCCGCCGCTCCCAGCGCGTAGCCGACGCGCAGGCCGGCCAGTCCATACACTTTGGAGAAGGTGCGGGTGATGATCAGGTTGGGAAAGGCGTCGAGCCAGCCGCGCGTGTCGTTGGCGTCGCCGCGCAGCGCCGGCGGCAGGTATTCGTCGTAGGCTTCGTCGAGCACGACGATGACGTCGCGCGGCACGGCCTGCAGGAAGGCATGCACTGCGCCGGCAGGTAGGAAGGTGCCGGTCGGGTTGTTCGGGTTGGCGATCCAGACCACGCGGGTATCGGGACGGATGGCGGCGCGCATGGCGTCGAGATCGTGGCCGTAGTCGCGTGCCGGGACGACCAGGCTTTCCGCGCCGACGCCCTGGGTCGCCAGCGGGTAGACGGCGAAGGCGTATTGCGAAAATACCGAGGACAGGCCGGGGCCGAGAAACACGCGGGCCACATAGTCGAGCAGATCGTTCGAACCATTGCCGAGGATGACGCGTTCGGCGTCGATGCCGTGACGTTCGGCAATCCCCTGGATCAGCTCGAACTGGTCGGGATAGCGCGCGAGTCCGGCGACTTCGCGCTCGACGGCGGCACGCGCCAGACGGCTCATGCCCAGCGGATTCTCGTTGGAAGCCAGCTTGACGATGCGCTCGACGGGGATCCCCATTTCACGCGCCAGGGCCGTGATGGGTTTGCCAGGCGGGTAGGGGGCGATGGCGCGGATGTGGGCCGGAGCTAGTTCGGCAATGCTCATGGCGCAAAACCTCGGTAAATCTGGAAATTACAAAATCACGAAACTACATTGCGGCAGCCGGATAACTGCCGAGGACTTTGAGAAAGCCGGCGCGTTCGTCCAGCGCCTGCAGGGCGGCGGCGAGTTGCGGTTGCTGCCGGTGGCCTTCGATGTCGATGTAGAACACATAGGCCCATTGCCCGCCGCCGAGGCTGCGTGCCGGGCGGGATTCCAGCCGGGTCATGCTGATGCCGTGTTCGGCAAAAGGGGCGAGCAGATGGTGCATGGCGCCGGCGCGGTTCTGCGCCGAGCAGATCAGCGAGGTCTTGTCATGGCCCGAGGGGCCGGCGTCGTGCGAGCCGAGTATCAGGAAGCGCGTCGTGTTGTTGGGCTCGTCCTCGATGTTGCCGGCGAGGATGTTCAGGCCGTAGCGCTGCGCCGCGGTTTCTCCGGCAATGGCGCAGGTATCCGGCTGCTCGGCAGCCATGCGTGCGGCTTCGGCGTTGCTGGCCACCGGAATGCGTGGCACCTGCGGCAGATTCCTGTCCAGCCATTCATGGCACTGGGCCAGCGACTGGGCATGGGAATAGATGCGTGCCGGCGGCTTTGATGAATCGAGCGCGGCGGCCTTGCACAGTAGGTTCTGATGCACGCGCAGACTGACTTCGCCGCAGACCTTCACGCTCGAGGAGAGCAGGAGATCCAGCGTGCGGCCGACGGCGCCTTCGGTGGAGTTTTCCACCGGCACCACGGCGTAGTTGACGTTGCCGGCTTCGACGGCGCGAAAGGCGTCGTCGATGCTGGCGCAGGGGTCGAGGACGGGGGATGCGCCGAAGTGCTTGCGTGCGGCAGCTTCGGTGAAGGTGCCGGCAGGGCCGAGGAAAGCGATGAGCAGCGGCTGTTCGAGCGCCAGGCAGGCCGACATGATTTCGCGCGTGATGCGCTGCACGGCCTCGTCGGGCAAGGGGCCGGGATTGGCTTCGACGATGCGGCGCAGCACCTGGGCCTCGCGTTCGGGACGATAGATCGTGCCCTGCTTGATCTCGCCGATACGCTGCGCCAGGCGGGCGCGCTCGCTGACGAGGCGCAGGACTTCATCGTCGATGCGATCGATGCCTGCGCGCAGGCGCAGGAGCTCGCTCTGTTCGTCGCTGGCAGCGTCGGCCCCGGTCATGTTCAATCCTCCAGCGGCAGGAAGCGCACCGCCAGCACGCCTTCGATGGCGGCGATGGCGTTGATGGTCTGCTGCGGCACGCTGCTATCCACGTCCACCAGCGTGTAGGCCATGTCGCCGCGCGACTTGTTCATCATGTTGTGGATGTTGAGGCCGGCTTGCGCCATGACGGTCGAAATCTGGCCGACCATGTTGGGTACGTTGGCGTTGGCAATCGCCACGCGGTAGTTCGATTCGCGCGGCATCACCACGTTGGGAAAGTTCACCGCGTTCTGGATGTTGCCGTGCTCCAGGTAGTCGCGCAGTTGCTCGGCCACCATGATGGCGCAGTTTTCCTCGGCTTCGCCCGTGGATGCGCCGAGGTGCGGCAGGGCGATGACCTTGGGGTGGGCATTGATCCGGGCCGAGGGGAAATCGCAGACGTAGGCGGCCAGCTTCTTGCCATCGAGCGCGTCGAGCACGGCCTGCTCATCGACGATCTGGTCGCGCGAGAAGTTGAGGATGACCGCGCCATGCTTCAAGTGCGTGATGTTGTCGGCATTGAGCATGTTGCGCGTGGCATCGAGCAGCGGTACATGCACCGAGATGAAGTCGGCATGCTTCAGCAGCTCGTTCAGGCTGGCGGCCTTCCTGACCTGGGAAGACAGGCTCCAGGCGGCATCCACCGTGATTTCCGGATCGAAGCCGAGCACGTTCATGCCCAGCTTGAGGGCGGCGTCGGCCACCAGGCAGCCGATCTTGCCCAGGCCGACCACGCCCAGGGTGCGCCCGGCCAGTTCATAGCCGGCGTAGGTTTTCTTGCCGTCTTCGACTTTCTTTTCCATTTCCGGGTCGGCCGGGTCGAGCTTGCCGACGAAGTCCATCGCCCCGCGCAGATTGCGCGCGGCGAGCAGCATGCCGGCGATGACCAGTTCCTTGACGGCATTGGCATTGGCCCCCGGCGCATTGAAGACCGGCACGCCGCGCGCGCTCATGGCCTTGACCGGAATGTTGTTGGTGCCCGCGCCGGCGCGGCCGATGGCGCGCACGCTGGCCGGGATGTCCATCTTGTGCATGTCGGCGGAACGCACGAGAACGGCGTCGGGCGATTCGATGCTCTTGCCGCTGGTGTAGCGCTCGGCGGGCAGGCGCTTGAGGCCGTTGGCGGAAATCTGGTTGAGGATCAGAACCTGAAAAGAGGTGGCCATGGAGTGCTCCTGCTTACTTGCCGTGTTGGGTTTCGAATTCCTTCATGTAGTCGATCAGCGCCTGGACGCCTTCGATGGGCATGGCGTTGTAGATCGAGGCGCGCATGCCGCCGACCGAGCGGTGGCCCTTCAGTTGCACCATGCCGCGCGCCTTGGCGCCTTTGAGGAATTCGTCGTCGAGCTCGGCGTTGGCCAGGGTGAACGGGATGTTCATGCGCGAACGGTCTTCCTTGCGTACCGGATTCTTGAAGAACGCGCTCTGGTCGAGGAAGTCATAGAGCAGCCTGGCCTTGGCGATGTTCTTCTGCTCGATGGCGGCCAGCCCGCCCTGCTTCTTCAGCCACTGGAAGACCAGGCCGGCGATGTAGATGCCATAGGTCGGCGGCGTGTTGTACATCGAGTCGTTGTCGGCGTGGGTTTTGTAGTCGAGCATCGCGGAGGGCGCGGGATTGCCCTTGCCGATCAGGTCGTCGCGGATGATGACGATGGTCAGGCCGGCCGGGCCGATGTTCTTCTGCGCGCCGGCGTAGATCAGGCCGTATTTGGAAACATCGACGGGCTTGGAGAGGATGTTCGACGACATGTCGCAGACCAGCGGGACGTTGCCGGTTTCCGGAACCCAGTGAAATTCGACGCCGCCGATGGTTTCGTTGGCGGTGTAGTGCACGTAAGCGGCGTTCGGGTCGAGCTTCCAGGTGTCCTGCTTCGGCGCATAGTTGAAGTTGCTGTCCTCGGCGCTGGCGACGACGTTGGCCTTGCCGAAGTGCTTGACGGCCTTGATGGCCTTCTTCGCCCATTCGCCGGTATTGACGAAGTCGGCGCTGCCCTTGCCGGCGAGCAGGTTCATCGGGATCATCTCGAATTGCAGCGAGGCGCCGCCCTGCAGGAACAGCACCTTGTAGTTGGCGGGAATCGCCATCAGCTCGCGCAGATCGGCTTCGGCGGCGGCGGCGATGGCCATGAATTCCTTGCCGCGATGGCTCATTTCCATCACCGACTGGCCGCTGCCCTGCCAGTCGAGCATTTCGGCTGCGGCTTGTTGCAGCACTTCGGCGGGCAGCGCGGCGGGGCCGGCGCTGAAGTTGATGGCGCGTGTCATGCGGTTTCTCCTTGTTCGTCTGGGTTGTCCGTTTCGGATTCGGTATCGGTTTCGATGATCTTGGTGATGCCGGCCAGGGTATCGTCGGCATCCAGATTGATGAGGGTCACGCCCTGGGTCGAGCGGCCCATTTCTCGGATCTGCTCGACGGCGGTGCGGATCAGCACGCCGCCGGTGGAAATCAGCATCAGGTGGTCTTCCGGCTGCACCAGCAGGGCGCCGACCACCTTGCCGTTGCGCTCGCTGGTCTGGATGGCGATCATGCCCTTGGTGCCGCGGCCATGGCGGGTGTATTCGCCGATGGCCGTGCGCTTGCCGTAGCCGTTCTCGGTGGCGGTGAGCACCGAGCAGTCTTCGTTCTCGGCAACCAGCATGGAAATCACCGTCTGGCCGGCTTCCAGCCACATGCCGCGCACGCCGCGCGCGCCGCGCCCCATGGCGCGCACGTCTTCCTCGGCGAAGCGCACCGCCTTGCCGGCATCGGAGAACAGCATCACGTCATGGCTGCCGTCGGTGATGGCCACGCCGATCAGGTAATCGTTTTCGTCCAGGCCGACGGCGATGATGCCGGCGCGGCGCGGGTTGGAGAACTCGGTCAGCGGCGTCTTCTTGACCGTGCCGCCGGCGGTGGCCATGAAGACGTAGTGCTGCTCGTCGAACTCCTTGACCGGCAGGACGGCGGTGATCTTCTCGCCTTCCTCGAGCGGGAACAGGTTGATGATCGGCTTGCCGCGACTGCTGCGGCTGCCCTGCGGCGCCTCGTATACCTTCAGCCAATACACGCGGCCGCGGTTGGAGAAGCAGAGGATGTAATCATGCGTATTGGCGACGAAGAGGTGGTCGACGAAATCGTCTTCCTTGGTCGATGCCGCCTGCTTGCCGCGCCCGCCGCGTCTTTGCGCCTTGTATTCGGAGAGCGGCTGCGACTTGATGTAGCCGCCATGGGAGAGCGTGACCACCATGTCCTGCGGGGTGATCAAATCCTCGATGTTGATGTCGTGCGCGCTCATGACGATTTCGGAGCGGCGCGGATCGTTGAACTGGCTGCGGATGGCGGCGAGTTCCTCGCCGATGATGGCGGTGATGCGCTCGGGACGGGCGAGGATGTCGATCAGGTCGGCGATCAGATCCATCACTTCGCGGTATTCGTTGATGATCTTGTCCTGCTCCAGGCCGGTCAGGCGCTGCAGGCGCAATTCGAGGATGGCCTGGGCCTGGGTTTCGGAAAGCAGGTAGCCGTCCGGCCCCAGGCCGAATTCGGGCGCCAGGTCTTCGGGGCGCGAAGCGTCGGCGGCCGCGCGCGCCAGCATGTCGCCGACCAGCGCGGAATTCCAGCGGCGCTCCATCAGGCCGCGCTTGGCGTCGGCCGGCGTCGGCGCGGCCTTGATGAGGGCGATGATTTCATCGACGTTGGACAGGGCGACGGCCAGACCTTCGAGGATGTGGCCGCGCTCGCGCGCCTTGCGCAGTTCGAAAATGGTGCGCCGGGTGATGACTTCGCGGCGATGGGCCAGGAAGGCCGCGAGCATTTCCTTGAGATTGAGCAGGCGCGGCCGGCCATCGACCAGCGCCACCATGTTCATGCCGAAGGTGTCCTGCAATTGAGTCATCTTGTAGAGATGATTGAGCACGACATCCGGCATTTCGCCGCGCTTCAGCTCGATTACCACGCGCATGCCGTCCTTGTCGGATTCGTCCTGCAGGTGGGTGATGCCGTCGATCTTCTTTTCGTTGACCAGTTCGGCGATCTTTTCCAGCAGGGTCTTCTTGTTGACCTGGTAGGGCAACTCGTCGATGACGATGGCCTGCTTGCCGCCTTTTTCCAGATCCTCGACGTGGCTGCGCGCGCGCATGATCACGCGCCCACGCCCGGTCAGATAGCCTTCGCGCACGCCGGCGATGCCGTAGATCAGGCCGGCGGTGGGAAAGTCCGGCGCCGGGATGATCTCGATCAACTGTTCGACGGACAGTTCGGGATCGTTCAGGAGTGCCAGGCAGCCATCGATCACTTCGCCGAGATTGTGCGGCGGAATGTTGGTCGCCATGCCCACCGCGATGCCCGCGCTGCCGTTGATCAGCAGGTTGGGAATCTTCGCCGGCAGGACCAGCGGTTCTTCTTCGGAACCATCGTAGTTGGGGCCGAAATCGACGGTTTCCTTTTCCAGGTCGGCGAGCAGTTCATGGCCGATGCGCGCCATGCGGATTTCGGTGTAGCGCATCGCCGCCGCGCTGTCGCCATCGACCGAGCCGAAGTTGCCCTGGCCGTCGACCAGCATGTAGCGCAGCGAGAAATCCTGCGCCATGCGCACGATGGTGTCGTAGACGGCGGTATCGCCATGGGGATGGTACTTACCGATGACGTCGCCGACGATGCGCGCGGATTTCTTGTAGGGCTTGTTCCAGTCGTTGGACAGTTCGTGCATCGCATAGAGCACGCGGCGATGCACGGGTTTGAGGCCATCGCGCACGTCCGGCAGGGCGCGGCCGACGATCACGCTCATGGCGTAATCGAGATAGGAGTGGCGCATCTCCTCTTCGAGACTGATCGGCAGGGTTTCTTTGGCAAACGAGGCTGGCGTGTTCGTCATCGTCGGGGTTCCGCGAGGTTACAGGCTGTTCTTGCTGCTGCTTCGGCATGCTCCAGCATAGGCAGGGCCGAAAACTCGCGATTTTAGCATGGCAGGGATGGTCGAACCGCAGCCCGGTCGGGCGGTGGGGTATTCTTCTGCATAAAATTGAATCCACAAAGTTTTTGTGGTTAAATCCGCTCCGGTTTTCGATATGTGTACATTGTTCTTGCCGGGTTCGGCCGGGACTTTTCATGAATTCGGAGGGGGAGCGCACTGATCGGGTTGCCACGGATGCTGGCATCTGGCTCAAGGCCTGAGGCGGGCATCCAGCGATCGACAGTGTGGGCAGTGTGATCGATAACAACAAAAACCAATTACCGGGGCGGCGCAGATCGCCGAGGTGATTGATATTGATACGACCTTGTTGTTGCGTTATTTTACGACCCCGCTCCGGCGGGGTTTTTGCTGTCTGCGGCGAGCAGGTTCCGAGTCGCGAGCACGAGCCCGCGCTGGATCCGCGTTTTGACTTTTTGTCTCAGCTACCCACGCTACCCATAGCTACCCATGACCGCATACGCGCACGCTACCGAGATCGTCGATACCCTGATCGAAGCCCGCTGGATCGTTCCGGTCGAGCCGCGCGGTCTGGTTCTTGAGCATCATGCGCTGGCAATCGATGCCGGTCGTATCGTCGCATTGTTGCCGCAGGCTGAAGCGCGGACGCGCCTTCGCGCGCGCAAGACCGTGCGTTTGCCGCAGCATGTGCTGATTCCGGGACTCGTCAATCTGCATACTCACGCCGCGATGACCTTGCTGCGCGGCTACGCCGATGATATGCCGCTGATGGACTGGCTCAATCAGCGCATCTGGCCCGCCGAGGCAAGGCATGTCACGCCGGGATTCGTGCGGGATGGCACATTGCTGGCCTGTGCCGAAATGCTGCGTGGCGGCACGACCTGCTTCAACGACATGTACTTCTTTCCCGAGGCTGCTGCCGAGGCCGCGCTGCGCCTGGGCATGCGCGCCGTGCTGGGCATGCTGGCGATCGATTTTCCGACCGCCTACGCGGCCGATGCGGAAGACTATCTGAGCAAGGGACTGGCCGTCCGCGACAGCCTGCGCGATCAACCGCTGATCAACTTTTGCATGGCGCCTCATGCGCCGTACAGCGTCGGCGATCGTCTCTTCGAGCAGGTGGCGACCCTGGCGGCACAGCTCGATCTGCCGATACACACGCATGTTCATGAAACGCGCGCCGAAATCGAGGAAAGCCTGCGGCAGCATGGCGTGCGTCCGTTGGAGCGCCTGCGCCGCCTCGGCTTGCTCGGCCCCAACCTGATTGCCGTGCACGCGGTGCATCTGGAACCGGTCGAAATCGAACTGCTGGCGCTTCATGGCTGCCGTGTCGCCCATTGCCCGGTTTCCAATCTGAAGCTGGCAAGCGGCATTGCGCCGAGCGCGCAGCTCATGCGTGCCGGCGTGACGGTCGGCCTGGGCAGCGATGGCGCTGCCAGCAATAACCGCCTCGACATGTTTCGCGAAATGAATCTGGCCGCCTTGCTCGCCAAGGGCAGCAGCGGCGATGCAACGGCAGTCGATGCGCATGCCGCATTGCGCATGGCCAGTCTGGAAGGTGCCGTGGCACTGGGCCTGGAGCGGGAAATCGGTTCGTTATGCGTGGGCAAGCAGGCGGATATCTGCGCTGTACGCCTCGACGAGATCGATCTGCAACCTTGTTATGACCCGGTCGCTCACCTCGTGCATGCGGCCGGTCGGGAGCATGTCAGCCATGTCTGGGTGGCAGGAAATCTTCGTCTCGAAGATGGACGTTTGGGTGGGATCGATGTCGCAGAAATGCTTGACATGGCAAATTTGTGGCAAAATAGACTATATAGTGGGTTTGTAAGCGGCGGTGAGCTGGAATGTGCAATGCATGATCGACGGACCGGTTTGACCACTTGGTAACTTAGTAATGTTGATGACAACTCCTTGGAGATAAATGATGACCAAAAAGAATTCCCAAATCATGCTGTTCGCTGCCCTGGGCCTTTTCGCCTCTACTGCATTTGCACAGGCACCCGACAACGACGGTTACATGTTCGATACGCGCGGCGTGGTTGCTCGCAGCGGCCATGATTTGTGCTGGCGCACCACGCGCTGGACGCCGGCGATGGCCATCGAGGAATGCGATCCGGATCTGGTCAAGAAGCCTGAAGTTGCTGCTGCCGTGCCTGCTCCGGTCCCGGCACCGGCACCGAAGCCTGTCGCCGAGAAGATCACGCTGGCGGCGGATGCGCTGTTCGATTTCGACAAGGCCGTGCTGCGCCCCGAAGGCAAGGCCAAGCTGGACGATCTTGCAGCCAAGAGCCAACAGCTCAATGTCGAAGTCATCCTCGCCGTCGGCCATGCCGACCGCCTGGGCCGCGCTGCCTACAACCAGAGCCTGTCCGAGCGCCGTGCCGAGGCTGTCAAGCAATACCTGGTCGGCAAGGGTGTCGACGCCAACCGTATCGACGCCGCTGGCAAGGGCTCGACCCAGCCGGTGACCAAGGCGGACGAGTGCAAGGGCACCAAGCGCACCAAGGCGCTGATCGACTGCCTGCAGCCCGATCGCCGTGTCAGCATCGAAGTCATCGGTACCAAGTAATTCCACCGGGACTTGAAAAAGCCCTGCTTCGCAGGGCTTTTTTTTGCCTTGATCAAAGCCGCAAGAAAGCTGCAAAAGCTGCGAAGGCTGAAGGAGTCTGAATGAACGGAAGCGCCGCCCACAATGGCAATGCGGATCGCCGCGAACTCGACAAGTTTGCCGAACTGGCTCACCGCTGGTGGGATCCGAATTCGGAGTTCAAGCCGCTGCATGACATCAATCCGCTGCGTCTGGACTGGATCGACGCCGCCTGTGGCGGTCTGGCAGGCAAACGGGTGATCGACGTCGGCTGTGGCGGCGGCATTCTTGCAGAAAGCATGGCCGCACGCGGTGCCCGGGTGACCGGCATCGATCTGGGTGAGCGGGCCCTGAGCGTGGCGCGCTTGCATCTGCTGGAAAGTGGAGAGGAACTGGCGCTCGACTATCGTTTGATTGCCGCAGAAGACATGGCCGCCGAGGCGGCCGGCAGCTTCGATGTGGTCACCTGCATGGAAATGCTCGAACACGTTCCCGATCCGGCGAGTACCGTGCGTGCCTGCGCGGCGCTGGTCAGGCCGGGCGGCCGGGTGTTTCTGTCCACCATCAACCGCAATCCCAAGGCTTATCTATTTGCGGTCGTCGGTGCTGAATACATCCTTGATCTGCTGCCGCGCGGGACGCACGATTACGCGCGCTTTCTGCGTCCCGCCGAGCTGTCTCGCTATTGCCGCCAGAGTGGTCTGGCCGTCGATGAAATCATCGGCATGAGCTACAACCTCTTCGACAAGACCTACAGCCTGGGTGCCGACACCAGCGTGAACTACCTGATGCGGGCCACGCTGCCTGCGAATCCAGGCGACTGAAGACTGAAGGTTGAGAAGGTTGAATGCGCGCGATGGTCGATGCCGTCCTCTTTGATCTCGATGGCACCTTGGCCGATACGGCGCTCGACCTTGGCGCGGCTCTCAACCGGCTGTTGATCGAGGAGGGGCGGACAGCACTATCGGCGGCGGCGATACGGCCACACGCCTCGAACGGCACGCGCGGCCTGTTGGGCCTCGGCTTTGACATCACGCCGGACCAGGAAGCCTACGCAGGGCTGGCGCGGCGATTTCTCGATCACTATGCCGCCTCCGTTTGCGAACATACCGTTCTGTTCGATGGCGTTGCCGAATTGCTCGCCGCCCTGGATGAGCGGGGGGTGCGCTGGGGCGTCGTGACCAACAAACCACAGCGCTTTACCCTGCCGCTGCTCGACGCCTTGGGGCTGACTGCGCGTTGCGCCTGCATTGTCAGTGGTGACACCACCGCCAGGCCCAAACCAGCCCCCGATCCCCTGTTGCGTGGCTGCCAGGACGCCGCGGCGCGGCCGCAGCGCAGTCTGTACGTCGGCGACGACGAGCGCGACATCATCGCCGGCCATGCGGCCGGAATGATCACTGTCATCGCGGCCTGGGGTTATCTGGGCGAGGAAAATCCTCCGGAAAACTGGAATGCCGCAGCCATGATCGAAACGCCCGCGCAGGTTCTGGATCTGCTGGATCTCGATGAACGGTACGCCTCCGCCTGAGGCAGTGCTAGAATCCGCCGACCTGCGCAGTGCATCCGAGCCGATTGCCGAAAAAGACGGAACCAACCGGTGAAGACGTACTCGAAGCAGGTGTAACAAGCACTTCACCTGGGGCTGACATGGCTTCGACGTGGGTTGCGAAGCAGAGCAGTGCATGCCGAGGACCAGTGACCTCGTAAATCCATCTGGAAAACCACAAACGCCAACGACGAGCGTTTCGCTCTCGCAGCTTAAACCCTGCGGGCGCTGCACCGGACTGCTCACGGGCCGGGCCGGGTAACACCGACAGCAGTGTCATTTACGTGAGATAAGGATGTGCCCCGCCGCGTGGTACGTCTCGAAAATCCAGCGGATCGCAAACGTTCAGCCTGCCCGGCGGCGGGACGTGAGTTAAATCAAATGACGAGGCTAAGCATGTAGTACTGCCTGTAGAGGACTTGCGGACGCGGGTTCAATTCCCGCCAGCTCCACCACTATTCAAAAAACCAACCGTTCGCGGTTGGTTTTTTTTCGTCCGACGCGCCTCGCCCTTACGCCCAGACCTCGTCCAGATTCTTTGCCGCCAGCAGCTTCTCCCGCAGTGCGTAGCGCGACGACTGCATATTGACCTCGCTGTTTTCCGGGCGTGGGATCGGGATTATCGCCGTCGCTGGCCCTTTGAACTTGATCATGTACTTGCCGGTGTCGTTGTAAGGCAGGATGGCATCGACCTCGGCAATGTGCGTGATGGCAGCAACGGGGGCAACCTGATAGGCCGCGATGAACTTCAGCTTTGAGATGTGCTTCGCGTTGATCCTCACGGCGAACCAGCAGTTCTCATTCAGGAAACGTTGCTTGAACCCTTCCTCGCGAGCAGGGACGACGATGGTGTCGAACTTGTCGTTCTCCGACCCCACGGGCTGTACCTGATCGTTCGGGTCTTCCTGCTTCGGCGGCGTGAAGGCGTTGATGCCGAGCATCGGCAGGATCAGCAACATATCGGCGAGGAACGCCTGCGCGGTAGCCTTTGCCGCAGGGGCCATCGTCGGAGCCGTCGGATTGTTCTTGTTCAGCAAAATGGCACGGTCATGCTTCTTGGCCAGCGCAACCAGTGCCGATTCCAGGTACTGAACTTCGGTCTTGCCGATCTTGTGGTTGCGGTCGAAGAAGTAGACACCCCACACCCAGCCTTCCTTGTTTGAGACGTGGTTCTTCAGCCGATCGCCAACAGGATCAGCCTCGCCGATGTAGATCGTCTCTTCGGCGGCATTGCCGACGAGGATGTAGATGCCGGCCTGTGAGAAACCCGGCTCCTGCTTCAACAGATGGAAAAGCTCCCTGTTGAAGACGACGCCGTAGCCCGACCAGTTCGACTTGTCGAGGTGACGAATCCCTTCGGGGTCACCGGAAGTGGCGAAAAGGGTGATTGAAAACGGTTGCATTATTTGCTCTCCGGCACCAGCAAAGCACGCTGGGTAGTTTCATGGAATTTTGCCGACTAGCCGCACTTTCTAAGGTTAATTTCTCGATCACTCATTTCAAACAGTTCCTCCACGTGAGACTGACTACCCAGACGACAACGCTTCGGCCTGCTGTAGAACCGTTTGCACGACCGTATCCTGAAATAACAAGCCTCAGGCCGCTGCTGCGCGGCTCATGCGTTTGCGTTCGCTTTCGCTCAGGAAGCGCTTGCGCAGGCGGATGGATTTCGGGGTGATTTCGACCAGTTCGTCGTCGGCGATGAATTCGACGGCGGATTCCAGCGTCAGTTGGACCGGCGGTACCAGGCGCACGGCTTCATCGGTGCCGGAGGCGCGGATGTTGGTGAGTTGCTTGCCTTTGATGGGATTGACCACCAGGTCGTTGTCGCGGCTGTGGATGCCGATGATCATGCCTTCATATACCGGGTCGCCGTGCGAAGAGAACATCCGCCCGCGATCCTGCAGTTTCCAGAGGGCGTAGGCTACGCAGGCGCCGTTTTCCTGCGATACGAGCACGCCGTTGCGGCGCTCGGCCATGTCGCCGACGACCGGGCCGTATTCGTCGAAGACATGGCTGATGATGCCCGTGCCGCGGGTCAGCGTCAGGAATTCGCCCTGAAAACCGATCAGGCCGCGTGCCGGGATGCGGTATTCGATGCGCACCCGTCCCTTGCCGTCCGGCTGCATGTCCTGCAGTTCGCCGCGGCGGCGGCCGAGTTCTTCCATCACCGCGCCCTGGTGGTTTTCATCGACATCGATGGTCAGCAGTTCATAGGGTTCCTGCTTGATGCCGTCGATTTCCTTGAAGATCACGCGCGGGCGCGAGACGGCCAGTTCATAGCCTTCGCGGCGCATGTTTTCGAGCAGGATGGTCAGGTGCAGTTCGCCACGGCCGGAGACCAGGAAGACGTCGGCATCATCGGTATCCTCGACGCGCAGGGCGACGTTGGCGAGCAATTCCTTGTGCAGGCGTTCGCGGATCTGGCGGCTGGTGACGAACTTGCCTTCCTTGCCGGCAAACGGCGAGGTGTTGACCTGAAAGTTCATGGTCAGCGTCGGTTCGTCGACTTTCAGCGGCGGCAGCGGCATCGGCTGGGCCGGGTCGCAGATCGTCACGCCGATGCCGACCTGCTCGACGCCGGTGATCAGCACGATGTCGCCCGCTTCAGCCGTCTGGGTGGCTTCGCGTTCCAGGCCCTTGAAGACGAGAATCTGGTTGATCCTGGCCTTGCCGCGCGATTCGTCGCCGTACATCACCGCGACTTCCTGCGCCGCCTTGAGACGGCCCTGGGTGATGCGGCCGATGCCGATGCGGCCGACATAGCTGGAATAGTCGAGCGAGCACAACTGCAGTTGCAGCGGGGCATCCGCGTCGACCCTGGGCTGGGGCACGTGTTCGAGAATGGCGTCGAACAGCGGGCGCATGTCGGTGCCGGGCTGCTTGAGATCGAGCATGGCGAAACCGTTCAGGCCCGAGGCATACACCACCGGGAAGTCCAGTTGTTCCTCGCTGGCGCCGAGCTTGTCGAACAGGTCGAAAGTCTGGTTGATGACCCAGTCCGGGCGGGCGCCGGGGCGGTCCACCTTGTTGATGACGACGATGGGCTTGAGGCCCAGGGCCAGCGCCTTGCGGGTGACGAAGCGCGTTTGCGGCATCGGTCCTTCGACCGCATCGACCAGCAACAGGCAGCCATCGACCATCGACAGCACGCGCTCCACTTCACCGCCGAAATCGGCGTGGCCCGGGGTGTCGACGATGTTGATGTGGGTGTTCTGGTACTCGATGGCGCAGTTTTTCGCCAGGATGGTGATGCCGCGTTCCCTTTCGATGTCGCCCGAGTCCATGACGCGTTCGGCGACTTGCTGGTGGGCGGCAAAAGTGCCGGATTGGCGCAGCAGTTGATCGACCAGCGTGGTTTTGCCGTGGTCTACGTGGGCGATGATGGCGATGTTGCGAATGGCGCGGGACATGGGGGTAGGGGTGTGGACAAAAGAGCGGGATTATAGCATTGCAATCAGCAACTTCTGCAGTTTCATGGGTTGCGGTGGCGGTTGGCGGCGCAGTTTCCCCGCATTTCGGGTAGCCGTCGCTGTCGACTGCTACAATTCCCGCTCATCTTCATCGTGAATGTACCCACCATGCTGGCAATCATCGGCGGTAGCGGACTGACCCAACTTTCCAATCTGGATGTCTCGCATCAGAAAGTGGTGCGCACGCCTTATGGCGAGCCTTCCGGGGCGCTGACCTTCGGCCGCATCGGCAATCAGGAAATTGTCTTTCTGGCGCGTCACGGCTTTGGCCATACCATTCCGCCGCATCGTGTCAATTATCGGGCGAACATCTGGGCGCTCAGCGAGGCGGCGGGCGCGACGCGGATTGTTTCGGTGGCTTCGGTCGGTGGCATTCGTGCCGACCTGGCGCCCGGTTCGCTGGTCGTGCCGCATCAACTGATCGACTACACCGCAGGGCGTATTTCATCTTTCTATGACGAACAGGATGCGCCGGTGGTGCATATCGACTTCACGCATCCCTATGATGAAGACGTCCGCCGGCTGTTGCTGGATGCGGCGCGGCGTGCCGGCGTCAGCGTGGGTGATGGCGCAGTCTATGCCGTTTCACAGGGGCCGCGCCTGGAGACGGCAGCCGAGATCGACCGCTTCGAGAGCGACGGGGCCGATGTCGTCGGCATGACCGGCATGCCCGAGGCCGTGCTTGCCCGCGAGGCCGGGGTGCCCTATGCGGCAATCTCGGCCGTTGCCAACTGGGCAGCCGGCCGGGGCGACAGCGTGCAGAAAATTTCCTTCGAACACCTCGAAGCCGAGCTGCAGCAGGCCATGGGCAGCGTGCGCAGCATCATCGCGCACCTCTGTGAAGCCGGCGGCTGTCACTGACGCCTGGCAGACGTGCCGCTCCACGCCTGCCTGCGGCGCGCGGGCAGGCGCATTTTGCCGCGCCGCGCTGCGAGTGGCCGGCAGCAGGTGCCGGGTGCGGATAATTACGTGAAGTATTCGACCGTTTTGATGACTAGCGGACGATTGATGACCTTGCGCGCTTGCAGCAGTGCCTCGTCGTTGATCTGCCCGGTTGCCCACAGACCGACCAGGATGGCGATCGGTGTCGGGATGTTGCGTCCGGATTCATAGCGCGATCCGCCGCTTTGGGTCACACCGAAACGACGCCAGAACACTTCCTGGTTTTCGCCGTGTGCCCGGCGCAACTCGGCAAGATTGCCCATATCGATTTTTTTGCTCTTGGCCATAATGAACCTCTCCAGTCTCCAGAAAAACTTAGACATCAGGGATATTCAGTCTAGTTGATTTATAGCGTTTGTGATAGAAAAGTTATTGCAAAATGTAAGCATAAAGTAATAGTGAGCCGGATTTGTGAAATCATGCCGATTCCGCAAGACCGCATGAACACGGGGTGATGCGGTTATGATTGCCGCCTGCCCGGAAGATGGATCGTCGCATGAGAAAAAACCTGCTTGTTGTCTGGCTGCTGGCTGGATTGGCCGTTGCGCTTGCCGCTTATTTCTGGCCGGCGCGCCAGCAGACGGCGGCGGGAATTTCGACTGGGGCTGGCAGGCAGCAGGCTGGCGATAGTGCGGACGATCGTCCTGTCGCGGTGCAGGTGGCCGAGGCCAGACAGGGCGACATGGCGGTGAGCATCGACGCGCTGGGCACGGTGGTGGCGCACAACACTGCGCTGGTCAGGGCGCGCGTCGATGGCCAGTTGCTGGCGGTGAATTTCCGTGAAGGGCAGATGGTGCAGGCCGGCGAGGTGCTGGCGCTGATCGATCCGCGTCCCTATCAGGCAGCGCTCGACCAGGCGAGCGGCCAGTTGCGCCGTGACGAGGCGCTGCTGGCAAATGCGCGGCTGGACCTGGAGCGGTTTCGGGATTTGTTGAGCAAGGATTCCATCGCCCGCCAGCAGGTCGATGCCCAGGCAGCGCTGGTGCAGCAGTACGAGGGCGTGGTGCAGGCCGGACGTGCCCAGGTGGCTGATGCCCGCCTGCAACTGGATTTCACCCGCATCACGGCGCCGCTGTCCGGGCGTCTCGGCCTGCGCCAGGTGGATGCCGGCAACATGGTGCGCGCCGCCGACACGAATGGCATCGTGACGATTACCCAGACCCGGCCCATCGACATGCTCTTCGCCATTCCTGCGGCACGGCTCGATGCCGTGCGCGCGCGCTGGCATGCAGGAGATACGCTGCAGGTGGAGGCGCTGGAGCGCGAAGGCGGACGGCGCCTGGCCCAGGGCAAGCTGCTGACCATCGACAACCAGATCGATCCAGCCACCGGCACCGTGCGTCTCAAGGCGCAGTTCGCCAATGCCGATCAGGCCTTGTTCCCCAACCAGTTCGTGAATGCCAGACTCACCGTGGCGACGCTGAGGAAGGTCGTGCTGGCGCCGTCGGCGGCGATACATCAGGGCGTGGATGGCAGCTTCGTCCATGTCGTGGACCATGCCTTGCGGGTGAGCGTGCGCAAGGTGAGGCCGGGCGTGCAGTCGGCGGGCTGGGTGGTGATCGATCAGGGGCTGCGGGCCGGGGAGCGGCTGGTGATCGATGGCGCGGACAAGCTGCGCGAAGGCAGCCTGGTGGAGATTCCCGGCGCCGGCACTGTCGATAAAGATGAGCACGAGGCCGCGCTGCCGGCAGGCGGACGCCGCTGAGAACGGCGGCGCGTGATGAATCCCTCGCGGCTTTTCATACAGCGGCCGGTGGCGACTTCGCTGCTGATGATCGCGATTCTGCTGGTCGGCCTGGTGGCCTACCGCATTCTGCCGGTCTCGGCCTTGCCGCAGGTCGATTACCCGACGATACAGGTCACCACGCTGTATCCGGGGGCCAGTCCGGATGTGACGACGGCGCTGATCACCGCGCCGCTGGAGCGCCAATTTGGCCAGATGCCGGGGCTCAAGCAGATGTCTTCGAGCAGCTCGGCGGGGGCTTCGGTGATCACCCTGCAGTTCAGCCTGGCGCTGACGCTCGACGTTGCCGAGCAGCAGGTGCAGGCGGCGATCAATGCGGCGGGTTCCTTCCTGCCGGACGATCTGCCGATGCCGCCGATCTACAGCAAGGTCAACCCGGCCGATGCGCCGGTCATCAGCCTGGCGGTGACTTCGAGCAGCTTGCCGCTGCCGCAGGTCGAGGATCTGGTCGATACCCGGCTGGCGCAGAAACTCTCGCAACTGTCGGGCGTGGGGCTGGTCAGCATTGCCGGCGGCCAGCGGCCGGCGGTGCGCGTGCAGGTCAATCCGCAACTTCTGGCTTCGCACGGTCTCAGTCTGGATGACGTGCGCCTGGCCATCGGCAATGCCAACGTCAATATGGCCAAGGGCAGCTTCGATGGCGCGCTGCGCGCCTCGACCATCGATGCCAACGATCAGTTGCGTTCGGCGGCCGAATACCGCCAGTTGGTGCTGGCTTGGCGCCAGGGCGCGCCGATTCTGCTGGGCGATGTCGCCACGGTGATCGAGGGTGCCGAAAATCTGCGCCTCGGCGCCTGGATGGGGTTGGGCGGCGCTGCCGAGGTTGCTGGCGAACAACCGTCCCGGCAGGCGCCTGCCATCATCCTCAATATCCAGCGTCAGCCCGGCGCGAACGTCATAGAAACCGTAGACCGGATCAAGCAGCTTCTGCCGCAGTTGCAGGCCACGCTGCCGGCGAGCGTGGAGGTCAGGCTGCTGACGGATCGCACGACGACCATCCGCGCTTCGATACATGATGTGCAGATGGAACTGCTGCTGGCCATCGTCCTGGTGGTGCTGGTGATTTTCGTGTTCCTGCGCAATCTGCCGGCAACCCTGATTCCCGCGGTGGCGGTGCCGCTGTCGCTGGTCGGTACGTTCGGGATCATGCATCTGGCGGGTTTTTCGATCAACAACCTGACGCTGATGGCGCTGACCATCGCCACGGGCTTCGTGGTCGATGACGCCATCGTCATGATCGAGAACATCGCGCGCTACGTCGAGGAGGGCGAGCCGCCGCTGGCCGCTGCGCTGAAAGGCGCGCGGCAGATTGCCTTTACCATCATTTCCCTGACGGTTTCGCTGATTGCGGTGCTGATTCCGCTGCTGTTCATGGGCGATGTGGTCGGCCGCCTGTTCCATGAATTCGCCGTGACCCTGGCGGTGGCCATCCTGATTTCCGCCGTGGTTTCGCTGACCCTGACGCCGATGATGAGCGCGCGCCTGCTGCGTCATGTGCCAGTCGCGCAGCAGAGCCGCTTCAGCCGGGCCAGCGGGGCGTTCTTCGATGGCCTGATCGCGCTCTACGCCCGGCTGCTGGATCGGGTGCTCGAGCGTCAGGGCGCGACCTTGCTGGTCGCCGTGGCGACGCTGGTGCTGACGGTGGTGTTGTATCTGGTGGTGCCCAAGGGTTTTTTCCCGGTGCAGGACACCGGGCTGATCCAGGGCATCAGCGAGGCGCCGCAGTCGATTTCCTATGCGGCGATGGCTGAGCGCCAGCAGGCGCTGGCCGATGTCGTACTGGCCGATCCCGCGGTGGAAAGCCTGTCCTCCTTCATCGGCGTCGATGGCGTGAATGCCACGCTCAACAGCGGCCGCATGCTGATCAATCTCAAGCCGCGCGGCGAGCGTGGCGGCAATGCCGATGCGGCAACGGTGATCCGCCGCCTGCAGGCGCAGCTGGCGAAGGTGCCGGGCAGCACCATGTACATGCAGCCGGTGCAGGATCTGACCATCGAGGATCGCGTCAGCCGCACCCAGTATCAGTTCAGCCTGCAGAGCGCGGATCCCGCCGAACTGGCGCACTGGGCGCCCCGGCTGGTCGATGTCCTGCGCCGGTTGCCGTCTCTGGCCGATGTGGCCAGCGACGTTCAGGATCACGGCCTGCAGGCGTATGTCGAGATCGATCGCGACAGCGCCGGCCGCCTGGGCATCACGCCGGCAATGATCAACAACACGCTGTACAACGCCTTCGGCCAGCGTTTGATATCGACGATATTCACCCAGTCCAATCTCTACCGGGTGGTGCTGGAAGTGCAGCCGGAATTCGCACAGGGCATCGAGGCGCTGAATACGCTGCAGGTCATCACGTCCCAGGGCCGCCAGGTGCCGCTGACGGCGGTGGCGCGCATCGTCGAGCGGCCGGCGCAACTGGTGATCAATCACCTCGGCCAGTTTCCGGCGGCGACGATTTCCTTCAATCTGGCGCCGGGCGTGGCGCTGGGCGAGGCCGTGGCGGCGATTCGCGAGGCCGAAGCCGGGCTGGGCCTGCCGGCGAGCGTAGAAACCGGTTTTCAGGGCGCGGCGCTGGCCTTCCAGGCTTCGCTCGACAATACCCTGCTGCTGATCCTGGCCGCCATCGTCACCATGTACATCGTGCTGGGAGTGCTGTACGAGAGCTACATTCATCCGGTGACCATCCTGTCGACCCTGCCATCGGCCGCCATCGGCGCCTTGCTGGCCCTGCTGCTGGCCGGGCAGGATCTGGGCATCATCGGCGTCATCGGCATCATCCTGCTGATCGGCATCGTCAAGAAGAACGCCATCATGATGATCGACTTCGCCCTGGCTGCCGAGCGCAACGAAGGCAAGCCGCCGCTGGCCGCGATACGTGAAGCCTGCCTGCTGCGCTTCCGGCCGATCCTGATGACCACGCTGGCCGCGCTGTTCGGCGCCTTGCCACTGATGCTGGGCGGCGGCGTCGGTTCGGAGCTGCGCCAGCCACTGGGCTTGGCCATGGTCGGCGGTCTGCTGGTCAGCCAGGTGCTGACCCTGTTCACCACGCCGGTGGTCTATCTGGCCTTCGATCGCCTGGCGCGGCGCGGCGCATGAATCTTTCCGCGCCTTTCATCGCCCGCCCGGTGGCCACCACGCTGCTGACGCTGGCGATCGTTCTGGCCGGCATCCTCGGTTTCACCCAACTGCCGGCCGCGCCCTTGCCGCAAGTCGATTTTCCGACCATTTCGGTGCAAGCCTCGCTGCCCGGCGCCAGTCCGGAAACCATGGCGGCGACCGTGGCCACGCCGCTGGAGCGTTCGCTGGGGGTGATCGCCGGGGTGACGGAAATCACTTCGACCAGTTCCCTGGGCTCGACCCACATCACCCTGCAGTTCGACCTGGGACGCGACATCGACGGCGCCGCGCGCGAGGTGCAGGCCGCGCTCAATGCCGCGCGCGCGCTGCTGCCGAGCGGCATGCCGGGCAATCCGACCTATCGCAAGGTGAATCCTTCCGAAGCGCCGATCATGATTCTGGCGTTGACTTCGCCGACGCTGAATCGCGGCCAGATGTACGATGCCGCCTCGACCATCCTGGCGCAGAAGATTGCCCGCATCGAGGGCGTCGGCCAGGTGAATGTCGGCGGCAGCTCGTTGCCGGCGGTGCGGGTCGAACTGCTGCCCGAGCGGCTCGACGCCTACGGCATCGGCGTGGAGGAGGCGCGCGCGGCCATCGTCGCGACCAATACCCTGGGCCCCAAGGGCATGCTCGAAGCGGACGGGCGGCAGTGGCAGATTCGCGCCAACGATCAGGCGCTGAAGGCCAGCGATTATCTGCCGGCCATCGTCGCCTATCGCAGTGGCGCTGCCGTGCGCCTGGGCGATCTGGCGCGCATCGAGAATTCGGTGCAGGACCTGCGCAATGCCGGCCTGGCCAACGGCAAGCCGGCGGTGATGCTGATCATCAACCGCGAACCCGGCGCCAACATCATCGCCACGGTGGATCGCATCAGGGCGCTGCTGCCGCAGTTGCGCGCCTCGATTCCGGCGGCGATCGACGTCGAGGTGACCATGGATCGCACGACGACCATCCGCGCCTCGCTGCGTGAGGTCGAACGGACCCTGGTGCTTTCCACGGCGCTGGTGGTGCTTTCCGTACTGCTGTTTCTGCGCAACCTCCGCGCCGCGGTGATTCCCGGCGTGGTGGTGCCGGTATCGCTGATCGGCACTTTCGCCGTCATGTATCTGAGCGGCTTCAGCCTCAACAACCTGTCGCTGATGGCGCTGACCATCGCCACCGGCTTCGTCGTCGATGATGCCGTGGTGGTGCTGGAGAACATCTCGCGCCACATCGAGGCCGGCATGGCGCCGCGCGCGGCCGCCTTGCGCGGCGCGCGTGAAGTCGGCTTCACGGTGCTGTCGATGAGCCTGTCGCTGATCGCGGTATTCATTCCCATCCTGCTGATGGGCGGCATCGTCGGCCGCCTGTTCCGCGAGTTTGCCGTGACGCTGTCGGCGGCCATCCTTGTCTCGCTGCTGGTGTCATTGACGCTGACGCCGACGATGTGCTCCCGCCTGCTGAAATCTCCGGCGAACGAGCGACCAGCCGGCGCACTGGCTCGCCGTGCCGAGCGTTTCGTGCAGTGGCTGAGCAAGGGCTATGCGCGCAGCCTCGACCGGGCCTTGCGCCACAGCAGACTCACCTTGCTGGTGCTGCTGGCCACCATACTCGGCAATTTCTATCTCTACAGCGTCGTCTCCAAAGGCTTCTTTCCGCAGCAGGATGTCGGCCGCCTGATGGGCATCATCCAGGCAGACCAGGCGATTTCCTTCCAGGCCATGCGCGACAAGCTGTCGGCGTTCGTGGCCATCGTCGGCGCCGATCCGGCGGTTGAAAACGTGGTCGGTTTCACCGGCGGCAGCCAGCGCAACGGCGGGCGCCTGTTCATTTCGCTGAAGCCGCGGGCGCAGCGCGATGCCTCTGCCGAACAGGTGATCGAGCGTCTGCGCCCGCAGTTTGCGCAGGTACCGGGCGCGACGCTGTTTCTGCTGGCCCAGCAGGATATCCGCGTGGGCGGCCGGGCCAGCAATGCCCAGTTCCAATACACCCTGCAGGGCGACGATCTGGATGAGCTGCGCGCCTGGGGGCCGCGCCTGCTGCAGGCGTTGCGCGAGGCGCCGGAGTTGGCGGATGTGAATAGCGACCAGCAGGACAAGGGCGCGCAGACTTCGGTGATCGTCGATCGCATGGCGGCGGCGCGGCTGGGCGTGACGCAAAAGACCATCGACGCCACGCTCAACAACCTGTTCGGCCAGCGTCAGGTGTCGACGATTTATCATCCGCTGAATCAGTATCGGGTGGTCATGGAAGCCGCGCCGGAATACTGGCAGAGTCCGGAGATACTCGAGCAGATCCACGTTGCCGCCACGCAGGGAGAAGCGGCCGGCAGCCTGGTGCCGCTGGCGGCCTTTGCGCATTTCGAGAACACGGCAACGTCGCTGGCGGTGAATCATCAGGGGCAGTTCGCCGCAACGACGCTGTCCTTCAACCTGCCGCCGGATGTCTCATTGTCGCAGGCCACCGGAGCGATCGAGCGCATCATGCAGCGGATCGGCATGCCGGCCGGCCTGCAGGGCAGTTTTCAGGGTACGGCGAAGGCATTCATGGATTCGCTGGACACTCAGCCGATATTGATATTGACTGCCTTGATCGCCGTTTATTTGGTGCTGGGCATGCTCTATGAAAGCCTGATTCATCCGCTGACCATCCTGTCGACGCTGCCCTCGGCCGGCGTTGGCGCGCTTCTGGCGCTGCTCGCCTTTGACACCGAGTTCAGTCTGATTGCGCTGATCGGCGTGATCCTGCTGATCGGCATCGTCAAGAAAAACGCCATCATCATGGTGGACTTCGCCATCGCCGCCCAGCGCGATGACGGCCTCGCGCCGCTGGAGGCCATCCGCCGCGCCTGCCTGCTGCGTTTCCGTCCGATCATGATGACCACCATGGCCGCGCTGTTCGGCGCGCTGCCGCTGGCCATCGGTTTCAGTGAAGGCAGCGAGCTGCGCCGGCCGCTGGGGATTTCCATCGTCGGCGGCCTGATCCTCAGCCAGTTGCTGACGCTGTATACGACGCCGGTGGTGTACCTGTATCTGGATCGCGCGCGTCTGTGGTGGGCGCGGCGCCGCGCGCCCGCAGCCGCGGCGGCGATTGAAGAGGCAAGGGCATGAAGAGACGAAAGAAGGGAACACGATGAGGGCAAGGCAATTGCGTACCTGGCGCAGCGCCTGGATGGTACTGGCTTTGGCGGGCCTGGGCGGCTGCGCCGTCGGCCCCGAGTACGTGCGGCCGGCAGTCGACGTGCCGGCCGCTTACAAGGAGGCTTCTGCCGAGGCAAGCTGGCAACCCGCGGCAGCGCAGGGCGAGCGGGCGGCTGGCGCATGGTGGACGCACTTCGGCGATGCGCGGCTGGACGAGCTGATCGAACAAGTTGCCGTCAATAACCAGAACGTGCAGGCGGCTGCGGCCAGTTACCGTCAGGCCCTGGCAAGTCTGGAGACGAGCCGGGCGGCGCGTTGGCCTTCAGTCGATGCCGCGCTGGCCAGTAGTCGCGGCGTTGCCGCCGGCAGCGGCAATGTGCCGGCAGGCGCGGCGCGCAGCACGAAGAGCGTGGCGCTGACGGCGAGCTGGGAGGCGGATCTGTGGGGGCGCATCGGGCGCAATGTCGAATCCGCCGAGGCGCTGGCGGCGGCCGGCGCGGCCGATCTGCAGGGCGCCTTGCTCAGCGCCCGGGCCTTGCTGGTGCAGAACTATCTGCAGTTGCGCATCGTCGATGCCCAGCGTCGACTGTATGAGCGCAGCGTGGCCGAGTATCGCCGCGCCCTGGAAATTACCCGCAATCGTTACGAGGCCGGTGTGGCCGGACGCAGCGATGTGGTTCAGGCCGAAGCGCAGTTGAGGACGACCGAAGCGCAGAGCCTGGAGCTCACGCTGCAGCGCGCCCGTCTCGAACACGCCATCGCCGCGCTGCTGGGCAAGCCGCCGGCTGGATTCAGTCTGGCCGAGGAAACGGCCTTGCCGCAGCCGCCGATGATTCCGCCGGGTCTGCCTTCGCAGTTGCTGGAACGCCGGCCCGACATCGCAGCGGCCGAACGGCGCATGGCGGCGGCAAATGCTCGCATCGGCGTGGCGCAGGCGGCGTATTTTCCGGCGCTGACCATTGCCGGCACGCTGGGTTACCAGAACGACCGCTTCGCGCAGTTGCTGACCGCGCCGCACCGTTTCTGGTCGCTGGGCCCGACGCTGGCCTTGGCCCTGTTCGACGGCGGCGTGCGCAGCGCAGCGACGGCGGGCGCGCTTGCCGCCTACGATCGGCAGGTGGCCGAGTATCGCCAGAGCGTGCTCGAGGCGTTCCGTGAAGTCGAAGATGCTCTGGTCACGCTGCGCCTGCTGGCGAAAGAAGCCGAGGTGCAGCAGCAGGCGCTGGCTGCCGCGCAGGAATTGGTGAGGCTGGGCAACAACCAGTATCTTGCCGGCACGGTGAGCTATCTGCACGTCGCCACGGCGCAGACCGCCGCGCTGGCCGCCGAGCGCAGCAGCCTGGAGATTCATGAGCGTCGCCTGCAGGCCGGGGTCGCCTTGCTCAAGGCGATTGGCGGCGACTGGCAGATCCCCGTCGTTGCACGAGCCGGCGCCGATTAGGCGCGCTCATCGGCGCGAGCCGCGTTCATTCATGCGCATGCCGCGGCCTTGCTCCTGATTCCAGTTGTTTGCTTGATTGCGCTGATTGCGGCTGCGTTCCTGCATGAAGTCGCTGTGCTCGATTTTTGCGTCACGTTCGATCCTGGGCTGGCTTTCACGCACGGGTTCGGCTTGTCCGATTTCTCGATTACCGGGGCCGGCGGTATTGGCGTTGCGAGGGGATTCTGGTGCCATGGCAGGGGCGGGATCGGCGTTGGCGTTGAAATTGGCGCGGCGTGATTCCTCAGCGCGGGGAGCGCTGGCCGGCAGCATGAAAGGGCGTGGCGCCGGCAAGGTCGCGTCTCCGCTTCCGGTATTCACGCTGCGCATATCCTGCCTGGAATCGCTGGGAGCATCGGCATTGCCGGCAGCGTTGAAATTGCGCTGCAGCGGAGGCCGAGGCTGAGGCTGAGTTTGTCCGGGCTGGTCGAGATGACTGCGTTCCCGGTTTTCCTGGCGCGGATTCGTCCATTCGTTTCTTTCGCCGGCTTGCCTGCGGTCGCTGCGGTCATTGTGGTCGCTGCGCTCGTCCTGCATGGCGGGGCGGCCCGGTGCCACGGCGGGTGGTGACGGATGTCGAGGTTGCGATGGGCCGGGTCGTACTTGTACCTGTGGCCGCGCTCCAGGCCGCGCATCATGCCGTATCGATGGGTGCGGATGCATTGCCGGACGTGGTGCGGGATGATGCCGCCAGACCAGTACCGAACCCAGCCTGGGCGAGGAATACGGCTGATAGCGGCGTGGATCATGACGGGGCGAACGATCCGGGCGGATATACACGCGGTGCTGGCGCCAGTCGAAGATGCCGAAGAAGAAATTCACGCCGATGCTGATGCCGCTGCTCCAGATCAGGCTAGAGCCGACGTAGGGCACGTTGTAACCCACTGCGAAATAACCGGGCCAAGGCGCCCAATACACGGGCGGATAACTGCGCCACCACCAGTTGCCGTAGACGAAATTCGGATTGTAGTAGGGCACGTAGATGACCTGCGGATTCACCGACTCGATGCTGATGATCTGGCCTTGCGGATAGACATTGATCTGCTCGCTGGAGCGCAGATTGCCCTGCTCCATGGCGCGCAGCCGCAGGCGCTGCACGCAGTCCATCACCTCGGTCTGCTGGTAGACGAAAGCCTCGCCAAGGCGCCGGGTCCAACTGATGTTTTCTTCCATGCGCCTGAGCAGTTGCGGAAACGCAACCAGCGACGTGACGCTCGGATCCCACTGATAACGCGGATCCGCCTCCACGGTTTCCACCGCCTGCCGGCCCTGATGATCGGGATGGCTGCGTGACCATTGCGAAGCTTCGACGACGTCCAGGGGGTAGGTGGCCGCCATCAGAACTTGCGAGAGCAGGGCGTCGGGATACAGGGCAACCGGCGCCAGCATCTGATCGAGTTCTGCCTGGGTGTAAGGCCGTGGCGCAACCTGTTCCTGCGCCGCTCCCGTTTGCGCCAGCGAAGCGCCGGCCGTGAACACGGGCAGGCAAAGCAGGAAAAACACCCGGGAAAGCCAGGTGAATGCAGATGTCGATGTAGATACGCTCTGAAAAAACGGATTCATTGCCGGCCTCGCTGATCGTTGTACATGGTTTCCATCCTACCCAATCAACGTCGCCGGGATGTGAAAGTTGGCATGAATGTATTGCAGGATGTTTCAGCCGGCCTGCCCGCCGGGAGGAATGAGGAATTTCCGCGCCCGAACTCGTGTCCGCGTCCATGCTGTGCGCTCGGTCATTGCCTGATTCAATTCGTTACCCCGTTCTGGAAAGGCAGATGGCGATCCTGATGAGTCCTGCGGCAAAAGTCCTTGAGGCTGTTCCAGGGGCTGCCGCGGCAGGGTAGGGCGAGACAACTGCTATACCCAATTTGGGGAAGCCATCGCCACGCTTCGGCTATGCTTCGTTATATTCATCTGTATATTACGTGCTCAATCAGCAATCCAGATTTCCATGAGAGCGGGATCTCGTCAGTGACATCCCGTGATCTCTGCCTGAAACGCCCTGCTTGATCCTTTTGCCGATTTGGCAAATCCCACATCGACACCGCCAGCATTCCGTTCCTTACGTTCTTCGTTATATCAAATTAAATATATCGAGATGGTTGCGCTTTGCCTCGACGCCTCGCCTACCCAATGAAACGCGATCTGCTCCCGCCAATGGCGCCGCCAGCCCGCAAGCATGAACTGGTGCCCCTCCCCTGGGGTGTCCTTGGGCCGTTGTCCATCAAGACAATGGCATTTTTTATTCCCGCCGGGTTCCGGACTCATGGCGACGCCGTCATGAGTCCGGAACGCAGCAAGCGCATATGCGAACGCACGCACGAACGCACGAGCACGACCAGCCGATTTTCCAAAGCAATCATTGAAAGGAGTACGCATGAGCGCACAAGCAACACCAAAGCAGCAAGCGGCAGCAGGCAGTACCGCGACAACCCGGCGCGGAACCATGTTGATGAGATCGACGGGCCTCGGCAAGACGGAACTGCTTGCCGAGATCGTCGGCCTGAAGCGGCAAGGCGACTATCTGATCATGGAAGTGCACACCATCTCGCCGGTGCATTGGAAGATACGCAGCGGCCTGAGCCGGCGCGATCTGTGGATGCTGATCAAGGCGCTGATGAGCTTCGAAGTGATCGCCTATCTCCTCAACCTCAAGGCCTGGTCCAAGGAGCCGGGGCATCCCGGCGAGTACTAGGACATGTGAGGCATTCCCGCGCAGGCGGGCGTCCAGAAGGTTCAGGAGGTCGTTGAGTTCATGGATTCCCGCCTTCGCGGGAATGACGGAGTCTTGAGTCACGAAAAAGCAAGCAAGCCAAACGATGCACTTATCCAAGGAGGAGCAATGAGCAAGGACGAACGGTACGACATCGTGATCATCGGTGCCGGCCCCAATGGCATGGCCACCGCCGCCTATCTGGCGAAATGCGGTCTCAGCGTCATCGTGCTGGAAGAGCGCACCGAGTGCGGCGGCGCCTGCGAAACCCAGGAACCGCTTGCCGGCGTGCGCATTTATCCGCATGCGATGCTGATGTATGCATCGCCGGCGCCGGGCTTCGAGCAGCTCGAATTGCACAAGTACGGTTTTCGCATGTCCTGGCAGCCGGATTACGGGACGGCCAGCACGGCGGTCGCGCTGGCTTGCTCCGACGGTTGGCGGGAGCACACCGAGACGGACAAGATGGGTTGGGCAAAAATCGGCGGGCTGATGGGGACGTCGGGGGTGTATACCCGAGAGCTCATGCGGGCTACTTTCTGGTGCCCGCCTCATCCGGCCAATGTCGAAGTCACCGACGACAATGTCCCCTACATGCAGGTCTACAAGAAACACCAGCCCGATCTCTACACGCCGGAACTGCGCAACATGACGATGCTCGATCTGCTCGACGAGCATTGCGAATCGGAGCACTTCAAGGCGGGCATGGCCTTTGCCGCCTGGGCGTCCGGCGCCGCAGGGCATTGGGAAGGCGTTGCGATTCCCGCGGCACTTTCGGTGCATCTGCTGACCCTGCCCAACACCGGGCGCAGCAGCATCCCGCGCGGGGGCTTGCACGGTTATCTGCATGCCATTCATCGCGCCGCCGTCCACAAGGGCGCGGTGATCCGCACCTGCTGCCCGGTCGAGGAAATCATCATCGAGGATGGCCGCGCGGTCGGCGTCCGCTTGCGCGAGACGGCGGCGATGGGCGGCAAGACCATACGCGCGAACAAGGCCGTCATCATGGCCATCGACGTGCATCAGGCCTTCCTCAAGATGATCGGCCCGCGCCATCTCGACCCGGGCTTCATCCGCAAGGTCAAGGACATCAGCCTGAAGAACCAGACGCTCTACGTTTCGGTATTCCATACCAAGAAACAACTGACGCTGAAACCGAAATGGGCGCGTGGAGACGCCTACGTCGGCGCCAACAAGCAGCCCTACCTGGGCATTTTCCCTTGCGATACGCGCGACATCTATTACGAGAACGTCACCGACGTCGATGGCCGCAAGGGCCAGCCGACGGTGCCGCCGGAACGCGCGATGTGGTTCCAGGGGCCGCCGCAGAACTTCGACACGACCGATTGCCAGGCCAACTATCCGGCTTCGCGCGGCTATATCTCGCAGGCGTTCGAGATGGCGGTCACTTCGCCCGATTACCACCTCGAAGGCGAGGACGCGCTGGACAAGTACAAGAAGGAAATGGACGAGTACATGCGCAAGGCCTACAGCCAGATGGTCGACGGCCTCGACGACGACAACCTCATCCATCACTGGAGCGCTACCGGTCGCGATGTCGAGTTCCGCAACACCGGCATCATCGGCGGCACCTGGTGCGGCAGCCGTCACGACGAGGATCAGCTATGGACCAACCGGCCGATTCCCGAGCTCGCGCGTTACCGCACGCCCATCGACGGGCTCTACCATGCGCACCAGACCTCGGGCCACCCCGGCGGCCTGTGCCTGATGGCGATTCCCTACAACCTGATGCACATCCTCATCGAAGACGGCATCGCGGACCCCGGCGACTGGTGGTATGCCTCGCCCTACTACATCCCCGAAGAGGGAAAGATCCCCGCGAATCGCAACAAGCGCAACGAAGGTTGAGGAGCCACGACCATGCCAAATTTCAAATACACATCCGAGTTCCAGTACGACCCGAACAACCTGTACGGCCACATGCAGGAAGAGTTTCCGAACAAGAGCGAATTCGACGTCGTCATCATCGGCGGTGGCCCCAACGGCCTGATCGCGGGTGCCTACCTGTCGAAGGCCGGCCTGAGCGTCTGCGTGGTTGAACGCCGCTTCGAGTGCGGCGGCGGACTCGCCACCGAAGAGAATCTCTATCCCTGCTTCTCGACCAACCCTCATGTTCTTTACCACATGATGGTGGATTACATGCCGGCGATCCGCGACTTCGAGCTCGACGGCAAGGCGCTCACCTGGATCCGGCCGAACGCGCAGACTGGCATCCAGTTCGCCGACGGTTCGTCGGTGCTGCTGTCGCGCATGGCGAACGATACGAAGGATTCGTTCAGCAAGTATTCGCAAAAGGACGCCAATGCCTTCGGCAGAGTCATCCGCGATTGGCGCCGCATCGTCGATGAGATCATCGCGCCGTCGACCTACCTGCCGCCGATGACGCCGATCGAACTGACCATGGCGCTGCAACGCACCAAGATCGGCCAGGAACTGCTCGAACTCGGCGAGAAGAGTCCGGTGCAGATCATTACGGAGACCTTCGAGAACGACAAGATCCGCACGCTGCTGCTCTACACCTCCTGCATGTGGGGGCTCGATCCACATGAAACCGGCCTCGGCTTCATGGTGCCGGTGCTGATCGACCGCGCCATGCACAAATGCTACTGCTACGGCGGTTCGCACAAGTTCGGCAGCGCGCTGGCTCGCCAGGTGGTCAAGAATGGCGGCGTGATCCTCGAAGCCGCCACGGTCGACAAGATCATCATGGAAAACGGCCGCGCGGTTGGCGTGCATCTCGCCCATGAAGACCGCGAGATTCGCGCCAAGGCGGTGATGTCGACGCTCGATCCGCATTCCACCTTCCTCGACATGGTCGGCCGCGAGAACCTCCCGCCGGCATTGACCAGTTCGGTCGAAGGCTGGGCGTGGGACAAATGGAGCTTCAACACCCTGCATTTCGCCTCCGACGAAGCGCCGATGTTCAAGACCGACGACCGCTTCATCAACGATGCGTTTGCCACCATCATCGGCATCGAGAGCATGGATCAGTTGCTCGCGCACTGGGACAACGTCGTCAAGGGCAAGATCGACCTCGACAACTTCGGCGGCCATTCCACTTGCCAGAGCCGCTTCGACCCCACACTCAGCGACCGCCCGGGCAAGCACGTTTCGATGCTGCAGATTCACGCCCCGTACGGCCTCGAAGGCGGCTGGGTCAACCGTCGCGAGGAGATCAAGGAGGCGATGCTGGAGAAAGTGCTGCGGGCGGCGCCGAACCTGCGCGGCAAGATCATCAGCACGATCATGGAGGATCCCGAAGAAATCGAAATCCGCTTTCCGAACATGCGGCGCGGCTCGATCAAGCACGGCGACTACCGCCCCCTGCAAATGGGCTGCTACCGGCCCAACCAGGATTGTTCGAGCACGCGCACGCCCATCGAAGGGCTGTACGTCTGCGGCGTATCGACCTTCCCCGGCGGTCTGGTGCTCGGCGGTCCAGGTTACATCGGCGCCAACATGGTGGCCGAGGACCTGTCGGTGCAGAAGTGGTGGAAACCGACGCCGGTGATGGAGAAATACCTGAAGACCTACTTTGATTGAGGAGATCGGCAGCACCGGCCACCGGCGGGAAGTCGCCGGCCAGGGCCAGGTGCTGCGCCGTTACGGTGCCGGCGCTATTCGGCCGGCGCGTATCCCGAGTGCAGCGCCCGGATCTCGGCGACCAGCGCCTCCTTGACCTGCTGCTCGTCGCAGCCCATGAGCACGGCGTCCTCGATCGCGGCCAGGGCGCACTCCCGCAGTTCCGCCATGTTTTCGCCCATCACCTTGAGCTTCTCCACGCAGGCGATGACGCTGCCGTCGGGGCGACGCCACGGATTTTGCGGAGAGCCGTAGACAGTCTGCACAGTCTGTGCCCGTGGAGAGCCGGTGGATTTCTCCTGGCTCATATATGTCAGGCGGTCAGGCCGGCACGCCGACGATCACGCTCGACGCCTTGAAGATGGCCGTCGCCGGCTTGCCGGCGGCGATGCCGAGCGTCTTGCAGCTTTCGTTGGTAATGACGGCGGCAATGGCGCCGCCGCCGGGAACTTCGATCACTACCTCGCTGTTTACCGCGCCTTCCTGCACGCGGGCGACCGTGCCGACAAGCCGGTTGCGCGCCGAGAACTTCGCGCCGCTGCCATCGGTCACGATGATGACGGACGAGGCCTTGACCAGCGCGAAGGCCTCCGCGCCGACTTTCAGCCCCAGCCCCTCGGTGCTTTCGTGGGTCACGATGGCGACGATCTTGAGGCCGCCGGCGATTTCGAGGTCGATTTCGTCATTGACCGCACCCTTCTTGACGGCCGTCACCTTGCCCAGGAACTGGTTTCTTGCGCTGGTTTTCATGTTCAATCTCCTGATGAGTAGAAAGTCGTGCGTAATGCCCTCGGCCTGCCGGCTGAGTTGTTCGATGAAGAGCCGATGTTCCTTTTCGATGATCTTGAAGTTCTCGACGAGCCGTTTGCCGCGGGAAGTCAATTGCGTACCGCCACCGCCCTTGCCGCCGGTCTGGCGCTCGACCAGGGGTTCGCCGGCAAGATTGTTCATCGCATCGATGGCATCCCACGCCGCCTTGTAGCTCATCTTCATGGTCTTTGCGGCCTGGCTGATCGAACCGCACTCGGCAATGCGGGCGAGAAGATCGACGCGTCCCGCGCCACCGAAATTCTCGCCGCTCATCGTCAGCCAGATCGAACCACGAACTTTGACTTCGACTTCGGCTGGTCTTTCGATCTTGCCCATGATCCTAATCCTGACGCTTATATTCCGGGAAGCATAACGCTATCTGCTCGCACTTGCCACAGCCGGGTGGCCGCAGATCCTCGATGCCGAGGAGGGCGCCCAGCTCGCCGAAGAGGAATCTTTTCCACTTCAGGTTCTGCGTGTTGCGCGCATGCAAGGCGGGAAAATGCTGCGCCAGCAGGGAAGACAATTCGGCTCTGTCGCTCAGGCCGGCGTCCTGCCATAGATGACGCTCTCCCATCGCCGCAGCCGCAATGGCGCGCGCGAGCCACTCGGTATGGCGGCGATCGCTTTCCGCCGCGCCATGGTTCATCAGCAAGCCGACCATGTCCGTGAACAGCGGTGGCGCGCCGCGCATGAGAATCTCATAATCCTGCTCCGGCATGGGCTCCAGGACGCCCAGTTCCGGAAAGTGCGTCGCGACGACCTCCAGCAGCGCCGGCTGCGCCAGGCCGAGCGTCCAGGCAAACAAGGGAAGTTCGCCGGCTTGCGCATTGCGCATCACGCCGGAAATCGTCCTGCGCGCGAAGCTCTCCGTCGCCAGACTCCCGCGCGCCGGGGCGCACATGAACTGCGCGACCATCTGCTCGCGTCGAGTGACGGTGGCCGTCATGGGGTTCCTCCCGTCGGGCAGCGGCGCTTCCTGATGGGTGGCTCGGGCTATTTCGAGCACGATGCCTGTCCTCCGGTCTTTTTTCCGCCGAACAACTTGCCGAAAAAACCAACGATGCTCATCCACAGCGCCTTGAAGACGATGGCGCCCATGTTGATGGAATCTTCCTGCGGCGGTGCGGCGGCGGGCGCGGTCTGCGCGGCGGCTTCGCCCGCCGCGGAAGAGGCCGCAGCCGAAACCGACGCCGGCGCAGCCCCGTCAGCCGGCGTTTCCACCTCCAGCATCTTGCGCACGTTGGCGATGTATTTCTTGACGATCTGCCCGGCCACGCCTTCGATCATGCCGCGCCCGACCTGGATCAGCTTGCCGGTGAGATCGACGCTGGATTCGAACTGCACGTCCGTGCCGCCTTCGATGCTCACCAGTTGGCAGGCGATGGTGGCGGTGGCCGTGCCGCCGCCGCGCTCGTTGCCTTCGGCCAGCAGATTGAGGCGCCGCGCCGCTTCATCGACTTCGGCATAGGTGATGGTGCCCTCGTACTGCGCGGTCACCGCGCCGACCTTGAGCTTGACGGTGCCGATGAACTTCTCGGGACTGACGATTTCCTTCAACCCGGCGCCGGGCATGCAGGCAACGACCATTTCCGGTTTCATCATGAAATCCCATACCTTCCCGATCGGTGCGGCAACCTGGAAGGATTCCTTCATTTCTATGGCCATGGGTTCTCCTTGCTGGATTCATTGATTCATTGCGAAATATTTTTTCGTCTTGCTTGCCTTGAACGGTGGCATGGGCTTTCCCGGTTTCACTCCGTGCGCGGATCGGTGACGAAGCCGATCCGCGTCAGCCCCTGCCGCGCAAGCATCGACAACAGGCGCGCCATCTCGCCGTAGGGCACGGCGTCGTCGCCCTTGAGATGGATCTCGCTGTCCGGCGCATCGAGCGCGAGCGCGGCGGCCCTCCGCTCCACTTCCTCGCGCGGGAGTGGCGTTCCGTTCCAGAAAATCGTGCCGTCGCGCTGGACGGCGATTTCGATGTGTTCGCTCCGGGTCACGTTGGGTTGGCTGCGCGCCTGCGGCAGCTCCAGCTTGACGGCGTGCGTCAGTAGGGGCGCGGTGACGATGAACACCACCAGCAGCACGAGCATGACGTCCACCAGCGGAACGACGTTGATTTCCGCCATGGGGCGGCCGCTGCTGCTGCCGCCGAGCGTACCGAGCCCCATTACACGGCCTCCGCGAGACGTAGCGGCGCGGCGCGCTTGCCCCGCTCGATGGGCGTGCCGGTGACGGCCAGGGTCAGCAGGTCGTGGCCGAAGGCATCCAGACGACCGAGCACGATCCGGTTGCGCCGCGTCAGGGCGTTGTAGGCGAGCACCGCCGGAATCGCCACCGCCAGGCCGATCGCCGTCATGATCAAGGCTTCGCCCACCGGCCCGGCCACCTTGTCGAGCGTGCCCTGTCCGGACATGCCGATGGCGATCAGCGCATGATAGATGCCCCATACCGTGCCGAAGAGGCCGACGAAGGGCGCTGTCGAACCGACGGAAGCCAGTATGGACAGTCCGCGCTCGAGACGTTCGGTTTCCTCCTCGATGCCCTGGCGCAACGCGCGGGTCATGAATTCGGACAGGCCGCCGGCCGCATCGAGGTGGGCGGCATCGCAGGCGGTGTAGTGCAGCCTCGCGTCGAGCGCGATGCGCGTCAGCCGGGCGCAGGGTTCGTCCGCCACCTCGTTTTCGACCTCCCGCACCGCTTCGTCGAACGAGCGCGCCTTGCGGAATCGCGCAAGGAAGGCGCCGTTGCGTTTGCGCAGCAGGCCGAAACTGATCAGCCGGTCGACGATGATGCCCCAGGTCACCAGCGATGCCAGCAGCATCGTGGCGAGAATGAAGCGCGCGACCGGATCGGCCTGCGCGAGGAAATGGGAAAAACCGAGCGCGGTTTCGTTCATGACTGCACCTCTACATGACAAAGGAAATGGGAACCAGCACCCAGGCGGCAAGCCGTTCGTTGCCGCGCCGGGCAGGTACGAAGCGCCAGCGGGCCACGGCTTCGAGCGCCGAGCGGTCGAGACGCTCGAAGCCGGATGAAGTCTTGAGCTCGACCCGTTCGGCCCGTCCGTTTGCCAGGATATGGACGTGCAGCAGCACCCGTCCGGTTTCGCCGCGCTGGCGCGACAAGGCCGGATAGATCGGCGACGGATTGTCGAGATAGTCGGCATTGAATATCGGCGGTATCAGGGGCGCCGGTTCGGCCTGCGCCGCTGCTGCGGTTGCGGCCGGGGCGGCGGGAGCAGGCTCTGCGGGTGGCGGATCGACGATGAAGGCGGCCGCCGGCGCCTCATCGCGCGGCGCGGCGGCCAATACCGGCGCCGGGGGCGTGGGACGCAGCTTGGGCACGATCTTCGGCCGGGGCGGTTCGGGCGGTGGCGGAACGAGTTGCGGCTGTGCCTGCGGCGCGATCAGTGTCGCCTGGATGATTTCTCCCACCGCCTGCCTGGCCTGCGGCGAGATCTGCAACGCGCCCCACAATATGACGGCGTGCGCGGCGACGACCAGCGTCCATTGCGCGATGCCGCGCAACCAGCGCGAGTCTGCGCCGTGATGCGCCGCGCGGATACGTTCCGCGCCGGCACCGGCGAGAAATTCTTCATTCGGCATCACGGCCGGGCCTCCGGCTTGCGCAAGACGCTGACGCTACGGAGTCGGCGCGTAGACAACATCGAAATATGTGCATTCATGCTCATGCCGCGCATGCGTCGCGCCTTTCACGTGAGCGGAAGGCGATGCCGGCGCCATCCGCAGCGCGCACCAGATGAACGCGGACGCCGTACAGCCGCTCGATGGATTCCGGCGTCAGCACGGCATCGGGACGGCCATCGGCGGCAATGCGGCCGTCGATCAGGAGTGCCACGCGGTCGCAGCCGAGCAGCGGCTGATCCGGATCGTGGGTCGTCATCAGGATGCCGTAACCCTCTGCCGCGAGCTGCTCCAGCCGCGCCAGCAGGCGCATCTGATGACCGTAGTCGAGGCTGGCCAGCGGTTCGTCCATCACCAGCAGGCTGGCTTCCTGCGCCAGGGCGCGGGCGATCAATGCCAGTTGCCGTTCGCCACCGGAAATTTCCGTATAGGGCCGCTCGGCAAGGTGAGCGATGCCGATGCGCTGGATGATTTCCTCCACCTTGTCATGATCGGCGGCACTTGCCGCGCGGAAGATGCCGGCGGCCGGCAGGCGCCCCATCAGCACGATTTCACGCACCGAGTAGGGAAACGGCGCGACATGCACCTGCGGCACGTAGGCGATGCGCTGGGCCAACTGCCGGCGCGAGTAGCCGGGCAGGGCGCGGCCATCGAGCGTCACCGTGCCGTGAAGCGGCTTCAGGACGCCGAGCATGAGCTTGAGCAGCGTGCTCTTGCCGGCGCCGTTGGCGCCCAGCAGGCAGACGAGCTCCCCGGCCGCGAGCGACAGGCTGGCGCCGTCCAGAACGCGCCGGCCGTGATAAGCGAAGCGGATGCCGCGCGCCTCGATCATGTCGACCACCCGCGCCTGACCCGGCTCAGGACGATCATGAACACGGGAATGCCCAGCAACTCGGTGACGATGCCGATCGGCAGCTCCGCGGCAAACGCATTGCGCGCCAGGCTGTCGGCGGACAGCAGGAAGGCCGCGCCGAGGAAGGCCGCGGCCGGCAGCAGGCGGGCGTTGCCGGGGCCGACGAGCAGCCGCGCGATATGCGGCACGATGAGTCCGATCCAGCCGATCATGCCGGCGATCGAAACGGTCAACGCGGAAATCAGGGTTGCCGCCGCGATGGTGATCAGGCGCACCGCCGCGACCGGGATGCCCAGCGTGCGCGCCTCGTCGTCGCCCATGGCCAGCGCGTCAAGGGCGCGCCCCATGAGGCACAGCACGGCGATGCCCAGGCACAACGGCACCGCCGCCACCGTCATGTCGTCGAGATTCGCCTGACCCAGACTGCCCATCAGCCAATACACGATCGCCGGCAACTGGCTGTCCGGATCGGCCAGGTATTTCAGCATCGACAGCACCGAAGTGAACAGCGCGCCGCTGAGGATGCCGCCCAGGACCAGCATGATCAGCGAGCTGCCGCCGAACAGATGGGCGATGCCCACACCCACGCCCACGGCGGCCAGGCCGCAGAGGAAGGCGGATGTCTGGACGACCAGCCAGCTACCGCCCATGACGATGCCGAATGCCGCGCCGGCCGCCGCACCCGCCAGCACGCCGAGCAGGCCGGGCGAGACCAGCGGATTGCGGAACAGCGCCTGGTAGGCCGCGCCCGAGACGGACAGCGAGGCGCCGACGAGTATCGCCGCCAATATCCGTGGCAAGCGGATTTCCACGATCAGGTTATGCAGCAGCACATACTGCTCCGCCTCCATCGACACCAGCCCCAGCGCAGCGAGAACGAAGCGCAGGGTCTCGCCCGGCGGCAGGGGATAGCGGCCCAGCGACAGCGCGGCGAGCAGCGCGACGAGCATCAGCATGGGCGCGACCAGCCAGCGCCAGGCCGGGTGCCGCAGGCGCGCGGCGCGCGGCAGGGGCGAAGGTGAAAGCGAAACTGAAGGCGCAGCGATTTCAGCCATGGTCGTTGCGCTGCTTACGATGCCGCTGCCCTGGATGGCAGCACCATGGTTACCCGTTCCACCGTCTTGCCGAAGAAGTGGTAGCCCGAGCCGCCCTCGGCCAGCAGTTCCAGCAACTCGTCGGGCGCAACCACTCGCGTGCCGCCGATGATGGTCACGCCATGACGCGCGAAGGGTTCGACCACCAGCGTCGCGGTCGGGCCGATGATCGCCGCTTCGGCGCCGGGGCGCAGCATGTGCAGCAGGCTTTCGAGCGTGCCGTTGATCAGCGTGGTGCCGGTGGTGATGAAGGCATCGACGTGCGGCAATATCTCGGCGGCGCGTTCGGCCGGGACGTAGAACGGCAGTTCGTCCGGCTTCAGCGTCGCCGGATCGAGTTCGAGGACGTGAAAGGGCTGTCCCTTTTTGCGCAGTTCGCGCATGTAGGGCGGAAAGGCGCCGACCAGGGCCACCTGCGCGCCGGGCGCCAGCGGCAGCGCCTCGAAGGCATCGCCGAAGCGCAGATCGATGCCGGTCGGCGGGCCGTCGCGCATCCACAGGGTTTCGGCCAGCGCGTTGAGCGTGGCGATGGCCAGCGCCCGGCGCAGATCCTGCGGCCGATAGAGATCGTCCAGTAGCTGGAGCGCCTTGCGTCCCTTGATCTTGCCCGGCGTCGGCATGGCCTTCGCCGAACTCGGGCAGCACACCGCCTCGGGCACGCTCTTCACCGGCGTGGCGCACAGGCCGCCCGCGCCGTTGGAGAGCTTGACGCCGGTAAAGAAGATGCCGAGCACGGCGCGGTCTATCGTCAGCTCATCCGCCTCGGCGCCCAGCCTTTCGAGCACATGCGCGTGCAGTTCGGCGAGCAGGCCCGCCGCCCCGTGCGGCAAGCGCCGGGTTTCCATGGTGCGTGCATTCATATTCATCGCGGCTGCCTCAGGCCTTGCGGCCGAAGTGCAGCTTGGTGTTGCCGAACTCACCGGGCAGGTCTTCACGACCGTCATCGACGAGGCCGGCGTCTTCGAGGCGCTGGCCGAACTGCTCGACGTGGCATAGCGGATGGCTGTCGGTCAGCACGGCCTTGTCGAGGTCGCGCCGGCCGCCGGGCGCGCTCTCGCAGGCTTCCAGGCAGAACCAGTGGGCGCTGCACAGTTCGCCACCCGATGCAAGGCGGGCCGCAACCGCCGACAACGCATCCACGGTCGACTTGCGTACCGGATAGAGGCTGTGGAACAGGATCGCCAGATCGAACATGCCGTTTGCCGGCAGATCGAGCGGCGTGCCGGGCAGCACCTTGCAGCGGTCGGCGACATTGCATTCGGCCAGCAGCATCTCGGCCTGGGGCACGGCGCCGGCGGGAACGACGACGCTGGCCCGTAGTTCGGGCAGCGCCTGGCACAAGGCGGCGCTCAACAGGCCATCCGCTCCGTCGAAGCAGATCAGGGTGCGCGCCCTGGCCACCGCCTCGCGCTTCAGCAGCCTGGCCGCCAGTTGACGCGCATCCTGCAGCAAGGGGTGGCGCTCGATGCTCGATGCGCCCCGCGCCGGCTGCACCCAGCGCGCGGACATGAAGGCCGCCATGTCCGACCAGCCGCACGTCGGGGCGGCCAGCGCGGCGAGCGTCTCGGCCTGGCACCAGGCGCTCGATTTGCACAGCACCGCTTCCATGCCCGGCGCGAGGATGTAGGCGCTACCGTGACGCGCGAGCAGCCCGAGGTCTTCGAGCGTTTGCAGGAACGCGCCCAGATGCGCCCCGCGCAGTTCGAGCGCGCCGGCGATGGTGCTCTTTTCGGCCGGGCCGTTGTCCTTCAGCCAGTCGAACAGCCCGCTGGCGAAGCCGGCGCGGACTACCTGGTAATCGCGAAAACCGTCGCCGATGCGCTGCAGCGTGGCCATGGCCGGCGGCGCGGCGAGCGTGCCGAGGTCGGTGTGTCTGAATGCCATGTTCATCATGTGCTCCTTGTCCGGAGGTTGTCGGGTTGGATTCATTTTTCATTTGATCGGCGTCCGGGCATCCCGTCGCGCGATGCGCCTTCGAGAATTTCGCGCGCCTGCGCCGAGGAAAGTTCGCTGCCGAAAAAGTCGCGGTAGAAGGCGCGCACTTCGCCTGCCATGTCCAGCCGCGCGAATCGCTCGGGGTGGAAGCGCTGCGCTGCCCAGAGGACGCTCAATGGCTGCTCGACGGTGCGCTGGCCCCAGGAATGGATGCCGGTCGGCATGACGTGTACCCTGGCATGCCTGACCGCGTCGATCCGGGCGAAGCGCTCGTCCCGGAGGATCGCCGTCGCCTGCTCCGGCGAGCTGACGATGAGTACCTGGGGATTCCACAGCAGCACCTGTTCGTGGGAATAGTGCGCGGTGCCGCCCCGCGCCATCGCGGCCGTGACGCTCCTGCCGCCTGCTTCCTCGATCCACCAGTTGGCGATGGCGAGGGGCGTGGTCATCGTGTGCGGGTTGAAGTAGAGCACCCTGGGCCGGTCGGCCGGCGCGACGCCGGCCAGGGCCGCGCGCACGCGCGCCAGCGTGGCGTCGAAGTAGCGCAGATAGGCTTCGCTCATTGCCGTGCGGTCGAGCACACAGCCGAGCAGCGCCATGTTCCGCCGGATGTCGGCGGCATTTCCCCATTCGAGGTAAACGATGGGCGCTTTCGCCGCCGCCAGGGTTTTGATCCTGGGCGTCTCCATGGTGATGACCATGTCCGGGGCGAGCTTGACCAGGACTTCGAGGCTGACATCGCTGCCGGTCTGTCCTTGCAGCACCGGCTGTCCGGCCAGATGGGGCGCGATGGCGGTCTGCAGGTGCCATCTGTCCGATTGCGTGAAGCGTGACGGCAGGCCGTTGACGATCCGTTCCCCGGCGCCTAGGGCGAACAGGTAGCCGTTGATGACGGGCACCGGGCCGACGGTGGCGATACGCTTCACTTCCCGCGGCAGGACGACGGTCCGCCCGGCCATGTCGACGATGGATTGGGTGGATTGCGTCCGCGCGTTGACGGTGCATCCGGGGGAGGCTTCGGCTGCCGCTGCCGCAGTCTGGCAGACGCCCCAGAGACAGAGCGCCAGCGCCAGCCTGCGGAAATGCGTCTTCTCGTACGCGTGTGGCATCGAAATTCAAATCCAAATCCGGGCGGCGTCTCTGGAGGCAGCGGAGGCAGCAGAATCAGCCTGCGGAGACGCGCGCCCTGTCGGGAGTCAGAAGTTGTAAATCAGCGTGGCGTAGGCATTGCGCCCCGGGTAGGCATAGGCATCCACTGGAACTCGGCCGAGATAGGAGTAGATGCGATCGGTAAGATTGTTCAGATCCAGCTTCAGATCCAGGTTCTGCGTCTGACCGAAATCCCACAGGCGCTTGCGCAGGCTCAGATTGACCACGGTGAATTTGCCGAAGCCGATTAGCGGGCCGTCGCCGACATTCGACCTGCCGCCGTACTGCTCGCCGTAATAGTTGAAACTCAGGTTGCCGGAGAATTTCGTGGGCTGATGGTTGAAGCGGATGCCGTAACTGGCCACGGTGTCCGGCGTCCGGGCGATCGGCCACCAGGTGCCGAGCAGCCCCGGTCCGCCTTCCTGGATGACTTCGTTCTTGCGGATCATGTGCGTCGCATTGACGTAGGGACGCAACTCCAGATCGCGGTAGCCGAGGAGGCCGGCAACGTTGGCGCTGGCCTGGATTTCCACGCCTTCCTGGATGCGCCGCTCGACGTTCATCATCACGCGGCCCTGCGGGCTGGTCCCGTTCGGCCTGACGCCGGGGTAAATGTAGACGTTGTCCTTGACCTCGTAATAGAAGTAGGTGCTGGAAAAGCGCCAGTCGGGGCGGGCCATGTCGAAGCCGACCTCGAAGGCATCGGTCAGCTCGGGCTTGAGCCTGGGATCGCCCGGCGCGCCGTAGTCCTCATAGAAGCTGCTGGCGAACAGTTGCCGCCCCGAGGGCGCGCGCCAGCCCTGGGTATAGTTGGCCCGCAGCTTGAGCCAGTCCATGGGCAGCCAGGTCGCGCCCAGGGTCGGCGCGAGGTGGTCGAAGTCGCGGCTGGTGGGCAGCAGGTTGCGGTCGGTAATGCCGCGAGTGGTGAAGTAGGCGACGCGGTCGAAGTGCTCGTCGCCGACCGACAGATCCTTGGCGCGCGCCTGCTCGTAGCGCAGGCCGCCGGAGAGGTTCAGCGCGCCGTCCTGAAGCTTGAGCGTGCCCACCAGGTAGGCGCCCCAGAGCGTGGTGGTGCTGGTCGGGTGCATGGGATAGCCCAGGCCGCGCCACTGGGGATCGAGGCCGGTGTTCTTCTGCAGGAAGGTGCCCCTGGCGGTGGACGAGTTCTCGACGTCGTATTTGATGTAATCGATGCCGCCGCTGAGGTCGAAGCGCGCGGTGGCGTAAGTCAGGCTGCCCTGGGCGCGGTCCGTGCCGGCCTTCTGCCCTTTCGGGTAGCGGGAGGCCGCTTCGTAGGTTTCGTAGATGTCCTTGCCCGTGCCCACGTTCGCCTTCCACGACAGGCGGCCGTCGTCGCTGGCGCCTTCGTAGTTGAGATGCAGGAGCTGGGTCTTGCGGTCGGTGTAGCTGTTGTTGCGGGTCACGCCATCCTCGTCGACGTAGGAGGGCCGATGCGCCTTGTCCACGTCGTACTGGTAGCCGTCGATGCCGATGCGGTGCCGGTTGCCGAAGGTGTAGCCGAGGTTGAAATTCAGGCCTCTGGTGCCGTCGGTCTTGGTGTTGTGCACCGTCTTACCGTCGCCATCCTTGTAGTCATGGCCCACGCTGCCGTATTCATAGCCCAGCGTGTAATCGAAATTGTTCGCCCGGCCGTTGATGTCCACGCCGATCCTGGCGGTGTCGTAGCTGCCATAGCCCGCGCGCACGGAACCGCTGAAGTGTTCCGGCCCGCCCCGCCTGGTGATGATGTTGATGATGCCGCCGGGCGAGCCCATCGAATATTTGAACATCTCTGGGCCGCGCAGTACTTCGACCCGTTCGATGTTGTTCAGCACGATCTGCCGGACATTGGCCACGCCGGAGCGCCGGCCGTCGATGAGAACGAGCACCTTGCCATTGGCTTCGGTCATCAGATGCTCGGTGTGGAAGCCGCGGATCAGCAGCGTGTTCTCGCCGTGGTCGGTCGGCGTGGCCTCGACCATGAAGCCCTGCTCGATCAGCAGTTCGCTCAGGTTGTGGGCGGGCGAGCGCTGTATGGTTTCCGCATCGATGACGAAGCTGCTGGTGGCGGTGGTTCGCTCCTGCGCGGAGAAGGCGCCGGTGCTCACCACGACTTCGGACAGGAGCGCGGATGCGGATTCGCCCGTCTGCGCCAGCGATGCCGCGGGCAGCAGGAACGAGGCGGCGGTTATCGGTAAAAAACGACGCATTGTTTCATTCCCTTCTTGTGTTGCGTTGAAATCAGGCTGCGGGGCGTCGGAGCGAGCCGCCGGGCCGGTGGAAAACATGCCGCCGCGATGGCGGCGGGGTGATCGCGATGAGGCCGGCCAGAATGGGTGGCGGCGACCGTCATGCGGAATACCCGCTTACCCGGTTCTGGCCGAACAGGGTGCGCGGGGAAGCCTGGGGTGATCGAAATGCATCCTCGGCAATCATTTCCAGATCGCGGGAAAAGGCCGTGATGCCTCCCGACTTCTGGAAGATGCACGGCAGCCCGCGTTGCTTGCAGGCTTCCTTGATGCGCCAATAGGCCGGGTGCGACAGATAACCGACCTGGCAGAACACGACGTCGGCGCCGGCGACGATCGCATCGATGCGATGCTCGTTGTCTTCCTGGCCGCCATCGTGATGAATGAAGCAGCCCCCGTTCGATTCGACCAAGCGCCGATAGTGTGCGATCAGGCCGGGCCGTCCGCCGATGCACAGAATGCGGCGGCCGCCGAGCGGGATGTCGGCGGCTCTTTCTGCCAGGCGGCATGCCGTTTCGGTTGCTTCAGCCGCTTCAACTGCCGACGCGGCCACTGATGCCGTGGCCGCGAAGGATGCCAGCGCGGGATCGAGCTTCCGTTGCGTTGCGTTGCGCGCCCGGGCCAATTCATTTTCAAATTCGGTGATTCTGTTCTGCTGCGCCTGGCTGCGTTGCTCCAGAGCGGCCAGCCGCCGGTTCAGCAGATCATTGCGTTCGCGCAGCGACCTGTTCTGGCTGAGCGCATTGCCCGCTTCGGCCAGGGTCGTTTCCGTCTTGCGCGCGCAAGCGAGCTTGCCTTCGAGTTCGGCCACGCGGCCTTCCAGTTCGACGACCCGCTGCGCCCGTTCACTCCGCATGGAGGCGAGCGCCTGGCGCAGGCGAAGGATTTCCGCGTTCTGGCGGCCATTGTCCTTTTCGAGTTCGGCGATGCGAATCTGGCTGGGCTGCGCCTGCGCGCACAACTGATGCGAAAGCATGTGCAGATCGCCGTAGATCACCGAGCCTTCATACTCGCCGATATCGCCGTGCGTCCATGCCGCCCACAGGCTGCCGGCGATGTTGCCGGCCGCGAACGCATCCTTCCATGCCGCGAGCACGGCATCGGCGCCCTTGAACCTGGCGAAGTGACGCAGGGAACCGGCATGGCGGTGGTTCAGCAGGCGATGGATCTCTTCGGTGATCGCATTCCGGTTGCCGCAATGGTTGACGATGTAGGAGTGGAGGCCATAGTCGCCGACGATGGCATCGTCGTGTTCGCCGGATTTCATGAGATGGCGCAGATCGGCAATGGACAGGCAGGTGCCGGCCAGGGTGCAATGCCAGGCGCTGGGCATTTCCCAGATTCTGCGTCTCTGGCGCAACGGCACTTGCTCCTCGGTGAGCGCTGCCGGCGCATCCTCGTTGCCGAAAGCCTTTTCGAAGGCGAGGGAAAAGGGTTTCATGGCCGCGCCGGCATCCCGCAGACCGCGAACGGCGCTGTTGCGCCCGCCAGGCGCCACCAGGGCGGCCAGGCTATAGCCTTCGCGCTCGATGCGGGCCATTGCGTTCCCGATGCCGCCAGTACGAACGATCGATGCAACGTGGTTTTCCATGACGATCCTAGATATATCGAGTCATATATAACGATTGTCAAAAAAATCAGGCGGCAAGGGATGCGGCGATCTCTGGCTCAGCCGAGAGCGCGAACGGTCGCTCGTCTACCCGACCCCCGTTCAGACTCAGCACATGATCGCCGAACGTCGTCACATCTTCCGGATCGTGCGTGATCAATATCATCGGCACGTCGAGCCTCCGTTGCAGCTCCGCAAGCTCCAGGCGCATGCTGCTGCGCAGCGCCGGATCGAGGGCGGCGAACGGTTCGTCGAGCAGCAAGGCCCGCGGATGCGCCACGAGGGCGCGCGCCAGGGCCGTGCGCTGGCGCTGTCCGCCGGACAATTCGCTCGGATACTGGTGCGCCAGCGCTTCCAGATGAAAGGCGGCGAGCCAGTATTCGACACTTTCGTGGCGAAAGTTCCGCGACGGATTGAACCAGCCGCCCACCAGCGACGAAGCGATGTTCTGCCGCACGGTCAGATGGGGGAACAGCGCGTAATCCTGGAACAAATAACCGACCTTGCGCGCCTGGGGAGTGAGGTCGATGCCGGCCTGGCTGTCGAACAGCGTGACGCCCCCGAGCCGGATCTGGCCGCTGTCGGGCCTCAGCAGCCCGGCGACGGCCTTCAGCGTCAGGCTCTTGCCCGCGCCGGACGGCCCGAAGATCACGATGCGCCGGCTCGTCGAACGCAACTGCACATCGAGCTCGAAGCGGCGTGCGCCGGAACGCAGCGTCTTGCGGATATCGATCGTGAGCTGGTCACTCATCCCGGGCCTCAATGCGCCTGTTGGACGACGCGCCCGGGCGCGATGCGTCCGGCCAGCAGCAGCACCGCGATGCAAACGGCGGAGGTCACGAGGACCAGCGTGTTCGCCACGTCGTCCTGCCCGGCCTGAACGGCTTCATAGACGGCAACCGACAGCGTTTGCGTCTTGCCCGGAATGCTGCCGGCCACCATCAGCGTCGCGCCGAACTCGCCGAGCGCCCGCGCGAACGCCAGCAGCAGGCCGGCCAGAATGCCGCGCCAGGCGAGCGGCAGGGTAATCCGGAAGAACACCCCGAGCTCCGAGAGGCCGAGCACGCGGCCGGCTTGCTCCATCTGTCGATCCACGGATTCGAAGGCCGCCCGCGCCGGTTTGAACACCAGGGGAAACGATACGATCATGGCGGCGATCACCGCCCCCTGCCAGGTGAAGATCAGATTGATGCCGAAGTGCTCGTGCAACCAGCCGCCGAGCGGGCCGCGCCGGCCGATGATGACCAGCAGATAGTAGCCGAGCACCGTCGGCGGCATCACCATCGGCAAGGTCAGCAGCGTATCGAGCAGATCGCGCCCGCGAAAGCGCAGCCGCGCGAGCATGAAGCCGATGCTGACGCCGAATACGAGATTGAACGCCGTCGCCCATCCCGCCACCTTCAGGGACAGGGTAAGCGCCGGCAGGTTCAGATCCATGCACGCGGGCTTCCTGTGGCTTGTTGCCTGTTAACTACTGCGTTCAGGGTTTCTGGAAGCCGAACTTGGCGAGAATCGTCTGTCCCGCCGGCGACATCACGAAGGCGATGAAGCGGGCGGCCTCGTCGGTATTGGTGCTCGAAGAGGCAACGGCAATCGGATAGCTGATCGCGATGTCCAGCGGCACTTCGAAGGCGACGCGCACCTTGTCCTTCATGACCGCGGCATCGGTCGCATACACGAATCCCGCATCAGTCTCGCCGCGCGCAACATAGTCGAGCGCCTGGCGCACGTTGGTGGCGTTGATCAACTTGCTCTCGACAGCCGACCAGAGCTTCGCCGCATCCAGCGCATGCTTGGCATAGCGGCCCACCGGCACGCTGGCGGGATTGCCGATGGCAATGCGCTGCACGCCGGCCTGCCCGAGATCGGCCAGGGACTTCATCGACAGCTTGCCGTCGACAGGCGTGATCAATACCAGCGCATTACGGACGAAATCCTGACGGGTCTTGGCCGAGACGAGCGACTGCTGCTGCGCCTGGTCCATCGTCTCCTGGTCGGCCGAAGCAAACACGTCGACCGGCGCCCCCTTGGCCATCTGCTGCAAAAGCGCGCCGGAAGCGCCGAAATTCAGCAACACCTTGGCGTCGGCATGCTGCGCCTCGTATGCCTGGCCGATCTCCTTGAACGCATTGGTCAGGCTGGCAGCCGCGGAAACGGTGATTTCGGCCGCGCTGGCGGCAAACGAGAGCAATCCAAGGCAAACGGCAAACAGCGAAATTTTGAAACGCGCAAACATGGCAGTCACCCTTTTCTCAAAATGAAAACAGTCCCGTAATATACAGGCTGACATAACGTGATGCAAGGATGAGCTAAAAGCTGCAGCTCGTTCGTATTGGATAAGCGCGTGAAGAAGAACGGGCGCTCGAAGCGGCGGCATGTGCCGTTGTCATTCCCGTGCAAGCGGGAATGACTTGGATCGGCTTTCTGCAGGTTCAAGCACCTGTCGATGATGAACGGCATCGCTGGGCCAGCAGTACGCCCTCGTGCTTGAAAGCCGCCTGGCGCAGCGATACGCCGTAAAGACGCAGCAGCGGTGGCTTCGGTCAACACGGCGTCAGAGAGCCCGCAGGTGTAGTCGCTCCGGCCGAACATCGGCAAGGCATCGTCCGCCACGGCGCGTGCGTGGTGCGGATGTGGGTGACTCGGCAAATGGGAGGCTCGCGATTTGCGAATCCGAACCTTTGGTTTGGCACGCATGTGGCGAGGGAAAAAGAAAAACCCGTCGAAGAATCAACGGGTTTTGGCTTTCTGGCGGAGAGGGCGGGATTCGAACCCGCGTTAGGCTTTCACCTAAACACGCTTTCCAGGCGTGCGACTTAAACCACTCATCCACCTCTCCGGATGAGCCGCGCATTCTAGCAGAATGCGGTGGCTGCGGTAGTGGTGAATGTCGGAATGTGTGATATCGGGCGTGGGATGAAACGGCACGATATCAGCGCTCGGTATCCTATTCTGTTGCAATGATGTATATAATCGCGGCTTCCCGAAATTCGGAGACGTGGCCGAGAGGTCGAAGGCACTCCCCTGCTAAGGGAGCATCCGGGCAAAACCTGGATCGAGGGTTCGAATCCCTCCGTCTCCGCCAGAACTGAGTAGCAAGAAGTAGCAGAAAGGCCCGAAACCCCCGACAGCGCAAGCTCTCGGGGGTTTTGTTTGGTGCATAGCAGTGCATGCCATTACATTGAATTACCCCCATTCTGGGGGTATTCTTGGGGGTATCTTGCCTTTGGGCAAAAAATCCTGGGGGTACTTTCGATGGGGCGACTCAATGATCTGGCGATTCGCAAGGCCTTGCCGCGTGAAAAGCCCTACAAGCTGAGTGACGGCGGCGGCCTGTTTTTGCTGGTGACACCCGCCGGTGGCAAGCTCTGGCGGCTCAAATATCGCGTTGATGGCAAGGAAAAGCTCCTCAGCCTTGGGAAGTACCCGGATATTTCCCTGGTGCGTGCTGGCGAGCTGGTGGCCACGGCGCGGCGCAAGATCGCTGATGGTCTTGATCCGGCTGCCGAGAAAGCCGACGCGCGCGCCAAGCGTGCCGAGATCGAGCGACCGCCGGAGGTTGTGACGTTTGCCAAGGTTGCCGAGGTCTGGGCTGCTGAAATGACAGCGCAAAAGCATTTGCGCACCATCGGCCAACTGGAGTCCTACCGCGACTATGCGACGGCTGGGCTGGGGCATTTGGCTGTCGGTGAGGTGAAGGCATCGGACATCATGCGCACCGTCAAGGACATCAACAAGGCCGGCAAGCGCGAGACTGCGCGGCGAGTGTTTTCAACCATCAGCCGCATTTTCCGCTATGCCGTGGCGCATGACCTGGTGGAGCGCAACCCGGCATCGGATGTGAAGCTTGCCGACTTCCTGCCCTCATCTGCGGCGCGGCACTTTGCCTGCCTGAAAGACCCGAAGGCCATTGGCGGATTGATGCGCGCCATCGACGAGTACGAAGGCAGCCCGATAACCCGCCTGGCGCTCAAGCTCGCCGCACTGACCTTTGTTCGCCCCGGCGAGCTGCGGCATGCCGAGTGGATGGAGGTCGACACGGAAGCGGCTGAATGGCGCATTCCGCCCGAGAAGATGAAAATGAAGGCGTTGCATATTGTGCCACTGTCGAAACAGGCGCTGGTGGTAATCGAGGCGCTACAGCCGCTGACCGGCGGCGGCCTGTATCTTTTCCCCAGCGAGCGCAGCGGCGCGCGCGCCATGAGCAACAACACCGTCAATGCAGCCTTGCGGCGCATGGGCTACACGCGCGAAGAAATGACCGGCCACGGTTTTCGCGGTATGGCATCAACGCGCCTGCATGAGCTGGGATATAGCCATCAGGTGATTGAGGCGCAGCTTGCCCATGCCGAGCGCGATGAGGTGGCCGCAGCTTACAACCATGCCTTGTACCTGGAAGATCGTCGCAAGCTGATGCAGGCTTGGGCCGATCAGCTCGACGAGCTGCGCAAAGGGGCGCAAGTAATCCCCTTTGTGGCGTGAAAGAGTTTTGACGATGATATCCGATGAAGAGTTTTGGGCTGCACATGCTGCGGTCGCTCAGCAAGCTTTTTCCGCACCCAATGTGGTCATGCAGCAAGCTGATATAGATATATACGCCAGCATCATGGTGGAGTTTGCCGAATCGACTGACGATCCAGGGGCATGGCGGTTCATTATTGCTCGCATGGATGATTTTGTTAGGCGCGGCCACTATCCTCCTATCTCATTTATCAAGGCCATAAATGCCGCGCTGAAGCGATGGAACGGTGGAGAAAATCTTGACTATATCTTCGGTGTGTCCAAGGTGGGCCGAGGGAGGCGGGAATCTGGTTTGCTTGATCGAGGTTGGCAAGATACGAACGCCCATATGATGGCATTCCATATTTCCAAAGGGGCATCAGAAGAGCAAGCTGCAAGCATGGTGGCGGAGTTTAGGGCCAGAGCTTCAGAAAATGGAGAGGCTGAGTCTGTATCGACTATCAAGCGACATTACAAGAGGCTATTCAAGAAATGATGATTTAGTGAATAGAAATACTTAACTGCTGTTTGTACTGTGCGTGCCGTGCACCCCGCGCCATCCCGGCGCGGTGCCTTACCAAACGAGGTACAGCATGGCATCCCGTATCAATTCAATCGACGATCTGCCGGATTCGGCGCGCGTTTCTGACCGTGAGATCGCGCAACTCGTCGGCGTAGCCCCAACAACGATCTGGCGTTGGGCCAGGGCCGGCATTCTGCCTGCGCCGCAGCGTATCGGCATTCGCTGCACACGCTGGAACCTGGGCGAAGTACGCAAAGCCCTTGCCGAGAAAAGTGAGGGCTGATCATGCCCATTCACTTGACACTTGCCGGAAGAACAGTAGATACTCCACACCGCTGCCGGAAAAAAACGGCAGTCGGGTTTGGCGACCCGGTAACGAATAGGCGGACGACCGCCTCCCAGCGGTTTTTTTTCGTCCGCAGCATGGCAAGCCCTATGGGCGGGCCGTGCGGGAGACCTTCGGGTCTGCCGGTTCCTATTCACCGGTTCGCCAACCTGCACGGTTCCGCCCACCCCGTTTGGCGACGGGCAGGCGGAAATGGCAAACCGCTGAATAGGAGCATGACCATGCTGAAATCCTCCCGCGCCTGTCTGCTGGCGCTATTCCCCGACGTTTGTATCGAAGCCCCCTTGCGCCGTGATCGCCACGGCTTTGCCCGCGTGTCGCTACCGTACCAGGGCAAGCATGTGGCTTTTCCGGCGCACCGCCTGGCCTACGGCCTGTTTGTCGCACCGCCAAAGCCTGGTATGTCGGTACGCCATTCCTGCGGCAATCCGGCCTGCATCAATCCCCGGCATCTGTTCGTCGGCAATACCGCCATTGCGCAGCTGTCGAATGGGGGTGCGGCATGAGTACCAATCGTTCCGGCCGAAAAGTCGCCCTCGATTCCATTGAGGATTCTTATGCCGTGATTTGCGGTGAGCTTGAAGCGGCAGCTGCCATCGCGGACGCGGCTCGCGTGCTATGTGCCCTCGAACGGTCGCCGGCACACCATGACACTCACCCAAGCCACAACAAGGTGACTGGTAACGGTTACGCACATGGATTGCGCGTGTCGAATGACTGCCTACCGATCCTGTTGGAGCATGTTCGCAGCCTGGTTGATTCTTCCCTTAACAAGGCGGACGGCATGCGCGAAGAGGCCGCAGGCGCGTTACGCGAGATTGCGGCAAAAGGAGGTGTGAAATGAGTGCAGTAATCGACCTGGAAACCTGTCGCGTTATCCGTGAGGTGCTGGTCATCGGTCTATCCAGCTTTGGCGAGATCGAGCGCCTCCGCAACGCTTATTCGCTTCATGCCCATATGGGTGAAGCGATCCCCGACGACCTTGAACCATTACACCCAACCGGCGCGGCGGATACGGTGGGGCGCTTCGCGGATGCCCTGGCTGCCGTGGAGGGGATTGAATCGACACTGCGCGCAGCGGCGCATGCTGTTGCAGCAACGCGGGGGGCGGAAAAATGACCAGGCGAAATACCGCTTCCGATTCGCCGGATTGCGAGCTTCATTCAATGATCGCGCTGCCTCATGAAAAAAAGGTTGCTGATCTGATCCCGGCTTTTTCTGACATCAAGGGCGAAATTCGCATCGGCACCCCGAACCGTGATTGCGCTTGCTGCCGGAAACCCTTTACCGCAGCACGTAAGCCGCGCAAGGTGGTGCGTCTCTATTCGGTCGCTGCGGTGGTACATATTCCCATCGTGATTGAGTATCGCGTCTGCGGAAAATGCTTCGCAATGCACGAGCGAGGTGGCAACGAGCGCAACGCTTTCTTGGCTGCGATAGAGGCATACATGCAAGGCAGCGAGGCGCGACAATGACGAGGCGAATCATTGACCAATTTGCCGCAGTCCTGGCGGCGCGCGGCATTGTACCTGGGCACATCGAGGCCGATGCCGCGCTGCATCGCTGCAAGGTCGAAGGCGGCAAGTCGGGCCGTCTTGATGGTGCCTATGTGCTTCATCTCGACGGCCTGCCGGCGGGCGGCTTCATCAACTGGCGGGACGGCCTGGGCTGGCAAACCTGGGCCGCGAAACCTGAACGCGAGTGGAGCCGCGCAGAGCACGATGCCTGGCGAGCGCGGGCCGATGCGATGCGCCAGCTACGCCTGCAGGATGAAATACAACGCCACACCGAGGCGGCAAAGCGTGCGAAGCATCTCTTGATGCGCTGCAAGCTGGCCACCAACAATCACCCCTATTTGCGCCGCAAGGGTGTGAATGCCTATGGGCTACGCCAATTGCGCGCGCAGCTGGTTATACCTGTGCGTGATGCTTCCGGGGCGTTGTGCAGTCTGCAATTTATCTCCCCGGAAGGCGATAAACGCTTCCTGAGCGGCGGTCGCAAGCGCGGCTGTTATTTCGCCATCGGCCAGCCGCGCACTGTGCTGTGTCTGGCGGAAGGCTACGCGACAGCGGCGAGTGTCTTTGAGGCGACGGGCTACGCCACGGCCTGCTGTTTCGATGCGGGCAATCTGGAGCCGGTGGCGAGGGTGCTACGGACGAAGTTTCCCCGCCTGGCGATCATCGTCTGTGCCGACAACGATAGCGAGACGCCGGGGAACCCCGGCGTCTCCATGGCCATGTCGGCAGCGCGCGCGGTACGCGGCATGGTGGCTGTTCCGGATTTCACGGGGGTAACAGCATGAGTGCGAAAAAGAGAGGAATCGACTTCAACGATTTGCACCAGGCGAAGGGCAAGGAAGCGGTGGCGGCGGCAATCACAAATGCCCTGACACCGGGGATTGCACAGGGGGAGCATGCCGAAGCGAATTGGCCTGATCCCCTGATTCCCGGCGCGATTAACGTGCCGGAGATTCCTGCATCGCTGCTGCCTGGCTGGGTGGGTGACATGGCGGCAGCCATTGCCGACAGCACACAGACGCCGCCGGCAATGGCTGTCATGCTGGCGTTGTCCGTCCTGGCGACGATCCTGCAGCGACGCTTCGAGGTTGCTCCCTATGGTGAGGATGATGACTATACCGAGCCGCTGGCGCTATGGACGCTGGTTGGCATGCCGAGCGGCGCGCGCAAGACGGCGGTGATTAATGCCTTGACCGATCCATTGATGCGTTGGGAAAAGCGTGAGCGTGATGCGCTGCGTACTGAGGTTGCGCGGATTTCGACCCGGCGCGAGGTGGCGAAGCGACGGATTGAAAAACTGATCCGCGATGCGGCCAGCGCGAAAAATGACAAAGATCGCAATTTGATCAATCTCGAAATCGAGAAAGCCAAGCTCGATATGCCTGAAGATATCCACGCGCCGCGCCTCTTTACCGGCGATGTGACGGCTGAGACGTTACAGGCCATGCTGGTGAAGCATGGCGAGCGCATGGCGGTACTGACCGATGAGGCCGGTATCTTCATGGTGATGGCCGGGCTGTACAGCGGTGGCTGCGCCAATATCGATGTTTTTCTGCAATCGCATGCTGGTTCGCCTGTTCGTGTTGATCGTGCAGAGCGTGAGGCCTATTTGGCGCGACCGGCGCTATCGTTCGGTCTGGCGTTGCAGCCCGGTATCCTGGCCGACGTGGCGAGCAATCGACGCTTTCGAGATAGCGGATTGCTGGCCCGCTTTCTCTACGCCATGCCGGAAAGTACGGTTGGCAAGCGCGATGTGCGGCGGCGCGTGCCGATCCCCGAGCGTGTGAAGGCGGCTTACGATGCCGGCGTATTCGGCCTGCTGGAGCGCCGCACGTTGCTCCCTGACACACCCCGGCGCATTGCCTTCACCGATCCGGCGCGAGAAATTTGGCTGGATTTCTGCGAGGTAATCGAGCGGCAGCAGGGTGACGGCGGCAAACTGGAGTCAATCAGCGACTGGAGCGCCAAGCTACCCGGTGCGGTGGCCCGTGTCGCAGGATTGATCGAGATCGCCGAAATCGGGCCGGGTGTTGAGCGCGTGAGTGAGGGGGCAGTTACCAGGGCACTCGACCTGGCACAACGCCTGATACCGCATGCACAGGAAGCTTTCGCCATCCTTGGGGCCGATGCTGCAGACGCCGATGCAACGGCTGTCCTGCGCTGGATACAGGCCGGGAATCATGCTTCGTTCAAGCGTTCCACTTGCCAAAAGGCGATGGAAGGCCGCTTTCGTTCCGTCGAACGTCTGACCAAGGCGGCAGAGCGATTGATCCGGCGTGATGTGCTGCGGGAGTTCAAGGAACACAACAAGGGGGCACCCCCCAGTGTTTGGTATCGCGTTAATCCAAAGTGTCTGTCGACATAGTCGACTTATTCGCCAAAGTACATAAAAAAGAAGTCTTTCTTCTTATATATGAAACACCTAGAGACGCAAATGATTCTCCCCGTCGAATGTCGAAAAAGTCGAATAACCCGATTCGAGGCGGGTTCAGACACCGGCGTGGACGGGAGAGTTATTCGACTTTTTCGATACTCGACAGGGGTGGCTGCCCTCTCAGGTCTGCCGGTTGGGCCGCAGGTACTCCCGCACCCCTCTCCATGCGGCGCGAAACGATCGCGGGATTTCAGAGTTTTTGAGGTCTCTATAGGGGGTTCCGGTTTATGAGTCTGAGTGGTCTCAGTGGGTTGGATCGGTGTGGCATGAATGTATGCCGGCACCCGGATGCACCGAAACCGATGGCGAGTGATTACGCAATCAAGAGCGCCAGCACGCTTGGCGTCCGGATGCTGATCAACCGGCTTCCCGATGTGCTGGTGGATGCCGTACGGGCCATGGTGGAGCGTCTCAAACGGATTCATGACGATCTGCACCGGGTCTGCCGGGACTGGCTGCAGGCAGCATGCGAGGCCGTTATGACCGAGGTCGCCAGCGGATGCAATGAGATGGCATGCAAGTCGCTGCCGCTCTTTGTGATGAGCAATATCGAGGATGGCGGCGCGGCCTGATGACCACCGATCCAATGGTTATGGCTACGGCTCTTGCGGCGGGGATGCCCCCAACGCAAGAGGCGCTCGCCTGGCTTGAGGATGGTATGCGCAGGTACTTGCGCGGGATGCCCCTGGAGAATGCGCTTGGTTTCGATGATGCTGGCCGTATGCGCGTGAGAAATGCCGCGCTGGTAGATGCGGCGGTTGCGATTGATTCAGGCCGCGGGCTTTCCCCTTGGGAATTGGCCGGCAAGCTGGAGCACGCAATCAAACGATATGAGTCTGTCGTTTCCCTCATGCTGAAACGAGGCCGTATGTCTGTCGATACCTTGTCTTCCCCGGATGCAGAAATACACCGCGCGTTCACGTCTGGAGCGCGGCGACTTGCTTCCCAAGGGAAGCTATACGGGTTGTTATCCAACTTCCCAAAATCGTCTGGAACTGGAAGTGACCAACAGAAAAAATAGCATTGTCTTCAACCAACCAAAGGACAATGCTATGTATAACGCAAGTGCTTCAATCACCTCGATTTGTGATGCAATCGGCGTTCGCGCCGGTGTGATCTCTCCCGCAGCCGCACATCCAAAAGCGATTGAACTGCTGGATGATCGGCAAAATAACAAGCTTCTTCCCATGCTGGCAGCAGGATGCGTGGCCCGGATGCCAAATGCCAGTGAACGCACTTCGGGATTTGGCACCAAGGATTTCGGAAACACTCTTGCCAATGTATTCAAGTCTGTCACGCTCCGTAAGCGCGTCGGTCTTCTGGATCATCGGCTCATATGTGACATGCGCGAGCTGCCAGACTTTCGTGAGCACACCTTCCCGAACCTCGATACTGACATCCATCTTGATGAAAAAAGCGAAGGGGGCGAAACCTCGTCCGATGTCAGCCTGAGTGATCAAGTCGGCTTGAAGGCTGGGCTGGCATCCTATACGAAGCGGATATTCATCAGCCGGCAGGTACTCGTCGATGACGATGTTGAGCTGATTGCCGGTCTGGCGGCCAATGTGGGAGCGGCGGCCGCGCGGCGTGAAGCCGAGAAAGTGTATGCACTGCTCGAAGGCAATCCGGTTCTGGATGATGGCGAATACATGTTCCATGCTGGAATGGGGAACATCGTCGGATCTGCATTCAGCGAAAATGCTCTTGGGAGTGCGATGGCCGCGCTACGCAACCAGATTACACCCGCAGGTGCAATCGCCAATCTCGGGACGAAAAACCTTGTTGTGGCGTCTGATCTTGAATTTGCCGCGCGCAAGCTGATACATGAATCCGGCCTGGGGAATACGGTCTATGTGGTGGTTTCTCCATGGCTTGCCAATGGCCGCTGGTATCTCACGGCTGATCCGAATCTGTCGCCTGCGGTTGGCTTGATGCATCTGGAGGGTAGCGGCGGCAATGTGTTTGTTGGCTACATTGCGCACGACAAACAGCGGCGTGACGGCGTATTGCTTGCCGTTGCCTTTGATTTTGGCACTGTCGCACTTGGGCGTGTCGGAATCGTGCGAGGTGGCGCATGATTCCGATCAAACACCTCGACATGTTCATGGATGCCTTCATGGATCAGGAGACGCTCGAAATCATTTTGAGCGGCGCGCTCGATCGACTGGAGCAGGCCAGAAAGGAAAAGGATCCCGAGCGTATTACGCGGGATCGTCTGGAAGCGGAAAGTATCGCGAAGAACCTTGAGCTTGCCCTTGATCGTACAGAGCAAGCCCGCATTGCTTGCTGGCGTGAGTTATTCGGTCAGTCGGTTGCCAAGTTGGAAGCCGAGATTCAGCCGCTACTGAACGAGGTGGCTTGCTACTGGCGGTTGTCCATGCCTTCAGTGAGTTTTGTGCATTCTGGCGTCCTCAATGGCATATCTCAGCGCATTGATGACAATCTGCCCAACTTGGACAAATACCCGATTCCGATAGCGCCAGTAACGTCGCGGGGGCTTGATCGGGCGGATCGAGAAATTTGATAGCTTTCGGCACCGAAGATGCTATGCACGGCCCGGCGGGTGAGAGAGCCGACCCATAACCCGCTTGGGTTCTTTTCGGAATATGGGAACGGCAGGCCAGGTATTGGTTGCGGCAGCCCTGGGACGCACCTCCCGCCGTTGGGAACGGTAGCACGGTGCAACTTGACTTTTCCGTCTGACGTCTGCGCGGAGTTGTCTGGGGGTATGTTTGGGGGTGTTTTTTAGAGTGATCGGCTGGAATCAACGACTGCACTCAAATGTGAATCCCTCCGTCCGCCAAGCATCAAGTAAAAACGCCCATTTCTGGGCGTTTTTGTTTTGTACCCCACGTAAGCGCCCGTGGCAATTCTGTCTTCTCCACCGGCGAACAAGAAAAAGCAGCGCCATCACGGCCTGCAATGCCTCATGTGCGCGGCTCTTTGTTTTGCTTTTGGCTTGAGAGTCCTCGGCGTTTAGGCCGGGAGAGTGTCAACGTCGAAATACCGCTATGCGGCAGGCGCAACCTGCTATCGTCGAACCGCATGAAGCAGCAATGCGGCAACCGCACCAGCGGCTGCTCCCACACCCGTTCCCAGCAACAAGGCTAGCAGTCCTGACAAGGGTCCTGCCAGTTCGGAAAGGTATGCCACATGGGGAATGTGGTGAGAGAGGATTCCACCCCCGACGGCCAGCATGGCCAGCGTGCCCAGATAAGACAACCCGACCAGCACTTTCGGCATCAGATCCACGAGCCCCTGGCCAGCGCGCCTGAGACTGGCGATATTCCCGCTGATGCCCCTGGCCAGCAAAGCCAGGCCGAAATCGTCCATTTTGACGATGAGCGCCACGGCACCATAAACGCCGACGGTAATGCTCAATCCGACCGCGACAAGCGCCAGCGCCTGCTGTGGCAGGGGGGCCTGCATCATCGTTCCGAGGGAAATGACGATGATCTCTGCAGAAAGCACGCCGTCGGTGCGTATCGCTTCCCGAACCTTCTTTCTTTCAGCCTCTTGAGGCGATAGCACCTCGCTTTGGTCTTTCTCGGCGGCGGCGTGGGGCGCAAACTTTTCCCAAAGGCCCTCGATACCCTCGATGCACAGGAATAGCCCGCCGATGGCCAGGAGTGGCGGGATCACCCAGGGGGCATACAGGGACAGGAGAAGCGCGCCCGGAATCAGGATGGCCTTGTTGGCCAGCGACCCCAGGGCGATTTTTGCGACAACGGGAAGTTCCCGGGCTGCCTGCAGGCCATGTGCGTACTGGGGCATGGCTGCTGCATCGTCGATGACCACGCCTGCCGACTTTGCTGCGGCAGTTTTGGTGGATGCGCCGACATCGTCGAGGGAGGTTGCCGCCATGCGCTTGGCGGCGAGGGCTGCATCATCGAGGGATGCGCCAATAATCTTGAGCAGCGCTGCAATATCGTAAGCCATGCCGGATTCTAGGTGGAACGGTTGCGCGAGATTGCCATGGTCAAAAAAACCTGCTCGGGTGTTGGGCGTTAACGTTGAAGGACTAGGGAGGCGTTTTGCGCAAAAGACGGAAGGCTGGAAGTCACTGGAAGCCGGTTTTGCCGGAGAGCGAATGCCTGGAACCGTTTATGGCGACGAGGATTCGATGCCGGTGGTGACGATGTCGCTGGTCATCGCATCCAGATCGGTGTGCGTGGATTCCTTGCAGAGGGTCAGGGCGATGAAGGTCAGCACGCCGAGGCCGGCGAGGTAGAGGCCGACCGAGCCGGGGCCGTATTCCCTGGCCAGCCAGGTGGCGACGAAGGGCGTGAGCGCGGCGCCGAGAATGGATGAGAGGTTGTAGGAAATGCCCGAGCCGGTATAGCGCGTGTTGGTGGGGAAGAGTTCCGGCAGGATGGCCGACATCGGGCCGAAGCTCAGGCCCATCAGCGTCATGCCGAGGCTGAGGAAGAGCAGCAGCAGTCCGGTATTTGCCTGGGCGCCGGTGCCGAGGTTCTCCGCGGCGAGGAAATGGCCGAAGGTCAGGCCGAAGAGCATGATGGCGGCCGTGACCGTGCGCAGGAAGTTGCGTCGCCCGTAGCGATCGGCGAGCTGGCCGGAAAGCGGGATGAAGGCAGCGAAGAAGAGCACCGAGATCAACTGCAGGACCAGGAAGTCGCGGTAGCCGATGCCCAGAAAGCCGAGCTCGGTGCTGCCGATGGCATAGGAAAGTATCCAGGTGGTCATCAGGTAGAACAGGCCATAGGTGGCCAGCATGATGAAGGTACCGATCAGCAGCTCGTAGCCGTTGTTGCGCATCACGTGCAGCAGCGGCAGGCGCAGTTTTTCGCCGCGTTCGACGGCCTTGGCGAAGATCGGGGTTTCATGCAGCTTGACGCGCACATAGAGGCCGAGGGCGACCATGACGATGGACAGCAGGAAGGGGATGCGCCAGCCCCAGACGAGGAAATCGTCCTGATGCGTGGCGCTGGTCGAATCGTACTGGAAGCCCAGGGTCAGCAGCAGGAAGAAACCGTTGGCGAGGATGAAACCGATGGGGGCGCCCAATTGCGGCCACATGGCGGCGCGGGCGCGTTTGCCGGGTTCGGCGTTTTCCGCTGCCAGCAGCGCTGCGCCCGACCATTCGCCGCCCAGGCCGAGTCCCTGGCAGAAGCGCAGGATGGTCAGCAGGACGGGGGCAAACAGGCCGATCTGTTGATAGGTGGGCAGCAGGCCAATGAGGAAAGTGGCGATGCCCATCAACAGCAATGAGCCGATCAGGGTGGCCTTGCGTCCCAGCCGGTCGCCGAAATGACCGAAGAGGATGGAGCCGATCGGCCGCGCCACGAAGGCCACGCCAAAGGTGGCCATGGAGGCCAGCAGCGCCGCGCCGGCATCGCCGCGTGGAAAGAACAGCAAGGGAAAAACCGAAACGGCCGCCGTGGCGTAGATGTAGAAATCGAAGAATTCGATGGTGGTGCCGACCAGGCTGGCGAAGATGATGCGGGTGCGGTTGGTCAGACTGCTGCGGTCTGTTGGGATGGCCATGGTTGCCCCGGAATGGGTTGCGATCTGCGAAGCGGTCGGAGTGGGTAGAGCGGAGAAGGGTGGGGATCAGAGTGGCTCAGGGCAGTTCAGGCATGCCCGTGGCCTGGGCGTAGACCAGGCCTTCGCAGTCATAGCAATGCCAGCGCGGAAAGTGCTTGACGTTGGCGGGCAAATAGGCGGCGCCGCAGGTCGGGCAGACGATGGCCTCCCCCGTGCCGATCCAGCAGCCGCAGGGTTCGTCGGCGCCGTGGTTTTGATGATCTTTCGGAGTATGTTTTTCCATGATGTCGCCTTTGCGGAAAATCTTTGCGGAAAATCGTGAAATTGTCTTTTTAGCATTGCCCGTGCCGCTTGGAAAGCATCGCAGGACAGGGCTGCGTCGGCGTTCAGAGGAAATGATCCAGCAAGCGGCGGCTCGTGCGATCCAGTTGCTGCAGGTCGCGGATCAGGAAATGGACGCCATGCGCATCGGCAATCAGCAGGGTGCAATGGCTCAGGCGGCGGATGTCCTCTTCCGACTTGAGCATCAGGGTCGTCGCGCCGCGATCCGTTTCCACTTTCCAGGTGCAGGGGGTGGCGTAGCTCGACACCTGGCGGATGCGCTGGATCTCGGGCATGAACTCGCGGCCGGCCAGTTCTTCCTCGATCAACTGGCGCAATGGCGGCGGCAGGTCGGCAAGGTCGTCCAGCCAGGCCAGTTCGCGCCCCGCCGGGCTCATCAGGGCGATGCCCTGATCGGGCGCGGCGATGGGAAAGGCGCGCACCGGCACCGCGTCTTCGCAGACCTGGCCGCGCGCATCGGTGAACCTCAGGCGGCCGAAGGCATTGCGCTCCAGCAGGAAATGCGCCTTTTCACTCATCATCGGTCTCCGTCTGCCCGGCCAGCTCGTGCCGTGCCTTGGCTTGGGCCTGGGCCTGATAGAGGCGCCAGTAGGCGCCTTGCCGCGCCATCAGGCTGGCATGATCGCCGACTTCGACGATGCGCCCGCGATCCAGCACGACCAGGCGATCGGCGCGGCGCAGCGTCGACAAGCGGTGGGCGATGGCCAGGGTGGTGCGGCCGCGCACCAGGTTGTCCAGCGCCTGCTGGATTTCCTTCTCGGTTTCCGTATCCACCGAGGAAGTCGCTTCGTCCAGGATCAGGATGCGCGGGTCGATGAGCAGCGCCCGGGCGATGGAGATGCGCTGGCGCTCTCCGCCCGACAGGCCTTGTCCGCGCTCGCCCAGCAGGGAGTCATAGCCTTGCGGCAGGCGCAGGATGAATTCGTGGGCATGGGCCGCCCGCGCGGCCTGGACGATTTCCTCGCGACTGGCCTGCGGCCGGCCATAGGCGATGTTCTCGGCCACGGTGCCGAAGAACAGAAACGGCTCCTGCAGGACCAGGCCGACGTGGCGGCGAAAATCCGTCAGGGCCAGGCTGCGAATGTCGATGCCATCGATGAGGATGGCGCCATCGGTGACATCGTAAAAGCGGCAGATGAGATTCACCAGAGTGCTCTTGCCCGAGCCGCTATGACCCACCACGCCGATCATTTCACCGGCCTGGATCCGAAAGTCCAGACCATGGATGACGTCGCGATGGCCATAGCGAAAATGCACATTGCGCAGTTCGATATGACCGCTGGGCTGCGCCAGCGGCACCGGTTGGGCGGGTTCGGGCACGCTCGATACGTGATCGAGAATCTCGAAAATGCGCTTGGCCGAAGCGGCGGCTTTCTGCGTCACCGAAACGATGCGGCTCATCGAGTCCAGGCGGGTATAGAAACGTCCGATATAGGCGATGAAGGCGGTCAGCACCCCGACGCTGATCTGATCCTGCGCCACCAGCCAGATGCCGCAGCCCCATACCACCAGCAGGCCGATTTCAGTGAGCAGGGTGACCGAAGGGGAAAACAGCGACCAGACTTTGTTCACCCGGTCATTCACCAGCAGATTGTGCTGGTTGGCCTCGCGAAAACGCGCCACTTCGCGTTCTTCCTGGGCGAAGGCCTTGACCACGCGCACGCCCGGGATGGTGTCGGCCAGCACGTTCGTTACTTCCGACCAGATTCGGTTGGCTTTTTCAAAACCGCTGCGCAGCCGGTCGCGCACCTGGTGGATCAGCCAGACGATGAGCGGCAGCGGCAGCAGGGTCGCCAGCGCCAGCCAGGGATTGATGGAAAACAGGATCACCGCGGTCATCACCATCATCAGCACGTCGGTGGCGAAATCCAGCAGATGCAGGGACAGGAAGACGCAGATGCGATCGCTTTCCGAGCCGATGCGCGCCATCAGATCTCCCGTGCGCTTCCCGCCAAAATATTCCAGGGACTGGCGCAACAGATGATCGAACGTGGCAATGCGTAGGTCTGCCCCGATGCGCTCGCTGACCAGCGCCAAAATATACGTCTTCGCCCAGCCCAGTCCCCAGGCCAGCAGCGCGGCTGCAAACAGCCCGCTCAGGTAGAGCAGCACCAGATGGTTGTCTATGGGCTGACCGTTCTGATACGGGATCAGCACGTTGTCCATCAATGGCATGGATAAATAGGGCGGCACCAGGGCGGCGGCCGTCGAGGCCAGCGTCAGCAGAAAACCGGCTAGCAACTGGCCTTGATAGGGCTTGGCAAAGCGCCACAGACGCAACAGCGTCCAGGTCGAAGGCGGCGCCAGGGATTCGGTCTGGGGGACGGCGCGGACAGCCTGTTCGGCTTCCAGCGTCGTTTCCTCCGTTTCGCCCGGTTCGCGTCGAGCCGGGCCGTTGCTGGCTGCCCACGCCTGCCTGTCCAGAAAGTGCGTGCAACTGCGTTCGAACTGCCGCAGCAGATGCCGGGCGGCCGGGTTCAATGCCAGGGTGTGATGCCAGCAGGCCAGGCGGGACTGAGCGTCGATCAGTTCGAGTCTGGCTACGCCGGCATGATCGTGTTGACGCAATTGCAGCCCGGCCCGCCAGGGCCAGGCTTGCCAGCGGTTCTCATCCGCCAGCCAGGCCAGGAAGCGCGTGGAGGTGACGACCAGTCCCCCCCGGCGATAGTGCAAATGCCCATCCAGATCCGTGATCAGCCAGGCCAGCACGGTTTCATCGGCAGCCAATTGCTCGGCCAAGCCGGGCGGCAAATCCGCATCCGGGCTTCCGGCCACGGGTGTGGAGGGGCGGGACGGTTTCGTCATCGACCAGGTTTCCTGTCGGGCGCGCAATGATCGATGATCCGCACTGCGCCAACCCGGTTGCCAGCACAAAAACAGGCCATCATCGCTGCCGATCCGGCCTGGAACCTATGGCCATTCCTGGCCAGGCCGGCAGTATACCCAAGCCTTCGAGCCGGACAGAATTTGCAACACAAAATCGCGACGACTATTTTCAGGAGTCTGTAAACTTGCGGCGCATTGCTGCGTTATATCCAGGTTTTACGGAAAACGACAGCCATCCTGCGGATCTTCCGCACGCCACGCACCATGCGTCACACGCCATCATCATGAGCAGACATATAGAAATTCTGCGCACTACCTTGTTGCACGGTCCCAGCATGTGGACTTACCGCCCGGCGCTGGAAGCCTGGGTGGATATCGGAGACCTCGAAGACTGTCCTTCCAACACCCTGCCCGGGCTTTACGAGCGCCTGATCGCCTGGCTGCCCGGCCTGGCCGAACACCGCTGCAGCGTCGGTGAGCCCGGGGGATTTCTTCTGCGCCTGCGGGAGGGCACCTGGCCCGCCCATATCCTCGAACACCTCACCCTGGAGTTGCAGGGACTGGCCGGACAGCCGGGGGGCTTCGGCCGGGCGCGTGAAACTTCGCGGCGCGGCGTATATAAGGTGGTGGTGCGCTGTCCGCACGAGGAACTCAGCCGGGCTTGCCTTCATGCGGCCCGCGATCTGTTGCTCGCCGCCATCGAGGATCGCCCTTTCGACGTCGCCGCGACCATCGACCGCCTCTACCAGCTGGCTGACCGCGTCTGTCTGGGCCCCAGCACGGCCAGCATCGTTGCCGCCGCCACCGCGCGCGGCATTCCGGCCTTGCGCCTGAACGATGGCAATCTGGTGCAACTGGGCCAGGGCAGCCGGCAGCGCCGGCTATGGACGGCGGAAACCGACCAGACCGGCGCCATCGCCGAAGGCATTTCCCGCAACAAGGATCTGTCCAAGCAGTTGCTGCATGCCTGCGGCCTGCCCGTGCCCGGTGGCCGGATCGTCGCAAGCGCCGAGGAAGCCTGGGAGGCCGCCCAGGACATTGGTCTGCCGGTGGTGGTCAAACCCTTGCGCGGCAATCATGGCCGGGGAATCTCCCTGGATCTGAACGGATCGGCCGAAGTCATGCGCGCCTTCCACGTCGCCCGTCAGGAAGACGATGAAGTGCTCGTCGAACGCTGCATCCGCGGCGACGAGCATCGCTTGCTGGTGGTCGGCGGGCGTCTGGTGGCGGCAGCGCGCGGCGAACAGACCTGGATCGTCGGCGATGGCCGGGCGACCGTCGGCGCGCTCATCGACCAGCAAGTCAATACCGATCCACGCCGCGGCGAAGCCGAACGATTCCCGCTGGAAACCATCGATCTGGCGCGCGAGCCGGCGATGCGTCTGCTGCTCGAACGGCAAGGACTGAGTGCCACGGCCATCCCCGCCGCAGGGCAGCGCGTCCTCATCCAGCGTCATGGCAATGTCCGCTGCGATGTGACCGACAGCGTCCATCCCAGCTTCGCGCGGGCGGCCTGCCTGGCTGCCCGCGTCATCGGTCTGGACATTGCCGGCATCGATCTCCTGGCGCAGGACATCAGCCAGCCCCTGGAGAGCCAGGAAGCCGCCATCGTCGAAATCAATGCCGGTCCCGGCCTGCTCATGCACCTGCAGCCGGCGGAAGGACAGCCGCGCCCGGTCGGCGAAGCCATCGTCGAGCATCTGTTTCCTGCGGGTGAGGCGCACCATGGCGGCCGCATCCCGGTCATCGGCGTTTCCGGTTCACGCGGCACGACCTTCACGGCGCGGCTCATCGCCCACCTGGCCCGCTTCAATGGCCTGAAAGTCGGGCTGGCCAGCACGCAGGGGCTTTTCGTCGAAGACCGATGCATCATGCGCGGCGATTGCAGCCATGCCGCCACGGCCCGGCGACTGCTGGCAAATCCCGTCCTGAACGCGGCGGTCTTTGAAAACGGCTGTCGTTCCATACTGGAAGGCGGCCTGGCTTACGACCGTTGCCTGATCGGCATCGTCACCCATGCCGGGCAGGATGAGGATCTGGGCGATCACGACATCCGCGAAGCCGGGCAGGTCTACAAGATTCTGCGCACCCAAGTCGATGTGGTGTTGCCCGGCGGGGCGGCGATTCTCAATGCCGATGATCCCCTGCTCGCGGGCATGGCTGAACTGTGCGACGGCGAAGTGATCCTGTACACGATCGATGCGGAAAATCCACGGGTGAAGACGCACGTCGAGCAGGGAGGACGCGCCGTGATGGCTCGCGATGGCGGCCTGTGGCTGACCACCCGGGACGACCAGATACGGTTGTGCCGTCTGGTCGACATCGACATTCACATGCACATTCACAACCCGCTGGCCGGGCAGGGCGAGTCCTGCAGCATTCTGGCCGCCGTGGCCGCCGCCTGGTTTCTGGGCATTCCGCGTGAGGAGATTCACAGCGGCATCGAAACCTTTCTGGCAGAGCTCTCCGTCGTCCTCCCGCCCGAAGGCGGCCCGCACGACACGCTTCAGCCTGCCGGCGCGACTTGCTGACGTGCCGACCGCGATTTGCCGATTTCTCGCGACCTCCTGCGACCTCCCGTTCCCAAGGAAATCCCGACATGGAAGTTTCACGTATCCGGGCACTGCGCGGCCCCAATCTATGGACGCGCAATACCGCCATCGAAGCCATCGTCCATCTGCCGGAAAGCGAGCGCGACATCAGCCGGCTTCCCGGTTTCGAGGCCCGCTTGCGCGAGTGCTTTCCGCAAATCGGCCTGCTCCAGCCTCTGCAGCACGGGCTGCCGATTTCCCTGGCCGATGCGCTGAAAGCAGCGACCCTGGGGCTGCAGGCCCAGGCGGGCTGTCCGGTCACCTTCAGCCGGACGACGCCGACCCTGGAAGCCGGCACCTATCAGGTCGTTGCCGAATACACCGAGGAAGAGGTCGGCCGTCTGGCGCTGACGCTGGCCGTCGCCCTGTGCCAGGCGGCGCTGGATGGCACGGCTTTCGATCTGGACGATGCCCTGCGGCAACTCAGGAACCTGGACGAAGAGGTGCGGCTGGGCCCCAGCACGGGGGCCATCGTCCAGGCCGCGGTCAACCGTGGCATTCCCTATCGTCGCTTGACGGCGGGCAGCTTGGTGCAATTCGGCTGGGGCAGCCAGCAGCGGCGTATCCAGGCGGCTGAAACCGATGGCAGCAGCGCCATCGCGGAAGCCATTGCCCAGGACAAGGATCTGACCAAGCAACTGCTCGACATGGCGGGCATTCCCGTTCCCCGGGGCCGCCCGGTCAGCACGCTGGAAGAAGCCTGGCAGGCGGCTTTGGAGATCGGACTGCCCGTCGTCGTCAAACCGCAGGATGGCAATCAGGGCAAGGGGGTGACGGTCAATATCAGCCGCCGCGACCAGTTGGAAGCGGCCTTTGCCACGGCGGCCAGCATCAGTTCCGAAGTGCTGGTCGAACGCCATCTGCGTGGTCTCGACTTCCGTCTGCTGGTGGTGGGCAACCAGTTGGTGGCCGCTGCCCGCCGCGATCCGCCCCACGTCATCGGCGATGGCGAACGCAGCGTGCAGACGCTGGTCGACCAGGTGAACAGCGATCCGCGGCGCGGCGATGGCCATGCCACCGCCTTGACCCGCATCCCGCTCGACGACATCGCCCACGCCAAACTGGCCGAACAGGGCTTGCAGGCGACTTCCATTCCACCCCGTGGCATGCCGATCATCCTGCGCGACAACGCCAACCTCAGTACCGGCGGCACGGCGACCGATGTTACCGATGACGTGCATGTGGATGTGGCGGCGCGCGTCGTGGAAGCCGCGCGCATGGTCGGGCTGGATGTCTGCGGCATCGATCTGGTCTGCGACAGCCTGCTCCATCCCATTGAGGAACAGGGCGGCGGCATCGTCGAAGTGAATGCCGCGCCGGGGCTGCGCATGCATCTGGCGCCTTCCTACGGCAAGAGCCGTCCGGTGGGCGAAGCCATCATCAACCTCATGTACCCGGATGCGGGGGAGGCGCGCATTCCGCTGGTTGCCGTCGCCGGCACCAACGGCAAGACCACCACCGTGCGTCTCATCGCCCATCTGCTCGGCCAGCAGCAATTGCGCGTGGGCATGACCACCACCGATGGCATCTACATCGACGGCCAGCGCATCGACAGCGACGATTGCAGCGGACCGAGGAGCGCGCGCAACGTGCTGCTGCATCCCGAAGTCGACGCTGCCGTGCTGGAAACCGCCCGTGGCGGGGTCCTGCGCGAAGGGCTGGCCTTCGATCGCTGTGATGTGGCCGTCGTCACCAACATCGGCCAGGGCGATCATCTGGGGCTGGCCTACATCGATACGGTCGAGGATCTGGCCGTCGTCAAGCGCGTCATCGTCCAGAACGTTGCGCCGCGCGGCATGGCCGTACTCAACGCGGCCGACCCGGTGGTGGCCGACATGGCCGGCATCTGCCCGGGGCAGGTCACCTACTTTGCCCGCGATCCGCAGCATCCGGTGATGAGCGTGCACCGCGCCCAGGGCAAGCGCATCGTGCATGTCGCCGGCAACGACATCGTCGCCAGCGAAGGCGAGTTCGAGCAGCGCATTCCACTCGCGGCCGTGCCCCTGACGGATGACGGCCGCATCGGTTTTCAGGTGGAAAACGTCATGGCGTCAGTCGCCGCCGCCTGGGCCTTGAAGCTGCCGTGGGAAACCATCCTGGCCGGCCTGGCGAGCTTTGCCGGCGGTGTCGCAAGCACGCCGGGGCGTTTCAATCGCTTCGACTATCGCGGCGCCACGCTGATCGCCGATTACGGCCACAATCCGGATGCCATCCAGGCGCTGGTCCAGGCCATCGAAACCCTGCCGGTGCAAAGCCGCATGGTGGTCATCAGCGGCGCGGGCGACCGGCGCGACGAGGACATCCGCAAGCAGAGCGAAATCCTCGGTGGCGCCTTCGACCGGGTGATCCTCTATCAGGATCAGTGCCAGCGCGGCCGCGCCGATGGCGAAGTCCTGGCCATCCTGCGGCGCGGCCTGCACGGGGCTGCGCGGACGCGGGAGATCGAGGAAATCCACGGTGAATTTCTCGCCATCGACCGCGCCTTGAGCCGGCTCGAGGCAGGAGACCTCTGCCTGATCCTCGTCGATCAGGTGGATGCGGCGCTGGCGCACATCGCCGCCCGCTGCGCCAGCGTTGCCGCAGGCTGAAGCGATTCAGCCCGGCCGGGTGAGCTGGGAGTAGAGCAGGGGCAGGCGGCGCGCGAGTTCTTCCGGATGGCGCAGGACGAGGAAACCGCCCGGCCCGAACAGATGCGGCAGGTAATCGGCGCCTTCGCGGTCGATGGTCAGGCAGAAGGGCTGGATGCCGGCGCGGCGGGCCTCGACCAGGCTCATGCGCGTGTCTTCGATGGCGTAGCGGCCTTCGTAGGCGTCGATGTCGGTGGGTTTGCCGTCGGACAGGATCAGTAGCAGGCGCTGGGCTTGCGATTGTTCTTCGAGCAGCGCGGTGGCGCGTCGGATGGCCGCGCCCATGCGCGTGTAGTAGCCCGGCCGGATGGCTGCGATGCGTCCCCGGCAGGCTGAGTCATAGACGGCGTCAAAGGGCTTGATTTCGTGAAAGCGGATGTTGCCGCGCTTCAGCGACGAAAACCCGTACATGGCGAAGCTGTCGCCGCAGGCCGAGAGGGCTTCGGCAAACAGCAGCATGCCGTCGCGGATGGCGTCGATGACGCGCATGTCGTCGGCGATGCCTGCATCCGTGGATAGCGACAGATCGGCCAGCAGCAGGCAGGACAGGTCACGCACCTGCTGGGTGCGTGACAGATAGGCCGGCATGCTGCCCGCATGGCCGGCGCGGCGGTCGGCAAAGGCGCGCACGCAGGTTTCGATGTCGAGTTCCTCGCCTTCCGGCTGGTTTTTCTGCCAGCGTTTGGCGGAGGCCAGCGCGGCGAATTGCGAGCGCAGGCGGCGCGCCGCGACGTGCAGATGCTCGGGCAGCGGCGTGGGCGGCGCGTGCCGTGCTTCCATGGTTTGCAGGCGGCACCAGTCGGGCTTCATCCGGCGGCGCTTCCAGTCCCATTCCGGCAGTGGAATGCCTTCGCCGATGGGTACGTCATCTTCGGCGGCGGAGGGCAGGTCGAGATCGAAGCGCACCTTGCTGGCGACGGCCTTGTTGTCGCGGGCCAGCGTCAGCTTGTCCATGCTTTCGGCCTTGCTGGCGATGTCCGGATCCGGATCCTCTTCGGTGTCGCGATTGACCTTGACGTATTCGGCCCACGACAGCAGGCTTTCGGCGCGGAACATCAGGACGAAGGGCGATTCGTTTTCCGGCATGTCGGTGCGCTCGGCCTGATAGCGCTTGTCGCCGCCTTTTTGTTCGGTACCGCCGCCTTCGGCGCTTTCATGCTGTTTTTTGCCGGAGGCGGATTTGAGTTCGATTTCCGGCAAGGGCCGCAGCCAGAGCGGCACGGGCTGGATGCTGAGGGCTTTTTTGCGCGTCAGCGGCGGCAGTTCGCCGACGCTGCCGGGTGCTTGCAGGGCGCGGCGGATGGCGTTTTCGCGCGCGGCTTCGTCGGCCGGCAGGCGTGCCGGGTCGATGCGCTGCGCCAGGGTGGCGGCGACCAGACGCGCATAGCGCGGTTCGAGTCCGGGGTAATCGGCGAGCACGGCCAGCGTGGCGCGTTGATTGGCGGCAAGCCAGTCGTCGTTCCGTTCATCGGTGCGCGCAGCCAGCGCGGTGAGCCACAGGTAGAGATCGCGGTTGAGCGCCTTCTCGGGAAACAGCGCCAGCCGCGCGGGCAGGTGCAGCGTTTCGGCATCGCGTGCCGCCAGCGCGAGTTTGTCGCCGCTGTGCGCCATGCGCTGGAACAGGCGCAGGCGGCCGCCGTGGCGCGTGTCGGCGGCCGGGGCGATACGCAGTCCGGGATCGCCGCCGAAGGCGCGGAACAGCAGGCCGGCGCTGCGTTCGACTTCATCGAGGGTGATGGCGGCGGCTGCGTATTCACGCAGCGCGGCGCGGCTGATGAGGCGGTGCCAGAGTTCGCCGATGTATTCTTCCATGCCGTTTGCGGAGAAGGCGCGTTGCTGCCGTCAGCGGCAGCGCACGCCGATCAGTGGGTAGACGTATTCCTGTCCGGCGATGGCGCGCGCGAGGCCGAAGACGCCGAGCAGGACCAGGGTCGAGTGGATGCAGGTGAAATAGATGATCACCACCACCCAGGTCCATTGGGAATGCAGACCGGCCAGGGCGATGAAGCCGAGGCTGAAGATGACCAGCAGCAGTCCGCCCCACAGGCTGACGAAGAAGGTCTGGGCGATGTGGCAGCGGGCGAGCGCGCCGGCCTGCGGGTTGTAGCGCCAGCGCAGCCAGATGATGATCAGGAAGGAGATGCCGGGAAGCAGCAGCAGATTGGCGAGGAACAGCGCTTCGGCGGTGATGGCGAGCACCCTGTCGAAGTCGTCGTCGCCGGTTGCGCTGGTTTCGTTCATGGCATCAGCAGGGATGGGAAAAAGGAGAAGGGGACAGGGAATGGTGATGGGCTGAACGGTGTGGACTAGCGGCCGAAAGTGGCAAGGACGACTTCCATCAGGGTTTCGGTGATCTCCCGGTCATCGGAGAGGCTTTCGATCATGGCGCTGCGGCAGGCGACGACCGGGTCCATGCCGTTCTTGATCAACACTGCAGCATAGACCAGCAGACGCGTGCTGGGTACTTCCTCCAGATCGACATCCTTCAGGTTGCGCAGGCTGCGGCCGATCGAGACCAGGCGGCGCGCGGTCATTTCGTCGCAGCCGGTTTCGCTGCGCAGGATGGCCTCCTCGCGTTCGGCTGCCGGGAAGTCGAAGCTCAGGGCGACGAAGCGCTGACGCGTCGACGGCTTCATGCTTTTCATGAAGTTCTGGTAGCCGGGGTTGTAGGACACCACCAGCATGAAGTTGTCCGGTGCGTGCAGGACCTCGCCGGTGCGGTCGATCGGCAACGTGCGGCGGTGGTCCGCCAGCGGATGGATGACCACGGTGGTGTCCTTGCGCGCCTCGACGATTTCGTCGAGATAGCAGATGCCGCCCTGCCGCACGGCTCGCGTCAGCGGGCCATCGCTCCAGTAGGTGGTGCCGTTGTCGCCGATCAGGTGGCGGCCGATCAGGTCGGCCGCCGTGAGGTCGTCATGGCAGGCCACCGTATGCAAGGGCAGGCCGAGGCGGGCGGCCATGTGGGCGACGAAGCGCGTCTTGCCGACGCCGGTCGGGCCTTTGATGAGCAGGGGCAGATGATTCTTCCAGGCCTGCTCGAAGAGCGACACTTCATTGCCAGCGGCTGCGTAATAGGGAATGTCCTGCTGCGTCATCGTGACTCCGGGTTCAGGTTGCGTTCAATATAACAATCCCGCCGGCGGGTGGATAGGCGGGGCCAGTCCTGCCGGCGGGAGGTGCGGAATTCTGGGGCGTAATCAGTCTCAGAATTAGGCTCAGCCCAGGCTGAAGTAATAGGCGATGCCGATACCCAGGACGACGATGATCAGCCACAGCAAAAGGATCAGCCGCCAGTGCATGGCGGCGTGGCGCAGGCCCATGAATTCATCGGCCACCCACCAGCCCTTGATGCCGGCCAGCGCCAACAGAACGCCGGCTACCAGCGGGCCCTGGCCGTGGTGTTCGCCGATCTGCCACATGATGAAGGTGATCACCATGAGCGCGGCAAAAGTCAGATCGAGTGTGCGTGTCTTCATTTTGATCACCTGATGACATAAACGAGCGGGAACAGGATCAGCCAGACCAGGTCCACCATGTGCCAGTAGCTGGCCCCGGTTTCCATGCCGTGATGGTCGGCCGGGCTGTAGCCGCCCTGGCGCGTCTTGTTCCAGACGGCAAGGAGAATGATCATGCCGAGGACGACGTGCATGAAATGGAAGAAGGTCAGCGCAAGATAGAAAAAATAGAAGGTGTTGGTGGTCAGGTCGATGCCCTGGGCGAACTTGGCCGAATATTCGAACATTTTGACGACCAGAAATCCGCCGCCGCAGACGATGCCGGCCATCAGGAAATTTGCCGAAAGGGCCGAGCGGCCGACGCGGATGGCTGCCACGGCGCGTGCCACGAACCAGCTGGCGGTCAGCAGGAGGGCCGTGTTGATCGCTCCCGAGGTGCGGTCCAGCGTGTCCTGGTAGGTCACGAATTCCTCGATGTTGTAGGTCCGTACCACGGCGTAGCCGATGAAGAACAAGGCAAAGACCAGCAGTTCGGACCAGATGAATATCCAGACTGCCAGATCGCCCGGCAGCGAGCCTTCGGCATGCAGTTGGGGTTGAGCAACTTCGCTGTCGGCCTCGCCGGATGCCATCAATGATGATGTGCTCATTGTGGTTATTCCTTTTCAAAATGGAAACCCCGGCCGGAGCCGGGGTTTCGTCTTGGCGGTACGGACGAAAGTCTTTCCGTACCGGCTATGGAACACCGCCTCAGGCCTTGGCGTGCTCTCCGTCTTTGAAGAAGCTGTACAGATAGACGAGCAGCCCGATGAGGAAGATTACCCCAGACCATTCGCGCATCCAGTAGAACAGCGAGATCTGCGCCTGGGTGTCCATGTAGGACATCGGCTCCTCGGCCACGCGCTGCAGCCAGACTTGCAGGATGCCGGCGGCGGTGAGGAACAGGGTGATGAAGACCATGGCGATGGTCATCAGCCAGAAGCCCCACATCTCCAGTACCTGAGCCGAGTTGCTGTTGGCGGCACGGCCGCGCAGGATCGGCATGGCGTAGGAGATGATCGTCAGCACCACCATTGCATACGCGCCGTAGAACGCCATGTGGCCGTGGGCAGCGGTGATCTGCGAACCGTGGGTGTAGAAGTTCACCGGTGCCAGGGTATGCAGGAAGCCCCACACGCCGGCGCCGAGGAAGGCCATCACGCCGGTACCCAGTGCCCACAGGGTGGCCGCCTTGTTGGGGTGCTCGCGACGACGGCGGTTCACCATGTTGAAGGCGAACAGGGTCATGGCGAAGAAGGGGATGGGCTCCAGCGCGGAGAACACCGAACCGACCCACTGCCAGAACTCCGGCGCACCGATCCAGAAGTAGTGGTGACCCGTGCCGAGGATGCCCGAGATCAGCGTCAGAGTGACGATGACGTAGAGCCACTTCTCGATGATTTCGCGGTCCACGCCGGTGATCTTGATCAGCACGAAGGCCAGGATGCCGCCGAGGATCAGTTCCCAGACACCTTCGACCCAGAGGTGCACCACCCACCACCAGTAGAACTTGTCGCGCACCAGGTTGACCGGGTTGTAGAAGGCGAACAGGAAGAAGATCGCCAGGCCCCACAGGCCGATCAGCAGCACGCTCATGATGGCGGTCTTGCGTCCCTTCAGTACCGTCATGGTGATGTTGAAGAGGAAGCCGAGGGCGACGATGACGATGCCGACCTTGGTGATCAGCGGCTGTTCCAGGAACTCGCGGCCCATGGTTTCCAGCAGGTCATTGCCGGTCAGCCGCGCCAGTTCGGCGTAGGGCACGGTCAAATAACCGAGGATGGTCAGCGCACCGGCAGCCAGGAATATCCAGAACAGCGCCAGCGCCAGCTTCGGGCTGTGCAGTTCGGTTTCCGATTCCTCGGGCACCATGAAGTAGGTTGCCCCCATGAAGCCGAACAGCAACCAGACGATCAGCAGGTTGGTGTGTACCATGCGCGCGACGTTGAAAGGAATCTCCGGAAACAGGAAATCCCCGACCACGTACTGCAGTCCCATGATCAGACCGAAACATATCTGACCGAAGAACAGGCCGAGCGCGGCGATGAAATACGGCTTGGCAACCGCTTGAGATGAATATTGCATGATGACTATCCCCTCTTAACCCTCGATGTTAGGCGGCCAGTTGGCAGTATTGATTTCCGAGACGTACTTGAAGAATTCGACGAGATCGTCGAGTTCCTTGTCGGTGAAATCAAAGTGCGGCATCTGGCGGCGTCCCGGCGTGCCGGTCGGCTGTGCCTGGATCCAGGCCTTGATGAAATCCGGGCCGCGGCGCTTGTAGACGTTGCCGAGTTCCGGTGCGAAGTAAGCACCTTCGCCCAGCAGGCTGTGGCAGCCAATGCAATTATTGACTTCCCAGAGCTTCTTGCCCTCGGCGGCAGCCGGTGTCAGGTTTTGCCGGTTATCGCGTCCCGGCAATGCTTTCTCGGTTTGATACGTGAGTGCCAGAAATATCAGGAAGAAGAACACCGTTCCTCCGTAGAAGATATTCCTGGCCATCGACGTGGTGAATGTGCCTCCGCTCATCTCGTCTCCATGGCTCAAGTTGAAAAAAAGTATTTTAAATGTTTCTTTGAAAAACAGGAAGCAATATAAGTTTCAAATAAGTTGGCCTCCTTGACATCAATCAACTGCAGGTTAATCGACAGGGCTTGTCAGGTAGTCCCCCCGGAATTCCGGCTGATGCGGTTCTTCGTTCCGGCTGAATGAGCCGGGCGCGCAGCGATACGACTTCACCGACGATGATCAATGCCGGGCTGGTGATGCCGGCGGCTTTTGCCTCTGCCGGCAGTGAATCCAGCGCAGCCACGATGACTTGCTGGTCGGGCAGGGTGGCATGGCGGACAATTGCCGCCGGCGTGCTTGCCGGCAGGCCGTGGCGTACCAGTTGATGACAGATTTCAGCGAGTGCCGCGATCCCCATATAGACGACGATGGTCTGATGGGGGCGCGCCAGCGTCGGCCAGTCGAGGTCTACGCTGCCGTCCTGCAGATGGCCGGTGACGAAGATGCAGGCCTGGGCGAAATCGCGATGGGTCAGGGGAATGCCGGCGCAGGCAGACATGCCGGATGCCGCAGTGATGCCAGGCACGACCTCGCAGGGGATGCCGTGCTCGATGAGCTGTTCGATCTCCTCGCCGCCCCGGCCGAAGATGAAGGGATGACCGCCCTTGAGGCGGACGACATCGACTCCTGCGGTAGCGAGTTCGACGAGCAGATCGTTGATTTTTTCCTGCGAGAGGGTGTGGCGACCGGCTTCCTTGCCGACATAGATGCGTTTGGCATCCTTGTTGATCATGTCGAGCACGCCCTGGCCGACGAGGTTGTCATACACGACGGCGGAGCACTCACGCAACAGGCGCGCGGCGCGCAGGGTCAACAGCTCCGGATCGCCGGGGCCGGCACCCACCAGATACACCGTGCCGATGCGTTGTATGAGTTTTTGCGTATCCATGCTGCTCATGCCTGTGCTCGTACCCGGATTTTTCCATTCATCGCTGGCGTGACCGGGCGCAATAAGGAGGTATAGGAGATATTTTCGCTTCTCTCGATGCGTGGCGGCAGCGCGTGCAGTTCCGGTATGCGGAAAATTGCGACCCTAAAAACAGCGAGCGCCGACGATGCCGGCGCTCGCAGGTAGGGTTTGCGCATGGCGACGGAGCGATGGTGACCTTGCGCCTGTCCTCAGTACTTGGCCGCCGTGATGTCTGCCTTGGTGTCGATGCCGAGCGCATAGCCCAGCGAGACGTGATGGAAGCGTCCCAGGGTGCTGTCATCATGGATGGCAAAGCCCAGGTTATAGGTCTTGCCCGCCGCCATGGCGATGTCGCCTTCGCCGCCGCCGGCCAGCTTGCGGGTGATGGTCACGGTCCAGGTATCACCTTTCTTCTCGCCCTTGGCATCCACCAGCCCCTTGCCGCCTTCCATGACGCGCTTGTCGGCGATGTAGCCGTCCGTGGCCTTGCCATTGCTCTTCCACTGGATCAGGTCATAGAACTTGCCGCTCTTGAGATCGCCGCCGATGACATACTTGGTCTTCTTGTCATCCTTGGCGCCAGGCATGGTACGGGCATCGCCATGGCAGGTTTCCCAGCAGCCGCTCTGGGCCGCCCGCTCGACCTTGTTGTCCTCGAGCATGATGGCCAGCTTGACCGGATTGTCCTTGTCCATTTTCTCGCCGCCGCCGGCAGGCTGCTTCCAGGTAAAGCGCAGGTAGAGATTGGTGCCGTCATTGGCGGCCTGGACATCGACGGGAATGCTGCCGGCCTTGCCCTTGATCGGCGCCGGTTCATTCTTTTGGCCGGAAACGATTTTCTTTCCCATGTCGGCCGTTTCGTTCTCGTGGCAGTCCAGACAGGTATCGCCCTTTTTCAGCGCCCGCGCACCGCCGTGCTTGGTGCCCGTGGTGATCCATTCGATGGGGGAGACGCCCGGATAGAGCAGAACGACTTTCTTGCTCGCTACCTTGCTCCAGTCAGGTGCTGCGGCCAGTGCCTGGCCGGCGCCCAGCGCGAGCAGCAGTCCAAAGGCGGAAGAGGTGATCAGAGTGCGTTGCATGGAGAACTCCTTGAGGTTTTGAATATCGAATCCTTGCCTATTTTAACGGCCTGCCGCCAGGATGGCGCGTTTCACAGGTCGTCTTCGGTCATGTCCTCGGGCAGATGGTGAGCGATTCCCTTGTGGCAGTCGATGCAGGTCATGTTGTCTTCCCTGGCATTCTCGTGCTGCTTGCGCGCCCGCTGCTTCTGCATTTCGCCGTTCATGCCGTCGAAACTGTGACAGTTGCGGCATTCGCGCGAGTCGTTGTCTTTCATGCGTTTCCACTCATGACGAGCCAGTTCAAGCCGCTTGGCCTCGAACTTTTCCTTGGTGTCGATGGTTCCCATGACCTTGCCGTACAGCTCTTTCGAGGCCTGTACCTTGCGGATGATCTTGTGCGTCCAGTCCTTCGGCACGTGGCAGTCGGGGCAGGTGGCGCGCACGCCGGTGCGGTTGGAATAGTGGATGGTCTGCTTGTACTCTTGATAGACGTTGTCACGCATCTCATGGCAGGAGATGCAGAAATCGAGGTTGTTGGTGGCTTCCATGCCGGTGTTGAAGGCACCCCAGAAAAGGATGCCGGAGAAGAAACCGACCACCAGCAGGGTCAGCAGGGAATATTTTGCGCTTGGGCGCTTGAGCATGCTCCAGAGGCCGGATTTTTCGTTTTTTGGGGCGCCGTCAGTCATGTTTCGTCCTTGATGTTCGATGCAGCGGATCCAGGTGACGTTTTCCCTGCGTCAGCGCTGGGGCCGGGTATGGTGTGTGCGTGCGCGCATGTGTATGCATACGTGTATACGCGACAGGTCGAAAAAAAGCGAGGGAGCAACACTGCTCCCTCGCCTCGTTGCGGCATCAATAGATGTCGTGCTGTGTGTTATAGACGTTGAACTTGCCGGTCGGGGTGATCATCTTCGGATCGGTGATCACTTTCTTCACGGTCAGCGTCTTGTCGTCATACACGACGATGGCGGACTGGTCGGTCTTGCCGCCCCACAGCGAAATCCAGACTTCGCTGCCGTCCTTGCTGTACTCGGGCTGCACGGCGCGACGGATGGCCTTGGTTTCGGGCAGTCCCGAGTCCTTGGCGACGTTCAGGACCTTCTTCGGCTTGGACAGGTCGTTGATGTCATAGACCGCCACCGATTCGGCCAACTCGCGCTCGGGGTTCTGCGGCGCATCGGCCCACAGGTGCTTGGACACCGGATGGGTCTTGACGAACAGGTTGCCCGAACCGACGTGCTTGACCTCCTGGACGACCTTCCAGTTGTACTGCTTGTACTGGGCGAACTTCTTGTCTTCGGATGGCGTGCTGATCAGGGTCAGGACGTCATCGCCCAGGTGGCCGGTGGTCCAGACGGGGCCGAACTTGGGATGGATGAAGTTGGCGCCGCGGCCCGGGTGGGGAATCTTCGCCGTGTCGATCAGCGCTGCCAGCTTGCCGGTCTTGGTATCCACCGCCGCGATCTTGTTGGAGGCATTCGCCGCCACCAGGAAGTAGCGCTTGGACGCATCCCAGCCGCCATCATGCAGGAACTTGGCGGACGCGATGGTGGTGGTCTTCAGGTTCTGGATGTCGCTGTAATCCACCAGCAGGATCTGGCCGGTTTCCTTGATGTTGATGACCCATTCCGGCTTGATCATCGAGGAAACGATCGAGGCGACGCGCGGCTCGGGGTGATACTCGCCGTCCACCGTCATGCCGCGGGTGCTGACGACCTTGAGGGGCTTCAGCGTGTCGCCGTCCATGATCACGTACTGCGGCGGCCAGTAGGAGCCGGCCACGGCGTATTTGTCCTCATAGCCCTTGAACTTGGAGGTATCCACCGAACGGGCATCGAAGCCGACCTTGACTTCGGCGACGACGGCCGGTTTTTCCATCCACAGGTCGATCAGCGACAGGCGGCCGTCGCGACCGATCACATAGACATAGCGACCGGAAGCCGACAGACGCGAGATATGCACGGCATAGCCGGTCTTGACGATGCTGCGGATTTCCTTGGTGTCGCCGTCGATCAACGCCACTTCACCGCTGTCACGCAGGGTGACGGAGAAGACGTTGTTGAGGTTGATCTTGTTCATCTGCTTCTTCGGCCGCTGATCGACCGGCACCATCACCTTCCAGGAGTCCAGCGTTTCCTTCAGGCTGTACTCGGGCGGCACATCCGGGGTGGTCTGGATGTACCTGGACATCAGCTCGATCTCATCCTTGGTCAGGATGTCGTCGAAGTTCACCATGCCCCCTTCGGTGCCGTTGGTGATGATGTTTTCCAGGCGCTTCTGGCCGAGCTTCAGCGTGCCGCCTTCCTGCATCGAGCCGTCCGGCAGCTTCTTGTTCCAGTGCGGCTCCAGATTCTTGCCCGTCGCGCCCTTGCGCAGCACGCCATGACAGCCGGCACAGCGCTCGAAGTAGATCTTCTTCGCGGTTTCCTTCTCTTCAGCCGTCAGGGTCGGCATGGTCGGCAGATTGGCCTGCGTTTCCGCAGCCGCCAGCGCATGGCTACCGCCAAAGGCGCCGGACAGTGCCAACGGCAAAACGGCCATACGCAGTGCATTGCCAGCAAACCTACGTGTTGTCATGACTTGTTTCCTTTCTGTGAAATGGCAAGAAAAAACACATTGAAGCCCTCGGTGTGCAAGTTTCAAGTTTGTCCCTGGTGCTGTCATTGATTTAAATCAACCAAACTTGGGAAACCAGGTTTCACTTTTCCTTGTTGATATGCCTGGTTCGCCCAGATGGCGCTGGGTGGCGCTTTTGAAGCAAAGCCCGGGTACTTTACTTGATATATGAAGAAAGTTTCAATCTTTCGCGGTAGAGCGGCCGGCCGGATCGAAGCCCGAAGCCGCATCCGTATCCGTTGTTTGCGTATCCGGAAACCGTTCGCTGCGCTGGGTTCCGCTCGTTACGGGCGGCGCCTTGCCTTGACCGTTATTGATCGGGAGAACTCCCATTCCTTCAGGAAACCGCGCTTGTATTTGTCCGGCAGATTGACTTCCAGCAGAAAGTCCTTTTCTCCCTTGTACACCGCTTCCAGGTTCCGATCGACTTCGGCAAGCAGTTTTTCTTTCAATCCGGCGGGCAAAACGGGCGCGCCTTCCACGGCCATCACCATTTCCTTGGCCGAGGAATACAACTGGCCGCGCAGAAACTGCCGCTTCAAATCCGGGGCGCGAAAGCGTTCCCGTTCCTCGGTGTCCTGTTCGATCACATCCAGGATCATGTCCGCTCCGAGCGTGAGTTGTCGACAGCCGATCAGTCTCAGGCGCGCATACAGTTCGAGATCCTCGCCTTCATATCCGGACAGCAACTCATCATAGCCGCCAATGGTGGCGAAGGATTCGCGATCGACCACGCAACTGCCGCGCACCGAATTTTTCCCCTGCGGGCCAAACAATGCAAATGTCCGCGCCTTCATCCGGCGTTCGATGCGCGCTGCGAAATCCTCGGCGATCACCACGTCGGCATCCAGAAATGCCAGGTACTCGCCCTTGGCTTGGGCCGCCCCCAGATTTCTCGCATGCGCTACGTTGAATCGGGCCTGATGCGTTATTTTCACCAGGCGGACGGAAGGATGCGTCCGGGATACGTATTCCGCTGTGCCATCCGGGCAGTCGTAGTCGACCACGATGACTTCCGTGCAGGCCTGCTTCAGGAATTCGGGGAGTGTTTTCTTCAGGTCGTGCAGCCGGCCCTTGCAGGTCGTGATGATCGAGAATCTGGGAGGAGTGAACGTGGCAGGCCTTGCCGTTGCGGCGGGCACGCCGGGTTCGGGTGGCTCTGCCCCCGAGCCATCATTTGCATTGCTTGGCGGACTTGCCGGGTCGGCTGCCCTGGAAGCATGCTGCAGATGCCTGTTCAGAATTTCTCCCTGCGTGGTCAACAACTGGCTGATCGCCTGCTCGAAAATCCGGTCCATCTGCTGCCGGCCGGCGTCATCCGCCAAATGGCGCGTGAAATGGCACAGATTCGCCGCTCCCATCGGGAAGCCGAATTGACGCGCGTAGATGGCGCAGAGCGTGTGGCCGCCTTGCGCAATGTCCGCCATCAGTTTCGGGGTGAACAGCCCCACTGAAGTCAAGCGTTCGATGGGCATGGCGCCGTTGAGCGCTACCAGAAACCGGGGACCGACCGTGGTGCGTTCGATTTTCCCGGGGGGCGCATGGCGCAATACGGCTTCGGTGGCGAATCGATAAAACTCGAGCATGGGGTTTCCGGCCTCGAACACCATGGCGGCGTTGTTGATGCTCGGCGCGGACAGGCGCACGCTTCCGTCGGGCGCCTTGCCCAGCATGACCTCGTGGCTGAATGCGTAGCCCGACGCGGTATCCACCTTCAGGAGATGCGGGGCAAACACGATCACATCGGCATCCAGCCAGATTGCCCGGTCATAGCCCCGCCCAAGATAGTCGCGGATCAGGTACAGGCGGGCCAGATCGGTCACGGGGAAAATCTGCGCGCCGCAGCGTTCTCTTGCCCAGGCCGGCGCATAGTCAAAAAACTCGTCGCCGATGAGGGCGTGATCGAAGCCGGATTGTCTTGCCCAGTCGGCTACGCTGCGCAGGCAGGTTGCAATCCAGCCGGGAATGCCGTGCGTGCGGTAGGACTGCAAGACGATGGTTTTCAAGGTATTTTTGAATTATCGAATTATTGAACCGTCGGGCGGTTCCGGTTTCGCGCAGCGTGGCCGGATCTCAGTGGCTGGTGCCTTCCGAACGGTTGATCTTGTTATACAGGTTGTATTTGCCGACCGGCTTGGCCGCCGGGATGCGTTTGACTTCCTTGAGCGTGCGGGCATCGAAGACGATCAGGGCGCCGTCCTGTTCCATCAGGCTGGCCAGGGCGTAGCGGCCATCGCGGGTGAATTCGATGTGGGCCAGCGTCTTGCCGGGCTCCGGGCGCAGTTGGGCGACGACCTCCAGCTTTTCCTTGTCGATCACTTGCAGCGTATCCCTGTTCGGACTCATCATCGAATCGACCCAGGCGTAGCGGCTGTCCTCGTGGCTGCGCATGAAGAAGCCCGCGCCCAGGGTGGGAATCTGCTTGATGGTCTGCCAGTTCGCCATGTCGATGATGCTGACCACGCCTTCCTTGAGGTTGGGGCTGGCCAGTACCGTGCGCCCTTGCCATTGCCAACTGATGCCCGAGCCCAGGTGCGGCATGCCGGGCAGACCGACGTCGGCGATCTTGCGCCGCGAATCGAGATTCACCACCTGTCCGAGCTGGCCTTCGCGCGAGGCGCCGATGAGGTGTTCGTAGGTGCCGTCGAAGAAGAAGTCGTCGAGCACGTCCGCCAGCAGGGTGCGGCGCGGGTAGAACTGGCCGGGCACGGGATTGCCTTCGCCCATGCGGTAATCATGGACCAGCCCTTCATACACCGGCTCGGCCTTGGGGTCGTAGCTGATTTCCCAGACTTCGGGGATGTCCTTCATGGCCGCGATGAAGCTCTGGCGCGGGGCGGCATCATAGACGGCCGAGACGCGCGAGCTCTGGTCGCCTTTCTGGTTGCGCGCTTCCAGCGTTTTCAGCGGCCGCAGGTCGGCGTCCAGCACGACCAGCGTATGCGGCAGGTAGTTGGCGGCGATCACATACCGGCCATCCGCCGAGACGGCGACGTTGCGGGTGTTGATGCCGACGCGGATCTCGGCCACCGTGGCCAGGTTCCAGATGTCGAACTTCGTCACCCAGCCATCGCGCGAGGCGAAGAACACGTAGCGTCCATCCGGGGTGAACTTCGGTCCGCCATGCAGGGCGTAGCGCGTCGGAAAGCGGTGAAGGCGTTCCAGCTTGTCGCCGTCGAGGATGGAAACGTGGTGATCCCCCGTTTCGACGACGATGAACAGATTCATCATGTCCACGCCCTTGTAGATGGCTGTGGGCCGGTCGGGCAGGCTGCCCGGCGCATGCTGGACGATGCGCGAGTCCAGCATCTGCTGCGCTGTCCAGGTCGGCGCGGGCACGACCGGGGTGTAGATCCAGTCGTTCAATGCCTGGATTTCATCTGCCGGAAGCGTGTTGGCAAAGCCCTGCATCTGGGTGGCGATGCGGCCTTCCGCAATGGTTTTCAGCGCTTCGCTCTTGCGCAGCCGCTGCAGGTTTTCCGGCAGCAGCGCCGGGCCCATGCCACCTAGGCGATCCGCGCCATGGCAACTGGCGCAGTGCTGCTGATAAAGCGCTGCGGGCGCTGCGGCGAAGCCGGGGGCGGCCGTCAGCGCCAGGAGCAGGCAGCCCAGCAGCGTGTACAGCGTGCGTAGGCTATGGATGGGTCGATGCAAATTCATTTCGCTTGCTCCTTGCGTGACCAGGGTGTGGTTTGCAGCCGCTCGCCGCTCGTCGTGACGCCGATTTCCGCATCCGTCAGATAGCAGCCCGGATCTTCCTGCCAGGGGTCGCCACTGACCTGCTGGGCGCGCACGCGGGTGTTGCCGCCGCAGATGTCGAAGTGCCGGCATGCGCCGCAACGTCCCTTGACCTGGCGCGGGCGCTGCTTGAGGCCCGCCATCAGCGGATCGGAGGTGTCCTGCCAGATTTCCGAAAATGGCCGCTGCTTGACGTTGCCCAGGTTGTGATGCCACCACATGGTATCGGGATGGACATTGCCCAGGTTGTCGATATTGGCCACATTCACTCCGCTGGAGTTGCCGCCCCACTGGACCAGTTTGGCGTGGATGTGCGCCTCCTGCGCGGGGAAATGCCGGCGTACCCAGTGCAGCAGGTAGACGCCGTCGGCATCGTTGTTGCCGGTGGTGAACTCTTTTTCCACGCCGCGCTGCAGATATTCCAGGCAGGTGTCGAACAGCAGATCCATGGCCTCGCGCGTCATGCGGTGCTGGGCATCGTCCTCGCGGTGCTTGTTGCCACGCCCGGCGTAGTTGAGGTGAGAGAAATAGAAGCGGTCGATGTCCTCATCCTCGATGAGTTTCAGCAGCGCCGGCAGGTCGTGGGCGTTGTCCTGGGTCAGGGTGAAGCGCACGCCGACTTTCAGCCCCAGGTCGCGGCACAGGCGGATGCCGGCCAATGACGCCTCGAACGCCCCTTCCATGCGGCGGAATCTGTCGTGGGTTTCGCGCATGCCGTCCAGACTGACGCCGACGTAGTTGAAGTCACACGCGGCAATCTGCTCGATGTTGTTCTTGTCGATCAGCGTGCCGTTCGAGGACAAGCCAACGTAGAAGCCCATGGACTTGGCGCGCCGGGCGATGTCGAAAATGTCCGGCCGCAGCAGCGGCTCGCCACCGGAAAGAATCAGTACCGGCACGCGGAAGCGTTTCAGGTCATCCATCACCGCGTAGATTTCCTCGGTGCCCAGTTCGCCGGGGAAGTCCTTGTCGGCGGAGATGGAGTAGCAATGCTTGCAGGTCAGGTTGCAGCGGCGGATCAGGTTCCAGATCACCACGGGCGCGGGTGGATTGCGCTTTTCCGTCAGCGCTGTCGGCTGGAGCACTTCCTGCAGGTACTGGGTGATGCGAAACATGGATGATTCCTCAATCGGTCAGGCGCAAGCCGGTTTTCTTCAGGATGCGGGTGCTGTAGAGCACGTCGTGGCGGCGGCAGGCCGGGCCGAGCAGGGCGGCGATCTGCGCCACCTGGGCGGCGACTTCCGCGCGATCGCGGCCATGCACCATGGCGAACAGGTTGTAGGGCCAGGCCGGCAGGCGGCGCGGCCGCTGGTAGCAGTGGGTGACGAAAGCGAGCTGGCCGACGGCCTGCCCCAGCGCGTCGATGCTCTCGTCCGCCACGTCCCAGACGCTCATGCCGTTGGCGGTATAGCCGATGGCGTAGTGATTCGGCACGGCGCCGATGCGGCGGATGACGCCGCAATCGAGCAGGCGCTGCAAGCGTTGCCGCACTTCGCCGCCGCTCATGCCGAGCTGCTGCGCTAGCGCGTCGTAAGGCCGCGCAACCAGCGGCAATCCGCCCTGGGTGGCCTTGATCAGGCGCCTGTCCTCGGCGTCGATGGGGATGGAGGCGGCGGTATTCATGCTTGCAGCTTCATTTCGACGAAATATTCGCGCAGCTTGGGGAAGGCGAACACCGCGAGGCCGGTCGCCGCTTCCAGCTTGGCGATGGTCTGCGCGATGCCCTCCGGGGTTTCGGTGGCGATGACGAACCACATGTTGAGTTCATGCTCGCGGCGGTAATTGTGGGCGATTTCCGGCAGGGCGTTCACGGCGGCCGCGACTTCCTCGAAGCGCGCCTCGGGCACGGCCAGCGCGGCCAGAACGAAGCTGCCGCCCATGCGCTCGACCTGGAACATCGGGCCGAAGCGCGTCAGCACGCGGCGTGCCAGCATGTCTTCGAGATGCGCCAGCAGCGCGTCCTCGCTGAGTCCCAGGTTTTCGGCGACGGCGCGATAGGGTTCATCGCAGAGCGGAAAATCGCCTTGCAGCGCATTGATGATGCGCTTTTCCGTGGCGCTCAGAGCCTGAGGCGCGGCGGCGCGAACGGCAGCGAGGCGCTCAGACACAGGCCACTCCGCCAAGATCGACGTATCGCGCGCCGCGCTGCTTGTAGCGCCGCAGCGAAAACAGTACTTCGTGCGGATAGGCGTGCAGGCCGAGGTCGCGATTGATTTCGGCCACGCGCGCTTCGACTTTCGTGCGTTCGCGTCCGTGGATCATGCAATAGAGGTTGTAGCGCCAGGTCGGCAGATCGCGGGCGCGACGGTAGCACAGGGTGACGCCTGCCTGCCGGGCCAGCCGCTCGCCGATGGCGGAAACCTGCGCATCGGACACGTCCCAGACGCACATGGCGTTTGCCGTCCAGCCCAGTTCATGGTGGCGCACGATCACGCCGAAGCGTTTGACCAAGCCGCGTGCCAGCCAGGATTCCAGCAGTTGCAGCACCCGCGCTTCGTCCAGCGCGGCGCGCTCCGCCAGTAGCGCGTAGGGATGCAGTTCCAGCGGCAGGCCGTTCTGCAGCACCGCCATCAGGCGTTGTTCATCGGCTTCGAGTTGCCAGGCGCTTTCCGGCAATTCGGCCGGACGCGTCATGACCTTGGCGGTACGGCGCCGGGCGTGGCTGCTCAGGTCGAAGCCGAGGTCGATGTGGAATTCCTCCAGCAAGGGCAGGCGGATCAGCGGGCAGGCCGATTCGCTGGCGATGTGCTCCATCAACCGATCGAGATGCGGCTGGCTGGGCGCCGTGGCGACGAACCACAGATTCCAGTCGTGCTCGCGTTCATAGTTGTGATTGACTTCGGCATGGGCGCTGACTTCGTCGGCGATTGCGTCGAGCTGCTCCGCCGGCACGGCCAGGGCCGCCAGGACGCTGGCGCCGATGCGGCGTGGCGAGAACACCGCGCCGACTCGGCTGATCGCGCCTTCCTCGTGCAGGCGGCGCAGGGCTTCCAGCACTTCCAGTTCATCGACTTCCAGTTGCTGCGCCAGCAGGCCGTAAGGCGCCGAGATCAGCGGGAAATCGCGCTGAAATTCGTTGAGCAGGCGGAAATCCAGGGTCTCGTTGCGCTGGTTCAAAACCCGATCCTCGCCGCGCGCGCGGTAAAGAAAATGCCCGACGGGGAGCTGGCCGGCAACTCGCCGATCAGTTGCAGGCTGGCCGTATCGTAGATCGCCACGCGATTGGCGTCGCGCGCCGAAATCCAAACCGCTTCGCCGCGCGGGGTGAATTCCATGTGCAGCACGGCCTTGCCCGGGGCCAGGGTCTGGATGATGCGTTCTTCCAGGGTGTCGATTACCTGCACCTGGTCATAGTCGGGAAAGGCGAAATTCACCCAGACCTGGCGCCCGTCCGGCCGCGCCATGACGAATACCGGCTGGCCCTTGACGGGGATGCGGCCGACTTCCTGCCAACTGGTTGTATCGACCACCAGCACTTCATGGCGGCCGATGGCCGGCAGATAGGCGCGATTGCCGGCGATCGACCAGCCGCGCAGATGCGGCATCTTGTAGACCGGCAAGGGCTGCTCGCCACGGCCGTAGCCGGCAAGGATCCTGCGCACGCCCAGTTCCGGACGCCACAGATCGAGCAGGGCGATGCCATCCTCGCCGAACAGCCCGGCCAGGTAGTAGCGGCCATTGGGCGTCACCAGCGCGTCATAGGGCTGCTTGCCGATGTCGCGGAACTTCGTCAGCTTCGGCTGGCGGGGCGAGGACAGATCGGCCACCCAGATTTCGCCGGCATCGAACAGCGAATAAACGAACCTGTTGCCGGGCAGGTCGGCCAGGCCCACCACCTTGGAGCGTTTGCCCTCGCTGCCGTATTCGGCGGGAATGTCGGCGAGCAGTTCCAGTGTTTCGGCATCGAATACCTTGATGCCGCCCGGTTCATAGTTTTGTGCCACCACCAGCCGCCCATCCTGGGAAATCGCGCCGCCGATGCTGTTGCCGGCCTGGACGACGCGATTGACGACCTGCTGCCGCAGCAGATCGAGCCTGGACAATCCGCCGTCGCGGCCGAACACGTAGGCATGGCGCCCGTCGCGCGAGAACACCACCGAGGCATGCGACAGATCGCCCAGGCCGCCGATGCTCGCGACGATTGCCCGGGCGCTGGTGTCGACCACCGCCACACGCGCATCCGCCCGCTCGATCACCACGCCCAGATCGCCGGTGCCGCGCAGCGGTTGCTGGGCGCAGCCGGCCAGCAGGAGCAGCAGCGCGCCGCCCAGGCCGCGCGTCATCGTTCGCCATCCTGTTTTTCCCATCATTGCCTTACTCCTGTGGAAATCCCGTCAATAGCCGCGCCACGATCCATTCGGCTTCCGCTTCGCTGATGATGGCCTGCCACGGCGGCATCGCCGTGCCCGGCCGTCCCTGCATGATCGTTGCCACCAGGCCGTCGGCGGGTTTGTCGCGCAGGTTTTCCGGCAGCAGGGGCGAGCCCAGACCGCCTTTCAGCGTCATGCCATGGCAGGAGCCGCAGTCTTGGCGCACCATGCGCACCAGCTCGACCCGGCGCTTGGCGCCGGGTTGCGCGCCGTCCGTGTCTGCGTTCGTCGTTTCCGCCAGCGCCGGCGGCGGCAGGCACAGCAGGGCGGGCAGCAGGACGATGGGCAGGAGTGGCGGTTTTTTCATGGCAAACATGGCAAGGCGTATTGCTCGTATTGCTTTGGAAATACTTTGGAAATGAAACATTGTACTTGCGAAGCGTAGCAGCGCAGCTCGCCTGCCACATTGCGGCAAATCAAGGTACTGTCGCCGGAACTGCAATCACTTAAAATCGCCGGATTCGACACGACGCACATTGACCGACACATGGAAAAGGCGACGCGCCCACCTGGCGAGGACGGCATGGAGCAGGCCAAGCACACGCCGATGATGCAGCAGTATCTCGGCCTCAAGGCCCGGCATCCGGACATGCTGCTGTTCTACCGCATGGGGGACTTCTACGAGCTGTTCTTTGCCGATGCCGAAAAAGCGGCGCGCCTGCTCGACATCACGCTGACCAAGCGCGGCCAGTCGGCCGGGCAGCCGATTCCGATGGCGGGCGTGCCGTTTCATGCGATGGAAGGCTATCTGGCGCGGCTGGTGAGGCTCGGCGAGTCGGTGGCCATCTGCGAGCAGATCGGCGATCCGGCGGCCAGCAAAGGGCCGGTGGAGCGGGCGGTGACGCGCATCGTCACGCCCGGCACGCTGACCGATGCGGCCCTGCTCGACGACAAGACGGAAAGTCTGCTGCTGGCCGTGTGTTGCGAGCGCCAGCACGCCGGGTTGGCCTGGCTGAATCTCGCCAACGGCGAGCTGCGCGCGCTCGAATGCGCCGTCGATGCGCTGCCGGCGCAATTCGAGCGCCTGCACCCGGCCGAGGTGCTGATGCCGGACGGGCTGCGCAGCGAACCGACCGGTTTCGAGCATGCGCGCGGGGCGGCCGTGCGCCGCTTGCCGGACTGGCATTTCGATGCGGCGGCAGCCGCGCATCTGCTGGCCGAACATTTCGGCACGCGCGATCTGGCCGCCTTTCTGCCGGAAGATGCCGGCATCAGCGAGGGTTTTGCGCTGGGCCTGGGCGCGGCCGGGGCGTTGTTCCAGTACGCTCACGCCACGCAGCGCCAGGCGCTGGTGCATGTCACCGCGCTCAAGGTCGAGACGGCGGGCGAATACCTGCGCCTGGACGCGGCGACCCGGCGCAATCTGGAAATCAGCGAAACCCTGCGCGGCGAGCCGGCGCCGACGCTGCTTTCGCTGCTCGACGGCTGTGCGACCAGCATGGGCTCGCGCTGGCTGCGTCACTGTCTGCATCATCCGCTGGCCGATCAGCAACTGGCGGCGGCACGCCACGAGGCCGTCGGCGAACTGCTGGAAATGGGCAGCGGGGGCGGCGCAGGTGACAGCAACGCCTTGCACGACGGTTTGCGCCAGGTGTCCGACATCGAGCGCATCACCGCCCGCATTGCCCTCAAGAGCGCCCGGCCGCGCGATTTTTCCGCGCTGCGCGACAGCCTGGCCGCGCTTGCCGGGCTGCGCGAGGCGCTGGCCGCGGCAAATGCGCCGCTGTTGCTCGATGCCCGCCGGCAACTGGCCACGCCCGGGGATGTGCTGGATCTGCTGCAGCGCGCGATCCGTCCCGAACCCTCCGTCGTGCTGCGCGAAGGCGGCGTCATCAACGACGGCTACGATGAGCGGCTCGACGAGCTGCGCGGTCTGCAGAACAACTGCGGCGAATTCCTGCTGGCGCTGGAAGCGCGCGAGAAAGCGCGGACCGGCATCGGCAGCCTCAAGGTCGAATTCAACAGGGTGCATGGCTTCTATATCGAAGTCAGCCATGCGCATGTGGAAAAAATACCGGATGACTACCGTCGGCGCCAGACGCTGAAGAATGCCGAACGCTACATCACCGCGGAGCTCAAGGCTTTCGAGGACAAGGCGCTGTCCGCCAACGAGCGCGCGCTGGCGCTGGAAAAGCAGCTTTATGAAGCACTGCTGGACAGCCTTGCCGCGCACGTTCCCGTCTTGCAGCGCATTGCCCGCGCCGTGGCGCTTGTCGATGGCCTCAACGCCTTTGCCGATGCGGCGCGGCGCCTGGATTACTGCCGGCCTGAATTCCAGAGCGCGCCGGGCATCGGCATCCAGGGCGGGCGGCATCCGGTGGTCGAAACCCAGGTCGATGACTTCATCGCCAATGACACCCAGCTCGGCACGACGCGGCGCATGCTGCTGGTGACCGGGCCGAACATGGGCGGCAAATCGACCTACATGCGCCAGGTGGCGCTGATCGTGCTGCTGGCCCATTGCGGCAGCTTCGTTCCCGCGCGCGCCGTGTGCATTGGCCCGGTCGATGCCATCTATACGCGCATCGGCGCTTCCGACGATCTGGCTTCGGGGCGTTCGACCTTCATGGTCGAGATGACCGAGGCGGCGGCGATCCTGCATGGCGCCACCGATAAATCGCTGGTGCTGATGGATGAAATCGGCCGCGGCACGTCGACTTTCGACGGCATGGCGCTGGCGTATTCGATCGCCCGCCACCTGATCGGGAAGAACCGCGCCTTCAGCCTGTTTTCGACGCACTATTTCGAGTTGACGCGCCTGGCGCAGGATCATCCGGAGTGCATCAACGTGCATCTGGATGCCGTCGAGCACGGCAGCCGCATCGTCTTTCTGCACGCCGTCGAGGAAGGTCCGGCGAGCCAGAGTTACGGGATACAGGTGGCCGCGCTGGCGGGCATGCCCGGCGGCGTGATTCGCGATGCGAAGCGCCACTTGAGCCTGCTGGAAAACCGCGAGCTCGCGCAGCGCGCCGATTCGCATCAGCCCGATCTGTTCGCTGCCGCCCAGGCCGCGCCGCCCGCCGAAGCCGAGCCGCATCCGGCGCTCGAGGCCCTGCGCGAACTGGATCCCGATGCCCTGTCGCCGCGCGAAGCGCTGGAGCGGCTGTATCGAATCAAGTTGCTGGCGGAAGAGTGAACGGGCGGCTGCCGCCGCCGCCCGATTTGCCCCATCGCTGAAGCCGCCGATCTTTTGCCGCACTTGGTGGCGGTTTCCCGTTAGAATGCACGCTTCTTTCGCGTTCTCGAAAGAACCATCTACTGGTTGGGAAAGGTCGCCATGCATAAAGACGCCCTCGTCCAATTGGGGATTGTCTCAGTGTCTCTGAACACCTCCCAAAAGGAAAAGCATTTCCGCCGCCGCATGCGGCACACGCGCCTGTCTGCGCGTCGTCGCTGCCTGTCCGCGCGCAATATCGCTCATCGCCGAGCCATGTTGCCGATACGCCTGTATCCGATGCAGGACCAGGTGTGCCATAGCCGAACGCCGGCCTGATCCAGGCGGCGCTGCTTCCCGCGATTTACTGCTGCGCTGCAGCCTTCTGCGTGACGGCCGAGCCGTTTCTGGCGGTTGCGTTTGTGTGCTTGTTGCTTTCCAGCAGCCATCTGCTCTTTACCTTTCACTTTTCACCCTCCGCGCGTTTCAGCGGGTCAACCGATAGCGCTGCATTTCAGGAACGATGACGATACTGACTCCGACGCCCTGCTACCTCATCGACAAGGCCGCCCTGCAGGCCAATCTGCAGCAGGCGGCGCGTCTGCGCGCGCTGTCCGGGGCGCGCCTGCTGCTGGCGCTGAAGTGTTTCGCCACCTGGCCGGTGTTCGACTCGATGTGCGAATACCTCGATGGCACGACGTCCTCATCGCTGTTCGAGCTGAAGCTGGGGCGCGAGAAGTTCGGCGGCGAGACCCATGCCTACAGTGTGGCCTGGGCGGATCACGAGATTGCCGAAGCCGTCGGCCAGGCCGACAAGATCATCTTCAACTCGATTTCCCAGCTCGAGCGCTTTGCCGGTCAGGCGGCCGGCATCCCGCGCGGGCTGCGCCTGAACCCGCAGATCAGCGCATCCGGCTTCGACCTGGCCGATCCGGCGCGTCCCTACAGCCGCCTCGGCGAGTCCGACGCGACGCGGATCGAGGCGGTGATCGGGCAGTTGGACGGCTTCATGATCCACAACAATTGCGAGAACCGCGACTATGCGCGCTTCGATGAATTGCTGACCCATCTGGAAGAACGCTACGGCCATCTGCTGCAGCAAGTGAGCTGGGTGAGTCTGGGCGGCGGCATCCATTTCACCGCGCCGGGCTATCCGCTGGAAGCACTGGGCGAGCGCCTGCGCCGCTTTGCCGAACGCCACGGCGTGCAGGTCTATCTGGAGCCGGGCGAGGCGGTGGTGCAGGGGAGCGCCACGCTGGAGGTGACGGTGCTCGATACGCTTTACAACGGCAAGCATCTGGCCATCGTCGATAGCTCGACCGAAGCCCACATGCTGGATCTGCTGATCTACCGGCAGCCGGCGCGCATCGAGCCGAATGCCGGTCCTCATCGTTACATGATCTGCGGCAAGACCTGCCTGGCCGGCGACATCTTCGGCGAATACGACTTCCCCGCGCCGCTGGAAGTCGGCGCGCGTCTGTCGATACAGGATGCGGCGGGTTACACCATGGTCAAGAAGAACTGGTTCAACGGCATCCGGATGCCGGCGATTGCCGTCCGCGAGCTGGACGGCCAGGTGCGCGTGGTGCGCGAATTTGATTATCCGGAGTATGTGGCCAGCCTCGGCTGACCGAGCCTTCAACATTTTCCTGCAAAGGATTCCTTAGCGAACGGAGCAAACAGCCATGAAAAGGAACATCCTCATCATCGGTGCCGGCGGCGTTGCCCATGTGGTGGCCCACAAATGCGCGCAGAACAATGCGCTGCTGGGCGAGATTCACGTCGCCTCGCGGACGTTGGAAAAATGCCATGGCATCGTCGAATCGGTGATTGCCAAACGCAGTCTGCAACAGCCGGGTGTCATCCAGGCGCATGCCCTGAACGCGCTGGATGTGCCGGCGACGGCGGCGCTGATACGCGCCACGGGCGCGCGCATCGTGATCCAGGCGGGTTCGTCCTTTCTCAACATGGCGGTGCTCTCCGCCTGCATCGAAACCGGCGCGGCCTATATCGACACGGCCATCCACGAGGATCCGGCGAAGGTCTGCGAGACGCCGCCGTGGTATGCCAACCATGAGTGGAAGCGGCGCAACGAATGCGCCGCCGCTGGCGTGACCGCCATCCTGGGGATCGGCTTCGATCCCGGCGTGGTGAATGCCTATGCCCGCCTGGCGCAGGACGTGTTCTTCGACCGCATCGATTCCATCGACATCATCGATACCAATGCCGGTTCGCATGGCCGCTATTTCGCCACCAACTTCGATCCGGAGATCAACTTCCGCGAGTTCACCGGCACGGTCTGGTCCTGGCAGAACCGCCAGTGGACCGCGAGCAGGATGTTCGAGCAACGCGCCGAGTGGGATCTGCCGGCTGTCGGCAGGCAAACCACCTATCTCACCGGGCATGACGAGCTGCACTCGCTGTCGCGCCACCTGGACGTGCCGGATCTCCGTTTCTGGATGGGTTTTTCAGACCACTACATCAATGTGTTCACCGTGCTCAACAAGCTCGGCCTGCTGTCCGAACGGGCGGTTCGTCTGCAGGATGGACGGGAGGTGGTGCCGCTGCACGTAATCAAGGCGCTGCTGCCCGATCCGGCTTCACTGGCGCCGGACTACCAGGGGTTGACCTGCATCGGCGACCGGGTGCGCGGCATGAAGGACGGCCAGCCGCGCGAAATCTTCATCTACAACGTCTGCGATCATGCCGAGTGCTACCGTGAAGTCGGCAGCCAGGCGATTTCCTATACGGCGGGCGTGCCGGCCGTGGCGGCAGCCATCCTGATCGCCCGCGGCATCTGGGATGCGCGGCGGATGGTGAATGTCGAAGAACTGCCGCCGCAGCCTTTGCTGGCATTGCTGGACGAGATGGGTTTGCCGACGCGCATCCAGGAGGCGGCAGACGATCGTTCGCTGGCCGAGGCCGAGATGCTGCAGGAGGTCCGGCAGCGCGCCGGCACTGAATCTGCCGACGCTGACACCGATGCCGACACCGACGCCGATGCCGGGATCGCGGCGCAGCTTGCCGCAACCGAGCGGGCGCCGGGCGGAGCGCGGCCACTGGCGGATTACCGCTATGGCCACGCGGTGGCCGGCATGCCGCGCACGGATCGCTACGGCTAGAGCGTCCGGGCATCGCGCCCGCGCCTCCGGTGCGGCCGGGCGGGCGGCGTGGCGCTCGGCACATGGCGCATGGCACATGTGTACATGGCGCCCCGGCGCGCCGTGATAACATCGCCGGTTCTGCTCCAAGCGCCATCATGTCCGATTTGTCCGCCACCAGCGACGTTGCCGACGTCGTTGCCAAGTTCCCCGCCGTTGCCGCCGCCTTTGCCGCGGATGGCAAGCTATCGCAGGCGATCGGCGGTTATCGGGCGCGTCCGCAACAACTGGAAATGGCGCTGCGGATTGCCGCCGCAATACGCGACGACAGCGTGCTGGTGGCCGAAGCCGGCACGGGTACGGGCAAGACTTTCGCCTATCTGGTGCCGGCACTGCTTTCCGGCGGCAAGGTCATCATCTCGACGGGAACCAAGACGCTGCAGGATCAGTTGTTCGAGCGCGATCTGCCCGCCGTGCGCGAGGCGCTGGGCGTGCCGGCCAGCATTGCGCTGCTCAAGGGGCGCGCCAATTATGTCTGCCATTACCATCTCGAACGCGCCATTGCCGATGGGCGTTTCCAGTCGCGCGAGGAAGCGGGGCACATCCGCAGCATTGCGCGTTTCGCCAAGACCAGCAAAACCGGCGACAAGGGGCGTCTGGCCGCGGTGCCCGAGGATTCCGGCGCCTGGGCGGCGGCGACGTCGACGCGCGAAAACTGCCTCGGCCAGGAATGTCCGCATCATGCTGAATGCTTCGTCCTGGCCGCGCGTCGCGAGGCGCTGGCTGCCGACATTGTGGTGATCAATCATCACTTGTTCTTTGCCGATGTGATGCTGCGCGACGAAGGTGCCGGCGAGTTGCTGCCCGCCTGCAATACGGTGATCTTCGACGAAGCGCATCAGTTGCCGGAAGTCGCCGGCATGTTCTTCGGCAGCAGCCTGGGCAGCGGTCAGCTCGTCGATCTGGCGCGCGATGTGCGCCTCGAAGCCGTCGCCGCGGCCAAGGATTATCCGCCGTTGCAGGATGCCGCCCGGGCGCTGGAAAAGGCGGCGCGCGACCTGCGCCTTGCCGTGCCGCAGGAAAATGCGCGTCTGCCGGTTGCGCAGTTGGCCGACAACCGGGCGTTCCAGGCAGCCTTGCAGGTGCTCGATGAGATGCTGCAGGACTTGTCGCGGCATCTGCAAACCCAGGCGGAGCGCTCCGAGGGGCTGGCCAGTTGTCTGCAGCGCAATGAGGAACTGCATCAGCGCCTGAAAGACTGGCGCAAACCGGAAGATGCCGGCCAGGTGCGCTGGGTGGAGATCTTCAGCCATGCGCTGGCGCTCAATCTGACGCCGCTCGACGTGGCCGACATTTTTCGCCGCCAGCTCGAAGGCCAGCCGCGGGCGTGGATCTTCACTTCGGCAACCCTCGCCGTGGGGCGCGATTTCTCCCACTACTGCGGCGAACTCGGCCTGGGCGCGGCGGCAACCGGCTACTGGGAGAGTCCTTTCGATTATGCCGGCAATGCCTTGCTGTACGCGCCGACCGGCATGCCCGATCCGAATCATCCGGACTACGCCGAGGCGGTGGTCGAGGCAGCCTATCCGGCCATCGTCGCGGCCGGGGGGCGGGCTTTCGTGCTGTGCACTTCATTGCGCGCCATGCGGCGCATCCACGAAACGCTGGAGGCGCGTTTTGCGCGCGACGGCATCGAGTTTCCCCTGCTGCTGCAAGGCGTCGGGGCCAAGGGGGAGTTGCTGGAGCGTTTCCGCCGTCTCGGCAATGCCGTGCTGATCGCCAGCCAGAGTTTCTGGGAAGGCGTGGATGTGCGGGGCGCCGCGCTTTCGCTGGTGGTGATCGACAAGCTGCCGTTCGCGCCGCCCGACGATCCGGTGCTGGCCGCACGCATCGAGCAGATGCGCAAGGCTGGCAAGAATCCCTTCATGGAATATCAGTTGCCGCGTACCGTGATCAGCATGAAGCAGGGTGCCGGCCGTCTGATCCGGGACGAGAACGATCGCGGCGTGCTGATGATTTGCGATCCGCGCCTGGTCGGCAAGCCCTATGGTCGGCGCGTCTGGCAATCCCTGCCGCCGATGCGGCGCAGCCGCGATGCCGCCGATGTCGAAGCCTTTTTCGGCACGGCGCGGAACAGCGATGGTGCCTCATGACGACGGTGAAGCCTGTGCGCTTCGGCAGGCAGGATTGCCATTCCCTGGCGGAAAGACTGAATCTCGATTGCCAGTGCGTTTCTCTCGATCGCCAGGCGCTGCGCGGCGAGCTGGCGCATGCGCCCGATGGCGAGCTGCTGGCGCAGTTGATAGAAACGGATCGGCCGCATCTGTTCTCGGATTCGACGGTATTCGTCGGCGAGGAGAATATCCAGCGCATGGCGGCGTTGATCGCTGCCGTCGAGAGCGTGGTGAGGCTGCCGGTCTATGCCGGGCATGTGCTGGCCCATGCGCCCGAATCGGCAAGGCATGTCCCCAGGGCGCATGGCGTTTTCCTCGGTTACGATTTCCATTTGCCCGCCGCGCCGGGCGGCTGGCCGCAGCTCATCGAGATCAATACGAATGCCGGCGGCGGCCTGCTCAATGCCCTGCTGGCACGCGCCCGCCGGGCCTGTTGCGACAGCGTCGATACGCTGCTGCCGGGCCGGGTGGCGGGCGCTGCGCCGGAGCAGTTGTTCATGGAAATGTTTCTTGCCGAATGGCGGATCTCGCGGCCCGGCGAGGTGTTGCGCAGCATCGCCATCGTTGATGAAACGCCGGCGCTGCAATATCTCTATCCGGAATTCATTCTCTTCCGCCAGTTGTTCGAGCGACACGGGCTGGAGGCGGTGATCTGCGATCCGCGCGAACTCGAATGGCGGGCGGGCCGGCTGTGGCATGAGGGCAGGCCGATCGACCTGGTCTACAACCGCCTGACCGACTTCGCCCTGGAGGCGGCCGGCAATGCGGCGCTGCGGGCTGCCTGGCTGGCGGATGGCGTCGTGCTGACGCCCCATCCGCATGGCCATGCGCTGTATGCCGACAAGCGCAACCTGATCGCCCTTTGTGACGATGAACTGCTCGCCCGCTGGGGCGTTGCCGCCGCGACGCGCGAGCTGCTGGCGGCCGGCATTCCGCGTACCGAGCAGGTCGATGCCGCGCATGCCGATGCACTCTGGGCACGCCGCCGCCAGTTGTTTTTCAAGCCGGCAGGCGGTTATGGCTCGAAGGCCGCCTATCGTGGCGACAAGCTGACGCGGCGCGTCTTCGAGCAGATCATGCATGGCGGGGAAGCCTATGTGGCGCAGGCGCTGGCGCCCCCTTCGTCGCGGCAGTTGAGCGTGGCCGGGGTGCCGGCCAATCTCAAGCTCGACTTGCGCAATTACGTTTATGACGGCCAGGTTCAGCTCGTCGCTGCCCGCCTGTGGCAGGGGCAGACCACCAATTTCCGCACGCCGGGCGGCGGTTTCGCGCCGGTGCTGGCCGTACCGTGCAAGGATTTGCCCGCGATGGGCGGGTTGTAATGTGAGTTGCTACTTGCAAGCTGTATGTTGCAGGCCGCACATTGATTTGGGAATGAGACGATGAAAGTATTCGGTTTCGCCGGTTACTCCAATTCCGGCAAGACAACGTTGATCGAGCGGCTGATCCCGCGCTTCGTCGCGCAGGGGTTGCGCGTTTCGCTGGTCAAGCATGCCCACCACGGTTTCGATCTCGACCGGCCGGGCAAGGATTCGTACCGCCACCGCGAGGCCGGTGCAACGGAAGTCTTTCTCGTCTCGAACCAGCGCTGGGTCTTGATGCACGAGCTGCGCGACGAGGAGGAGCCGTCGCTGGAACATCAACTGTCGCTGATGGCGCCCTGCGACCTGGTGCTGGTCGAGGGCTTCAAATACACGGCCATTCCGAAGATCGAAGTGCATCGCCCGGCCAATGGCAAGGCGCTGCTGTATCCGGACAACCCCAACATCATCGCCATCGCCGCCGATGCGCTGCTGCAGGTGCCCTTGCCGGTGCTGGATCTCAACGACAGCGAAACGATCGCCGCCTTCATTCTCGAACAGGTGGGTCTGGCATGAAGCTGCTGCGGCTCGAACTGCTAAACTGATTCGTCCGGACGCTGTCCAACATGCTGCGCGGCACCCGCAATTCCTCTTTCCCGTTTGGTGAGTTTCCTCCATGGCTCTGAAAATTCTTTATTTCGCCAGTTTGCGCGAAGCGCTGGACAGCAGCGGCGAGGAACTGGCCTTGCCCGCCGGCGTGACCAGCCTTGCCGCCTTGCGCGAACATCTGGCCGGGCGCGGCGGCGTCTGGCGCAAACTGGTCGAGTCGCAAAGCCTGCGCGCTGCCGTGAACCAGAAAATGGCCGATGCTGAAGCGGCGATTGCCGATGGTGACGAGATCGCCTTTTTTCCGCCGGTGACCGGAGGCTGAAATGTCGGTCAGCGTGCAACGGGAAGCTTTCGATGTCGCTGCTGAAATTGCGGCACTGAGCGCCAATCAGCAGAGCATCGGCGCCATCGCCAGCTTCGTCGGTCTGGTGCGCGACGTGAATGAGGATGCGGCGGTCAGCGGCATGACCCTGGAGCATTACCCCGGCATGACCGAACGCGCGCTCGAAGAAATCGTCAACGCGGCGCACGATCGCTGGCAACTGGCGCGGGTGCGGGTGATCCATCGCTACGGCCCGCTGTCGCCGGGCGATGGCATCGTGCTGGTGCTGGTCGCCAGCGCGCATCGCGGCGAGGCGTTTGCCGCCTGTGAATTCATCATGGATTATCTGAAGACCCGCGCGCCGTTCTGGAAAAAGGAAGTCGGCGCGGGCGACGCCGCAGCGGCGCGCTGGGTCGATGCGCGCGAGACGGACGATCGCGCGGCGGCACGCTGGGAACGGTGATGAAAAAAATGCTCAGTCCCGCTTGGCGGGGCTGAGCAGGGTGGCAGCGAGCGTTCCGCGCGGCGGCGATGCAGCCGCCGTTTTCAGACCCTATGTCTCAGGCGTGGCGGCGTTTCGTTGCCGGTGTTGCCGATGCTGCGGAGGTTTTGGCTTCGGTGGCAAAAGTGGTGGTTGCCGCCTTGGCGAATTGCTCGAAGGCATTCGAGACGGTGTTCATCGCCTGCGTCATGCTTTCCATGAGGTTGGTGTTCTGGCCGGGCAGGGTGCTGAACAGCGACTGGAAAGAGGCCATCATGTCCTTGTTGCCGTTGGCGTACTGCTCGCTGAGCAACTGGGCGCATTCACCGCAGGAAGCCGTGTACAGCTCGCTGAGTTGGCGCGTGGCATCCATGACGGCCTGGGTGCTGTCCTGGGCGTAGCGGGACTGCAGGGCAAGGGCTTGCTGCGGATCCTTGCTGGCCGTCTGGGCCTTGGCATTTTCGATGCCGTCTTCGAAAAGTTTTTTGATGATGTCGAGTTGCAGGGCAACCAGACGCTGCGAATTGTCGAAGGAAATTTGTGCCAGCTTCATGCAGGTTTCCAGGTTCTTGCGCTGCAATTCGCTGAGTTGATCGGATTTCATGATGCCTCCTCGGATTGGGTGGATGACAAAATCTGCTGGCTTGAATGATCGGGACTGGATTTTTAGTCTAGCACCTTCTGTGCACTGCACAATGAACGGTTGTTTGAATGTTTGCGTGTCCGGGCGCGCTGCTTTGCCTCAACCCCCGGTCTGTCGCTGCCAGGCGATGGTTTGCGCCACGGCGGCCCGCCAGTGGTCGAGCAGGCTGGCGCGCAGGGAGGGCGGCATCGCCGGCTCGAAACGCCGCTCGCTCCGCCACAGGGCGCTCAGTTCATCCGCCGACTGCCAGAAACCGACCGCCAGACCGGCCAGATAGGCCGCGCCCAGCGCCGTGGTTTCGGTGATGTGGGGGCGCACCACGGCGACATCGAGCAGGTCGGCCTGGAACTGCATCAGCAGGTCGTTGCGGGCGGCGCCGCCGTCGACGCGCAGTTCGCGCAGGCGCAGGCCGGCATCGTTCTGCATGGCGGTAAGCACGTCGGCGCTTTGATAGGCAATCGCCTCCAGCGCGGCGCGGGCGATGTGCGCGCGCGTGGTGCCGCGGCTCATGCCGAACAGGCTGGCGCGCGCATGAGGCTGCCAGTGCGGCGCGCCCAGGCCGGTGAAGGCGGGGACCAGGTACACGCCACCGTTGTCCGGCACGCTGGCGGCGAGCGCTTCGATTTCATCCGATTGTCGGATGATGCCCAGACCGTCGCGCAGCCATTGCACGGTCGCGCCGCCCATGAAGACGCTGCCTTCGAGGGCGTATTCGGTGCTGTCGCTCCGGTCGCCGAGTTGCCAGGCCACCGTGGTCAGCAACTGGTGGCGCGAGGCCATCGGCTGCTTGCCGGTGTTGAGCAGCATGAAGCAGCCGGTGCCGTAAGTGTTTTTGGCCATGCCGGGGCTGAGGCAGACCTGGCCGAAAGTGGCGGCCTGCTGGTCGCCGGCGCTGCCGGCCAGCGGGATGGCCGCGCCCAGCCAGTGCGCTTCGGTCATGCCGTAGATTTCGCTGTTGCCGCGCACTGCCGGCAGCAGTTCGCGCGGGATATCAAGCAGGGCCAGCAGCTCCTCATCCCAGCATTTGTCGTGCAGGTTGTAGAGCAGGGTACGCGAGGCGTTCGAGACGTCGGTGAGATGGCAGCGCCCGCCGGTGAGTTGCCAGAGCAGCCAGGTGTCGATGGTGCCGAAGGCCAGCTCGCCGCGCCGGGCGCGTTCGCGCGCGCCGGGAATCTTGTCGAGCAGCCACTTGAGTTTCGTGCCGGAAAAGTAGGCATCCAGCAGCAGGCCGGTTTTCTGCTGAAACAGGGCCGCGTGCCCGGCATTGCGCAGTTCATCGCAGATATCGGCGGTGCGTCTGTCCTGCCAGACGATGGCTGGCGCCAGCGGCCGGCCCGTGCTGCGTTCCCAGAGCACGGTGGTTTCACGCTGGTTGGTGATGCCGATGGCGGCAATGTCGTCGGCCGTGAGCGCATTTTTCTGCAGCACTTCGCGGGCGACGCCGAGCTGGCTGTGCCAGATTTCCTCGGCATCGTGCTCGACCCAGCCCGGCTGCGGATAGTGCTGGCGGAATTCGCGCTGGGCGATGCCGCGGATGCTGCCGCTGGCGTCGAACAGGATGGCGCGCGAGCTGGTGGTGCCCTGATCGAGGGCGAGGATGCAGGACTTCATGCGCGGTTGACTCCTCTATTCCTTTATTCCTATTCCTTTGCTTCCAGCCCAGGCGCCGGGTAGCGTTCGGCAAACCAGGCGGCAAAGGCGGCGCGTTCGGCCGGGCGCATGCGCAATCCGGCCTTGCTGCGACGCCACAGGACGTCGTCGGCGTCTTGCGCCCATTCATGCGTGACGAACCAGGCCACTTCGCGCTCGAACAGTCCGCCGCCGAAATCGCGCCCGAGTTCATCCGGGCCGCAGGTTGTGCCGAGCACGGCGGCCGTCAGGCTGCCATGACGGCGCGCCAACTGCTGCAACAGGCCGGCCGGGAGCGCCGGATAGCTGCGCCGCAGTTCGGCCAGCAGTTGCGTGAAATCGGCGAACTCGCCGCCGGGCAGGGCCTGGCTGGCCGTCCAGGCGCGGCCCATGTCGGGGAACCAGGGCGCAAGCCGGGTGAGGGCGGCTTCGGCCAGGCGCCGATGGGTGGTCAGCTTGCCGCCGAAGATGGAGAGCAGGGGCGCGGCGTCTGGCGGGGCGTCCAGCAGGAAGGTGTAATCGCGGGTCACCGCCGCCGGATCGCCGTGGCCGTCATCGAACAGCGGGCGCAGCCCGGCATAGCTCCAGACGACATCGGCCGGCTGCGGCGCCTGGCGGAAAAAACGGCCGACGGCACGGCAGAGATAGTCGATTTCCCCGGCCGAGGCGGTTGGCGGGGCGTCGAGAGCGGCGACGGTATCGGCATCGCTGCGTTCGAGTTTTATTTCGGTGGTGCCGATCAGGCTGTAATCCTCCTCGAAGGGCAGCACGAAGACGACGCGATGATCGTCGTTCTGCAGCAGCCAGCCGTGATCGCCCGCATACAGGCGCGGCACGACGATGTGGCTGCCCTTGATGAGCTGGACCGCTGGCCGGTGGCTGCCGTGCTGCGGCGGTTGCCGTTGCGGCAGGCAGGCGGCAAGCACTGCGCTCACCCAGGGGCCGGCCGCATTGACCACGGCGCGGGCAGCGGCTTCACTGCGCTGGCCGTGATGTTCCAGTTGGATGCGCCAGCATGTGCCGTCGCGGTGGGCGGCGAGGCAGCGGGTGCGGGTGCGAATCACGGCGCCGAGGCCGGCGGCCGAGCGCGCGGTGGCCAGGGTCAGGCGCGCGTCGTCATCGATGACGTCGGAATAGACGAATCCCTTGCCATGCACCGCATGCAGCAGACCGGCAAAGGGCGCGCGGCGCAGGTCGACGGTACTGGAGGCAGGCAGCGTGGTGCGTGGCGCGTCGTGGCGCAGGCGTCCCAGGTTGTCATAGAGCAGCAGCCCCAGACGGATCATCCAGGCCGGGCGTTGCCGCTTCACGTGCGGCATGACGATGGCGAGCGGGCGCGCCAGGTGAGGCGCGATCTTCAGCATCACTTCGCGCTCGGCCAGCGCTTCGGCCACCAGGCGGAATTCGTAATGTTCCAGGTAGCGCAGGCCGCCATGGATCATCTTGCTGCTGGCCGAAGACGTTGCTCCGGCGATGTCGCCCTGCTCGACCAGACAGACGGACAGACCGCGCCCGGCGGCATCGCGGGCAATGGCCGCACCGTTGATGCCGCCACCGATGATCAGCAGGTCGCAAGGCCTGTCCATGTCGTTTCCTGAGCTCTGCGAAGGGGACGCTGGCAGTAGATCATGGGGGCGAGTGGGGGTCAATGCGCGCCGCCGTGCGGCAATCGCTGCGCTGCACCTTCATGGGGCAGTCTGCTCGCGGACGCACCGCATGGGTGGGGTCGATGCCATGCGAATCCATCGAAACCGTTGAGTGCAGGCCAGTCCAGCCTCCTGGCACGGCGATTGCTGAAGAGTCTTCGGGCTCATTTGCAATCGAGGGGCAGGCATGAAAAAACTCAAGCTGGTTCTCGTCGGCAACGGCATGGCCGGTTGCCGCACGCTGGAAGAACTGCTCAGGCTCGCGCCGGATCTTTACGATGTCGTCGTGTTCGGCGCCGAACCGCATCCGAATTACAACCGCATCCTGCTCTCGCCGGTGCTGGCCGGCGAGATGACGCTGCAGGACATCGTGCTCAACGATCTCGACTGGTATCGCGACAACCGCATCCGCCTGCATCTGAACAAGAAGGTCGTCAGGATCGACCGGCGCGCATGCAAGGTGGTGGCCGAAGATGGTACCGAAGAGACCTACGACCGGCTGTTGCTGGCGACCGGCTCGCATCCCTTCATGCTGCCGATTCCCGGCAAGGATCTGCCTGGCGTCATCGCCTATCGCGACATCGCGGATACCGATGCGATGATCGCCGCCGCCGAACACGGTAGCCGGGCGGTCGTCATCGGGGCCGGCCTGCTCGGCCTGGAAGCGGCCAACGGACTCAAGCTGCGCGGCATGGCGGTCGGCGTGGTGCATATCGCGGACTGGATCATGGATCGCCAGCTCGACGAAACCGCCGCAAGCATGCTGCAGCGGTCGCTTGAGGACAAGGGCCTCGAATTCTTCCTCGGCAGGCGCACCTGCGAACTCGTCGCCGGCCCGGATGACCGCGTCGCCGCCGTGCGCTTCGAGGATGGCGAGGAAGTGACGGCGGATCTCGTCGTCATGGCGGTCGGCATCCGCCCGAATACCGGGATTGCCGAATCCGCCGGCATCCACTGCAATCGCGGCATCGTCGTTAACGACACCATGCAGACTTACGACCCGCGCATCTACGCCGTCGGCGAATGCGCCAACCATCGCGGAACCGCCTATGGATTGGTGGCGCCGCTGTTCGAGCAGGCCAAGGTCTGCGCCAACCACCTCGCCCGGTTCGGCATCGGCCGCTATGCCGGCTCGGTGACCTCGACCAAGCTCAAGGTGACCGGCATCGACGTGTTCTCGGCCGGCAATTTCGGCGGCGGCGACGCGGGTGAAGGCTTCGAGGAAATCGTCCTGCACGATCCGGCCGGTGGCGTCTACAAGAAGCTGGTGGTGAAGGACGACAGGCTGGTCGGCGGCGTGCTCTACGGCGATACCAGCGACGGCGCCTGGTACTTCCAGATGCTGCGCGACGGCCAGAACATCCGTGAGATTCGCGATCACCTGATGTTCGGTGGCGCCGGCAACCGTCACGGCGGCGACGCCGGCCATGCCGGGCAGAACAAGGCGGCGGCGCTGCCCGACAGCGCCGAGGTCTGCGGCTGCAACGGCGTCTGCAAGGGCAGCATCGTCAAGGCGATCAAGGAGCAGGGCTTGTTCACCCTCGACGAAGTGCGCAAGCACACCAAGGCCTCCAGCTCCTGCGGTTCCTGCACGGGCCTGGTCGAACAGATTCTCGCCTCGACCATCGGCGGCGCCTACGCGCCGGCCGACAGCAAGACCAGGCCGCTCTGCGCCTGCACCGAGCGCAGTCACGCCGAAGTGCGCCAGGCGATCCGCGAGCACAGGCTGCTGTCGATTCCGCAGGCCATGCACTTCCTCGAATGGCGCACGCCCGACGGCTGCGCGACCTGCCGCCCGGCGCTCAACTACTACCTGATCTCGACCTGGCCGCACGAGGCCGAGGACGATCCGCAGTCGCGCTTCGTCAACGAACGCGGCCATGCCAACATCCAGAAGGACGGCACCTACTCGGTTGTGCCGCGCATGCTCGGCGGCGTCACCACGCCGGCCGAACTGCGGCGCATCGCCGACGTCGCCGAGAAGTACGCGGTACCGATGCTCAAGCTCACCGGCGGCCAGCGCATCGACCTGCTCGGCGTGAGGAAGGAAGACCTGCCCAAGGTGTGGAAGGATCTCGGCATGCCGAGCGGCCATGCCTACGGCAAGAGCATCCGCACGGTGAAGACCTGCGTCGGTGCAGAGTTCTGTCGCTTCGGCACGCAGAATTCGACGCGGATGGGCATCGACCTCGAAGAAATGCTGTTCGGCATGTGGAGCCCGCACAAGGTCAAGCTGGCGGTCTCCGGCTGTCCGCGCAACTGCGCCGAGGCCGGCATCAAGGACGTCGGCGTGATCGGCGTCGAATCCGGCTGGGAGATCTACGTCGCGGGCAACGGCGGCATCAAGACCGAAGTCGCCGAGTTTCTCTGCAAGGTCGGGACACGTGAGGACGTGCTCGAATACACGGCCGCCTTCCTCCAGCTCTACCGCGAGGAAGCCTGGTATCTCGACCGCACCGTGCATTACGTCCAGCGCGTCGGCCTCGATCATGTGAAGAAGAACGTCGTCGAGGATGCCGTGCGGCGCAAGGAACTCGGCGCGCGCCTGCTCGACGCGCTGCGGGGCTACGAAGACCCGTGGAAAAAGGCCGTCGATCAGGCGCCGGCGCAGCCGCTGCGCCGCCAGTACGAGATCATCGACATCGCCAAGGCATAGGGAGAGTATGGGGAGAACAGCATGAAGGAATGGAAACTGGTCTGCGCGCTGGACGAAATCCCGCGTTTGGGCAGCCGCGTCGTCAAGACCTCTGGGCCCGACATCGCCGTGTTCCGCACGGCCGAGGACGAGGTGTTCGCCATGCATGATCGCTGCCCGCACAAGGGTGGGCCGCTGTCGCAGGGCATCGTGCATGGCCGTCGCGTCACTTGTCCCCTGCATGGCATGAACATCGGCCTGACGGATGGGCAGGCCGTGGCTCCCGATGTCGGCCAGGTGCCCTGCATCGCGGTCAGGATTGATGCGGGTCGCGTGTATCTCGAACTTTGACGTGGCCCACTGCCGATGAAGCCGGCATGGGCAGATCTTTTCTGCCGGCCGGCCATGGATCGGGGCTGTTCGGCGCTTGTTCGGCGTTTTTCCGCTGCGCATGGCTCTTGAATTGGGACTTGGCAACCCCATCTGCGCTCCAATTGAATCTCATACAGGAGCCGCGCCATCATGCGTTACGATAAATTCACCACCAAGTTCCAGCAGGCGCTGGCCGATGCCCAGAGTCTGGCGATCGGCAACGACCAGCAGTTCATCGAGCCGCAACACCTGCTGCTGGCGCTGCTCGAACAGGAAGACGGCGCCACGGTCTCGCTGCTGGCGCGGGCCGGCGCCAATGCCGCTGCCCTCAAGGGCGCGCTCAGAAAGTCCCTGGAGCGCCTGCCCAAGGTCGAAGGCCATGGCGGCGAGATCAGCGTCGGCCGCGATCTGGGCAACCTGCTCAATCTGACCGACAAGGAAGCGCAGAAGGCGGGCGACCAGTTCATCGCATCCGAGATGTTCCTGCTGGCCTTGGCTGGCGACAAGGGTGAGGCTGGCCGCTTGCTGAAGGAGCATGGCGTCAGCCGCGCCGCGCTCGAACAGGCCATCCAGGCGGTGCGTGGCGGTCAGAACGTGAGCTCACAGGAAGCCGAGGGGCAGCGTGAGGCGCTGGGCAAATACACGCTTGATCTGACCGAACGCGCCCGCTTGGGCAAGCTCGATCCGGTGATCGGCCGCGACGACGAGATTCGCCGTGCCATCCAGATCCTGCAGCGGCGTACCAAGAACAACCCGGTTCTGATCGGCGAGCCGGGCGTGGGCAAGACGGCCATCGTCGAAGGCTTGGCGCAGCGCATCGTCAATGGCGAGGTGCCCGAGACGCTGAAGGGCAAGAAGGTGCTCTCGCTCGACATGGCGGCGCTGCTGGCCGGCGCCAAGTACCGCGGCGAGTTCGAGGAGCGCCTGAAGGCGGTGCTGAAGGAAATCGCCCAGGACGAGGGCCGCATCATCGTCTTCATCGACGAGATCCATACCATGGTCGGCGCCGGCAAGGCCGAGGGCGCGATCGACGCCGGCAACATGCTCAAGCCCGCCCTGGCGCGCGGCGAGCTGCATTGCATCGGCGCGACCACGCTCGACGAATACCGCAAGTACATCGAGAAGGATGCCGCGCTGGAGCGCCGCTTCCAGAAGGTGCTGGTCGATGAGCCGAGCGTGGAATCGACCATCGCCATCCTGCGCGGCCTGCAGGAGAAGTACGAACTGCACCATGGCGTGGACATCACCGACCCGGCCATCGTCGCCGCGGCGGAGCTTTCGCACCGCTACATCACCGACCGCTTCCTGCCCGACAAGGCCATCGACCTGATCGACGAGGCGGCCGCGCGCATCAAGATGGAAATCGACTCCAAGCCGGAGGCGATGGACAAGCTCGAACGGCGCCTGATCCAGCTCAAGATCGAGCGCGAGGCGGTGAAGAAGGAAAAGGACGAGGCTTCGCAGAAGCGTCTGGCCCTGATCGAAGACGAGATCGAGCAGCTCGGCAAGGAGTATTCCGACCTGGAGGAAATCTGGAAGGCCGAGAAGGCCGCCGTGCAGGGTTCGGCGCACATCAAGGAAGAAATCGACAGGCTGCGCGCCGAGATCAACAAGCTGCAGCGCGAAGGCAAACTGGAAAAGGTCGCCGAGCTGCAATACGGCAAGCTGCCGCAACTGGAAGCTCAGTTGAAGGCCGCCGAGAAGTCGGGCAATGGTGAAAAACAGCCCAACCAGTTGCTGCGCACCCAGGTCGGCACCGAGGAGATCGCCGAGGTGGTTTCGCGCGCGACGGGAATTCCGGTCTCCAAGATGATGCAGGGCGAGCGCGACAAGCTGCTGAAGATGGAAGAGCGCCTGCATCAGCGGGTGATCGGCCAGGACGAAGCCGTGCGCCTGGTGTCGGACGCCATCCGCCGCTCGCGCGCCGGTCTGTCGGACGAGAACCGTCCTTATGGCTCATTCCTGTTCCTCGGCCCGACGGGGGTCGGCAAGACCGAGCTGTGCAAGACCCTGGCCGAATTCCTCTTCGATTCCGAGGATCACCTGATCCGCATCGACATGAGCGAGTTCATGGAGAAGCATTCCGTCGCCCGCCTGATCGGCGCGCCGCCGGGCTACGTCGGCTACGAGGAGGGCGGTTACCTCACCGAGCTGGTGCGTCGCAAGCCTTACAGCGTGATTCTCCTCGATGAAGTCGAGAAGGCGCATCCGGACGTCTTCAACGTGCTGCTGCAAGTGCTCGACGACGGCCGCATGACCGATGGCCAGGGCCGCACCGTGGACTTCAAGAACACGGTGATCGTGATGACTTCCAACCTGGGCTCGCAGATGATCCAGAGCATGGCCGAAGCGGATTACCAGGTGGTGAAGCTGGCCGTGATGGGCGAGGTCAAGACGCATTTTCGCCCCGAGTTCGTGAACCGCATCGACGAGATCGTGGTTTTCCATGCGCTGGATGAAAAGAACATCGCCGGCATCGCCAGGATCCAGTTGGGCTATCTGCAGCGCCGCCTGGCGCGTCTGGAAATCGGCCTGCAGGTCGATGACGACGCCCTGGCCGAGATCGCCAAGGCCGGTTTCGATCCGGTGTATGGCGCCCGGCCGCTGAAGCGGGCGATCCAGGATCGCCTGGAAAATCCGCTTGCCAGGCAGATACTCGAAGGCCGCTTCGCCGCCAAGGATCTGATCAAGGTGCGCGCCGAGCGCGGGCAGTTGGTGTTCGAGAAGCAGTAAGAGTACGGCGCTGGCAGTCAGGGAAGGAGAGTGAAGCGCAAAGAAGGCTGAGGCCGCGCTGCACCTCTCCGTGCATCAATGCTCGTCACAGCCGGGCGCAGGCTGACAGTGGCCATAGCATTGCAGATTGTTGCGGCCCGAACTCTTGGCGCGATACATGGCCGTGTCGGCGTTCTTGATCAGGCTGTCGATGTCTTCGCCGTCGTGGGGATAGATGGCGATGCCGATACTGGGCGTGATGCGGAGTTCGTGGCCGGCAATCCGGTAAGGTTCGGCGAGGATGAGCAGCAATTTCTGAGCGAACAGGGCCACCTGTTCGGTATCCGCCAGGTTGGGTGCCAGGATGATGAATTCGTCGCCGCCCTGACGCGAAACGGTGTCGCTGTCGCGCACGTTCTCCTTGAGGCGCCGGGCCACTTCGCACAACAGCGAATCGCCGACGTCGTGGCCATGGGTGTCGTTGACCGGCTTGAAATGGTCGAGATCGATGAACATGACGGCAAAGCGTGTGTTGTAGCGCCTGGCGCTGGCCAGTTCATGGGCGAGACGATCGAGCAGCAGGGCGCGGTTGGGCAGGTCGGTGAGGAAGTCGTACTGCGCCAGATGGCGGGTGCGCTCCTCGCTGGCCTTGCGCTCGGTGATGTCGGAAAAGATGCTGATGTAGTTTTCGATATCGCCGTGGCTGTCGCGTACGGTGCTGACGGACACCTGTACCGGAAAAATGCTGCCATCCTTGCGCCGGTTCCATGTTTCCCCATCCCAGTGGCCGATTTCGTTCAACTGGTTGGCCATCTTGTCGTACATGTCTGCATCATGCTTGCCGGAACGCAGCAGTTCCGGGGTCTTGCCGATGGCTTCCGCAGCGGCATATCCGGTGATTGTCGTGAATGCCGCATTGACCGATACGATGCGGTTTTGCGTATTGACGATTACGATGCCTTCGTGGCTGTTGGCGAATACCTGGGCTGCAAGATGCAGCTCCGTCTGCGTCTGGCGCAGTTGGTGGAGTACGATGGCCAGGGTCATGCCGACCATGCTGAACAGTGCAATGAACCACCACAGGCTCAGGAGCGTTGCGTAATGCTGCTCGTCGGCAAACATGCCGACATTGTGGCGAATGCTGACAAGTACCAGCGAGAAAAAGACGACGATCAAGAGTGATGTGGCGTGACGCCCGAAGCTGATCGCCGCCCAGACGATCAGTGCCATCAACATGAGGCTGGGGATCGTGTCGACGAGCAGTCCGTATGATGCCCGTTCGCTAAAGATGACGGCGGCAATCAGGCTGGCAATGAGCAGCAGTCCGGCAAACTCGGACATGTACTGGCGGCGCGGCAGCTTGCGCGTGTTGCCGAACCAGATCAGCAATGCCGGCGCGGCGTTGAGCAGTCCCATCGAATCGCCCAGCCACCATTCGACATAGGCGTTGAGGGGGTTGCCCGGCGCTGCCGCGCCCGACAGCAGCGGCAGAAGCGTCCCGCAGGCCGCGCTGATGCCGGGCGCGATGAAGGCGCCGTACATCAGCAACATGCGATAGTCCTTGAGACGGGACAGGCTGCGATCGAAATCGTGCTTCTTCAGCATGTCGATGACCAGCGCGGTTGCCAGCCCGTTGCCCAGCCCGGTCGCCAGCGCCAGCAGTATCCCCTGGCCTGCAAGCAGACAGGCTGCGGCAGTTCCGGCGACGACGCCGGGCCACAGGCGCGGGCCGGCGAACAGCAGCAGGGCGAAGGCAAAGCCGAAGCCTCTGCCACCCAGGTTGATGTGGGTGCCATGCACGGGTGAATGCAGCAGCAGCGAAACCAGCGCAAAAATAACCACCGTTACGCCGAGCAGGCGTAACGGCGGCTGATCGAAATGGGGCAATGAATTTGAGTTCTGGAATGCCATTGGGGAGGCGGCATGCTGTTGTAATGGCTTGCACTATTCCAGAAATAAAGCATTGTGACAATTCGACAAAAGTATAATCGGCAGGTTGCCGGCTGGCTGGAACAGGTCATTTTGCAGTGCCGGGTTTTATGAATATCATCCGGACTTTTGACTGCCGACGACAGACACAGGGAGGGGCCGGACAATGCACGCTCAATTCAGCCGCGATGATCGAATTGCGACCATCATGAAATCGCCGCAAGCGGTTGCCATCCACGACAAGCAGGCCTGGATGGCGATTTTTGCCCGTTACAACATCGTCGAGGATCCGGTTGGCGCGCCGGCGCACGTCAGCGGCGTGTTCGACAAACGGACCGGCGTGCGCGGCAATGGTCCGCTCTCCCGTTTCTACGATTGCTTCATTGCGCCGATGCAGATCGTCTTTCACGTCGACCGCGACATCGTCTGCGGCAACAGCGTGGTGCGCGATCTGACAATAGAAATCGGCATGTCGCCGCAGATCACCCTGCGCGTGCCGATGCACGCGCACTATGAGCTGATCGAGGAGGATGGCGAGTTGAAGGTGCAGCATCTGGCCGCGCATTGGGAGCTTTGGCCCATGCTCAAGCAGCAGATGTCCTTCGGTCTGGCCAGCCTGACGGCCGGCCTTGCCCTGGGGCAGCGCATGATCGGTCAGCTAGGCTGGCGCGGCATGCTGCAGTTCATGTCCGGTGTTTTCGGCATCGGCCAAACCGGCAAGGCGCAGGTTGCCGAGTTTGTCGCGGCGTACAACCAGCGCGACTTCGAGCGCATCAAGACGCTGCTGAGTTCGGATTTCGCCGGTCTGGCCTGGCCGGCGGAAGCGCCGCTGGCGGGGATGGAGCGGCTCGCCGAACTGCAGGGGAATCTGCAGACCGGCAAGACCCTGGCGGCCGGCAGTTACGTCACGGCCAGCTTTTCCCTGGCGGATCCCGCCGCTGCCGCGCAACTGCGGCAAGGCGTGATTTTCTTCGAGTTCAACATGCACGAGAAAAAGATCCAGCGCATCCGTTTCTACGTCGAGCCCTGAGCTGTCCGGGCTGCCTGGGTTGCCGGGTTGTCTAGGCTGTCCGGGCGGCAGCCGCCTCGGCCGGCGTCCTGGCGTCGATGTTCATCGCGTGGATGTCTTCTTTCATCAGCTCGCCGAGGGCGGCATAGACCATGCGGTGGCGGGCCACCTTGTTTTTGCCTTCGAACCGGGCCGAGACGATCTGCATGCGGAAGTGGCTGCCGTCGGTGCGGTAGCCGCCGTGGCCGAGGTGCTGGTGGCTGTCGTCGAAGACTTCCAGCGATTGCGGTTCGAGGCAGGCGAGGCGGGCGCGGATGGTGTCGATCTTGCTCATGGCGGTTCCGGTCGGGATTACTTGGGAAAAACCTGCTTGAAGGGGCGCACCCAGTGGCTGCGGAAGACGCCGGCAGCGACATAGGGATCTGCCTGCAGCCAGCGTTCCGCTTCGGCCTGGGAGGGAAATTCGGCGACGATCAGGCTGCCGGCAAAGCCGGCCGGGCCGGGATCGGCTGCGTCGATGGCCGGCAGCGGGCCGGCCAGCAGCAGCCGGCCCTGGTCATGGAGCGTCTGCAGGCGGGCCAGATGCTCGGCGCGCACGGCCAGGCGTTTTTCCAGGCTGTCGGCGGCGTCCTCGCCGTACAAGGCGTAAAGCATGGTCATTTTTCCTCGATGTATTTCGCCAGATAGACGCCCTGGCCGAGGATGAACATGAACATCAGCCCCATCGTGCCGAACAGCTTGAAATTGACCCAGATGTCGGTCGACAGATCGAGGCCGAAGGCGATCAGCAGATTGAGGGCGCCCAGCAACAGAAAGAAGCCGACCCAGGCGAAATTGAGTTTCCGCCACAGCGGTTCGGGCAGTTGCACCTGGGCTTCGAGCATTTCGCGAATCAGGTTTTTCTTCAGCAGCAGCGGCGCGCCCAGCAGGACGGCGGCAAACAGCCAGTAGAGCACGGTCGGCTTCCATTTGATGAAGGCTTCATCATGGAAAATCAGCGTCAGGCTGCCGAAGAAGACCACCAGGATCAGGCTGGCCCAAAGCATTTTGTCGACCTTGCCGTGACGCAGCCAGACCCAGGAAATCTGCAGGGCGGTGGCGACGATGACGACCAGCGTGGCGACCAGGATGGGGGCCTGGGCGAGCGTGATCGCGCTGCCGATACCCAGCGGGGCGAGGGTCTGGGTGATGAAGTCCAGCGCGGCTTCCGGCCTTTTTTCGGACAGTTTGAAGGCGAGGAAGAAGAGGATGACTGGAAACAGGTCGAAAAGAAATTTCATGGTGCGGAGATTATACAAATTGTTGAGTAAGTTGCTCAGGTTTTGTCGGGCTGCGCGGCTTCGAGCTTCACTGCGGCGGAATTGATGCAGTAGCGCAGGCCGTGCGGCGCCGGGCCGTCGGTGAAGACGTGGCCCAGATGGGCATCGCAACGCTTGCAGAGCACTTCGGTGCGCTCCATGCCGTGGCTGTGGTCGTCCGCTTCGCTGATGGCCGCGGCAGCCAGCGGCTGGCTGAAGCTCGGCCAGCCGCAGCCGGCGTCGAATTTGTCGGCTGCATCGAACAAGGGCGTACCGCAGCAGACGCAGCGGTAGATGCCCGGCGCGTGCGTGTTCCAGTATTCGCCGCTGAACGCGCGTTCGGTGCCCTTCTCGCGGGTCACGTGGTATTGCAGCGGGCTGAGGCAGGCTTGCCATTCGGCAGCGGATTTGATGATCTTGTCTGACATGCTTGGCTCCCGGGTCGTTGGCCGTCGGCTCCCGTCGCAGGACGGGAGGCAAGGATCAATGCTGGGCAACAGTGGTGCGGATGGCGCGCAAGGATGCAACGATGCGCAAGCCGAATCAATGCAGATGGCGTGGCAGGACTTCGATCTGGTCCTCGGGCATTTCGGCGTGCACCGGCTCGCCCTCGGGATCCGGATAAAGCGGGCTGCCGCAGTCGTCGCAGTATTCGAGCGGCAGGCGATGATCGAGCTGGAGAATTTCACCGATGCCGATTTCGCGCAGCAGGGTTTCGATCTGCGCCGGAATGTCGGTATTGTCGTCTTCGGCGTCGAGCAAGGCCCAGACGACGCCGTGGATCACCTGGTTGGAGTTTTGCAGGGTGAAGCCGATGCGATATTCCTCCAGTTGTTGCTCGTAGAAAGGCGCGATGACGGCGCGCAACTGGTTGGCCGCGATGTCCAGCATGCTGCCGAGATAGCTGACCGAGGCGCGCAGCGAGTAGGGGCGCGAGCTGCGATCGGCATTGCGGCAGGCGGTGTGATAGGACTGCGGCAGCAGGAGTTCGCTGGCGCAGCCGGGCAGCAGCGGGCGCAAGGCTTCGCCCCCCTGGGTTTGCCAGCGCCGCAGCACTTCGCCGCGCTCGCTGCCGGCATCGTCTTCCTGCCAGCGGAACAGCGCGGCGCCGGACGCGACGGCGGCAACGCCGAGCAGATAGCGGGTGTCGGAAAGAAAGCTGGCAGTTTCCGGCAGTTGCGCCGGATCGAGGTTCAGGTCGCGCCCGTGCATTGCGCATTCACCCAGACGCCCGGCCAATTGCGCGGTTTCGCAATAGCTTTGCGGCAACTGGTCGGGGCTGAACAGGTAGTCGGCCAGCGCCAGTTGCACGCCTTCGGCAAACACGTGGGCCTGCAACTGTACCCGCAAGCTGGCCAGCACCGCCGCGCTGATCGAACCAAACGGAATGGCATAGCGCGACCAGGCGAGCAGGGGCGCATTGAACAGCACGAGGCTGGTGCCGGGTGGTGAGAACGCGGCGGCAGGGACGTTCTTTGCTGCGGCCGGGGCGACAGCCGGACGGCTCTCGCAGCGCGTCTCGATCATCTCGGCCAGGGCATCGTAGGCCGGTCCCTTGGCTGCATACAGATGATCCAGCGCGGCCGTCAGGGTGGCTTCGTCGCCGTCTTCGAGCAGGTGGTCGATGCGGCGGGCAAGGCGCGCCTCCCAGTGGGCATCCTCGTTGCGGCAGCAGGAGTGTCCCAAGCCATTTGCCAGGCGGATGAGTTCGTCGAAATCCGGCGTCTGCCGTGTCTGGCGCGGGAGCCGGTTGCGTTTCATGCGTGGCGTCCTGAATGATTCGGAACTGCGCATTGTAACATCCCACCGTGGGCAAAAATCATCAACAGGGAGGCGGGTTTATTGGTAACATGCCGACCTTTGTAACAAAAAGAAACCAAGATGTTTGGACGCTTCATGCCCACAGAGGGCAAGTTTTTCGAGTTGTTCAACGCACACGCGGAGCAGATCGTTGCGGGTGCGGTTGAGCTGGAGGCCCTGTTGGCCAAGCTGGGCAATACCGTGCAGACGGCCGATGATCATGTCAAGCTGATCGATTCCATCGAGAAGCGCGCCGACCAGATCACGCACGAGACGGTTACGCTGCTGCACCGAACCTTCATCACGCCTTTCGATCGTGACAGCATTCACCAGTTGATTTCCAACATGGACGACATCCTCGACATGATCCAGGATGTCGCGGAATCGCTGGTGCTCTACGATATTCGCAAGATCGCGCCGGAAGCCCGAAAACTGGCCGAGATATGCCTGTCCTGCTGCGAGCGGGTGAAGATCGTGGTCAGCCTGTTGCACAACATGGAGCATGCGCAAACGATCCTGAAGGTCTGCCGCGAGATCGATGAACTCGAGAACGATGCGGATCACGTCATGCGCGCGGCCATTTCCCGGCTGTTCCGTGAAGAGACGGAGGTGCGTGAAATCATCAAGCTGCAGATGCTCTACGAGCTGCTTGAGTCAGTGACGGATCGCTGCAACGATGTGGCCAACATCACCGAGGGCATCGTGCTCGAAAACTCCTGAAAGCGCCCGATGGGCATGTCCGCACTCGGCGCTTTCCTCTCCCGCTGCCTTTTTTCCACTTACTCACCGTTCCCTGACCGTTCGCCATGCACTCGCTGGAAATAGGGCTCTGGGTGGTCGTTGTGCTGGTTACGCTGGCACTGCTGTTCGATTTCATGAACGGCTTTCACGACGCCGCCAACTCGATCGCCACCGTGGTTTCCACCGGTGTGCTGAAACCGAATCATGCAGTGATGTTTGCTGCCTTCTTCAACGTTGCCGCCCTGTTCGTCTTCCAGCTCAAGGTGGCGGCAACCATAGGCAAGGGCACCATCGACCCCGGCATCGTGGATCACTACGTCATTTTCGGGGCCTTGATCGGCGCCATATCCTGGAATCTGATCACCTGGTATTACGGCATTCCGTCGAGTTCCTCGCACGCCCTGATCGGCGGTCTGGTCGGCGCCGGCGCGGCCAAGGCGGGCAACGATGCGCTGGTGTGGTCGGGCATCGGCAAGACGGTGGCTTTCATCCTGGTTTCTCCACTGCTCGGTTTTCTGCTGGGTTCGCTGCTGATGCTGATCGTCTCCTGGCTGTTCGTCAGGGCGACACCCTGGCGCATCGATCGCTGGTTCCGCCGCCTGCAACTGGTTTCGGCTTCCCTCTACAGCCTGGGGCATGGCGGCAATGATGCGCAGAAGACGATCGGCATCATCTGGATGCTGCTAATTGCCAGCGGCCATGTCGCTGCCGGCGACTCGATGCCGCCGGCCTGGGTGATCATTTCCTGTTATCTGGCGATTGGCCTGGGCACGCTGTTCGGCGGCTGGCGCATCGTCAAGACCATGGGACAGCGGATCACCAAACTCAAGCCGGTGGGCGGTTTCTGCGCGGAAACCGGCGGTTCCGTCACGCTTTTCCTGGCCACGGCCCTCGGCATTCCGGTATCGACGACGCATACCATTACCGGGGCCATCGTGGGGGTCGGTTCGACAAACGGTGCCCGCAGTGTGCGTTGGGGCGTGGCAGGAAGTATCGTCTGGGCCTGGGTATTGACGATTCCCTGCAGCGCGTTGATTGCGGCCGTTGCCTGGTGGCTGGGAGAGATGCTGCTCTGAGTGGCGTGGAGGCTGCCGGTGCTTGAGGGGATTTGGAGGCGCCTGGGCGCGCTGCCGGTTCGGCTTCGTGGATAGCAGGGGATTTTGACGCATGACACTCAGGCCCGCCCGCGTTGGCAGACCGCGCGGAAGCAACAAGGAAGCCAAGCTGACCCAGATCCTGCTGGCGGCGCGGCGCCAGTTTGCCGAAAAAGGCTACGCGCAGACGACTTTCAAGGATGTCGGCCGCGCCGTGGGCATGACGCACGCGGCGCTGTATTCCTATTTTTCTTCCAAGCTGGAGCTTTATGTCGCGACGCTGGTCGATGCGCAGAGCGTGCTGCTGCCCGAATACCTGCGTGCGCTGGAGGAATGCCCGACATTGCGCGAGCGCTTCCGGCGCATCCTGATGGCCTCGGCGGCGGCTGCCGACCGGGATGCGACGGTAACGGGTTTTCTTGCCGCCGTCCCGATCGAGATGCGCCGCCATCCGGAGCTGCTGGCCGAATTGCTCAGGCAGAACAATGGCCTCTATCAGGCATTGAACGGCATGTTCGAGGAGGCCAAGCGTACCGGCGAACTGAATCCGGCGCTGAGTACCGAGAATCTGATTGCGGCCTTTTTTGGCGGTGCGCTCGGTGTTTCATTGTTCCATTACGGCATGCACGCCTCGACGCGCCTGACCGATGCAATGGCGATTTTCGCCACGCTCGTCGATCAGGGCTTCGATATTGCCGGCATCGGTCCTGCGTTTGCCGAAGTGCGCTCCGCTACCGTCGCCGGCAGGCCCAAACGCGTGGGAAGCCGGAGCAAGCCGGCGGAAGCTGAATCCGGTTGAGTGATAATTCAGTCTGTCGTCAGGAAAGGTGAGACATGACGCTTGAGGAATTATTGCCGGAACTGGTGCCGCGCATTGCGGCGATTCGTCGCGACCTCCACGCCCATCCGGAACTGGCTTTCGGCGAGTGGCGCACCGCCGACATCGTCGCGGCGCATCTCGAACGGCTGGGGCTGACGGTGCGCCGCGGCCTGGCGGGCACCGGAGTGATCGGCACGCTGCAGGCGGGCAATGGCCGTTGCGCCATCGGCCTGCGCGCCGACATGGATGCGCTGCCGCTCGAAGAACTCAATTGCTTTGCCCATCGCTCGACCCATCCCGGACAGATGCATGCCTGCGGTCATGACGGTCATACGGCCATGCTGCTCGGTGCGGCCGAGGCGCTGACGGCACTGCGCCATGAAGGGCGTTTCGAGGGCACGGTGCATTTCATCTTCCAGCCCGCCGAGGAGCATGAGGGCGGCGCGCGCGTGATGCTGGAACAGGGGTTGCTCGAGGCTTTTCCGCTGGATGCCGTGTATGGCCTGCACAACTGGCCGGGTTTGCCCATCGGTGAAATGGCGGTCATGGCGGGGCCGGTGATGGCCGGTGCCGATCGTTTCGAGATTCTCGTCACGGGCCGGGGCGGTCATGCGGCGATGCCGCAGCAGACGACCGATACGGTGCTGGCCGGGGCGGCGTTGGTGCAGGCTTTGCAGATGCTGGTCGGGCGCAATACCGACCCACTGGAGCCGGCCGTGCTTTCCGTGACGCGCTTTCATGCCGGCCATGCGGACAACGTGCTGCCGGAGAAAGCGCAACTGGGCGGCACGGTGCGCACTTTCAGCGCAGCCCAGCAGGCGCTGATGGAATCCGGCATGCGCCGTATCTGCGCGGGCATCGCGGCTGCGCATGATGTCGAGGTGCAGCTCGAATACGCGCGCGGCTATCCACCGGCCATCAATAGCGCGGCGGAGGCCGCGCTGTGCGCCGAAGCCGCCGCGCGGGCGCTCGGCCGCGAGCGGGTGCGCCGCGACTTGCGGCCCAGCATGGGCGCGGAGGATTTCGCCTATCTGCTGCAGGCGCGCCCCGGCTGCTATGTCTGGCTGGGTAATGGTGTGGGCGTGGCCGGGCAGGCAGGCAGCGGACGGGCGGGCTGCATGCTGCACAGTCCGCATTACGATTTCAACGATGCCATCATCCCGCTGGGGATTGCCTACTGGGTGCGGCTGGTGGAACGGGCGCTGCCCGCCTGAGGCTGGGGCGGCCTACTTTTTCTCGCGCTTTTTCCAGACGATGGGAATGACCTGGGGCTGGTCCGGCGGCATCGCCATGAGTTCGGCGGTGCGGCTCTTCTGCTCGCTCGTCTGCTCGCGCTTGCGCGGCGGGATCGGCTGCCCACGGCGGACCGCCATGGCGGCCGAGAGGAAGTCGGTGAGCTGATCTTCCAGGCCGACCTGGTTGATCATCTGGATGTCCAGTTGTTCGTGGTAGGCAGCCTCTTTGCCCGGGCGCTGATCGTAGACGGCCCGGATGTCGACTTTTTCCTCGGCGAGCAAGCCCTTGAAGACCAGCTCGCACTCATTACCGGGATTGCTGTCCAGGCTTGCCGTGCGATCGAGGGTGAAACGCACGGCCGCATAAGGATTGCCATCGGCATCCAGCCCCTCCCGTTTGTCTGCCGGAAAGCCATTGCCGATCGCATCCGAGGCGAACTCGTGAAACATCGGCACTGCCAGGGTATGCAGAATCTGCATGAATTCATTCCTGAAACTGCGGGGATCTTCTTGCGCGGCGCTGTGATCGTGTGACATGACGGTCTTTCCAATAAATGCAGGCGGATCAAAAAACCCTGTCAATACAATGGGTTCACAAGGGTTTTGTAAAGGCCGGAAGGATACCAGAGCATAGTGGGGCGCGCACGCGGATCAAAGGGAAATCTTCAGGAAATCTTCAAGGACAAGGTTCAGCGCCCGCCAAATTGATGCCGCTGGCCGGCGCTGCGGCGTTGCTGGTTGTCGTTGCCGCGCGGCTGGGCTGGACGCGAGTGGAAGTCATGCGTCCTGGGTTTTCCCGTCGATTTGTCGGCTTGCTTCTGCCACGAGCGCTTGCCGGGCGTGCCGGGCTTGCCCGGATTCCAGTTGTTGCCCTTGCGCGGTTTGTCGAAGCTGGAGGGCGCGCGCACGGGTTCATGGCCGACGATGGTTTCGACGGGAATCGGCTGCCTGGTAAAGCGCTCGATGTTGCGCACGTTGAAGCGTTCGCCGTGATTCACCAGCGATACCGCCTGGCCGTTGCGCCCGGCGCGGCCGGTGCGGCCGATGCGATGCACGTAATCTTCCGGGCACTTCGGCAGATCGTAGTTGAAGACGTGGGAGATGGTCGGCACGTCGATGCCGCGCGCGGCGACGTCGGTCGCCACGAGGATGCGCACTTCGCCGTTGCGCACGGCGCGCAGGGTGCGGTTGCGCGCGCCCTGGTGCATGTCGCCATGCAATGCGGCAGCGGCAAAGCCGGACAGGCTGAGGCGCTCGGCCAGCAGGTCGGCATCGCGCTTGGTGGCGGTGAAGACGACGCACTGGTCGATGCTGATGTCGCGCAGCAGGTGATCGAGCAGACGGTTCTTGTGGGCGAGGTCGTCGACGAAGTGCAGGCGCTGGGCGATGTTTTCATGTTTCGAGGTGGCGCCGGCGATGCGGATGACCAGTGGGTCGCGGGTGATGCGGCTGGCCATCTGGCCGACCATGCCGTCGAGCGTGGCCGAGAACAGCAATGTCTGGCGCGTGGCCGGCGTGGCGGCGACGATGCGTTCGATGTCGTCGATGAAGCCCATGTCGAGCATGCGGTCGGCCTCGTCGAGCACCAGCATTTCGAGTTGCGAGAAATCGATCTTGCCGGATTCCATGTGGTCGATCAGCCGCCCCGGCGTGGCGACGAGGATTTGCGGATTGCGCGCCAGCAACTGCATCTGCTTCGGGTAAGGCATGCCGCCGAGGATGGCGACGGACTTGATGAAGCGCAACTGGGCGCCGTATTTTTCAGTGGCGGCCGTCACCTGCAGCGCGAGTTCGCGCGTGGGCGCCAGCACCAGCACCTTGGGCTGGGCCGGCTGGAAGCGCGGACGCTGGCCTTGGCTCATGGCCGATTGCCGCTGCTGGTTCGGGGTTTTGCCGCTCGGCTTGGGGGCCGAGGCGAGCCTGTGGATGGCCGGCAGCATGAAGGCCGCGGTCTTGCCCGAGCCGGTTTGCGAGGAGACCATCAGGTCGCGTCCCTCGAGAATGGCGGGAATGGACTGCTGCTGGACCGTCGTGGCGGTGGTGTAGCCGGCGTCGGCAATGGCCTGGAGCAGGGCGGGATGGAGATTGAGTTCGGAGAAGTTCACGAGCGTTCTTTCTTTCATGGGTTGGCGTGCGGGAAATGCGCGATCAAAAAGGATGAGGACGCGCATGCGGGCGGCACGAGTCATGCGCCGCCTGCAATCCCGGTTGCGGGTTGAGGGTGCTACGCCAACCAACGAAACAAACAGATCTTCGGAAAAATTCTGCGAAATTCCGGCACAAAAGCTTTGCGCCGGGAGGGTGTCCTTGTCACGACACCAGAGGGCGGGGGGCTTCAACGCGATAGGGTTTGCGGAGCGCATGCAGCGGTATCGGAAACGATACGGGATACCGATGCAGGGGACGCATTCTACACGGGATCCAAGGCGTATGGCGCTGTTGAGGCCCTCGTTCGAGGGCTGATTTGCATCATTTCCGGCCGGCAAGCCGCGATCCTGTCCGTTCTCGCGCGGTTGGAGGTTGCGTTGCCCCTGGCTTCGTTTCGCCCTGTTCCAGCCGATAACCGGCCGTCGCGTCCTGGCCGAGGAGGGCGACCAGACAGGGCATCACCTCTTCCAGCGTTGCCGCCAGCGTCCACGGCGGGTTGATGATGAACATGCCGCTGCCGATCATGCCGGGCGTGCCAGTCGTACCCGGCGTACCCGGCATACTCGTTGCGCCGCCATCCGCCGAGGCGATGCTCAGGCTGACATGCAGCCAGTTACGCAGCGGCAGCGCCTTGAGTTTTTCCGGCAGTTGCCGCGCTTCGTGGCGTGCCAGTTGCGGATACCAGAGCGCATAGGTGCCGGTGGCAAAGCGGTGCAGCGCATCCTGCAATACTTCGACGACCTTGCGATATTCCTGCTTGTCTTCATAAGCGGGATCGATCAGCACCAGCGCGCGGCGCGGCGCGGGCGGCAGAAGCGCCTTGAGTCCGCCGTAGCCATCGACCGGCTGCACCTGGACGCGCCGGCCGGCGCTGCGAAACTGCTGGCCGAGCAACTGGCTGTCGCTGCTGTGCAGCTCGAACAGCTTGAGGTGATCCTGCTCGCGCAGCAGGGCGTGGGCGATCCACGGCGAGCCGGGATAGTTGCGCAGCTCGCCATCGGGATTCATCCGTCTGACCAGGTCGACATAGGCGGCCAGCGGTGCCGGCAGATCATCGCGCTGCCAGAGGCGGCCGATGCCGCCCTGGTATTCCTTCAGTTTGCTGGCGTAGCCGCTGTCCAGCGCATATCTGCCGGCGCCGGCGTGGGTGTCGATGTACCAGAAGGGCGCGTCCTTCTGGCACAGATGCTGAATGAGCTGAGTGACGACGAAATGTTTCAGCACATCGGCGTGATTCCCGGCGTGGAAGGCGTGGCGATAACTGAGCATGAGGAGGCTTGCCGGCGTGTGGATTGCGGAGTGTGGAGCGGTACAGTTTACCGTGTAGTATTTTTTCCTTGCACGTGGAAGGCGAGGGAGTGGCCGGGATGGCGGAAAGCAAGGAAATTGCAGCGATGGGCGGGGATGCGGCGCCAGTGGTGGTGCAAGCAGCCCAGGCGGCCCGGGCTGCACCGGCATTGCGCCTGATTGGCGTTAGCAGCGGTTACGGCGTGCCGCCTGTCGCTTGCGACGGCAGCATGCAGGCGGCCCAGGCCTTGCATCTGGCCGATGTCGGTCACGGCGTGCGCCGCAACCGGGTCGCCTGCAGTTGGGATGAACCGCTGAGCCTTGCCGACGCGGCCGGACTGTCGCGCGAGGAAGCGCTGCGGCGGATTTCCTCCCTGCTGGAAGAGCGCATCGTTGCTGCCGTTCTGGCCAGCAGGCCGCAGCAGCGGGTGATTCCGGTGGTGCTCAGCGGCGATCATGCCATTGCCCACGGGGCCTGGCGCGGGGTGGCGCGGACGTGCATGGAAAAGCCCGGACTGCTCTGGATCGATGCGCATCTCGATGCGCACACCAGCCTCAGTACACCCAGCGGCAATCTGCATGGCATGCCGCTGGCGGCCCTGCTGGGTTGCATGCCCAATCCGTGGCAGCAAAACCGTCCGGTGATCGAGGCCGGCCGCACCTGCGTTTTCGGCGCGCGCAGTTTTGAAAGCGCCGAGCTGCAACTGCTGCAACGGCTCGATGTGCGTATTTTTGGCATGGCAGAGATCTGTCAGCGTGGCCTGTCGGCGACTTTTGCCGAAGCGCTGGCGCGGGTTGGCGGTGTTGCCGGCAGCGGCCAGCGCCAGCCTTTCGGCATTTCGCTCGATCTGGATGCGCTCGATCCGCAGTTTGCCCATGGCGTGAATACTCCGGTTGCGGACGGCCTCGATGCCGATGCCTTGCTCGAGGAATTGCGCGGCTTGGCGCATCGGGAAAATTTCGTCGGCTTCGAGGTCAGCGAATACAACCCGCAAGTGGATGCGGATCGACAGACGGCAGCGTTCGTGACGCGCTTGCTGGCGTCTTTGACTCTGCCGGCGCAGTGAAGCTGCCAGCAAATTCACTATCCACGCTCCACTATCCACGATTCACTGTACACGGCGCGCTGCGCTCATGGAGGGAATGAATCGGCGCTTCCCGGGCGTGTTAGAGTGCAGCCGATGGGTGCGCAAAGGCATGCGCAATCGGTGGATGCACGGAAGCAGCGGAGGGGAAAGGGAGACTCATGCAGGTTGAATGGTGGCACTGGGTAGTGGGCGGTATCTTGCTGACCGTTGCCGAACTGGTTATGCCGGGCTTCGTCCTGATCTGGTTCGGTCTGGGCGCGCTGGCCGTGGCCGCCTTGCTGGCGTTGTTGCCGGCAACTGGCCTGACGGCGCAACTGCTGCTCTGGCTGGTGGTTTCCGTGAGCCTGCTGATCGTCTGGTTCAAGGTCTTCAGGCGTGATGCGCACAAGACGCGCATCGGCATGTCGGAAGTCAGCCTGGTCGGCGAGATCGGCCTGCTGACGCGCGCTGTGGGGCCTTTTCAGAAAGGCGAGATCCGCCTGCAAAAGCCCATGCTCGGCAGCGATGTCTGGCCCTGCATCGCTGATGCCGATGTGGTGCTGAATACCGGCGAGCGCGTCAAGGTGCTGGCGGTGGAAGGTAGTTTGTTGAAAGTCGGAAAACCCTGAAGGAGAATCGAATGGGCGCAGGTACCGTTGTTGTCATCGCATTGCTGGTGTTTGCCGCAGTTACCCTGGCCAAGGGACTGCGCATCGTGCCGCAGGGTACGGAATGGATCGTCGAGCGGCTGGGCAAATACCATGCAACGCTGTATCCGGGACTGAACATCATCATTCCCTACCTCGACAATGTGGCCTACAAGCTGGTGACCAAGGACATCATTCTCGATGTGCAGGAGCAGGAAGTGATCACCAAGGACAACGCGGTGATCCTGGTGAATGCCATTGCCTTCATCAAGATCACCGATCCGATCAAGGCGGTTTATGGCGTGACGGATTTTTCCGAAGCCATCCGCAACCTGATCATGACCACGCTGCGTTCCATCGTCGGCGACATGGAGCTGGATGAAGCGCTTTCCAGCCGCGACCAGATCAAGGCCCGGCTGCGCGAGAGCATCGCCGACGAGGCGATCGACTGGGGGCTGACGGTCAAGTCCGTGGAAATACAGGACATCAAGCCGACCGAATCCATGGTCCGGGCGATGGAAGCCCAGGCTTCCGCCGAGCGCGAGCGCAAGGCCATGGTGACCAAGGCCGAAGGCGCCAAGCAGGCAGCCATCCTCGAGGCCGAAGCGCGCCTGGCCGCCGCCAGGCAGGATGCCGAAGCCCAGGTGCAGTTGGCCGATGCCAGTGCCGAGGCCATCCGCCGTGTGGCCGCCGCCATCGGCGATCAGGAAGCGCCGATGCGTTACATGCTGGGCGAGCGCTATCTCTCTGCCCTGGGCAAACTCACCGAATCGGCGAATGCCAAGACCCTGGTGCTGCCGGCGGATATCCAGGAAGCCGTGCGCGGCCTGCTGGGGCGGGGCATGGGCAAGGGTTAGGCACCAAGCGCCAGAAGATCAGCTTCTGCCCGTTTTCATCAGGCGGTCTTTTTCGCGGTCCCAGTCGCGCTGTTTTTCCGACTCGCGCTTGTCGTATTGCTTCTTGCCCTTGGCCAGGCCCAGGCTGAGCTTGATGCGGCCCCTGGTGTAGTGCAGGTCCAGTGGAACCAGGGCATAGCCGGCGCGTTCGACCTTGCCGATCAGTTTGCTGATTTCGCTGGCGTGCATCAGCAGCTTGCGGGTGCGCGTCGGGTCGGGCTTGATGTGGCTCGATGCCTGGATCAGCGGGCTGATGTGGGCGCCGATCAGGAAAAGTTCGCCATTACGCAGGATCACATAGGCTTCCTTGATCTGCGCGCGGCCGGCGCGGATCGCCTTGACCTCCCAGCCTTCCAGCACCAGGCCGGCTTCATGGCGTTCCTCGATGAAGTAGTCGTGAAAGGCCTTCTTGTTGTCGGCGATGCTCATGGCGGGGCTGGCGGTAAAATGGAGGCCATTCTAGCCCAGCCGACAAGCCGACAGCTTCCCGATGCTTCGCTCCTCAGCCCTCACCTTACTGGCAGCATGGCCGTCATTGAAAAATCCGTTTTGATCGAACGCAGCGCCGAGCAGATGTTCGCGCTCGTCGATGGCGTCGAGGATTACCCGAAGTTTCTGCCTTGGTGCGGCGGTAGCGAAGTGATCGAGCGCACGCCGGAAAAAACCGTGGCGCGGGTGCATATCAATTACCACGGCGTCAAATCCCATTTTTCGACCGAGAATTTCAAGGAATTCCCCACTGCGATGGGGATGAAACTGGTCGATGGGCCCTTCAGGAAGCTCGACGGCAGTTGGCGCTTCAAGCCGCTCACCGAGCAGGCCTGCAAGGTGGAGTTTCATCTGCACTACGAGTTTTCCAGCAAGCTGCTGGAAAAGGTGATCGGTCCGGTGTTCAGCCATATCGCCGGCAGCTTCGTCGAGTCCTTCGTCAAGCGCGCCTACGCCACGCGCTGAGTCAGTTGATCTCGCCGGCACCGTAGATGCAGTAGCGATTCTTGCCGGTCTGCTTTGCCCGGTACATGGCCTGGTCGGCGTGGCGCAGCAGTTGATCGGCATCGGAGGCGTCGGTGGGATGCAGCGTCACGCCGATGCTGGCCGAGACCTGCAGCTTGAGATCGTTCAAGCGCACCGGCGCGGCGACTGCCGACAGCAAGCGTTCCAGCAGCACATGGCAGGCCGTTTCATTTTCCAGCTCGGCCATGAGTATGACGAACTCGTCGCCGCCGATTCGCGCCAGGGTGTCGCATTCGCGCAGCACGCGGCGCAGGCGCTGGGTGATCGCCACCAGCATGGAATCGCCCACATCGTGTCCGTGCGTGTCGTTGATCTCCTTGAAGCCGTCGAGATCCAGATAGCTGATGGCAATCAGGCTGCCATGCGGCCTGGCAGCGCCGAGCGTCTGACGCAGCCGGGTGTTCAGCAAAAAGCGGTTCGGCACGCCGGTCAGGCTGTCGAAATGGGCGATGCGTTCGAGTTGCTGCTGTTGTTCCTTGATCTGGCTGATGTCGGTGAGGGTGCCGGCGATGCGCAGCGGCAAGCCCCGTTCATCGCGCTGCATCACCATGCCGCGCGAGAGTATCCATTTCCATTGGCCATCCCGGTCGCGCAGCCGTATTTCCATCATCGTGGTCTCGGTCTTGCCGTCGAACAGCGCTGCATTGTTCTTTCTGGCGGCCTCCAGGTCGTCCGGATGGATGCGCTCATCCCAGTTGCCGATTTCGTTTGCGGGCACGTCTTCGGCGTAACCGAGCAGTTGATTCCAGCGCGCGCTGTGGCTGATCCGATGCGTGGCCACATCCCAGTCCCAGACCACGTCTCCCGCGCCGTTGATGGCCGACTGGAACAACTGCTCGCTGGAGCGCAGGGCTTCTTCCATCTGCTTGCGCTCGCTGATGTCGTAGGCCAGGCCGAGCAAGCGAGGCTGGCCTGCCAGCAGGCAATGCCGGGCATAGAAGAAATAGGGCAGGGACTTGCCGTCGTGGCGCAGCAGCAGGGTTTCCCCCTGGATCTCGCCCCGGCTGCGCGCCTGCTGCAGGCTGTTCATGGTCTGTTCGCGCGCCTCGGGTGCCAGCAGGCGGTCGATGGAAGCATCGATCAGTTGGTGGGCTTCATGGCCGGTTTCCTCCAGCAGGCGCCGGTTGGCGCGCAGCAGCCGGTTCGATTCGTCGAGCATGTAGAACATGCCGGGCAGGCTCTGGATGATGCCATCGGCCAGTTCGGCCTGGTCGCTCAAAGAGCGCTCGACCTGATTCCGTTCGTGCGTGACCAGGCTCAAGGCAATGCCGGTCAGCGTTGCCAGCAGGTAGGAGAAGGACAGATTCATCAAGCCGGTTCTGGCCAGGTCATCGGCAAAGTAACCGCTGCCCTGGGAGACGCCAAGCAGACCCTGAGCCCCGTTGATGGCCAGCATCAGCAATACTCCATGACGTCCGAAGCGGACTGCCGCCCAGATCAGAAACAGCAGCGACCAGTAGGATTGTGCAATCGGCGCAAAGATTTCACTCCACCAGCCGACATAAACGATCTGCCCGACCAGGAAGGTCAGCAGCATGAAGGTGCCCCATTCCAGGATGCGCATGCGGCCGGAGCGGAACCAGTCGCGCCAGGGCGACTGGCGCCAGACCAGGATCAGCGGAGTGAACAACAGTACGCCCAGCAGGTTGCCCTGCCACCACTGCAGCAGGCTCAGTCCCAAGCGATCGTGAGCCGGATGTGGTTCGATCAACAGCGCAAGGTTGCCGAAGCCGGCGGAAATCAGCGTGCCCACCAGGGCCGCCATGATCAGATGGCGGAAATCATTCAGTTGCTCGAATTTCACCGAGAAATCCGTCTGCCGGCGCAGCCACCATGCGCAATAAAGCGCTTCCAGCAGCGCGCCACAGGCTATCAGCAGGCCGGTCAATGCCTGGCTGCCGGCAAGCCACAGACTGGTGGCGAGCGCGCCTGCCAGTATGCCGGGCCAGTACCTGTTGCCTGCCAGCAGAAGAACGGCCAGCGCGATTCCGCTGGGAGGCCAGATCAGCGCGATCTGGCCCTGGGCAGCCAGCAAGGTCCGGACGAGCTGGGCGCTGATGAGATACACCAGAGCCAGCAGCAGGTTTCCCCACAAACCGTGACGCAGAACGGCAGCAAGAGATGCGGTCAGCTTCATATGGGCGGGGCGCGGCGATGACAGGTGAAACTTGATTATTCATGCTTTTGCCGGGATTGACAATTCGCGCCGGCGGGCGATTCCGGCGTCCGCCGGCAGGCTGAAACCTGCGCTGATGGCGATGATTGCGGCACTGTGAGTGGCGCACTGGTGCGATGCGGCAGCGGCGCAGTGGATTGCCCAGGGCCAGGATGAGCCAGCCGTGCACCTGCAAGTGTTTAAGCATGTGCTAATATACCAGTGGTGCTTGTACTGATCTCATACCGACGGTATTCGACGATGATGTCCGATGACGGCCGATGACTGGATATCCGCATGGCGCTGCCCACACTCTTCCTTTTGATCGCGATAGGCCTGGCTGCCGGCGTGGCCTCGGGCATGTTCGGCATCGGCAGCGGCATCATGATCGTGCCGGCGCTGATTTATCTGCTCGACTACAGCCGCGAAATGGCGACGGGAACGAGTCTGGCGGTATTGCTGCCGCCGGTGGGCATTGCAGCGGTGCTGGTGTTTTACCGGCATGGCCATGTCGATGTGCGTGCCGCGCTCGTATTGGCGCTGTGCCTGCTGCTTGGCGGCGGTATCGGTGCGCAGTTGTCTCACGAGCTGAATCCGCACCTGATGAAGCTGCTGTTCGGCAGTTTCGTGACGGCCGTCGGCTTTTTCATTCTTTATGACGCCTTTAGATGAACATGCCGACTTCCGACCACGCAAACTTCTGGAATACCCGTTACGCCGATGCCGGTGAGGATTATCTGTTCGGCATTGCGCCGGCGAAGTTCATCGCGGCGCATGCCGGATCGTTCGCCACGGGCAGCACGGCGCTGTCGGTTGCCGATGGCGAAGGGCGCAACAGCGTCTGGCTGGCGCAGCAGGGCTTGCGGGTGACGGCGCTGGAGGTCTCGGCGGTCGCCCTGCGCAAGGCGCGGCAACTGGCGCGGGTGAGTCGGGTGGCGGTGGAGTTCATCGAGGCCGACGCGCTGATTTTCGACTGGCCGCAGGCGGCCTATGACCATGTGGTTGGCGTGTTCATCCAGTTTGCGACGGCGGCCGAGCGCGACCGGCTGTTTAATGGCATGAAGCAGGCCGTCAAGCCCGGCGGCTTGCTGCTGTTGCATGGCTATACGCCCAGGCAGCTCGAATACCGGACCGGCGGCCCTTCGGCCGTCGAAAATCTCTATACGGCCGAAATGCTGCGGGCCGCATTTGCGGATTTCGAGATACTCGAACTGCGCGAGTATGAAGACGAACTGGCCGAAGGCGCTGCGCATCGCGGCCGCTCGGCGCTGATCGACCTGGTTGCCCGCCGCTCTCATTGACGTTCGCCAGGCTATGAGGCTGTAGTTTCACCGTCCCGTTTTTTCAACCAAGGAGTATTCATCATGACCAAGAACGCTGGAACTTTCGACCGTATCGTGCGCATCATTCTGGGTATCGGCCTGCTCACCTGGGCTGCCGCATTCAATGGCCCGGTCTGGGCCTGGATCGGCATCCTGCCGCTGGCCACCGGCGCCCTGGGCTTTTGCGCCCTGTATTCCTTGCTGGGCATCAATACCTGCTCGATCAAGAAATAACCCGTCGCCGGGCAACGGCCGGTTCGCCATCTTGCCATTCCGCCATCCCGGCAATGCCGGGGTGGCGGGCGGCAGGCTGTGCGCTAAAATCCCGGCTGGTTTTTCTTCGGCGCATTGACGATGAGCCCAGACTCCATCACCGTCGAGGTGATTTATGCCTTGCCTCAACAACAGGAACGGGTGCGCCTGGAGATGGCGGCCGGCAGCACCGTGCAGCAGGCAGTCGAGCAATCCGGCCTGCTGACAAAACATCCGGAAATCGATCTGGCGAAAAACAAGCTGGGCGTCTACGGCAAACTCGGCAAGGCCGATACCGTGCTGCGCGATCGGGATCGCGTCGAGATATATCGGCCGCTCATCGCCGATCCCAAGGAAGTGCGCAAGCAGCGGGTCGCTGAAGGCAAGGCAATGAAGAAGGGCGGCGGGACGGCGGAGACGGCGGCGGAGGCGCCAGCAGCCGAGCGTGATCACGTATAATCCGGCCTTTGGAACCAAGGATAGAAGATGCGAGTTCTCCACAAGGCATTGACGTTTGACGACGTCCTGCTCGTTCCCGCGCATTCCAGCATATTGCCGCGCGATGCCTCCCTCGATACCCAGTTGACTCGCAACATCCGCCTGCGCATGCCGCTGGTTTCGGCGGCCATGGATACCGTCACCGAATCGCGGCTGGCGATCACCCTGGCGCAGGAAGGCGGCATCGGCATCATTCACAAGAATCTCTCACCCAAGGCGCAGGCGGCCGAGGTCGCCAAGGTCAAGCGCTACGAAGCGGGCGTGCTGAAGGACCCGATCACCGTGCCGCCGACCATGAGCGTGCGCGATGTGCTGGCCCTGACGCGCCTGCACCGTTTTTCCGGCTTGCCGGTGATTGAAAATGGTCGGGTGGTCGGCATCGTCACCAACCGCGACCTGCGTTTCGAAACCAATCTCGATCAGCCGGTGCAGAACATCATGACGCCGCAGGCGCGGCTGATCACCGTCAAGGAAGGCACTTCGCGCGAGGAGGCCAAGGCGCTGATGCACCGGCACCGCATCGAGCGGGTGCTGGTGATCAATGACGATTTCGAGCTGCGCGGCCTGATTACCGTCAAGGACATCCTGAAAGCCAGTGAATATCCCAACGCCTGCAAGGACGGTCACGACCGCTTGCGCGTGGGCGCGGCCCTTGGCGTGGGTTCTGGCACCGAAGAGCGGGCGGAATTGCTGGTCGAGGCCGGTGTCGATGTGCTGGTGGTCGATACGGCCCACGGCCATTCGCAAGGCGTGCTCGATCGCGTGCAATGGGTGAAGAAGAATTTTCCCCAGATTGACGTCATCGGCGGCAACATCGCCACGGCAGATGCGGCACGCGCCCTGGTCGACCATGGCGCCGACGGCGTCAAGGTCGGCATCGGCCCCGGCTCGATCTGCACCACGCGCATCATCGCCGGCGTCGGCATGCCGCAGATCTCGGCCATCGACAATGTCGCCAGGGCGCTGGCTGGCACCGGCGTGCCGATGATCGCCGATGGCGGCATCCGCTATTCTGGCGATATTGCCAAGGCGATTGCCGCCGGCGCCAATGCGGTGATGCTCGGCGGCCTGTTCGCCGGCACCGAGGAAGCGCCGGGCGAGACGGTGCTCTACCAGGGCCGCTCCTACAAGGCTTACCGCGGCATGGGCAGCCTGGGCGCGATGAAGGAAGGGGCGGCGGATCGCTACTTCCAGGAAAGCGATGCCAACGTCGAAAAACTGGTGCCCGAAGGCATCGAAGGCCGTGTGCCCTACAAGGGCCTGGTGGGCGCCGTGATTCACCAGTTGATGGGTGGCCTGCGCGCCTCGATGGGGTACGTCGGCTGTGCTTCCATCGACGAAATGCGTGAACGCGCCGCCTTCGTCGAGATCACTTCCGCGGGTATCCGCGAGTCCCATGTCCATGACGTGCAGATCACCAAGGAAGCGCCGAATTACCACGTCGATTGATCCATCCCATGCCAGCAAGGGCGGCCGCGTGCCGCCCTTGTTGCTTCCAGTGACAGCGTGACGGAAACACTCAAAACTCCCAAAATTCCCATGAGCCACCAGAAAATACTTATCCTCGATTTCGGTTCCCAGGTCAGCCAGTTGATCGCCCGCCGCGTGCGCGAGCAGCAGGTGTATTGCGAGTTGCATCCTTTCGACGTGTCCGACGAATTCGTGCGTGGTTTCGGCGCGCATGGGGTGATCCTGTCCGGCGGCCCGAACTCGGTGTATGAAGCCGAGGACTGGCGCGCGCCGCAGGCCGTGTTCGAGCTCGGCGTGCCGGTACTGGGCATCTGCTACGGCATGCAGACCATGGCCAGCCAGCTCGGCGGCAAGGTCGAGAGCTCGAACCATCGCGAATTCGGCTACGCCGAGATGCGCGCGCGTGGCCACTCGAAGCTGTTCGAGGGCATCGAGGACCGCACCAACGCCGAAGGCCACGGCCTGCTCGACGTGTGGATGAGCCACGGCGACAAGGTCACCGGACTGCCGTCCGGCTTCAAAGTCATCGGCAGCAACGACTCCACCCCGATCGCCGCCATGGCCGACGAGGCGCGCCGCTTCTACGGCGTGCAGTTCCACCCGGAGGTCACGCATACGCTCAAGGGCAAGGAAATCATCGCCCGCTTCGTGCACGACATCTGCGGCTGCGGCCACGACTGGAACATGCCCGACTACATCGCGGAAGCGGTGCAGAAGATCCGCGAGCAGGTCGGCGACGAGGAGGTCATCCTCGGCCTGTCGGGCGGCGTCGATTCCTCGGTGGCCGCTGCGCTGATCCACCGCGCCATCGGCGATCAGCTCACCTGCGTGTTCGTCGACCACGGCCTGCTGCGCCTGAACGAAGGCAAGATGGTCATGGAAATGTTCGCCGGCCGGCTGCACGCCAAGGTCGTGCACGTCGATGCCGCCGAACAGTTCATGGGTCACCTGAAGGGCGTCACCGACCCCGAGCAGAAGCGCAAGATCATCGGCCGCGAGTTCGTCGAAGTCTTCCAGGCCGAGGCGAAGAAACTGCCGAACGCGAAATGGCTGGCGCAGGGCACCATCTACCCCGACGTGATCGAATCCGGCGGCGCCAAGAACAAGAAGGCGCACACCATCAAGAGCCACCACAACGTCGGCGGCCTGCCCGAAACCCTCGGCCTGAAGCTGCTCGAACCACTGCGCGACCTGTTCAAGGACGAAGTGCGCGAACTCGGCGTGGCGCTCGGCCTGCCGCACGACATGGTCTACCGCCATCCCTTCCCCGGCCCCGGTCTGGGCGTGCGTATCCTCGGTGAAGTCAAAGCCGAATTCGCCGACCTGCTGCGCCAGGCCGACGCCATCTTCATCGACGAACTGCGCGCCGCCGACTGGTACGACAAGGTCAGCCAGGCTTTCGTCGTCTTCTTGCCGGTAAAGAGCGTGGGCGTGATGGGCGATGGCCGCACCTACGAATACGTCGTCGCCCTGCGCGCCGTGCAGACCCAGGACTTCATGACCGCCCACTGGGCCGAACTGCCCCACAGCCTGCTCGGTAAGGTCGCCAACCGCATCATCAACGAAGTGCGCGGCATCAATCGCGTGGTGTACGACATCTCGGGCAAGCCGCCGGCGACGATAGAGTGGGAATAATTCCAGTGCCTTCCCGGTCTATCGGAATCTATCGATAAGTTTATGTAACGTGCTAAAAACAAACATAAAATATACCAATATCTATCGTCATCTATCGCTGGCAAGCGGATCGAGATGACGGTAAATCCGACGGTAGCCAGAAGGCCTCCTGATGTACTACAATTTTTACCGTCAGCCCGTTTTTGATGTGTGACGGTAAAAATTCTGGCGAAACGCTAGATTTCATGCGGATTTCAAGCGGGTGTGTAGTCTGAATCGCGGGTGACGGTAAAAACGTTCCCGTACAGGAGAACGCCATGCTTACCGATACCGCGCTGAAGAACCTCAAGCCTCAGGTAGCCATGTACAAAGTGGCCGACCGGGACGGGATGTACGTCACTGTTTCCCCGGCCGGAACCATCACCTTTCGCTACGACTACCGGCTCAACGGCCGCCGGGAAACGCTCACAATCGGGCGCTACGGGCCAAGTGGCATTTCCCTGGCCAAGGCGCGGGAACGTTGCATCGAAGCTCGCCGTGCGGTTTCCGAGGGGGCGTCTCCCTCGCAGGAGAAGCAGCGACAGAAGCGTCGCGTAGCTGAAGCAAAAACCTTCGGAGAATTTACCGTCAGGTGGGCGGAGGAGGCGCGTATGGCCGACAGTACGCGTTCGATGCGTCAGAGCATCTTGGATCGCGACATCCTCCCCGTCTTTCAGAATCGACTGCTGACCGAAATCACTGCAAACGACCTGCGTGACCTATGCAACAAGGTCAAGGCACGGGGCGCACCGGCTACGGCTGTTCATGTGCGCGACATTGTCAAACAAGTCTACGGCTTTGCCATTCTGCATGGTGAGAAAGTGGCCAACCCTGCGGACGATGTCGGGCCGTCGTCGATAGCCACCTTCGTGCCGAAGGATCGCGCGCTCTCACCCAGTGAGATTCGAATCATGTTCTCGCAGATGGAGCATGTTGCGTCCTATCCGACGATCAAACTTGGTCTGCGCCTGATACTGCTGACGCTGGTGCGCAAAGGCGAACTGATCCATGCGACGTGGGATGAAGTGGATTTCGAGAAGGCTGTCTGGAGCATTCCCAAGGAGCGCATGAAGACATCCAAACCGCACAACATCTATCTCTCGCAGCAAGCCCTCGACATCATGGTGGCTTTGCGAACCTGTGCCGGCGGATCACGCTACCTGATCCCATCGCGCTACGACGCAGATAAGTGCATGTCCAATGCCACGCTCAACCGCGTCACCCAGTTGATTGCCGAAAGGGCCAAGGCCAACGGATTGGCTCTTGATCCCTTCACGGTGCACGACCTTCGGCGCACTGGTTCGACGATCCTCAATGAATTGGGCTTCAATAGCGACTGGATCGAGAAGTGTCTGGCTCACGAAGACGGCCGCTCTTCGCGCGGCATCTACAACAAAGCCGAGTATGCCGAGCAGCGGCGCCACATGCTTCAGGAGTGGGCTGACATGATCGATGCTTGGGTCGCGGGCAAGCCTCACACGCCGACGCTGCTACCGCCCTCGATGCCGGTCATGACGACACAGGCGATCTGACGGGGCGAGTTTTTCGCTGGCGCACACCGGGGGAGGGCGCTCGTTTGATTTGCGCCTGTTCGGACGCTAGGCGGCGTTCGGCCAACCAGGTCTCCACCTCGGCCAAATCCCAGACAACGCAGCGAGCCGTCAAATTGAATCGCCTTGGGAAATCGCCGCGACGCTCCATTTCATAAATGGTGGTGTCTGCCAGCGGCACCATCTGGCGCAGCTCGCTACGGCGAACTGTGCGCCGATATTGGGCCGAGACAGGCAATGGCTGTCGTTCGGAAGTATCGCAGTGTTCTGAGTTGGAAGAGGTCTTACTCGTTCTGACGTCGCGATTCATAACCGGCTCCCCATGCAGTCACCGTCCTGGGGTCGGCGACTTGTTGCCTACATGGTGCCCGTACCAGCGTCTATCGAAAACTTGCACGGTCGCGTCAGGGCGTAATTACGCCCGGCTTTTCAGGCCTTTCAGTTTTTTGGAGTGAAGGGGACTGGGGGCGTGCTTGCGACGATTTGAATCCACGATCCCGTGCCATGAATGCCTCCAGCATGTGCGGGATCAGCGTTGCCGCATCGACCGCCTCGCCATACGCCTGCGCGTGTAGCGCGGCGTAGCGGTCGAGGTCGGCTTTCAAGCTGGTCGGGCAAACGAAAGTGAGCTTGGTGCTCTCGGTCTTCGGCAGTGGGCCGAGCCGCAGCTTCTTGGTCGTGCTCATCGTGAAGTCCCCCGGTTGAAGAACAGCGGCTGGTACGGCCGCAGCACCAGATCCCGGTTGACGATGATGCGAACCGGCAGGCCCGGCCGCTCGGTCAGCGTCGGCTGGATGTTCATGTTGCGCCGGGTCATCTCCTGGCCGACCTGGTTGATGCTGTCCTGGGCGCTGTCGCGCCCGGCGATGATGATGCGATCACCGTCCTGCCGGTTCTCCGGTGCGGCCAGCTCGGCACCGACACCCAGCAGCGTCGTTAGCGCCGCGCCGGCGAAGATGCGGCCCCAATGCCAATCCACGTCATCCTCCAGGCCGGCATAGCCGGCCGGGTCGGTGCCGGCCAAGTTGTCGAGCGTGAGCGAAGACGTGTCGGGCAGGATGATCCGGTTCCACACCACTTGCACGCGGCTCTGCCCGTAGCTGACCTGGCTGTTGTATTTGCCCAGGATGCGGGAACCCTGCGGGATCAGCAGGAACTTGCCGGTGGCGGTGTCATAGACCGGCTCCGTCACCGTGGCGATCACGTCGCCCGGCAAGTCCGACTTGATGCCCGTCACCAGCGCCCCGGCGACCACCGTTCCGGCCATGACCTGATACGGCGAAGCCGGCAGGGTCAGATTGCCGGAATTGCGGGTTTCCGTGGTTCCGGCTTTCTGGAAAGCCTCTTTCTGGTCTTGCCGGTTCTGCACGGCGGTGGGGTCGGCAGGCTGGGCCGCCGTCGAGGCCGGGCCAGCCGCCAGCGGGTCGAAGGCCGCATTGGCGGCGAAGCCCGGCGCGGCGGCCACCTGCGTCTGCGCCACCGGCGCGGCCTGCGACCCTGAGCGGAAGAACACCGACGAGGCCGCCGCCGCTTCGGCTTCCTTGCGCAGCGCATCGTTGGGGTCGTGGCCGGGGGCCGCGTAGGTGGCCGTCACCGGCTGCTGCGACTTCACGATGGCCGGGCCAAGATCGCCCGGCAGCGGCGGCCCCAGCTCTGGCACCTTCGGCGGCAGCTTCGAGTAGTCCGCCGGCAGCGCGACTGCTTCGCAGACGCGCAGCCCGGTGCAGGCCAGCAATCCAATCATGTAGTGGTAGGTATAGGGCGTCAACGAGGCCGGTGGCGGAAGTGAGAGCGCTGCCTGCATGATCCGCCCGATGTCCACCTCGGCCAGGATATGGGGCCGTGGGCGTTGCCGTCGGCCCCGGCCGAACACATCGCGCGCAACGATCTCATGGCGCTCGTCCTCGGCGTGCATCGAGACCGAGAACGCGCGCACGACGCTGATCCATTCCCGTGACCGTTGAACCGACGATGCCGTCGCCGCCCATTCGATGATCCGACTGCTGCTGACGTAGATATCCCCGTGGGTATCGGCGAACGCGGCGAACTTGCGCAGCGTCTGCTCCTGCTCGGCAAACTTGTAGCCAAGCCCGTGCTTGATGGCGACGTAGCGGGTGACGTGATCATTCATTTGCATGGCACGCTCCCGATCCAGGGCTGCACCACCTGCGCGAGCATTGGCGCGTCCACCTTCGCGTAGATCGTGGTCGTCTCGGGTGAGCGATGGCGCAGCACTGTGCTGACCGCTTCCAGCGTCGCGCCCGAGCGCAGCATGTGGGTGGCAGCGGAATGCCGCAGCAGATAGGCGCCGCGCAGGTTGGCGTTGTCTATACCGGCACGTGTGAGCGCATCGCGCACGATGATCGCGATCGGCGACGATGAAGAGAATGGTTTGAAGGGCGCGATGGCCCGGATGAACACTTTGTCGGTATCCACCTGGGGCCGGGCGTGCTCGATGTACGCCAACAGCGCATCGCCCACGTCCTGCGCAAGCGGCAGGGCCACTTCGTGCCGAGTCTTGCCGGACACCCGGATCAGGCCATTGTTCCAGTCGATGTCTTCGAGCCGAAGGTGGGCCACGTCGCCGCCGCGCAGCGCCAGCCGTGCCAGCAGCAACAGGATCGCGCGATCCCGCAAGCCCCGGTGCGTGGTCGGGTCGCATGAGGCGATCACCCGTTCCACGTCATCGTGGAGGATGTAGCGCGGCAGCGTCGCCATGCGCCAACGCGGAACGCGGGGGATGGCTCCCTGCAATCCCGGCCGGCAGGCACCGGTTGCCACCAGGAACCGCAGATACATCCTCAGCGCACCGCAGAACTGACGGACTCCTTCCTGGGAGGCGCCATCCATATTCTCCAACAACACCTGGTTGATCAGCGCCGCGTCGTACCGTCCAGGATCATCACCCAACTGCGGCAGCAGTCTCGTGATCAGTTGCGCGTACCGGCCGATGCTGCTTTCGCCAATCCCGCGGTGCCGTCGCAACCAGTCCTTGAAGGCCCACAGGCGATCGTCTTCGGGACGGCTGGCCTGCACAGCACTGCGTATCACGCCGATGGTGGCGAGGAACCGGGCGAAGCGCTGGACCTTGGTCCGGTAGTTTTGGTCTCGCTCGGCATTGCACACATACAGGCCAGGGCAGATGCAATCGTGGACGTAGAACCGCCGCAGAACAGCTTCGTCTACGTCGCACAGCCGGAGATGGTGCTGGCGAAGCCAGACCACGAAGTGCCGGCAGCAGCGCTCGTAGCTTTCGACCGTCGTCGGCGCATAGCCTTGCTCGCCAAGATAGGTGGCGAATCCGGCAAGGTACGCAGTTCCATCATCGAATCGGGCTGGATTGTGGATGCGTCCGGTGTCCTCCAGGAACTGCACGAACCGCAACACGCTGGCCCTGAAGGTGTGCGATTGCATGTGGCCAGGCAGATAGCGTGTGCCCGGTGGCCGCAGGCAATCGCACGCATGGCCCAGGAACGCCCGGATATGGCCTACATCCACGCCTGCCAGTTCAACACCTTGCTGGTCGAGCCAGACCAGCAAGTGCTTGGCCGGGCCAATGAAGCCCCGGATGGAACCCTCGCTCAGGCTATCCCGCCGCAAGGCGGCCACGAACGCCTGAACCAGTGGCCAGGATGTATCGTCTCCGGCCGGGTTTTGCGCGGCGGCGCCACGCGATTGCTGCTCTTTCATCACCAATCTCCTTTACGTCATGTGACGTCAGGAGCATGCTGGTTATGTTGAGCAGCGTGTGGGGAAGTTGCTGCTGGTTCCCGCGTTGAGGACGCTGCTCAACATAATGTGGCGGTACTCATAATATGGCTTATGTTGAGCTCAACATAAGCCATACGCGTGGTCGTGCTCTTCCGGGGCGATCTCTGTCAGCAGCCAGGTGGCGCCGGCATCCGGAGTGAACAGCTTGACCGCAGGCAGTGGGTCAAAGTCCTCGTTCTCAATCGACTGCCGGCCGTTGGCCAGGAGTTCCGCGCATTGTTCGTCGGTGATCAGCTTCGTCATGGTCTTCTCCTTGGAAGGATTCAGGGCAGGATTGCCCGAGACCGCGACAAGCACGGCGCAGCGCAGCAGTCAGGGTTCGCAGACGGCCGCAGGACGCCAGCGTGCGAGGCACGCGCAGACCTTGACGGCGAGAACGCCGTGATAAGGTGAAGGGAACAGCAAGCCAGCCCCCAGTACGCTCCGCAATTGCTTGGAGGAAGTACGAACTTAAATCCGGAAGGATCAGAATTGCCGATCTGTGAGTAAGAGAAGCGCAGAGCCTGTGGGCAAACCGATCAGGCGCAGCCTGTTCGGCGATTTTGGGGCGCCAAGCTCGCGCGGCGGGGTGGGCGGAGCCGACCCCTGGAGTCGAAACTGAAATATCGACGGGCGCAGCAAAAAAGGGCGCAAGGCCCCTGGGGTTACAGAAGGCCGCGTTCCGCGAACGACAGGATGTTGGTACCAGCGACTACCAAGTGATCCAGCACCCGCACATCCACCAAGGCCAGTGCTGACTTGAGCGTCTGCGTCAGCATCTCGTCCGCCCGCGATGGCTCGGCTAAACCGGAAGGGTGGTTATGCACCAGGATCAGTGCCGCCGAGTTGCGCGCCAGCGACTCCTTGACCACCTCGCGCGGATACACCGATGTCTGACTCACTGTGCCGCGGAACATCTCGACGTAGTCGATGACGCGGTTCTGCGCATCCAGATGGATGAGCGCGAATACCTCATGTTCCAGTGTCCCGAGTTTGATCCGCAGGAAGTCGCGCACCACTTCCGGCGAGGTCAGCGCCTCGCTGCCGTACATCTGTCCGGCCAGCACGCGCAGCGCTGCCTGCAGCACTTCGTCGGCCTTGGCCGGGCGGTAGTCGCCAGTGACATCGCGAACGAGAAGGGAGGAATCGAAAGAAGAGGAAAGTTGCGACATGATCGTGCTCCAGTTCGAATCGGGCGGGATTGCCCGGAACCGGCGAAACACGGCGCAGCGCAGCGGTCAGGGGTTGAAGACGGCCGCCAGGACGCAAGCGGCCAACCGCAGGGCAGGGCGCGCCGCCCTTGACGGCGAGATCGACGTGGTACGTTGAGGGGAACAGCAAGACCGTCTCTCACACACCGACAGCAGAGGGTGGCAAGCGGAGCGCGCAGGCCGGAACGCGGAACGCAGAGAAGGCCGGAGGCGTCAGGGATCAAAGCCGAATGGCCGCGATTCGTCACGAAGCGCGGGGCGCAGCCCGCGAGCCCGGCGGCGGTACGCCGGGACGCATGCGAATTACAGAGAAAACAAGGAAGAAAATTCCCGATACATATTGCGGCAATATGGTGTAATGTGGTGCATAGTTGCGTTCGAGGTGCCCAATGAAGCAATCAAAGATTGATGATGAAGCGAATTTGCCACCCATTGTTCGGGTGTCTGTAAGCCTTCCGCGGGGGCTTCACACTGAGTTGGAGCAAATCGCGCGCGAAAAGAAAGTCTCGTTGGCGTGGGTCATTCGGGACGCGGCGGAAAAGTATGTTGCCGACCAGTGGCCTCTGTTTGCCCAGTCCAAATGACATATGGACAGCGTTACTCCAGCTCGGCGTTCGGAAATCATGGGGCGAGTGCGCTCGCGCCACACCAAGCCGGAAATGACGATTCGACGGATGGTGCACGCGATGGGCTATCGATATCGCCTGCACGCGAAGGATCTGCCGGGCAAACCAGACTTGGTGTTTCGTATCCGCAAGAAGGTTGTATTCGTCCATGGTTGCTTTTGGCACAGGCACGCGGGGTGCGCGTTGGCCAGACTGCCAAAATCTCGCCAGGAGTTCTGGCTTCCCAAGCTCGAAGCGAACCGGCAGCGTGACATGAAGAACGAAAGCGCGCTTCGAGACGCGGGTTGGGGTGTGCTGACGATTTGGGAGTGCGAGTTAAGCGATATCTCTCGGCTCAAGACAAAAATAAAGGAGTTTCTCGATGCGTAGCGTCGAACTATTCGCAGGGGCGGGAGGGCTCGCCATCGGCATGGCGAACGCTGGATTTCAACACGCGGCTGTCGTTGAATGGGATCACGACGCTTGCGAGACATTCCGCGAGAATCAACGTCACCATACCCACGCAGTGGAAGGTTGGCCTGTCCATGAGGTTGACGCGCGGAGCTTCAATTTTAGTTTGCTCGGACGGGATATCGACGTGGTCTCTGGAGGTCCTCCATGTCAGCCATTCTCGATGGGCGGCAAGCATCAAGGACAGCGTGACGATAGAAACATGTTTCCCGAGGCGGTCCGGGCAGTACGCGAATTGATGCCGAGGGCGTTTATTTTCGAGAATGTCAAAGGGCTCACGCGCAAGAGCTTCGCCTCGTATTTCTCGTACATCCATCTGCAACTTCAGTATCCTGAATTGGTACGGCGCAAAGGTGAGAATTGGATGCAGCACCGTGCGCGTCTGGAACAGCACCACTCATCTAACAAAGGAGCGGCGACGTACAACGTGTTGTTCAACGTGCTGAACGCCGCCGACTATGGCGTTCCGCAAAAGCGGCAACGAGTGTTTTTAGTTGGTTTTCGTTCCGATATTGGCGCGCGATGGTCTTTTCCAGAGCCGACACATTCCGAGGATGCGTTGCTAATTTCGAAATGGATCGATGGCGCCTATTGGGATGAACACGGCATCAGCAGCAAGCAAAGGCCGGAAATTCTGCCACGCTATGCGAAACGCGTTGAACTCTTGCGCTCCACGACCCAATTGCTAACGCTTGACCGTTGGCGAACAACCCGCGATGCGCTGAGAAATCTTCCCGACCCGGAATCCGATCGAGATCACAAAATTCCAAACCACGTATTCACCCCGGGAGCCAGAACTTACGTGGGACACACGGGGAGCGCCTTGGATGAACCGTCGAAGACGCTGAAGGCCGGATACCACGGTGTCCCGGGCGGCGAAAACATGTTCGTGAAGGATGACGGCACGGTTCGCTATTTCACGGTTCGGGAATCCGCGCGGCTGCAAACCTTCCCAGACGAATACGAATTCCGAGGCTCGTGGAGTCAAACCATGCGTCAACTTGGCAACGCCGTGCCGGTGAAACTGGCGGAGGTGGTGGCTCGCTCCGTGGCGGCAAGTTTAGGCGCGTGCGCGAATCCAACCCGAATCAAGAATTGATCAAAGGACAAGGACTGACATGGCCAACGATTTCGATCTGACTCCCGATCCCCGTGTTCTCCAGATTCTTGGCGAGATCAATCTCGACCAATGGAAGTGCCTGGCGGAACTGATTGACAACGGGGTGGATGCCTTTATCAATTCGCATCGCGCTGGAGAGCCAGTTGACTCGCCGTGCGTATCGATCAGTTTACCCACGCAGGATCGGGCCGATGCCGCGGTGGCAATCCGGGACAATGGCCCCGGTATGACAATCGAACAGTTGGAGAGGGCTGTTCGGGCCGGTTGGAGCGGAAACAATCCCTTGGACAACCTTGGCCTTTTCGGCATGGGTTTCAATATCGCCACCGCGCGCCTGGGCATGGTTACCGAGGTTTATGCGACGCGTGCCGGAGATCAGGAATGGACGGGCTTGCGGATCGATCTCAATGAGTTGCGTCGCACTAGGAGTTATCACACACCACGCCTCACCAGGCCGAAGCCCGATCCTTCGGCGCACGGAACGGAAATTAAGATTCTTCAGCTCAAAGCGGATCAGCGTCTGTACTTTGCGAAGAACGCGAATCATCAAAAGATTCGTAGACAGTTGGCGCGTGTCTACGCGCCGCTCCTCCTTTCCAAGGAAAATTCGTTCACTTTGCAACTCAATGGCCAGAACGTTCAGGCGAAGCGCCCATGTCACTGGGACCCGGACCGGTCTGTGCAAGGGAGCGATGGAAAGCCGATCCACGCCGTTGAAAGTTTCGATTACGCGCTCCCTTCACGCCATTACTGTTTGACCTGCATGATCTCCTTTTCAGGACAACAAGGCTGCCCGACCGCTGGCCCGGACTGCAAGACAATCGAGGTCAAGCGTCGGCTGCATGGTTGGGTGGGGTTGCAGCGTTACATGCACGAAGAGGACTTTGGCATAGACATCGTTCGGAACGGAAGGGTCATCGAAGTCCAGAACAAGGATTTGTTTGTATGGACCGGCGGCGAGAGACCCGAACGCGAATATCCGATCGACGATCAGCGCAATAGAGGGCGATTTATTGGCGAGGTCCATCTTGACCATTGTCGGGTGAGTTACACCAAGGACCGGTTCGAACGAGATGACACGTCCTGGGCGGAAATGGTTGCCCTAATCCGCGGGGATGGGCCGTTGCAGCCTCAGAAGGCTCGCGCCTTGGGGTACGAGCCCCCTGATGCGCCGTTGTATCGTCTATTCCAGGCTTTCCGCCGAAGCAGCCCTCAGGGCAAGACTGGTCGTTGGTCTCGGATTCTCGCTGTCAAGAACAACGAACGCGCCATGGAAATGGCCGACTTGTTCTACAAGGGTGATCCGGAATACCAAACGGACGAGAAGTGGTACGCGCTGGTGGAGGAGGAGGATCGTGGCATCGTGGGCGCGACTCCGATCGCCACCGGACCGGGCTCGACGGCACCTGCGGCTCCCGATGGCTTTCTCGACGAGGGCGATTCGGCTTCGGAAGCGGGCGGTACGGACAACAAGATACTCGAACCGGCGAGTGGCACGAATAAGACGGAACCCGTTGCGGTTCCAGTCCGTCAGAAGTTGCATGAGCTGTCCCGTGTGTACAAGCATCCTTTGCTCAAGGTCGAATTCACGGTAGAGGCGTTCGTGGTGACAGCGAACGATCCGGATCTTCCGCGCAAGTCGCCCTGGATTCTGAAAATCGAGGATCCGGGCACGCGCACATTCCTGTTTCTCTTCGATCTCGATCATCCGGTGTTTCGTTCAGTCACGATGACGCCAATGGACGCGGTACTCTGCGAACTCGCGTTCAAGACTTATGAGTTCCTTCGAGATACGAGCCCCGACTCGGCGGTATTCGCCACCATTCTCGCGGATTTCCGTGGCGAGTACGCCGATGACACGAAACTTGATCCGAAGAGCATCATTGCCTTCGCCGACGCGGCCCTTAGGGAAATCGCCCAATCCATTGGCCCCATTGGCGACGTAAGCGTGTTTGGTTCGTTGTTCGGAGGATTGCCACAACCCGCACAGGACAGAATTCGTCGCAAGCTGGCGTCGACGGGTATATCGAGCGTGCAGGCGGTTGTCGACTCCGGCGAGTTCCTCGCATATGCCGAAGCCGCCGATATTCGGTCCTTTGTGAGTCAGCACCCGGAGTTGTTTTTCGATGGCAAGTTCTGGGCGCAGCCATATGCGAGCTTGGATTACGGAGATGAAAAAGTTAACGCGGAAGCTCGTGACCGGGTGATCGAACGATACGATGCATATTTGGCGGATGCTGTCTGGTTGGCTTCACAGAGCCCTCGCGATCTTGATCGATGCGATCGGGACGAGTTGATCCGCGCGACTCTCTCCGTCCGCATTCTTGGGTCGGACGGAAACATGTGACATGGAGGGCTACTTCCTCGATTCGAGACGCCTTCTTAATGGTTCCTGGCGCGCCTTTGAGCGTGATGTCGCTCGACTTCTGGTGCAGAACGCCTTTGAGGATGTTCGCATCGTCGGCGGTTCGGGGGACCGTGGCGCTGATGTTCTGGGAGTTAAGAATGGGCAGCTCTGGGTTATCCAGTGCAAGTTCACTAGTGACAGCTATCCCGACCCCCATGCGGTTGACGAAGTGGTCGAGGCGTCACGTTACTATGAGGCAGATAGGCTGGCGATAGCGACATCCCGCGCTTTCGGGCCAGCGCTGAACACGGCGATTGACCGATGGGGGCGTCTTGGCATCCGTATTGATCCGCTGCCGCCCGGCACACTGATCGAAATGATGCGACGTAGCCCGGAGTACCCGAGGGCTCGGCGTGATCTACGCGATTACCAAGATGATTGTGTTCAGCGCCTTGGTGCCGCGCTTCGGGAAACAGGACGGGGCCAATTGGTTCTCGCCACCGGCTTGGGGAAGACGGTGGTGATGGCCGAGACAACAGCGCAGCTCCTTCGGGATGGTGTCATCGATTCCGGACGGATATTGGTTCTTGCTGACAAGCGCGAACTGGTCGAACAACTTCAGCGTGAATTTTGGCAGCAGCTACCGAAAAGTATCCCCAGCCATCTTCTGGTGGGCGGCGAACAACCGACATTCTGGGATGGCATCACGTTCGCGACGGTTCAAAGCGTTCTGCCGCGGCTGGGGACGCTGCCCCAATTCGGCCTTGTATGGGTTGACGAGGCTCACCATATCGGTTCGGAAAGCTTCAGACGCGTGATCGATGATCTCGCCGCGCCCATGGTGGGTGGAGCGACGGCTACACCATGGCGGGGCGATCGCTTCGACATCGACACTATTCTTGGACAACCCGTCGCGAAAATCGGTATCGACGAGGGGCTGCGTCGAGGGTTCCTTTGCGAGGCGGACTACCGTCTGCTGGCGGATAACATTGATTGGGAATTTGTTCGCAAACAGTCGCGTCATGAATACTCACTCAAGGAGTTGAACACTCGTCTGTTGATCCCGACCCGCGACGAGGAGGCCGCGCGTGTTATCGCGGACACCTTCAAGACCGAGGAGCGCCGCAGTGTCATTGTGTTTTGCGCGGGCGTTGAGCACGCGAAAACCTTCGCCGCGATGTTGCGCCTATATGGATTCAAGTCCGCGTTCATAACCGGGGAGATGGAGCCTCGTGAGCGGGAAAAGACCATGGCCGGTTTGCGGCGCGGGATCATCAACGCGGTGACGACTGTCGACATCTTTAACGAGGGTGTGGACGTGCCGGATGTGGACATGCTGGCGTTCATGCGAGTCACGCACAGCCGACGCATTTTCGTTCAGCAGCTTGGTCGAGGCTTGCGTTTGGCGCCGAACAAGAAAAAGGTTGTCGTACTCGACTTTGTAAGCGATTTACGTCGAATTTCCGAGGTCATTGATCTCCAGAAGTCAATCACGGGAGATGTGGAGCGACTCGATCTGGTGGAGCGGGTGGTTCAGTTTTCCGACCGGGGCGCCGGTCATTTCATATTCGAGTGGCTCCTGGATCAAGCGGACCTTTTCAACCGAGAAGGGGACGCGAGATTGGAACTGCCAGAGTTCAACTTTCCCATGCCTGTTCCACCAGGAGCGGTCCAATGAGCGCGGCGCTGCCAATCGATATCAGGGATCGTATTCGTCAGAAAATCTGGGCCAAGGCGGATGAGCTGGACTGGCCAAGAATTTCGGACATCGAGCGCACCACCTGGTATGAAAACTGGACAAAGGACAAGGATGTGGGCGGAGTCCTTTCCCATTTCATGGACGCAAGAAAAGTCCGTGTGTACATCAAGGATTCGCTACTCAAACCGTATCTCAGATCCCGGTTGCAGGATGGGTGGGGGCAAGTTCTGCTCGCCATAGGTATGGAGCAAGGCGATGCATCCTTCATTAAGTCCTATGATAAGCCGCATGGCCGTCAGCTTTCCGATGGCCGGATTATCTGTTGGGGTAACAGCAGGGAATGGAAATCGATCCTCATTTCGGTCTTTGAGCGCGCATATCGGATCGAGGCGGGAATTCCTTACGCTGCCGTCATGGTTGAAAGCGGGAAAACCACGAATGCGGGAATGCGCGAAATGATTTTGGACGCAGGGCAAAGACTGGGGTTGAGTCACCTCGCATGGATTGACTAGCCATGTCCGGAGGTGCATCCGGCCGCGATATGTGGCAATGACGCGAAAGATCGCAACAAAATCTTCCGGGTCTACTCGTGCTCACGCGTGTGATTCAACGCGTCAGTGCCGTATAGAAAGAGATTGAACGATGTGGACAGACAACGAGACCGCACAGGATTTTCTGAATTTCGGCGGTATCGCTAAGACAGTTGCCGAGATTATCGAACAGGCGCAATCGCGGCCTATATCGATTGGTGTTTCCGGCGCGTGGGGCGTCGGAAAATCTTCGATGATCAGGTTGATCCGCACCGAGTTGTCGGCGCGGCATCATGAGGAAGCGAAGCCGAGCAAGTTTATTTTTGTCGAGTTCAATGCATGGCTCTATCAGGGATATGACGATGCGCGCGCTGCCCTGATCGAAGTGGTCGCTTCGACCTTGGCGAAGGAAGCTGAAGAGCGAAAAACAGGAATAGACAAAGCGAAGGATTTGCTAGAACGGGTCAATTGGTTTCGAGCGATCAAGCTCGCAGCCGGATCCGCTGCCTCGCTGGCATTGGGGTTGCCTCCGACCGGCTTGCTCGGGGATCTCTGGGGGTTTGGCAAGAGCTTGGTCGCCGGTGATATTGATAAGGAAGCGATTGAAGCAGTCAAATCGGCAGCAGGAGAGGCGGAAAAAATAGCGACAGGCTTGATCACGCCTAAGAAGACCACTTCGCCGCCAAAGGAAATTGAAGCTCTACGCACGAGTTTCGAAGAACTGCTCAAGGAGATGGGCGTCACCTTGGTGGTACTCATCGACGATTTGGACCGCTGCCTTCCCGAAACCACGATCTCCACTTTGGAGGCTATTCGTCTGCTCCTGTTTCTGGAACATACGGCATTCGTTATCGCTGCCGATGACCAGATGATAAAACATGCCGTCAAGCGCCACTTTCAAGGCGTTGATGATGATATTGTCATTAATTATTTCGACAAGCTTATACAGGTTCCAATTCGTGTTCCGCCGTTGGGGACGCAAGAGGTTCGTGCATACATGATGTTGCTGTTTGTCGAGAACAGCGATCTTGAATCCAAGGAAAAGGAGAGAATTCGGGGGGAAGTGTGCTCACAGTTGGGGCGGACGTGGCAAGGAAAACGCGTCGATCTCAAATTCATCAGAAGCCTTAATGACAAGCTGCCTGATGCACTGATCGCACGCCTCGATGCCGCAGACCGCCTTGCGCCATTGATGACAAGTGCAACGGGAATCGCAGGCAATCCCCGTTTGATCAAACGTTTTCTGAATGCGCTGTCGATTCGTATGTCGATGTCTCGCGCTCAAGGTGTTGGGGTGGATGAATCAGAACTTGCCAAGGTGCTCCTATTCGAGCGGTGCGGTGACCCCAAGGCGTATCTGGAACTGATCAAGTCGGTTACCGAGAGTGACGACGGTAAGCCGGCATTCCTTCTCGATTGGGAGCAGCAGGCCATTGCGGGAGAGGCGCACCAAAGGAAGGCTCCGTGGGATGATCCATTTATCACGGAGTGGTTGCGTTTGCCGCCACTTCTCGGAGGAACGGATCTGCGCGGAGCGCTCTACGTGAGTCGCGAACACGCCCCATTGATTACACCAGAGGATCGGTTGTCGGCGGAAGCAGCCGATCTTCTGGAAGCGCTGTTGGAGCACCCCGAGATGGCCGGCAGCATCAAAGATCGTCTTGTTGCGCTGCCGAGATCCGAAATGTCGGTCATCATGGATCGGTTGCTCGGCCGCGCCCGCCAGGAGCAGGAGTGGGGTACTCCTTCAATTTTGGATGCGTGCATGGCCGTAGCTGCCGCTGATGCGCCCCAAGGCGCACGACTCTCGGGGTTTCTGAAAGAACGCCCAGCCATCCAGATCAAGGCGAGCATCGTTCCCAAAATATCCGATGAACAGTGGTCAAAGACCGTGTTTGAAGCGTGGAGCGACGATGAGGATATTGCCAAGCCAGTGAAGAACGCGATAAAGGCCAGGAGGAACAATGGGAACGTCGCAGTCAAGTAGCGGCTCGCCATCGGGCGTGCCGATGGTTCCGCCGTGGGTTCCAGATATTCCGCTCGCTCCCGCGCCTGCTGAAGGGGCTCCACCAAATGCGCCGCCGGAACCAGGGGACGCAACGTCTCCGGCATCACCACCCGCTGAACCTCGGCAACCGATTCCGATAGCGCCAGCTCGTCGATTTTTGGGTGCAAATCGGAACCTTGGGGATTACGCGCGTAGCGGTGATGGCGCAAGCATGCGCCGCGGTCTTGGGCAGTACGTCAAGAAGGGATATGGCGGAAGTACCACAGCCACTCGTCGTATGGGTGGCACCGCACAGACTGCACAAGCACTGTACTCAGCACTCTCCGGGGGGCAAGGGAACCCGGCCACTGCAACCGGAAGCCCACTTGACCCTGCGCTGACCGCTGGCAGGTCAGCTAATGAGGTAATGGATGCTGTTGTAGAGGCCGTCCGCCCTGTCGACGGTACACAAGATGCAGAGGCAAGCCGGACATCGATAAAAGATGCACTTTCCGAAGTGCTCAATCAATTCCCGGATGCGGACCTGCTGAATCTGCAGCCAGAGCAACGCGAACTCGCTGTTGAGCGATTTGTCGCCGGTGACGTGTTTCGGCGGATTGACTTGGACATAGGGCGAACCATCCGTGAGAAGGCTCCGAACGCAGCAACGGGGCTGGGTCGGCTCAAAGAGGTTAGGGAATATGTTCGAGAAACGGTCTCGGCGTCATTTAGGCAGCTCAGAGAGGCTGGGCAGCGTTTGGCCGCAGGAAGGATCACGCAAATCGTCCAGAGCGCCATTCGTGAAACCTTCCAAGTGTTCGAAGGGTATGTTGAATGAAGATTACCTGTGCGCTTTCCGACTTTGACTTTGGTAGCATGGCCAGCGATTTGGATGTCGTCCTGTATGGCAACTCGGGCGACCCCATGCGCGGATCTGTTGGCTCTGCGTTGAAACAGGCCATTGCCCGTGAGAAGGTTGCTCCGGCGGCGCGGGCATGGGACTTATTGTCACTTGCACTGGCTGTCATTTCGTCCGATCTCGCAGGCCATAGGGATCGCAGTCCGGACGGTTGGACCAGAGAGTTCGATCTGACAATCTCGGTGGTCGATGCTCCATTTTGGAACGACAACGCCGAAACTCTGCAAAGATTGCTGGCGTACTTGAGCACGGATCGTTGGAAGCTTCGATTCGTTGAGGGAGGTATTCTTCCGCAGCCCGATCGGCAGTCGATACACCCAACTGAGGACTGCGTCGTGTTGCTATCCGGAGGTCTGGATAGTTACATCGGCGCGATTGATTTGGCCGAACAAGGAAAAAGGCCGCTCGCTGTCAGTCAGATGGTTCGTGGTGATGGCGAAAAGCAAGTGGCATTTGCTGCTGAGATCGGTGGAGGCCTGCGTCATTTCCAAGCTAACCACAACGCCGACGTTCCAGACCCGGAGAATCCGCCCTCGCAACGTGCACGTTCAATTATCTTTATTGCATATGGCGTATTTATGGCGACGACGTTGGCTCGCTATCATGCGGGCGACGAGGTGACGCTGTATGTTTGCGAGAATGGATTCATTGCGCTCAATCCGCCGTTGACGGGTGGGCGACTTGGCAGTCTGAGCACACGAACAACGCACCCCATCGTTCTTTCGCTATTGCAGCAGGTATTGGATGCTGCTGGTCTTCGAGTTCGGATTGTCAATCCGTACCGTTTCAAGACCAAAGGCGAGATGCTCAAAGAGTGCCTCAATCAGCCATTACTTGTCGCACATGCATATCAGACCACTAGCTGCGGTCGATTCAAGCAGTTCGGCTACAAACATTGCGGTCGTTGTGTGCCGTGCCTGGTTCGTCGAAGCGCTTTTAACGAATGGCTTGGCCAAGACTCCACGTATTACGTCTACGATAATCTTGCGTTGGACGACGACGAACACGCAGGGTTCGACGATGTCCGCTCGGCCTTGATTGGTATTGGCGAGCGTCGGGAAATGGGTACAGCTCGTTGGCTTGGTGCCACGTTGAGTTCAAACCTAGTGATGGACAAGCCTGCGCTCATAGAAGTTGTCCAGCGCGGATTGGCGGAAGTTGAGTCTCTGATGCTTGGGCTGAATGTACGGTGATTGACTTTCATGCACATCTCGACCTTTATCCCGACCCACATGGAATCGTGAAGGAAATTGCAGAGCGCGGAATGTACGTTCTATCAGTTACGACTACACCCAGCGCATGGAGGGGTACTTCTGCACTTGCTACACCAAGCTCGCGCATAAGGACTGCGCTGGGGCTGCATCCGCAAATTGCACACGAGCGAATCGGTGAACTGCCGCTCTTTGACCTGCAATTGCATGAAACCATGTACGTCGGTGAGATCGGTCTCGATGGAGGCCTTGAGTTTAAGCAACATTGGCAGACGCAGTTAACAGTATTCGATCACATATTGAACGCATGTCGAGTTGCCGGTGGCCGGATCATGTCTATCCACAGCCGTCGTGCGGCGTCGGCTGTACTGGATCGGTTGGAGGCGCATCCGGGAGCGGGCACTCCGATTCTTCATTGGTTTTCGGGGAGCAAGCGAGAGCTGCGGCGTGCAATCGTATTGGGCTGCTGGTTCAGTGTTGGACCGGCCATGCTAGTCTCAGAGAAGGCGCGTGCGCTTGTGAGGGACATGCCGAGGGACCGTGTTCTGACCGAGACTGATGGTCCGTTCGCGCAGATTGGCGGGCAGAGTGCTAAGCCATGGGATGTGGGTACGGCGATAGCTCAGCTTACCGAATTGTGGGGAGACATGTCTGAGGAGGATTTGAATAGGCAGCTGCATGCCAATCTGAGGCTCTTGGTAGCCGCTGGAAGGTGCGCAGAGCGGGGACGGGGTGCTACTGATATTTTGAGGTAGATAGCCTTGCTCCAAGAATCCAATAACACCAGACGGCACGATAACATGTGCTTTGTTATCGTGCTGAATTGTGTTATAAAGATCGCATGAAATCGCTCGACATCGCCGTTAAGGAGTATCTGACCGAGGTCCTACCCATCCGGGAGGTGGAGATTCACCCCTACCCTGGAGTGGAGTCGCTGCCTTACTTTCTGAGAGATTCTTACGACGTTCGAGAACTCAGCCTGCTAGGCACACGCTTGTTGATGGCAATTCAGCGCGCTGGTGAGAAGCTTCCTCTGGCGAACGTGCGAACCCAGCTTCAAAAAATGGAGGCGATCACTGGATTACCAGTGGTCTACGTTGCCTCCGCGATGGCTTCTTACGAGCGCAAACGCTTGATCGAGCATCACGTGCCTTTTCTTGTTCCGGGTAACCAGCTCTATTTGCCGGACTTGGGTCTTGATCTCCGGGAGCACTTTCGTAAGCCGCCCCTGGTGGATCAGGAGGCTCTGAGTCCATCAGCGCAGGCCATCGTGATAGCAGCCTTGATGCAGCGCCCGTGGCGTGATGAATGTGAAGCAACAGGATTGGCGGGGGGACTGGGCTACACCGCGATGACATGGTCACGAGCCACCAGAGAGATCGCGGGCGCTAGCATTGCAGATGTTCAGACTTTGGGTCGTGCGCGACAACTGAAGTTCATTCACGGGCCACGAGAGACCTGGGAACGCATTCGTCCTAGACTCCGGTCGCCAATCAAGCGCACGGTATGGGCGTTGTCGTCTGTGCCTGAGCAAGCCCCCTCGACCAGGCTGGCGGGGCTGTGCGCGTTGGCCGCACAATCCATGCTAACTGCACCTCGGACCACCTGCTTTGCCTTCGACCTGGCTGGGTGGAAGGCCGCGCTTCACAGTGGATGGAAGGAACTCACGGGGCCCGATACCGGCGCAAGCGAGGTGCAAATATGGGCCTATAACCCAGGCGTTCTGGAAAACAGCCCTTACGTCGACCCATTGTCGCTATGGCTCAGTTTGCAAGCCACGAGCGATGAACGGGTTCAGTCGGCACTCGATGAATTGATGGAGACCCTGCCATGGTGAAGGGACTGGACGTGTTCCAGAGCTGGTTCGCGGACCACGCTGATCAGTACGTGTTGATCGGAGGGACCGCGGCAAGTCTCACCATGGAAGACGCGGGGTTGGATTTTCGCGCCACAAAAGATCTCGACATTGTGTTGCATGTGGAGGCGCTGACGCCTCAGTTTGGGCAGACGTTCTGGCGCTTTGTCGAGGCAGGTGGGTACGGCATCCGTCAGGCAAGCGATACGGGCAAGCCAGTCTTCTATCGATTCCAGAAGCCGGCTGACCCGAGCTTTCCTTTCATGGTGGAACTGTTTGCGCGAACACCTGATGGACTCGAAATCGCCGAGGGTAGCCAGTTGACGCCGATCCCTCTGGATGAGGCGGTGTCCAGTCTGTCCGCGATCCTGTTGGATACCGACTACTACGACTTCATCATGGGAGGGCGACGCGTCGTGGCGGGTCTGCCATGGGTCGGAGAGGATCGCCTGATCCCGTTGAAGGCCGTCGCTTGGCTGGAGCTTTCCGCCAGGAAAGAGGAGGGGGAAGCCGTGGACTCGAAAGACGTGCGGAAGCACCTCAACGATGTGCTTCGCCTGTCGCAACTGCTGGCGCAAGACACGCGCATCGAGGTGACCGCACGAATCGCCGATGACCTCTCGCGTTTTCTCGATGCACTGAGGGCCGATGACTCCATCGACCCAAAGACGCTGAAGCTTGGAGATGTTACTGTTACAGACTTGGCTGCCCGTATTGCGCGTGCGTATGGTCTCGCTTGAGTTTGATTTGCTTCGTCGTAGTTGGGCTGCGATTCGATAAGTTTTTCAAAGTAGGTGCCTTCGCGGCTGGAAGTGATAGGTGACGATTGATGGACTGGAATAGCCGCCGCGCAAACCGAGTCCATCACACGCGCCAACAAAAGCACTTATTTTTTGACGGTAAAAGTGACGGTAAAGTGTGATGATGAGAACAACAAAAGCTAGTTTCCATGCGGGTTTTAAGACATCGGAAACAATCGAGTGGGAGTGAAGGTGTTAATTAACTCATTGAGTTATAACGATAAATTTAGGTTAATTGAGTTTTCCACCTGCATCATCAATGGTATTTTTCATGGTATCCAGAGGGCATGCCATTGAAAAAATCGCCAATACCATGTTCAGTTGCACGATGGCTTCATGGTATTGCCCGTGCCCCCAAAGCGCATGCTTTTATCTTGCTGGTTGATACCACTTCTTGCTACCATTTGAAACATGAAGCGAAAGCACCAGCGCACTTTGGAGTCGATTTTTTCCCGGCCTGTCTCGGCCAATGTCCGCTGGGCCGACATCGAGGCGCTGTTCATTGAGTTGGGTGGGCAGGTTGCCGAACGGGAAGGATCACGGGTGTTGGTGCGCTTGTTCGGCGACAGGCGGGTGTTTCACCGGCCACACCCGAAGCCGACCACGGACAAAGGTGCAGTGGAGTCCATCCGCAAGTGGCTGGAAGATCACGGAGTCAAACCATGAGCATGAACAATACCATGATGATCGACGGCTATCAGGCCGTCATTACCTTTGACCCGGACATCCAAATGTTCCGGGGCGAGTTTCTCGGCCTGAACGGCGGAGCGGACTTCTACGCCAAAGATGTGAGGGGCTTGCAGCGCGAAGGCAAGATTTCGCTGAAAGTGTTTCTGGATGCCTGCGCCGAGGACGGTGTCGAACCGCGCAAGCATTTCTCCGGCAAATTTTCCCTGCGGGTCGATCCGACCATTCATGAAGCGGTGGCCATCGCCGCCGCTGCGCATGGGCAGAGTCTAAATCAATGGGCAGAAGACGCGCTTCGGCAGGCAGCCTTGGCGACTTGATTCCATTGGGTTTTTCCCCACATGGTATTTCTCATGGTATCGGCAGAATGCAGTCAATCAACCTTTTGATTTTTAATGTGGTTTTTGGCTCTTCGACGATCGAGTGGGAATGAATTAGCCTAGTCTCACGCCGCTTCAAACAGTTTCAAAAGTCGCGAAAATCCAAAGTGTGATAGCAACTTAGGTGAATCGGGGTATCTCGTCCTGTTTCACCCAAGCTCGCGCGTTTGACGGTAGTCGTCTGGATCGTGCCCGGCGCGACGTGGAGCGGGGCGTGTCATCATTGCGCGCCAAGGTGGAGAAGCGAGCCGCCGCGGCCGAGGCATTGACGTTCGCCGGCTGGTCGGAGCGCTATTTCAAACACAAGGCCGACCCCAAGAGCGGCGCTGAGCAGCGTGCGGCTGCCCGCCTGATCGAAGGAGAGAACGGCACGCACGACTTGATCTGGTCGCGCAGCAAGCCCCAGGCGGCGTGACCGTCGCAGCGCTCCGCCACTGCGGCGGGGCGCCGGTCCCTCGGGTATTACGCCAACGTGCCCAGGTAGGCATCGGTGTCGTCGATGCCCAGTTCGATCCACATGGGCAGGTGGTCGCTCATGCGATAGGTGCGCCAGTCCTTGAAGCTGCGGCCGGGTTTCTGGGCACGTTCACCGGCGTAGGCCGCTTCGTCTTCGAGCCGGTAGACGTGCTCGAAGAAGTCGAACACGCCGGCCTGGCCGGTCGGCTTCAGACGCGCCAGGCGCTTGTAGTAGGCGATCTGATCGTAGTGCTTGTCCTTGGCGACGTTCGAGCCTGGGATGGCGTTCAATTCCTCGGGGACGACGAACCCGGCCTTCGTGATGGCTTCCATGGTCACGTCCTTGCGGTTGAAGATGTTGAAGTCGCCCAGCATGAGGAGGTTGTCCGGCAGCGGTGGCGCACCGGGTTCGTACTGCGGCGCGCCGGAGAGCTTGGCCGCGTTCTTGGCGATCGTCTTGCTGAATGCCGTGATCTCGGCCAGCCGGCGCGGGTCGATGGCCACGCCCTCGCCGTAGTAGATGTGTACCGTGGCCAGCGTCAGGTAGGCCCAGCCGGCGCGGAATCCCGCCACGTAGGGCGAGCGCGCCAGTTGCACGGGCTCCTCCTGGGCGTTCTTCTCCTTGGGCAGCACCAGCTCGGCCGCCAGGCCAGTGAAGTTCACCTTGCGGCGGTCGAACAGATAGGCCATCCGCTCCGTATTGCCGGACGTGCCCAGCGTCACGTCGGTGACGAGGAAATCCCAGTCGTCGCCCAGCAGGCGTTTCAGGCGCTGCAAGGGATAGAGGCCATCGCGTACTTCCTGAATGGCGATCAGGTCGAAGCGGCTCAGGATTTCGGCGATGTAGTAGTACGGCTCATCGCCCCGGTAGCCATACTTGCCGGAATCGAACTCGCGGATGTTCCACGTTGCCAGCAGCAGCGTGTTAGTGGCCGTGCGCGTCGGGATGGCATTGGCCAACGCCGGGCGCAGGCGCTGCAAACCCTCGATGGTGCGTCGGCGAACCGCGGCGTCCTTGATCTTCTTGAGTCCGGCGTAGTAAGGCATGTCTCCTCCAGGTCTGGCCGCATCTATCCGGCCGTGTCCGCTATTGCTCGGGCCTATTCTATTGAGCAGTAGGCTGGGCGGCTAATGGATGGTGCCTTCCCTTTCCTTCTGCAGCCCCATCACCTCCTCTTCAAGACGATACCGATGACACCCGGGCCGCAGATGTCGGCAGCGCCGGTGCGTCGCTGGCCGCCGACCAGATGCTGTCCGTTCGGCCTTGCCGGACCCGTCGCGTGGTTGCTCGGGCCATCCAGGCGAATGCGGCGGCGCCGGCCAGGGCGGTGAGGTCGACGCCCAGGCTGGCGGCGGAGGTGTTCGCCCACAGGTCGAGCGCGGGGAACAGTATGCCGCACAGCGTGGTCAGCGGAATCGCCAGCGTGGTTGCGCAGGCCAGCCAGAGCAGATGGACCGAGGCGCGCGCCGCGCCGCCGAGGAATGCCCAGGCGATGCAGGCAAAGAAGCTGAGGTAATACAGCAGGTGCGCACCATCGACGGCGCCGCCGAACAGGGCATGCAGCCACTTGCTGCCGGCGATGGCCAGCGAGATGCCGCAGACGCTGCCCAGGCAGATGCCGACGGTGGCCGCCGCCATCAGGCGCGTGTCCCGGCGCTGGACCGGCAATTGGTTTTCGCCCTTGGCCTGCTTGCGGCGGCGGGTTTCCACCCAGAGCAGGTTGCCACTGTAGAAGAGCCATGCGCCGGCGAGGCCGAGCAGGAAATACATCCACTGCACCGCCGTGCCGCCGAAGGAGGCCATGTGCAGGGCGAAGAAGCTGGAGATGAACAGGTTGGGCGTGTCCTGCCGCCCGGGCAGGAAATCGCTGCTGAGCACCTTGCCGGTATACGGGTCGAGCGCCAGGAAGCCGCCGCGCGCGCGTGGCGAGACGCCCGTCTCGTCCTTGCCCCAGACGCGGACGACGGCACGCGGGCCGGTCGCCTGCAGATATTGCAACTGGCTCGCCGCGAAGCCGGGGGCGAAGTCCTGCGCGCGCGCCAGCAGTTCGGTCGGCGCGAGCATGGCGGCCGGATCGCGCGGCGGCGGTGGCAAGGTTCCCTCCGCCGGCCGGGCGCGCGAGGACGCAGACGACCATTTGCCATCGTGGATCAGCTTGTCCTGCAGGTAATAGAAACCGTCGTGATAGGCGAACACCACGGAGCTCAGAGCCATGACGATGTGGAACGGCAGGCTGATGATGCCGACGACGTTGTGCGCATCCAGCCACATGCGTTTGATGTTCCTGCCGATGCGCAGCGCGAAGAAATCCTTGACCAGCGAGGGCAGCAGCACGATCACGCCGGACACCAGCGCCAGCGTGTAGAGCGCGGCGATGACGCCCATCACCCAGCGGTTCGGATCGCTGTCCACGGGCAGGCCGACGACCCGGTGCAAGGTGTCGATGAGCGCGGGCATCGACGACGGGTGCTGTTCGAGCACCTGCGCGCCGCCGCTGGCGTCGAGCGTGGCCGTGTAATGGCGCATCGAGGATTCGTCGTGATCGTCGGCGCCGGCATCGTCTTCCCTGACCTGCCAGCTCATGCGCGCCGGCAGATGTTCGGCGTCGCGCAGGTGGATGCTGAAGTCCCGCGCGCTGTCCGGATGCGCGGCCAGCGTGCGGACGAGCAGTTCCTGCGCCTGCTCCAGGCTGACGTAATGCAGCGTGCTCGGCGGCGCGGCCCAGCGCGCCAGCGGCTCCTTGAAGACGGTCAGCGCCCCGGCGTAGAAGGCGATGAACAGGGCGATCCCGGCGACGATGCCGGTCCAGGTATGGACGGATTTGTAGATGCGGATGAAGTCGCTTCTCATGAGGATTCCCGTAGGGTTCAGGTCGTGCGCAGCGCGAGCATCAGGCCCAGGATCAGCGCGCTGGCGCCACCCAGCCACAGCCAGGCGCGCAGACCGCTGGCGAAGAAATAGACGCCGCTCATCACGCCGAGCCAGACCGGCGCCAGCAGCCACATGGCCAGTTGGCCGAGGGTGGGGAGCGGCATGCCGGCGAACCCGGTTACGAGCAGGCCGCTGCTGCCGAGGGCGATGAGGCCGCCGCAGACGAAACCGGCCAGGGTCTTGGACAGCCAGTCGCGTCGGATGGGAGGATGCTTTCTCGTCGTCATTTCAGCGCTTGCCTCCCTTGTGCAGCAGCGCGCCGATGTAGGGCTGCAGCGAAAACACCAGCATCAGGAAGGTCAGGAAGACGAAGCTGGCCGTCACGCCCTGCAGCGTCTGCCGCAGGGCGAACCAGCCCAGCGCCAGCAGCAGGACGCCGCCGAGGTAGGCCGGCCGGCCGGGCAGGGGCCGGGCCAGCCAGCGCTGGTTCGGCGAAGCCAGGTAGATTGCCGTGCAACCGAGGAACAGGGTCAGCAGGGCGATCGGCATGAATATGAATGCGTTCATGGGGCAAGGATGTTCAGGGTTGTTCGAGAAAAAACTGCAGACCACGACTGAGTGCCGGCAGCCAGACCGGACCGTGATCCTCGCCGGGCAGTTCGTGATAGACCACCTTGTTCGCCCAGCCTGGCGTTTCACTGAGCTTCGCCACCAGTTCGCGGGCAGGCGGCAGCATCGAACGACTGGCGATCATCGCCCGCATCTCGGGGGTGTAGCGGCCCTTGGGCGGGTCGTCCTCCAGCGCGCCGACGCTGATCTGCACTCTGGGACGGACATCGCCCTGCAGCAGTGCGGGCAGTCCGCCGAGCAGCGCCTTGTTCTGCCACCAGATCGACGGGCTGGAGGCGATGAAGGTAGAGAAACTGCCGGGGCGGGTGAACAGGGCATGCAGGACGAACAGGCCGCCGAAGGAGTGACCGAAAATCGCCTGCCGGCTGCGGTCGACCGGATGCGCCGCCTCGATCAGCGGTTTGACTTCGCCTTCGATGAAATCGAGGAAACGCGCGGCGCCGCCTTCGCTTGGCTCACCCTCGCTTGCGCCGCTTCCGTCTGCGTCCGCTGCATCGAATGTGCCCGGCGTGCCCGGCGTGTAATCGCGGCGCCGGGCCGGTACGTCGAAATCGTCGTCGCCCGGATAGCCGATCCCGACCACGATCGGCGGCACGTGGCCGGTCACCTCGCTGCGGCTGGCCGCGCTGCGTGCCAGGAAGGCCGCGACGGGAAAGGCCGCATTGCCGTCCAGCACATAGAGCACCGGAAAACCGTTTGCAGGAACCGGAAAAGCCGGCCGCGAGACGAACAGGCGGTAGGCGTGTCCGCTGGCCGCGCGCAGGTCGAACTGCCGGGCCGCCGGCACGAGGACGGGTGCCCAGGCGCCGGTTTCAGCCCCCGCCACAGCGCCTGCCTGCGCCGGAGAGATCGACGCTGCCGCCAGCGCCAGCGCGCACAGCAGCGGGTACAGGGCAGGGAAAGGTTTCATGGAATGGGTTGTCGTCGAAACTGAAAGAACGCAAAGCGCGGAAAGCAGGCAGCGATCTGGCGAAAAGGGCCGCCACCCTGCGAGGCGGCGGCCCGGCGACATCGAGGCCGACAGTCAGGATCGGCGCTTGTGCCGTTTCATCCCATTACCAGAACGACACCTTGGCCGACAGCCGGAAAGTGCGTGGCGCGCCGGGCATCACGAAACCGTCGCCGAAGGTGCCGATCCAGTAATCCTTGTCGGTCAGGTTTTCCACCGAGGCGTTGAAGTGCACCGGCGTGCTGCCGAAGCGGGTTGCGTATCCGGCGTTCAGGTCGAGCCGGTTCCAGGAGGGCAGGCGCAGCGTGTTGGCGGAATCGACCCTCTCCGCCACTTTTCAGCACCTCCGCTGCCTGCAGTCTTCATCATCGCATGAGCTGCAATCCCCTGGACAAAAGGGAGCCATACGGCCCGCCTCTCCGGGTTCTTCTCTGTCACCAGTTCCGATGCGGCCCATACCCGGCGCTCATCTTCTTGGATCAGTTGCGCCAGCTTGACGCAGGCAAAACTGGGCAGGCCGCGCTTGCCTGCTCTGGCGTTCGATAGGTTGGTCTGCTGAAGTCCGAGCGCGTCAGCTAGTGCTGTTACGCCTCCGACTGCCTCTATTCCCTTCGATATAAATTCATTCAGCGTCATTTTTTTGTCCTTGACATATCAAAATTGATACCTTATAAACCGCTCACGTCGTATCAATTTTGATATTGTTTCAAATTTGGCACGCCGCCATCCTGCCCCACCCGGCAGGCCACGTCAAGGGGGAGAGAAATGACGCCCGATGAGATTGTAGTAGAGCTTCGGCGACAGCGAGCCATGCGAAGTTCGACCTGTCCGTGCATGCTTCTGAAGGATTTGATGCCGCTGCTCGATGAATTCGATCGGTTGCGCGAGCTGGTAAGTCACTCCAAGAGTGATGCGCATGGCCAGCTCGTGGCTTCTCCAGCTGGTGGATCCATATGAGCCCGGTTGCCGTTCTTTTTGCTCGCGCAGACAGTAATTACAAAGCTCTGCCTGGCGTTGATGTCTGGGATTCACAAAGGGATGCCCGCCTTTTCCCGGGTGGTTGCCCCGTGATTGCTCATCCGCCTTGCCGTTCATGGGGCCGGCTTCGGCATTTTGCAAAGCCTGCGCCTGGTGAGTCTGATCTTGCCTTTTTTGCTGTCGACCAGGTTCGCCGTTTCGGTGGCGTTCTTGAGCATCCAAAAGGTTCTCTTCTGTGGTCTGCTGCTCATCTTCCTGCGCCTGGTCGTTTTGATGAATATGGCGGATGGACTTTGCCGATTTATCAGCATTGGTGGGGTCATCGAGCAGAGAAAGCCACTCTGCTATATATCGTCGGCTGCAAGCCGTCTGACATTCCACGGATGCCGATGTGTTTAGGGGAATCCTCTCACGTTGTTGCTTCAGTGTCGCGGTGTCGGCCAGAGATCACACGTTCTGAGCGCGAACACACGCCGCCAGAGCTCTGCACCTGGTTGGTTGAGCTGGCGGCGAAGTGTGAAGGTGGATCCGTATGAGCCGCGGTCGTCCAGCTTCCAAAACCTACTTCCTCGCCCGCCAGGCGGATCTGTTCCCTGATCCGGCCTATCAGGCATACCTTGAAAAGCGCTATCCGTACCTTCGCGCAATGCGCGAAACCCTGATCCGGGACAGCCGGGACGGCGGCGCAGCCGCCGGCCTGGCGGCCCGGGTCGGGGCCTTGCCCCCCTGCACTAACAGGGGGGGAAAGGTCGAACCGGCCAAATTTGAAGGAATGACGAAACCATGAAAAATCAAGGGACTGCAATCATTGACTGGTTGAGCTTCACATGGGAAGGCTGGAGCGATTGCAACGTCGACAAGATGGTGCGCCTCTGGCTGCGCGAATGGATGCGTGAGCCGCTGGCCGGCGAATCAGGAAATGGCCTCTACGGCTTCGAGCATTCCGTGACGTTCTACAGCTTCGACTTTGCCCTTGAAGAGGTGCCCGTGGCGATTCTGGCATGGGGCGGTGATCGCCAACGCGGCCGCTGCTATTTGAGCATCAATGGCACCGGCTGCAGTCTCATCAAGGATTGGCAGTGCGTCCAGCGCATCGCGGAAAGTATCAAGGCCCGGATCACCCGCGTAGACGTCGCGGTCGATGACGTGCAGGGCGAAATGATCCGACTGGATGAAATGCCCGCATGGTACGAAGACGGCAAATTCAACGCCGGCGGTCGCCGACCGACTTACAAAGTCGAAGGCGACTGGTTCACCGACCTTGGCGCAGGCCGCACGTTCTACGTTGGTCGTAGGCAAAACGGCAAGTACTGCCGCGTGTACGAGAAGGGCAAGCAACTCGGCAACCGTGAAAGCCCGTGGGCGCGGTTTGAAGTCGAAATTCATAACGTCGACCGAGTGGTGCCGCACGATGTGCTGACGAAACCCAGTGAGTATTTCGTTGGCTGTTACCCGATCTGTGAAACGCTGGTTGACGTCGGTGAAGAGCGCATCAAGACGCTACGCGCAGAGCACGAAATCAGCCTTGATCGGCTGCGCGGTTACTGCCGCATCGCCTACGGAAAACTGATCCACGTCATGCGTCTCCAGGCGCAGCACGAACCCGGTTATGACGAGTTGAAACTGATTGACGAATTGTGTGTGCAGGGCCTGCCGCGTCGGCTGGCGAAAACCGCCTTGCACATGCTTAAAACCGCGCCGCCGGCGGGCGCACCACCGCAGGGAGTAAATCATGGAAATGTTTGAAAAAGAGCAAGTGATCTCGGGCGTCGCGTTCTTCGACGGCAACATCGACGGCAAGCAACTCAACAGCGGCACGCTGTTCATCTTGCAGGAACTGGATTCAAGCAAAGGCACTGCAAAGGGTCAGCGCACGGTCGAAAAGAAGTGTGACAGCGCGGAAATCGTCAAGCGCATTCAGCACCTGGAATTCCCGCTGCGCTGCAAAGTGACGTATGAGGAACGAGTGAGCAAGGGTAGTGAACGGATGGTGGTCGTTGACTGCGTTCCTATCGGCTCTGCTCGCATGCCTGATCCGGTCAAGAAGGTTGCCTGATTAATGCTGAATGCCAAGAGCAGCCGGGATGTCTTCGACGGATGGAATGTCTTTTTGCCTCCATCGAATTACCGTGTATCCGGCCCCGTTCAATGCCGCGTCTTTTTCTTTGTCCGCGTGCCTTGCTCGGTCGCTTTCGTGGGAGCTGTCGTCGAGTTCGATGATGGCAATCACATCGAATGCCGGGGAGCAGATTACGAAGTCTGCATATTTTCGGCTGATCTTGTTAAAAGTGCTTTGCCAGTCCTTGCCTTTCTTGATTCCCACGATTGCGGACATGCTGACCTGTGCCAGGACGGGATTGTTTGGCAACGCCTTCAGCAGCTTGTAGTACAGCGCTTTTTCGGCTTGGGTGAGTGGTTTTTTCTTGTAGTAACTCGCACCAGTTCCTTTTTTGCTGGCGAGCTTTACCAGAAGCCCGATGACTGCAATGAGGATGATAAGTGGGGCCAGGGTGATAAGCGTGTCCATTGGTTTTCCTGTTTATCAAGAGTTCAAGAATTTGACCGTTTCGGTCAAAACCCTGCCGGGGGGATTCCCGGCAATTGTATGAGGATTTCATCATGAAACTGAAAAACAAACTGGCCCTCTTGGCCGTTCCCCTGATGTCTTTTGCGGTTTCCGTCCATGCCGCTGTTCCTGCGGAGGTTACGACTGCTTTGTCGGACGCGAAAGCGGATGCAGTGACTGTCGCTGGCACTGTCATCGGCATCGTGGTTGCGATCGCCGCTTTTCTGTTCATGCGTCGCGCAATCAAGTAACTGGAGTAAACGACCGTGGGCGCTCTGCATTTTGGGAAGTGTTACGAGACTTCACAGGCTGCGGATGCTGCCCTCTGGTCTTCGGTGGCCCCGGTTGTTGTGCCGGGTTCACCGACGCTTCTGCAACCGAACCCGCCGCCGTTTTTTCATGTCGCTGAATTCGTCAATGGCTCTTGGCTGCTGCGCAAATACGAGGGCAGCACTCTCAAAAGCTCTCACGCCGTGCCGGCTTCCAATTATCAGACTTGCAACGTCGCTGAATCTGCCACCGATGGTTTCATTCTTGCCTGGGCCGTTGTTGCAGTCTGGGGTGCTGCATGGGCTATCTCGATGCTGCGCCGTCCTCTCTCGATGAGGTAATCATGAGCCTGACCGATCCCTATTTCCTCGCTGCCTTTCTTTCCGTCGTCGGCGCTGCCTGGATCATATTCAGATGAAATTTTTCCTTCTTCTTTTTCTTGCGCTCGTCATGCCTGCTGCGCATGCGGCGGCGTTGGCCTTGGTTCCCCAAGCTCTCCCCGAGAACATAAAAGTTCGTGCGCCTCTTTCAGCGGCTCCAAAGTTTGCACCAGTTGGCAAACTTCTCATCGGTAATGGCTCGGTTGCCGGCTCTGCTGTCGCTGCAAACCAAACGATGGCCAGCATCGGTAATTCATCGTTCCCGGTTTCGATTGCTCGCGGCGCTACTCCTTCCGCGCTTGCTGTGCTCGGTCGAAATATTCTCCGTCTCTCCGGCTATGGCGCGTTGGCTATGCTCGGCCTGGATTTAATTCAGGAGCTTTTGCAAGGCGATGACGATCAGATTTGGATTGATCCACCCCAAAGCTTGGCCGGTCTTCCTCATATCAATAGCGTTCTTCCTGGCGGTTTGCCTGGTAGTGTCAAAACTCAGTCCTGCGGATGGGATCAAAACTATCAAGCCACGGTTGATTGTGCTAATGCTTATCTTCCCATTCGTAAGCCGTTTGCATACTCGCAAGGTTCCGATGTTGTTGTTGGAAAAGTTTTCTACATTTATAAGCTTTATTACTGCGAGACAGGTCTTTATTTCGACGGTTCTCAATGCGTTCCTGGCGCTCCTGTCAGTGGCCGACCTCCTACTGATGAGGAATTAGAAACGCTCATTGCGCAGCACTTGATAGACGAGGATCGCGGTGGCGACTTCCTCGAAAAAGCCATTCAGCATAACCCTGACCTCTGGCCCGATCTTGGCCCTGTCTCTGTTAGTGGGCCGGCTTCCGTACCAGGAGAAACTACAGTAACGACTGCTGTAGGCCCCGAAGGAACGACAGTCACGGAAACTCAAACCGATTACGACTTGGGTTATGCCGGTGACACGATGACTGTTCAGCAACGCTTGAAAACTACGATTACTGCGCCAAACGGTGCTGTGACTGAATCGACTGCTGTTTCTTCTGGCTCTGCTGAAGCCACTGCCCCTGTTTCTGAGAAATCCACATTCTGCCGAGATTTTCCGAATGCTTCAGCATGTGCTGAATTGGGCCAATCGGAAAATTCTGCAGAATTGGGAAACGAGGAACGAGATTTCGATTTCGATCAAGAGCTGAGCGAATCGGGCTCCTGTCCGTCCGCGCTGCAGCTGAACATTCTGGGCAATTCGTATCATTTGGAATGGACGCCTCTTTGTGATTTGGCATCGGGTGTCCGGCCTGTTGTTATTGCGATTTCCTGGCTGTCTGCCGGTGTTTTCCTGTTCGGCATTGGGAGATCAGCTGCATGAGCTGGGCCAGCTTCATCAGTGGATCCATCGGCGCGTGGGCTGTTAAGGCTGTGACTAGCATTGGCGTCGGCACGGTAACCTATGTCGGCTTCTCTGCTGCTAAAAATGCGATTTCCTCAACGATTACTGCGTCTCTTGGAAACCTCGGCGGCGGCGCTTATCAGATTCTCGCCCTGGCTGGGTTTATAGATTCAATCGGTATCTGGCTTGGTGCGATGACAGCAGCGGTGACGCTGCTGTCTTTTAAGAAACTGGCGCTGCTGAACGGTTAAGCGATGCTGACCATCATCACGGGTACACCTGGCGCAGGGAAAACGGCGTATGCCGTTTCCTGCCTGGCTGACCTGCTGGAAGAAGAGTCCCGCCAGGCTGACCTGCTGGAAAAAGAACCGCGCTCGGTCTACGTTGTCGGTATTCCAGAGCTCGTTCTGCCGCATGAAGTCGCGCCGGAAGTCTCCGCCTGGACGGTTCTTTCACCCATTCCAGAAGATGCCTCGATCTTTGAGGCTGAATTCACGTTCCCGGATGGATCGTTGATCATCATCGACGAGGCCCAGAAGATTTTTCGGCCGCGCTCGGCCAGCTCAAAAGTGCCGGCGCACGTCTCTGCTTTCGAGAAACACCGTCACAAGGGTCTGGATTTCTGGCTGATCACACAGCACCCCGGCTTGCTGGATTCCAACATTCGTAAACTGTGTGACAAGCACATTCACCTGCGCGGCCACTGGGCCGGCCGCGAGCTGCTGGAGTGGTCCGGGGTTGCCGATCCAGAGTCAAAGTCTGACCGCGCGTCAGCGGTTCGACTACTCTATACGCTGCCGAAAAAAGCATTCAGCCTGTATAAGTCTGCATCGGTGCACGTCAAACAATCGAGGCGGCTGCCGCTGGCCGTTTACGTGTTTCTCGGTTTCGTGGCGCTGGCGCTCTTCTTGGGATGGAAGACCTATAACCGCGTCAGTTCTGCGATCTCCGGCGAGACGCAAGAAATAGAGTCCTCTTCCTCGTCAGTCTCTCCAACATCCTTTTCTTCTTCCCGATCCGCATCCGGCCAGGTCTCTGAAATCTCGTATCAAGATTTCTTACCACGGTTTAAGGGTCGGCCCGAGTCAGCGCCGATCTATGACAGCGTGCGGAAAGTGATCAACGTTCCGCACGTTGCCGGCTGTGCCGCGATGCTCGACCGCTGCACCTGCTACACCGAACAGGCCACCGACTCCGGCCTGAACGATGCAGAATGCCGCGCCTGGCTGACGCGCCCGCCGTTCCAGCCCTATCGAGCGATCTACCCAGTCGATCAGCGTTCGCCGAAAGCTGATCAGGGTTCTGTCTAAAGCCAGGCTTGCAAAATGGGTAAATTAGTGTGCCTTGTGTGCCTCAACGTAGGCGCGCAAAACGGCATTCATACGTGTCTGCCAGCCTTTGCCGGTGGCCTTGAAGGCTTCCACCACGTCCGCGTCATATCGCACGGTCAGGGCTTGTTTTGTGCTTTCCGCCTTGGGGCGACCACGGGAGATCGCTTTCTTCAGCTCGGCAGCGCCTTTTCGCTGTGAAACCGGCTGCTCGCCGATTTTCCACTCGCCTTGCTCAAAGAAGTCGTTCGTCAGTTCCGGCGCATCGTCCGGATCAATCCAGGGCTTGGGCAAATTTTGAGATTTCGCGTTCATTGGCTTTCCTCATGCTGATGATGCGGCGAGCTTCGCCGCGGGGCGTCCAGACCATCACTACCATCCGGCCATCCAGAACGCCAACGGTGTTGAATCTCGGCTCGCTGTAGTCAAACCGAGCATCTTCCGCAGTTACATTCACTCCCGCAAACACCTCACCGGCACGGGCGAAATCGAGTCCCCGTTCGGTGAGGGTTTTGTTGCGCTTTTCAGGATCAAATTCTATCTGCACAATATAAATCGTAGTTACGATAATTCACGCTGTCAAGTTGGGGGCAAAAATTGATCCTCTCATTGGCGCTTCCTCGCTCCCTCCCCGCAGGGGAGGGCGGGGGGAGGGGAGGTTTTCAAGACATGCGAGCGCGGAGAGTCCTCATCCCCGCGCAGTTTTTAGCATCCCCCCACAGTGCCCCTCACCCCGTGATGGGGGCGCTGTGGGGGGATGCTGCGCGGGGATGTGTGACTCGAGTATGTCGACCGACTGCGCGGCCAGGACAAGCGGAAGACATGACAGCACGCCTCACCGCTGGCGTGGCTTCTGCGCTGGCGGCGCATCGTTCATCAAACTTTATTCGGTCGTCTGTTTGCGATCTGTCGCCTGATCGTTCTTTTTATGCTTGAAATATGCACGTTGTATTCTCTGGCAAGTGCAGTTTTTGTGTACGTTCCGGTTTCCCACTTTCTCATCATCTCCGGTTGCAGCTCAATCGGGATCCCGTAAGGTCTGCCCAGCCTTACCCCATTTTTCACGGCGGCTTGCATCCCTGCGCGGGTTCTCTCCCGGATCATTTCGCGCTCGAACTCGGCGAACGCGCCAAGAATCTGTAGCATCATCCGTCCCGCTGGCGACTTCGTTTCAATCGTCTCTGTCAGACTCACGAAATGCGCCTGTTTCGCTTCGATGATTGCCAGCACCTCCAGTAAGTGTTGCAACGACCTGGCTACTCGATCCAGCTTGAAAACCACCAACGTATCACCGCGCCTTAGTTTCTTCAGCACGTCGGCCAGTACCGGCCGCCGTCGATCTCCGCCGCTGCGCTTCTCTTCAAAAATCACAGAAACCCCTGCAGCTTTCAGCGCTTGTACTTGAGCGCGTGTTTCTTGCTCCTGAGTTGAAACGCGTGCGTAACCATATATCATATCAATGAATCAAAAAAAATCCCGGTATAACCGGGATTCGTAATTTGGATGGGTAGGTCGTATTCCACCCATTGCGAGCCGGTGTAGATCACGCGGCCGCCCACCGTCAGGCCCTGCACCGGGGTATCCCAGTCCAGGCCGATGCGCGCGCGCCACTCGGGCACGCCGAAGGTGTCCTTGCCGGTGGTGGTGAGCGAAGCAGTCTTGACCTGGCGCGACTCGATGTGGGTGATGCCGCCCAGCAGCGACAGCGTGGACGCGACCTTGCCATAGGCGCTCCATTCCGTGCCGGTCAGGCGCTGCATGCCGCCATCCACCAGGGTAGAGATAGGCGTGGCGCCGTTGCTGATGTACGAGGCGCGTTCGATCTCGTAGACGCTGAGGGTGTGCGTGAGCTCGCCGGTTTGCAGCTTCACGCCCAGCTCCTGCTGCTTGGTTTGCCTGGGCTCCAGATTCGCACCCGTGTTGGTATAGCCTACGCCCACCACCTGGCCCGGTTCCAGCCCTTCGGTGTAATTGCCGAAAAAGGACAGCCAATCACCCCATGGGCGCACCACCGCCGCCACCATCGGCGAGAGGCGGTCCGACTCGTACTTGGCGAGCGGCTGCTTCACGTTCTGCTGGCGCGCGCCCACGGTCAGCAGCACTTTGTCTGCGGCAAAGCTCAGGGTGTCGGCCAGCGCCAGCGAGGTGAACTCGTTTTCGGTCGTGTAGGTCGGGGCTGCCGGCGCGGCGGGGAAGACCGGCGTGACGGGGTTGTAGATGTTGGTTTCGTAGCAGTACTGGCAGGGCCTGTTGGTCGTGCCTTCCTTGTGCTCGAGGACGTTCCACGACAACTGCACGCGGTGCTTGACGCTGCCGGTCTCGAACTTGCCGATGATGCCCGCTTCGGCGGTTTGGCGTTCCGACTTGGTATGTACGTGATAGATGGCCCCGCGCGTCGTGCCGTCGGTGCCGATGACGATGGCGCGGGTACCGAACAGCAGGCCCTGGCCTTCGGCTTCCGAACCGCCGGCGGCCACATAGCCCTGCCAGTTGGGGTTGAAGTCGAATTCGGCGCGAGCCAGATAACCGCTGTTGTCGTATTCGCCATGGGTGCCGCGGAACATGTTCGTATCGCCATGCGGCGGGGGCAGCAGGATGTTCAGGGCCGGTGCCGCCGGCAGGCTCGCCGCCAGTACTGCCGGTGCCGCCGTCGTGAAGGTGAACATGCCGGGGCTGCCGTTTTCGATCTCGTTGGTGCTGGAATACAGGTCCAGCGAGGCGCGGAAGTTGTCACCCAGATAGTCCAGCGCCAGCCCGCCCATCTTGCGCTTCTGCTTCTCGCCATCGGCGCCCATCTTGCCGTCGCCATACACGCCGTTGAAGCGCAGGCCCAGGCGCTGTTCGTCGCCGAAGCGCTGGCCCACGTCGGCGTGAATCTGGCCGTAGGACTTGCTGTTGAGACTGAAGGTGAGATCGGCGATCGGCTTGCCCAGGGCGCGCTTCGTCACCATATTGACGGTGCCGGCCACGCTGGAAGCCGGCGGCATGCCGGAGAGCAGCACGTTCGGGCCGCGCATCACTTCCACGCGCTCGAACAGTTCGATGGGCACCGAGTTGGCCGGGGCGATGCCGTACAGGCCGTTGGTGGCGATGTCCATCGCCGTCACGTCCAGCCCGCGCAGGTTGAAGTTCTGCAGCAGGTGGTTCTTGTTGGTGGTGAAAACCACGGCCGAGTCGTTTTCCAGCACGTCCTGCAGCGTCATGGCGCCCCAATCTTCGGCCAGTTCGCGTGTGTAGGCGTTGACGTGTACCGGCGCATCCGTAATGGCCGTCGCGCCCAGAATGCCCAGTCGCGCGCCTTTGGCAGCCTTGCGGCCCGGGGCCAGGGTGGGCAGATCTTCGCGCTCGTAGGTGTCGCGCACGACGACTTCACCGAGGCGTTTTTCCGTTTTTTCTTGGGCGAAAGTCGCCGGGATGAGCGCGGCCTGCACGGCCAGGACTATCGTCAGCGGCTTGATCGAGCGGGGGAAAACAGTATGTCGCATGTTGACTCCAGGATGAGCGCGCGGGCTGGCGACTGCTGGCTCGCGTGAGCGTTGTTGTTTTTTCATATGCACCACGTCTTCCGGCGGGACATTACAGGCACTGGGGCATCCATTCAGGGCCTGGCTGGAGGACATGCGCGTTGGAACGAAATGGAACGAAGGAAAGGAACGAAATTATTCCGGGGGGCGAGTATAAACGAGAACGGTTATCATTAGCAATATAGTGATAGTTCCGCGACAAGTCTCGCCGACCCATACAGCAGGCGAAACTCGATACAACGCTCGATGGTGTGGATGACCTGCAGATGCTGGATGCCGCTGCGCGCCTATATCGTTAGACAGGCGGCGTTTCTGCTGATTGCCGATTGCAATGAGCCTCAGCGGCCCGGATCGGGCGCGTCATTGCGCTCATTGCGGGACGCTGCAGGCGATGCTGCCGATCCCACCGATGCTGCAAGCGCCTGCTGCACCAGTTTGCCGAGTTCCTGCTGCAAACCGGCCATTTCATCGGTTACTGCCTGCAGCGCGCCGTCGGCGGCGGCCTTGAACAGGGTGGTCGCGCGATATTCGTAACGTTCGGGGCGCAGCGTGAATTCCCGGATCAGCGTGCTGTTGCCCTTTTCCAGCAGCGGATACTGGCGGTTGATGGCAAACAGCACGATGTTCGAGAAAAACACGAATGCCGAACACAGGGCGACGAGATGTTGAACCTCTTCCGCTCGCCTGATTTTCCGGGCATGCATCAGGGTGATGGTCGTTTGCGTCAGAAAGGTGCTGGCGAGCGAGCGCATCAGCGGTGGCGGAAAAGGCCAGGCCAGTTGCCGCAGCCTGCTCAGGCAATGCGCGTGTTCCTGGCAGATTTCCAGGTGGATGAGATGAGTGATCCGGCAGGTGCTCAGATCGCCATGGGGAAACAACTGGCGGATGTACCAGCGGAACTTGCCCTGCCGGGACAACTGGATTTCCCGTTCGATCAGGTTCAGATCCTTCTGAAAGATTTCCAGTTTTCTGCCGGCGATCTGCGCGCTGACGAAGCCGGCCTGATTGCTGATCTTTCCGGCATCCGCGAATGGCTGGAGGGCGTCGGCCAGTTGCGCGGGCGGGATTGCTTCGCCGGCCGCGCGAAACACGACGAAATCGTAGTCGGAGTTTTCATTCGCCGTGCCGAGTCCGCGCGATCCACCCAGCGCCACGGCGCTGACGCGGTCGACGGCCGAGAGAGCCTGGACGAGTTCCTGCAGGTTTTTCATTTGCCCGGCCAGTAACCGAATCTTTTGCCGAAGTGGTTCAGATGTTGTTCTATTTCTTCGATCTGGGCTTCGTTCAGGGTGTTTTTGTAACGCGCAATTCTTTCCGTCGAAATGGGCTTGGTATAGGCGTCCGACCAGAATGCGCCGCTGAACGGATCCTGTTCGCGGGCATCCTTGTCGAAGTTTGCCGCCGCGGCATGTTCCGGAAGAAAATCCATGGCACGCTCCCGGTCGTAGCGTGCGCCGGAAAACTGGCTGATTCGAGCGAGTTCCTTGCCGGGTTCCTGCATGAAATCTTCGTACTTTACGAAGATGAGCCGGTTGCCAAAGCGTTCGGCATTGTTGAAAACATTCGCATAGTAGGCGGAATAGCTTTCGCAGTATTGGCGAATGGTCTTCAGCGCGGTTTGCGGGCTGGCGATCTTGTTTTGGTGATGGCGCTTGGCAACTTCCATGATGGAAGCGATGACGTCGCGAGGATCGCGGACGATCACGATGAAGCGAAAATTTGGAAAGTGTTCAGCGAGTTCGTGAAAATGGTAGGTGAGTTCCGGATGCTTCAGGATCAGAAGCTCGGGATCGTTGTATTTGACGGAGACGGTCAGGAGGTATTGGCGCACGTTGAGCCAGATGAGCTCCCTGAAATTGCGAACGTGCCCGAACTGATCGGCATGCCGTACCTCGTAGCGGGTGAGGTTCCAGCGGTAGAGCCGCATGATGTCGGACAGGAACCAACTCTCCGAAATATAGGGATTGCTGTTTTCCGCCGTGCAAAGAGCGCGGTGTATGACGGTCGTACCGCTGCGCATTGCCCCGCCGATGAGCAGGACGTTCTGTTTTTTGTTCATGGGATACTTTCAGGAATAGGAGGCAGGAACCAAATCCCCCAGCGCCTCCAGCAGCGGGCCGAGGTGTTTTTCGTAGTGGCGCCATTTTTCCACCGAGGTTTGGTAGATCGGCTGGCGTACCTGGGTCACGCTGGCGGTGCGCACGCTGCGCTCGGTCTTGTGGAAATCCATGCAGGCCGCATCCCACGGCAGCTCGCAATAATCGAGCAGGGCGCGGGCCTGGCCTTCCTGGTCGGCGACCAGCGCTTCGTACTGGATTTCATGAAACGCGCCTGGGGGCAGCACCTCGCGCCAGTGCTGCATCAGCCGGGCGTAATTGCGGTAGTAGCGGCCAAGCTCGGCAAGGTCGTAGCTCTGGTACTGGCTGCGGCCGAACAGCCGCGTGTAGCACGACAGGCAGGTATCCACCGGATTGCGCTTGACGTGCACGATTTTCGCCTGCGGCAGCATCAGGTGGATCAGCCCCAGGTAGTTGAAATTTGCCGGCATCTTGTCGGTGATGCGCGCCGCGGCCGGCGCGCGTGCCTGCAGGCCGGCGATATAGCGTCGCCCCATCTGCTGCAGCGCGGCCGGCGTGATGTCCTGCAGGTTCAGCGGATAACCGGCGGCCTGCGGCTCGTCGTCCGGCGGGTTCGGCGAGTCGCAAGGATTGCCGGCGATCCTGATGATGTCGTGCAGCTCGCCCGCGCCATGTACCAGCGGATGGCTGGCGAGGATGGTTTCGGTCAGCGTCGTGCCCGAACGCGGCATGCCGAGGACGAAAATCGGCAGGTTCGATGCGCAGCCCTCGCCCCGCAGGCGGTCGATATTCTCCTTGCTGAAGAAGCCGCGGATGGCGTCTCCGATCGACTCGGTGCGCTCGGCGCTGTAGTCGATCCGCTGGCGCTTCAGCCGGCAGCCGGCCTGATAGTGGTGGAAGGCCAGGTCGTACTGCTTTGTGTCTTCGTAACACTTGCCGAGCGCGAAATGCAGCGGCAGCGCCTTGAGTTCCGGCAATTCGTCGATTTTCGCGCCTTCGGCCACCAGCGCGGCCATGTTTTCGTCCCCCTCGCGCACCTTGTCGACTTGCGCCAGCGCCAGGCGCGCGCCCAGTAGCCCCAGTGGCGTTTCCTCGCTCAGGTGCAAAGCCCGGCGAAAATCCGCTTCGGCGCCTTGCAGGTCGCCCAGCTCCATGGACAGATGGCCGCGGCCAAGATAGGCGCTGGGCAGGGTGGGATCGAGCGCCAGGGCCTGCGTGAATGCCTGGCGGGATCGTTCCGGATAGCCGGCTTCGTTGTAGATCCTGCCCAGCAGTACGTGCGCCGGCGGGCATTTTTTCGGCGGCGCCAGCGTCAGCGCCCGTTCGGCCATGGCCTGCGCCTCATCCAGCGCCCCCAGTTCCTGTTGCACCTGCGCCAGGCCCAGGCAGGCTTCGGCATGGTCCGGCTTCAGCGCCAGCGCCCGGCGAAAGCCATGGGCGGCCTTGTCGAACCGTTCCAGCGCCAGAAAAGCCGTGCCGAGATTGCAATGCGCCTCGGCGTAGTCCGGCAGGCGTTGCAGCAGGGGCAGCAGGAGCTGGATCGCGGCTTCCGGCTGCTCGCTCTCGGTCAGCACGCTGGCCAGATTGTTGCAGGCCTCGGCATGGCCGGGCTGCAATGCCAGCACTTGCCGGTAACGGGCAATCGCGCCCGGCCGGTCCTTCTGGTCGCGCAGGATGCTGCCCAGGTTGTTGAGCGCTGCCGGCAACTGCGGATCGAGCGCCAACGCCCGCTCCTGATGCGCCCGCGCCTGCGCCAGCGCGCCCTGGTCATAACAGGCAATGCCCAGATTGCTGTGCGCCAGCGCCAGATCCGGCGCCAGGGCCGCCGCCCGTTCCCCCTGGGCAACCGCTTCGTCGAGGCGCCTCAGCAAGCGGTACATCTCGCACAGGTTGGCCCGGTACAGCGCCTCATCCGGTGCGGCATCCACCGCTTGCCGCAACAGCTCGGCCGCCAGGTCGGTCCGACCGCCCTGATGCAGGACGACGCCCAGCAAATGCAGGGCCGGTGCATGGCGGGGCGCTGCGTGCAGGATGCGCCGCAATAGCGCCTCCGCCTCGGCCAGCCGGTTTTCCCTCTGATAGCGCAAGGCCAGGGCAAACGCTTCCGGCAGGGAGACTCGCCGGTCGGTGGTCGCGGCAGGCTGGGGAGTGGCTGCTGACATGGATGGGATGGCCCGGATGGCAAAGCGCTGGATGCCGAAATTCTACCCTGAGCCGCGGGTTGCCCATGGGGTCTTCCTCCGGGCGTTGCGCAGCCCCGATCCCGTCCAAAAAAATTTTCCGACCCGGTAGATTAACTATTGCTAAATGGGTATATCATTAGTAAATTAAAACTTTTTGAAACAACTTTTTCAGCGTCGCGGCGTCGGTTTTGCAGCCTCAAATTGTTCCATCGCATTGCTACAACACCATATAAAACAAGGGGAATCCATGAACAAGAACCATCGCATCATCTGGAACGAGGTGCGTAACTGCTTCGTCGTTGCCAGTGAAAAGACCAAGAGCCGGGGCAAGCCCTCAACCACCCGCAAGACCATTGCCGCCGCCGTGGCCGCGCTGCTGATGGGCGCGCCCGGCATGGCGGCGGCTGTTTGCAGCGGTACGACCCCGTTGAGCAGTGCCGTGAGCGTTACGCAGTGCTACGATAACGTGGCCGCTCAGATAACAGGCAGCGGTTCCATCATTCATCAGGATCTTGCGCATGCGCTCGGCATCATCGCGACGGATGCCAGCCTGAACAACGCCGGCTTCGTTCTGGCCAATACCACGCCCGTGGAGTTGAGCCAGGATCCCGGGATAGCCGCCGATGCGCTGGGGATCAGGTTCACCCATGGCCTGGCAGCGCCGCTGGGCCTGAACAATACGGGAACCATCAGTGCGCTGGTAACGGATCACTATGCAAACAGCGTGGACGCGACGGCCATTCTCATCGCCGACGCTGACGCCCCTGAAGGCGCATTGGGCGACCTGTCGAGCAGCCTGACCAACGGCAATATGATCAGCGCCATCGCCTCTTCCGATCTTGATGGCGGCGAAGATGCGGGCACGGCGCCGTTTGTCGTTCAGGCCAACGGCATCGTTGCCGGCAACCTGACCGATACCGGCGTGCTGACCAACAGCGGCACCATCGACGTGCATGCCACGGCATCTGGCGAAGATGTCATGGCGTATGCCCATGGCGTCAGTCTGGTCGGCCTGCGCTCCGAGGGCGCTGAGGCGACGTATGCGGAAACATTCACTAGCCACACCGTGTTTGCTGGCGGCGACCTGGCCGGCTCGCTGAGCAATACCGGCACCATCTCGGCGAATGCGCAAGCCACGGGAGGCTCCTCTGCCAGCGCGGCTGCCTATGGCATCGATCTCGAAGGTAATCTCTCCGGCTCGTTGAGCAATACGGGCAGCATCGCCGCCAGCGCGACCGCCACCAGCATGGACAATGCCTATGCTGCTGCCTACGGCATACTGGCAACCAACAATCCTGAGATCAAGAGTTACACTTATGACGGCGGCTATTCAAGCGCCGAAAACCCCACCGGCATCCTCTCCGGTTCGCTGACCAACAGCGGTACCATCTCGGCCGTGGCAAATGCCGAGGGTGGGGATGGATATGCCGTTGCCATCGCTCGTGGCGTTCAGTTCGAAGGCGGGATTGCGGCAGGCGGCGAGTTGACCAATGACGGCAGCATCACGGCGGACGCCCATGCCATGGCTGACTATGCCCGATCCGGCGCCTTTGCCGTTTTCCTCGGTGGTGGCGAGGATAGCGCGGGCAGTCTGTCCGGCACCCTGGTCAACAACGATCTGATCCATGCGCAGGCCACGGCGGAGGGCACCGAATTGGCTTGGGCCGATGCGGCCGGCATCGTGGTTGCTGGTGAAGATGGCCTTGTTACACTAATGGCTCAGGCGGGGGGGGCCGGGCTGACCAATAACGGCACGATAGAGGCTTACGCCAATGCCACAGCGGCAGGGGAAGACGCTTACTATGCCGGTGCCAATGCCTTGGGGATCGGTGGCGGTGGCGGCGGCTTGTCTGTTCCCTTGATCAACACCGGGCTGATCGACGTTCAGGCGACGGCGACCTTGACAGAGGCTTCGTACGCGGCGTCCAACGTAACTGCGTTTGCCCGTGCTGAGGGGATCAGTTTCGGCGGGTTGAGTTCGCTGGATAACCAGGGCGATATCCTTGTCAGCGCCACGGCCGATGCGTCTGCGTATGCTTACGCCTATGCTTATGCCTACGGTATTTCCATCTCTACCCTGAATGGCGCGCTCGACAACAGCGGCAATATCGAAGTTGCATCCACGGCGACTGGCGAGGAGGATGCCTATGCCGTTGCCTACGGCATCATGATCGGCGGGAACTCTGCCGAGCTGACCAACAGCGGCACGATCGCCGCCACGGCGACGGCTACGGGCGAGGACCATGCCTATGCCGCTGCCTACGGCATCACGATCGGCGGGAATTACGCCGGTCTGACCAATAGCGGCACGATCGCCGCAGCGGCGACGGCCACTGGCGAGGATGCCTATGCCGTTGCCTACGGCATCATGATCGGCGGGAATTTCGCCGATCTGACCAACAGCAAAACGATCACCGCCACGGCGACGGCTACGGGCGAGGATGCCTATGCCGCTGCCTACGGCATCACGATCGGCGGGAATTACGCCGATCTGACCAATAGCGGCACGATCGCCGCAGCGGCGACGGCCACTGGCGAGGATGCCTATGCCGTTGCCTACGGCATCATGATCGGCGGGAATTTCGCCGATCTGACCAACAGCAAAACGATCACCGCGACGGCAACGGCCAATGGTGAGGACGCTGATGCCGCAGCCTACGGCATCACGATCGGCGGGCAGTTCGCCGATTTGACCAATAGTGGCACGATCACCGCTACGGCAACGGCCGATGGCGAGGATGCCTATGCCATTGCCTATGGCCTGCGTATTGGCTACATGGGCGAAGATGCATCGCTGACCAACAGCGGCACGATCACCGCCACGGCGACGGCCACTGCCAGTGGAGAGGATGCCGAAGCCTATGCCGCTGGTGTCATCGTTGGTGAAGATCTGTATGGCACGTTGACCAACACCGGCACGATCAGCGCCACGGCGACGGCCACTGCCAGTGGCGAGGATGCCGAGGCCTATGCTTCCGGCGTCATCGTTGGCGAAGATCTGTACGGCACGTTGACCAACAGCGGCACGATCAGTGCAACGGCAACGTCGACGGCCAGTGGCGAGGATGCCGAGGCCTATGCTTCCGGCGTCATCGTTGGCGAAGATCTGTACAGCACGTTGACCAATAGCGGCACGATCAGTGCAACGGCAACGTCGACGGCCAGTGGCGAGGATGCCGAAGCCTATGCTTTCGGCGTCATCGTTGGTGAAGATCTGTACGGCACGTTGGCCAACAGCGGCACGATCACCGCGACGGCCACGGCCGATGGCGAGGATGCCTATGCCGAGGCTTACGGCGTGCGTATTGGCTACATGGGCGAAGACGCAGCGCTGACCAACAGCAGCACGATCACCGCCACGGCGACGGCCACGGGCGACGACGAGGCCTATGCCGCAGCTTACGGCGTGCGTATTGGTTACATGGGCGAAGACGCATTACTGACCAACAGCGGCACGATCGGTGCAACGGCGACGGCCAGTGGCGAGGACGCCGAAGCCTATGCCGCCGGCGTCGTCGTTGGTGAAGATATGTACGGCACCTTGACCAACAGCAGCAATATCAGCGCGACGGCCACGGCCGATGGTGAGAATGCCTATGCCGAGGCTTACGGCGTGCGTATTGGTTACATGGGCGAAGACGCAGCGCTGACCAACAGCGGCACGATCAGCGCAACGGCGACGGCCAGTGGCGAGGACGCCGAAGCCTATGCCTATGGCGTCTACGCCGGTGAACTGAACGGCACATTGACCAACTCCGGCACCATCACCGGTACTGCGGATAATCCGGCCAACGGCTATTCGCTGTATGTCGATGGCGGCAGCGGTACGATCAACAACCTCGCAGGCGGTGTGCTGAAGGGCAACCTGTATGTCGGTGAGGATGTGACGGTCAATAACGCCGGGCTCGTTTCGATTCCCGCCGGTGCCCACGGCTACATCAACAGCGACTACACCCAGCAGAAGGGCGGGGTGCTGGAGATCGGCGTGGTATCCGCCTCCGGAGAAGACGGGTACGGCACCCTGGACGTCCGTGGTACGGCAGACCTGAGCGAGAGCGACACCATCGCCGTGCGCGTCAAGCCGATCAATACGCTCGATAAGGGCGACAAGCTCAACAACGTGGTGAATGCGCCCAGCGCTGAAGGCGGGTTGCTGCTTGCGAGCGGCAACGCCGCGGAGGGCGATACCGTCAAGGTGATCGGTACGCCGTTGTTCACTTACCGTGGCGAGGTCGATGCGCACCACAACATCGACATCTATATCGACGACGAGCGTACCTTTAACGAGGTGCTCGATTCCCAGGGTAATGCTTCCATTGCCGGTATCGGTTCCACGCTCGATGAGCTGAATAATGCGTACGGTGGGGGCGAGGATGGCAGCGGCCCGATGGATGAGTTGATCGATGTGCTGTACGGCCTGAACTCGGTGGAAGAGCTGGCCCGGGCCGCGCAGTCGCTGACGCCGCTGATTTCCTCGCATATCACCCAGGCGACGCAGGGCGTGATGCAGGATGTGAATCGCATCATCCAGGCACGCCAGGAGGGCAATCGCGGCCTGTCTTCGGGTGAGCAGTTCTACGGGGACGGCAACTTCTGGTTCAAGCCCTTCGGCTCACGTGCGGATCAGAAGCAGCGCGGCGGTGTCGATGGCTATCGCGCCAAGTCGTATGGCCTGGCCTTCGGCGCGGATGCGGTGGTTTCCAACGCAACCCGCGTCGGCGCGGCCTTCACCTACGCCAACAGCGATGTGGATGCCAAATCGGTGATCCGCCAGTGGGGCGATGTGGATAGCTATCAGCTGGCGTTCTACGGCAGCCATAGCCTGGATGAGCGGACGGATGTGAACTTCCAGGTGGACTTCGGCCATCACAAGAATGACGTGGGCCGCAGCCTCCTGGTGCCGACACCCGCCGTGGCCAAGGGCAGTTTCAACGCCTGGAGCGGCCATGTCGGTGGCGGTATCGGCCGCAACTATGTGCTGGATGCCAGCACTACCCTCACGCCGTCCTTCCGCGCCGATTACAGCTATCTGCGCACCAAGGGCTACACCGAAACCGGCGCCGGCCTGCTGAATCTGACGGTGAATGGTTTCAATGTGGATGAACTGGTGCTGTCCGTGGATGGCAAGCTGAGCCGTGATCTGGGCAGCGGTACGAGCTTCGTGGCGAACCTGGGTCTGGGCTACGATGCGCTGGCGGATCGGACTTCGATTACTTCGGCCTTCGTCGGCGGCGGTTCGGCCTTCGCCACCCAGGGCATCGATCCGTCGAAGTGGCTGGTGCGCGGCGGCCTCGGTCTGGTGATGAAGAAGGACAAGTCCTACGAAGTCACGGCGCGTTACGATGCCGAAGGCCGCTCCAAGTACACCAACCAGACGGCTTCGGTGAAGGTCAGGATTCCGTTCTGATCGGCAGGTAGACGGGTATCCGGTGTAAATCATCCGGTACGAAGGACACGCAGGGCACTCATGGATTCATGGGTGCCCTGCGTTTTTGAAAACACACAGGACAAATGCGATGCCTCGTTTTGCGAAAGAATCGTTTTCCAGTATTTCCCCGCTGTTTTCCGCGCTGGCGCTGGCCATCCTGCTGACGGCTCCGATTCCGGCACAGGCGGCCAGTGATACGGCGGCGATGGTGAATGGGCAGGCAATCAAGCGCAGCCGGGTCGATTTGATCGTCAAGGATGTTGCGGATGCGGGCCGGAAGGCGGATCCGCAGGCCGTGCTCGATGCCTTGGTCACCAATGAGCTGCTCGCCCAGGAGGCGCAGCGGCAGGGTATCGACCGCCAGGCGGGATTTGCCGAACGCATGGAGAATCGCCAGAAGGAGCTGCTGGCCACGCAGTTGATCCGCGATCACCTGCGGCGCAATCCGGTGACGGAAGAGAGGCTGAAGGCCGAGTACGAGAAGTTCCGGGCGGCCGTGGGCGAGAAGGAATACAGCGCCCGCCACATCCTGCTGAAGACGGAGGCAGAGGCCAAGGAGGTCATCGCCCTGCTGGTCAAGGGCGCGGATTTTGCCAAACTGGCCAAGGAGAAGTCGCAGGATGCGGCGACCCGCGAAAAGGGCGGGCAGCTTGCCTGGTTTGCCCGAAACGCGGTGATTCCGCCGCTCGGTCAGGCTGCGGCCAGTTTGCAGAAGGGCTTGTATACGACGCTGCCGCTGCGCAGTCGCGCCGGCTGGCATGTGCTGAAGCTGGAGGACGTGCGCGATCTGCAGGTGCCGGCTTACGATGCGATGAAGGCACGCCTGCGGCAGCGGCTGGTTGCCCAGCAGACGCGCAAGCTGATCGAGGGGCTGCGCAGCAAGGCGAATATCGAGATGCTGAAGTAAAGACCGCCGGAAAGCAGCGGCCAGGCCGGCGGCGTCCGGAATTGCCGCGCAGTTTTCACCGTTTCAGGTCGAGTGCAGGGCTGGAAAGCAAAGCCGGAAGAAACAAGCTGGAAAGCCGAGCCGGAAAAAACAAATGCGGAGCCGCGGCTCCGCATTTGTTCGGTACTGCATCACTGCGGGAAAATTCCCGCGGCTTTTTTACTTGCCAAAAGCCATGGTGAAAGCATAAGTACCGTTGACGCCACAGGCAGTAACCATCAGCGTGGTGACGGCCAGGGTCAGTGCGGTGATATATTTGGACATGATGTACCCCTTAGCTAAAGTGGTTGTTGATTGAACGTGACTCACGTCACGGCTCCATTCTACGTCGATATGCGTTGCTTGTCAATACCAATATGCAGGCTCGGTTTGGCTGGATATTTTTTGGCCATATTTGATGTTGTTTTACCCGTTGCGCACGCGTATGGCTGGCTGCATACAACAAGGATAAGCGGCAGCGAAAGCGCTTTCCGGGAATGATACATGGACGATGAATCGATGATGGGAATCTTGGAAACCGATACCCGCATGATGCAGCTTGCGCTGGAGCTGGCGCATGCGGCAGCCGGTTGCGACGAGGTGCCCGTCGGGGCGGTGGTGGTCGATCCCGGCGGACGGATCGTCGGGCGCGGCTATAACCAGCCGATCGGTCGCCATGATCCGACGGCCCATGCCGAAATCATGGCGCTGCGGGCTGCGGCTGAGGCGCTGGGCAATTATCGCCTGCCGGGCTGCACGCTGTACGTCACGCTGGAGCCTTGCGTGATGTGCGCCGGCGCCATGATGCACGCGCGTCTGGCGAAAATCGTTTATGGCGCGCGCGACCCCAAGACCGGCGCTTGCGGCAGTGTGGTCGATCTGTTCGCGGAAGGGCGGCTCAACCATCATGCCGAAGTGGTCGGCGGGGTGCTGGCGGCGGAGTGCGGCAGCTTGTTGTCGTCGTTTTTTGCTGCGCGGCGGCAGCGGACAGAGGTGGTCTGAGATGGAAATTTTCATCAGCCTGCCCGCGCAGACGCTGGAGCTTTTCGACGATAGCGGCCTGTTACTGCGGCGTTACGCCGTATCAACGGCCCGGAATGGCGCCGGCGAACTTTCCGGCAGCCATTGCACGCCGCGCGGCAGGCATTTGATCCGCGCCAGGATCGGCGCAGGTTGCGCGCCGAATACGGTGTTCGTGCGGCGCCGTCCGACCGGGGAGCTGTGGACGCCGGAATTGGCGGCGCAAGCGCCTGGCCGCGACTGGATCCTGGCGCGCATACTCTGGCTGTCCGGCTGCGAGCCAGGGCGGAACCGGCTGGGCAGCATCGATACCATGCGCCGCTACATTTACCTGCACGGCTGTCCGGATGATGCGCCGATGGGTGTGCCGGGCTCGATCGGCTGCGTGCGCATGCGCAACCGCGACATCATTGAGCTGTTCGATCGGGTGCCGCTCTATACCCCGGTGGAGATTGCCGAATATCGCGTCGTCGGCGGTGATTGGCCGGCGCTGCGGGCCGGTGCGCGGGTGGTGCGGGAACGGGTGTTCATCGGCGAGAAAGGGATCGCGCCGGCGCTGGAGTGGGATGAATTCGATTCCGATCCGCTTTGCCGCCACGTGGTGGCCGTGGATGCGGCAGGGAATGCCATCGGCACGGGACGGTTGCTGGCTGATGAGGCTGCCGGTCGAGGTAAGGATCGCAGCGGAGGCAGTGGACGCATGGGCCGCATCGCCGTTCTGCCGGCCTGGCGCGGGCAGGGCGTGGGCGGCAGTCTGTTGCGGCGTCTGCTGGAGCAGGCGAGCCAGGCGGGGATGCGGCAGGTGCGCCTGCACGCGCGGGCGGATGCCCAGGCGTTTTACCGGCGTTTCGGCTTTGTCGCCGAGGGCGAGCCGTTCATGGAGACCGGCTCGCCGCACGTGTTGATGCGGCGTGGGTTGTAAGTTTCAGCAGGCGTCCGTGTCCAGCCTGAAACGGAAGCGGCTGCGCTGACTGACCGCAGGCGGCATGCCCGCCGTTTCCGCCGTACCCGTAGCACCATCCGGCCGATAACTCTGTTCGTCGAAGCTGATGACCTGCCGGCGATCGCAAAGCAGCACGGTCGAGCTGCGCGTGCCGTAATGCGGCGCGCGGATGAAGGCGGCGGAGAGTGCGCGTTCCCATTCGAGGCTGATGCCGGTGCGTGGCAGCTGGTCGTCAGCATGGGTGTGATCGTCACGCAGTAACTCGAAGAGCGGCGCTTCCCGCGGCAGGGTGGCGAGCGCTCGCGCCAGCGCCGATTTGCCTTGGGCGACCTTGGGCCAGGGCGTATCGAGCAGGTTGTTGCTGAGGCCGTAGATGCCGGGGCCCAGCGCCTTGGCGGGCTTGACGGCGGAAAAGCCGCCGTTTTGATCGCGATTCGAGTAGTACCAGAGGCCGTCGGCCAGGCTGCCGCAGATCAGGTTGAAGGCTTGATAATCATCGGCGTGCGCGGCCAGGGCGGCCAGATAGGCGGGCGCGCTGCCGCTGTCCTGGAGAAAATCGCTGACCAGCCGGCCGCGCGACAGCGCCGGCGGCGGGCTGGGCCGCTCCTTGACTTCCCGGTAGTTGGTCAGGGCGGCAAAACGCCCGTTGCGGGTGATGCCCAGCCAGGTGCCGCCGGCGAGCAGATCGCGGCCGGCCAGCAGTGCCGGGTTTCCCGGCCAGAATTGCGCGCTGGCGGTCGGCCGATCGAAGAATTCGTCGCGATTGGCCGCAACGATCAGCGGGTATTCCGGATGTGCCTGCCAGGCCAGGAGGATCAGGCACATGGCGTTCCCATTCTGTGTGTTCTAGACGGAGGCGGCTTCAGCCCAGCGCGTAGGGCAGCGGGGCGGTGACGAGCAGCGGACCGTCGCCGCTGCCCAGATGCAACTGGCCGGCATCGGCGCTGGCGCTCTGGAGGACGGCGAGGACATCGTGTCCGCCCTGCGGCGAGGCGGCGGCGTTGACCACCATGCCGCAGAGCTGGGGAGCGGGATTGCCGTCATCCGCGGCGAAGACGGGGGTTCCCGCAGCCGGCATGGCGCCGGTCGCGTTGGCGACGTGGGCGCGGTACATGCGGCGCTTGACCTTGCCGAGATACTGGGTGCGAGCGACGATTTCCTGGCCGGGGTAGCAGCCTTTCTTGAAGCTGACGCCGCCGATCAATTCATAGTTGACCATTTGCGGGGTGAACTCCTCCCGGGTGGCGGCGCTGATCTGCGGAATGCCGGCGGCGATTTCCAGCCAGCGCCAGGCATTCAGGCCGGCCGGCCGCGCATGGCCGGCCAGTTGCTGCCAGAGCGCCGGCGCCGCAGCAGCTTCGGCAACCAGCCAGTAGCGTTGCTCGCCGATGCGGATGATGCGGCCCTGTTCGAAGCGGTTGGTCTGCATGTTCGTCGCCGGCAAGGGCGCAAGCGCGGCCAGGGCCTGCTCGGCCTGGGGGCCGGCCAGACCGAGGATGATCCGTTCGTCGCTGGCATCGGAGAGCTTCACCTTGGCGCGCAGCACGTACATCGAGAGTTTCTTCAGGATGCCGGCATGCAGGTCGTCGGCCAGCGCCAGCAGCAGGTCGTCCTCGTCGCGCCAGGCCAGGAAAGTGGCCAGCAGCCGCCCTTTTGGGGTGCACAGGCCGCTGCGATTGGCGCCGTTGGCGGCCAGGGCTTCGATGTCGTTGGTCAGCAGGTTGTGGAGGAAGGAAGCCGCATCCGCGCCGCTGGCCCGGATCAGCCCGAGATCGGTCAGCGGCACCAGGATGGAAGCGGATTGGGCGCTTTGCAACTCGGCCAGGGGCTGGCCGAAATCCAGGTGATCCGGAGCGAGGCCCTGTTGCGTCAGGAAGTCTTGCCATTGCGGGTTCATGCTGGGGTTTCTCCGCTAAAATCAACGGCTCATTATATCCCGACCGCCTGCGGGCGATGGCATGAGGCGCAGTGCTTCCGCGACCGCCTCCGCTTTTGAAAACCCGCATCCTGCCTGAACTTCATGCGATTTCTCAAACGCCTTGTTTTTGCGGCGCTGCTGCTGGCCAGTCTTGCCGCCGGTTGGCTGGTCTGGTTCGCGCTGACGCCGGTTGTTCTGAATAATCCGGTCGGCGCGGAAAAACCGCTGGATTTCACGATTCCCGCCGGGTACGGCCTGCGTGCCGTGTCGCAGCGGCTGGTGGATGAGGGCATGGGCTTCTCGCCCTGGCAATTCACCGTGCTGGCGCGTCTGCTGGGCAAGGCCGGAGCGATTCAGGCCGGCAGTTACGAGGTCGAGGCCGGCGTTACGCCCTGGCAACTGCTCGACAAGCTGACCCGGGGCGATGTCAGCCAGGGAGCGCTGCTGTTCGTCGAGGGCATGACCTTCCGCCAGTTGCGCGCGATCCTCGATGCGCACCCGGAACTGCGGCACGATACGGCTGGACTGAGCGATGCGGAAATTCTGGCGCTGATCGGCGCGGAGGAAAAACATCCCGAAGGCCTGTTCTTTCCCGATACCTATCTATTTACCAAGCGGTCGAGCGATGCCGAACTGCTCAGGCGCGCCTACCGGGCGATGCAGCAGCGGCTGGCCCAGGCCTGGGAAGCGCGCGCGCCCGGTTTGCCGCTGAAAACGCCTTACGAAGCGCTGATCCTGGCGTCCATCGTCGAAAAGGAGACGGGACTGGCCGAGGATCGTCCGCTGGTGGCTTCCGTTTTCGTGAATCGCCTGCGTATCGGCATGGCCTTGCAGACCGATCCGACCGTCATCTACGGCATGGGCGAGAAGTTCGACGGCAACCTGCGCAAGCGCGATCTGCAGACGGATACCCCGTACAATACCTATCGGCGTCCCGGCCTGCCGCCGACGCCGATTGCCATGCCGGGGCAGGCGGCCTTGCAGGCGGCCCTGCAGCCGGCGCACAGCGACAAGCTGTATTTCGTCGCGCGTGGCGATGGCTCCAGCGCGTTTTCGCGCAATCTCGGCGAGCACAACCGGGCCGTGACGCAGTACCAAAGACGCAAGGAAAGGGAAAACCGGCGGTGAGAGGCAAGTTCATTACCCTGGAAGGGGTCGACGGAGCGGGCAAGAGCACCCACCATGCCTGGCTGATCGACCACCTGCGGGCGTGCGGCAAGCAGGTGGTGGCCACCCGCGAGCCCGGCGGCACGCCGCTGGGTGAGACGCTGCGCGGTCTGCTGCTGAGTCAGCCCATGCATCTGGAAACCGAGGCGCTGCTGATGTTTGCCGCCCGTCGCGAGCATCTCGACAAGGTGATTCTGCCCGCGCTGGAACGCGGCGACTGGGTGGTTTCCGACCGCTTCACCGATGCCAGTTTCGCTTATCAGGGGGGCGGGCGCGGCCTGCCACCGGCGCGGCTGGAGACGCTGGAAACCTGGGTGCAGGGCGGGTTTCAGCCGGATCTGACCTTGCTTTTCGATGTGCCGGTCGAGATTTCCCGCGCGCGCCTGGCGGCGACAGGCCATGCGCTGGATCGTTTCGAGCAGGAGCAGGGCGAATTCTTCGAGCGCGTGCGCCAAGCCTATTTGCAGCGGGCCGGGCAGTTTCCCCGGCGGATCGTTCGCATCGACGCGGCCTTGCCGCTCGATGAAATCACGAAAACACTTGAGAAAACCGTTTCAACTATTTGTTCATGAACATTTTTCCGTGGCAGACCAAGCTTTGGGAGCAGCTCATGTCCGCGCCGGACAAGCTGCCGCATGCGCTGCTGCTGGCCGGGCCGGCCGGGCTGGGCAAGCAGGCGTTCGCCATGGCCATGGCGGCACGCCTGCTCTGCGAGGCGCCGCTTGCCCAGGGCGAGGCGGGCGCGCTGGCCTGTGGCTGCTGCAGTTCCTGCAACTGGCTGGCGACGGGCAATCATCCGGATTTTCGTCTGGTGCAGCCCGAGGCGGCGGAGGAAGCCGGCATGGACGAGGGGGAGCAGGAGGCATCTGCGGCAAGCGGCGCGAAGAAGGCGAAGCCCAAGACTGCGCGGGTGGCATCCGGGCCGATACGCATCGACCAGATTCGCGGCCTGGCTGACTTTGTTTTCATTGGCAGCCACCGCCACGGACGGCGCGTCGTTATTCTGAATCCGGCTGAGGCCATGAATCCGGCAGCAGCGAATGCACTTCTGAAGATACTTGAAGAACCTCCAGCATCCATATGTTTCATATTGGTTTCCGACTCCTGGCGCAAGCTCTTGCCTACGATACGCAGCCGCTGCCGCATCGTGGTTTTTGGCCGCCCGACCCCGGCGCTGGCGGCAAGCTGGTTGCAAGCCGAAGGGGTCGAGGACGTCGGGAGCCTGCTGCAGCTTACCGGCGGCGCGCCCCTGCTGGCGCGTGATTGGGCGCAGCAGGCGGTGCTGACGAACTATCGCAAGGCGCTGGAGCCGTTACTGCTTACGCAGGATGGCCCGGTGGATCCGGTGTCCATGGCGGCGAAATGGGGCGAACTGCTCAAGGCGGACAGCACGTTCGATTTGCCGCAACTGGTTGATATCGTGCAGAAATGGGTGATGGATCTGACGCAGGTGGCGCTGGCGGGCAGCCTGCGTTATCACCTGGAGCCGGCCTGGCGCGACAGGCTGGAGGCGCTGACGAAACGCAGCAATGCAACGGCCTTGCTGGGCTGCGACAGGGATTTGCGGCGCATCCGGGCGGTCGCCCGTCATCCGCTGAATACGCAGTTGTTCCTCGAGGACATGGCGGCCCGCTATCTACGGTCTCTGTCAGTAAAAAACAATTGAAACATACAACAATCCTGATTAGCAATGAACGTCAGCAGAACTACACATAGGTTCTCGTCATTCCCGCGAAAGCGTACTACTGTCCGGAATAATTTCATGCGAAGAGGCCGTCATCCCCGCGAAAGCGGGGATCCATTGACATACTGGATTCCCGCTTTCGCGGGAATGACGACCAAAGAAAGTCCCCGTGGGATGGCCAAAGGTAGTCCCTGTGGGACGTACATTGCTGACTATTCTTTCTAATTAGAACAGCAATTAAAACATACTATTGGGAATTATCATTAAAGTGAATCCTGTTTTTGTAGACTCGCATTGCCACCTGGATTTCCCCGAACTGGCAGCGCAATTCGAGCAGATCATGGCGCATATGGCGGGTAACCGGGTCGGCCATGCCCTGTGCGCGGGCGTTACGCTGGAACGCTTTCCCGCCTTGCTGGAATTGGTGCGGCGCCGGGACAACCTGTTCGCGGCGGTCGGCGTGCATCCGGATACGGAAACCGCCGAGCCGGCATGCGAGCCAACGGTGGCGACGCTGGTCGAGCTGGCGCGCGATCCCAAGGTGGTGGCGATCGGCGAGACCGGGCTGGACTACTACCGCCTGCAGGGCGATCTGGAATGGCAGCGCGAGCGTTTTCGTACCCATATCCGCGCGGCGCGCGCAGCCGGCAAGCCGCTGATCATCCACACCCGCGCGGCTGCCGAGGACACCCTGCGCCTGATGCGCGAGGAGGGCGCTGAGGCGGTGGGCGGGGTGATGCACTGTTTCACCGAGTCGCAGGCGGTGGCCGAGGAAGCGCTGGCGCTGGGTTTCCACATCTCGTTTTCGGGCATCGTCACCTTCAAGAACGCCAAGGCGCTGAAGGAGGTCGCCCGGATGGTGCCGCAGGAGCGCCTGCTGATCGAGACGGATGCGCCCTATCTGGCACCGGTGCCGCATCGCGGCGAGCTCAACGAGCCGGCGTATGTGGTGCATGTGGCCGAGGAGTTGGCCCGCTTGCGCGATACCAGCGTGGAAACGATTGCGGCGGCGACGACGGAGAATTTCTTCCGTTTGTTTGCCGGCGCCAGGCGAGGCGAGGCATGAGCTTCGCTTCGGCCTTGCGGCAGGCTTTGTCGGCGGGCTGCGTTACGCTGTTACTGATGTCGGCGACGGTCCAGGCAGGCGTTTATGACGACCTGCTGCAGGCCATGGAGCAGAGCGACGTGGCCGAGGTCATGCAGTTGCTGCAGCGCGGCATGGATGTCAATACCTCGGACCGTGCCGGCAATACGCTGTTGATGCTGGCTGCCCGCAATGGCGAGGAGGAAATCCTCGATTATCTGCTGCAAAATCGCGCCAACCTGTCGAAACGAAACAAGTATGGCGATACGGCGCTGATGCTGGCTGCGCTCAACGGGCATCCGGGCATCGTCGAAAAACTGGTGGCTGCCGGTGCCCGGATCGATCCGCCCGGTGGCGGCTGGACGCCGCTGGCCTATGCGGCTTTCAACGGCCACGTTGCGGTGATGCGTTTCCTGCTCGATCACGGCGCGGCGGTCGATGCCCGGGCAGCCAACGGCGCCACGGCCTTGATGATTGCCAGCCGCAATGGCCACCTGGAGGCCGTCAGTTTGCTGCTGGCACGGCATGCCGATGCGAGCCTGCTCGATCGCCAGCAGCAGACGGCGCTGGACATTGCGCGGGCGGCGCAGAATCTGGAGATCGCCAAATTGCTGCAGCAGGCGATGGCGCGTGACGCGCAAGCGGGTCGCCTGCGCGATCAAACCGAACAAACCGAACAAACCGAACAAACCGAACAAACCGAACAAACCGAACAAACCGAACAAACCGAACAAAAGCCGCGAATTTTCATTCAGATGGAGATGGATGGGGCTGATGAAAGCGCGCCTCCCGAGCCGGCTGCGGATGAATTGCCGGCGCCGAGCGGGAGTCTGGATGAAAACGAGGCTGGAGAAACCGAGGCCGGAGAAACGCCTGCGAATGAGGCGGAAGTTGAGGCAGACGTTGAACAGGCCGTGGGTGAGGATGAGGATGTGCCGGGAACGGAACAAGGGGAACAAGAGCAACAGAATGAACAGGAGCAACAGGCGCCTCGAGAGTCCGCAGACGAAATTCTGGATGGGCCTGATACCGAGCTGGAATTTACCGAGCCGGAATTCATCTGAAGCCGAATGAAACCGGGCCGCCCGAAGCAGAAGCCAGGGACGGCCCGGTTTGCCGTTACGCAGTCATGGCCATGGGATCATGGAGCCATACACTGCGCCGTAACTTACAGTGCCGCCAGCGCTGCCACGACTTGATCTCCCATCTCCGAGCAGGAGACCTTCTGGGTGCCCGGCTCGAAAATGTCGCCGGTGCGATAGCCGGCGGCGAGCACTTTCTTCACCGCCGTCTCGATGCGCGTGGCTGAGGCTTCGTCATTGAAGCTGTAGCGCAGCATCATCGCCGCCGAGAGGATGGTGGCCAGCGGATTGGCGAGGTTCTTGCCGGCGATGTCCGGCGCCGAGCCGTGGCAAGGCTCGTACATGCCCTTGTTGTTCTCGTCCAGCGAGGCCGAGGGCAGCATGCCGATCGAGCCGGTGAGCATCGAGGCTTCGTCGGAAAGGATGTCGCCGAAGATGTTGCCGGTGACCATCACGTCGAACTGCTTGGGATTGCGCACCAGCTGCATGGCGGCGTTGTCGACCAGCATGTGGCTGAGTTCGACGTCCGGATATTCCGGCGCCAGCTCGTTCATCACGTCGCGCCACAACTGGGTGGTTTCCAGCACGTTCATCTTGTCGACCGAGCACAGCTTTTTGTTGCGGCGCTGGGCGGCCTGGAAGGCCACGCGACCGATGCGGCGGATTTCGTCCTCGTCGTAGATCATGGTGTTGCGGCCCACGCGCTTGCCGTTTTCCGTCGTGATGCCGCGCGGTTCGCCGAAGTAGATGTCGCCGGTGAGCTCGCGCACGATCATGATGTCCAGACCGGCGACGATCTCGGGTTTCAGCGACGAGGCGTTGGCCAGTTCCGCATACAGCACGGCCGGGCGCAGGTTGGCGAACAGGTTGAGATCCTTGCGGATGCCCAGCAGGCCGCGCTCCGGGCGTTGCGGGCGGGGCAGGTTGTCCCACTGCGGGCCGCCGACGGCGCCGAGCAGCACGGCGTCGGCCGCGCGGGCGATTTTCTGCGTGGCTTCAGGGTAGGGCGAGCCGGTGGCATCCACCGCGCCGCCGCCGAGGAGGGCTTCCTCGATTTCGATTTTCATGCCTTCGCTCTTGAAGACATCGAGCACGCGCAAGGCCTGCGTGATGATTTCCGGGCCGATGCCGTCGCCCGGCAGAACTGCGATTTTCATGTCGATCCTTGTCTGTAAGTTTGTGAGTTTTTGAGTCAGGCAAACAGCCAGGGCTGGGCAGCCTGGTGTTTTTCCTCGAAAGCGCGAATCTTGTCGGCATGCTGCAAGGTCAGGCCGATTTCATCCAGGCCGTTCAACAGGCAGTGCTTGCGGTGCGGCGTGATGTCGAACTGGAAGGACCAGCCGAGCGGACTTTTCACCGTCTGGCTGGGCAGATCCACTTCCAGCCTGTAGCCTTCGTTGGCGGCGCATTCCTGGAACAGCTTGTCGACGATTTCGCTCGGGGCGACGATGGGCAGCAGGCCGTTCTTGAAGCAGTTGTTGAAGAAGATGTCGGCAAACGACGGTGCGATGATCACCTGGAAACCGTAATCCTCGATCGCCCAGGGCGCGTGTTCGCGGCTGGAGCCGCAACCGAAGTTGTCGCGGGCGAGCAGTACCTGCGCGCCCTGGTAGCGCGGCTGGTTGAGGCTGAAATCCGGGTTCAATGGCCGCTTGCTGCAATCCATGCCGACATCGCCGTAGTCCAGATAGCGCCATTCGTCGAACAGATACGGGCCGAAACCGGAGCGCTTGATGGATTTCAGAAACTGCTTGGGGATGATGGCGTCGGTATCGACGTTGGCGCGATCCAGCGGCGCGACCAGGCCGTTCGTGTGTTTGAAGGCTTTCACAGTGTCTCTCCTTGAATCTGGTTGCGGACATCGACGAAATGACCGGCAAGCGCGGCCGCAGCCGCCATTTCCGGACTCACCAGATGGGTGCGCCCGCCCGGGCCCTGGCGACCTTCGAAGTTGCGGTTGGAGGTCGAGGCGCAGCGCTCGCCCGGCTTCAGGCGGTCGTTGTTCATCGCCAGGCACATCGAGCAGCCCGGCTCGCGCCACTCAAAACCGGCGTCGATGAAAATCCGGTCCAGGCCTTCGGCTTCGGCCTGGCGTTTGACCTGGCCGGAGCCGGGCACGACCAGCGCCTGGGTGATGTTGCTGGCGATTTTGCCGCCCTGATCCCTGACGATCCTGGCTGCGGCGCGCAAATCCTCGATGCGCGAGTTGGTGCACGAGCCGATGAACACCTTGTCGATCTGGATCGCCTCGATCGGCGTATCGGCGGTCAGGCCCATGTATTGCAGGGCGCGCTCGATGCCGGCGCGCTTCACCGGATCGGCTTCGCTGGCCGGGTTCGGCACTTTGCCGCTGACCGGCAGCACCTGCTCGGGCGAAGTGCCCCAGGTGACTTGCGGCATGATCTCCGCGCCATTCAGCTCCACCACGGCGTCGAATTGCGCGTCGGCATCGCTGTGCAGGGTCTGCCAGTGGGCGACGGCCTTGTCCCAGTCCGCTCCCTTGGGCGCGAAAGGCTTGTCCTTCATGTAGGCAATGGTTTTTTCATCCGCCGCCACGATGCCGGCGCGCGCGCCACCTTCGATGGTCATGTTGCAGATGGTCATGCGTCCTTCGAGCGAGAGGCTGCGGATCACTTCGCCGCCGTATTCGATGACATAGCCCGTGCCGCCGGCGGTGCCGATCCTGCCGATGATGGCCAGGGCCACATCCTTGGCGGTCACGCCGCGCCCCAGCTTGCCGTCGACCTTGACCAGCATGCTTTTGGATTTCTTCGCCACCAGGGTTTGCGTGGCCATCACGTGCTCGACTTCGGAGGTGCCGATGCCGTGGGCCAGCGCGGCAAACGCGCCGTGGGTGGAGGTATGGCTGTCGCCGCAGACGATGGTCATGCCAGGTAGGGTGGCGCCATTTTCCGGGCCGACGACGTGGAGGATGCCCTGATTCCGGTGCTTGAACGGGAAGTAGATGAGGGCGCCGAATTCCTTGATGTTGCTGTCCAGCGTGTCCACCTGCAGGCGGGCGACGGGATCTTCGATGCCGCGCTCCCAGTGGTCGGTGGGCGTGTTGTGGTCGGGATTGGCGACGATGGAATGATTGCGCCAGGGTTTGCGGCCGCTCAGGCGCAGGCCTTCGAAAGCCTGCGGGCTGGTGACTTCGTGGATCAGATGGCGGTCGATGTAGAGCAGGCTGGTGCCATCGTCTTCGGTGTGCACGACGTGGGCATCCCAGAGCTTGTCATAAAGGGTTTTGCCGGCCATGGCGGGCTCCTCTTCTGTGCAGGCCCGTTCGCATTCAGGGGTCTGGAACGGGTGGGTTGTGGTTGAAGGCAGGTATCTGTTGTATCTAGTGCAATGCTGCATTCCTGACGGAATATATGAATATCGGCTTCGTCATTCCCGCGCAGGCGGGAATCCAGTACGTACCTGGGTCCCCGCCTGCGCGGGGACGACAAATGTGTGATTCTTTATATATCAATCAGCGTGCAACACGACACTGGCGGCCGCAGCTTGCTTGCGTTGGTTTGCTTTCCGGCAGCAGTGTTACGGATGTTATTACCGTCAGGATACCGGAACAAGACTAGTATTTATACTGGTATATTGACTAACAGGAAACGTGATCATGGAGAAAATACATGGATACGCGGCGCAAGGAACTGGGTGAGTTTTTGTGCGCGCTGCGGCAGCGCTGCGCGCCGGAAGCTTTCGGGTTTCCAGCGGGCAGCCGGCGCCGCACGCCCGGTTTGCGGCGCGAGGAAGTGGCGCAACTGGCGGGCATCAGCCCGACCTGGTACACCTGGATCGAGCAGGGACGCGACGTGCAGGTTTCGCACGAAGTGCTGGAACGCCTCGCCCAGGCCTTGCGCCTGACCGGGCCGGAACGCAGCTACCTGTTCGACATGGCCGGGCGCAGCGATCCGCATGGAGTGGAGCGCGCGGATGAGAATGACAGCGCGCCGGAGGCCTTGATCGAGCTGCTCGCTGAGTTCCGCATGCCGGCCTACATTCTGGGGCGTTATTGGGACGTGCTGGCCTGGAATCCGCTGGCGGCGGCGTTATTCACCGGCTGGCTGGATCAGGTCACGCCCGGCGCGCTTCCCCTGCCGAATTTGCTGCGCTTCGTTTTTCTCGATCCGCAGGCCAGGCAACTGGTGGTCGATTGGGAATCCCGCGCCCGGCGGATTTGCGCCGAGTTTCGCGCCGATTGCCGCGGCCGTCTGGAAGAACCCGGCTTGCAGCGGCTGATCGCGGAATTGCAGCAGAGCAGCCCGGAATCGGAATTTGCCCGCTACTGGAAACTGCACGACGTGCTGGAGCGGCAGGGCGGAGAGCGTAGCTTCAGGCATCCCCGGCGCGGGCTGGTCAGCTATCGGCAATTCACCCTGTCTCCCGTCGGGCAGGAGCACCTGAAGCTGGTGGTGCTCAAGCCATTGCTGGCGCAGGGCGAGTGAACGAGTAAGCGGATTTCACGATGCGCCGCCGTCGATGTGGCGATGCTACGATGCAGCGGTGCTGCATCGCGTCCATGCACCTCACCAGATCTGCTTGGGTTCGTCCAGTTGCGGCGTATCGACCACTTGCAGATTGACGACATCCACCATGTGCTTTTTGGTGACGGGTGTGCTGATCGTATAGTTCTGCGGGAAAAGTTTGAAGATGTCCCAAGGTTCATAGACGGTGATGACGACCGTTTCGGTTTTGACGTATCCCCTGCCGTAGTACCAGGCGCAGTCCGGCTGATTCGGGGCGATGCTGCAATCGATGTTGCCGGCGCTGCCGCAGGCGAAATCGTTGCTGACATCCGGATCGCAATGCAGCAGGCCGCTGAAATGGTTGCTGTCGATGAAATAGCCCGTGCCCCTGAACCATTCGGTCGCCTGGCCTTCCCGGCCGGCGGGCCTTGTCAGTTTGAATTTCCAGCGGCTGATGGTGATGGGGCCGGTCCAGATGCGTTCCGTACCCATGTTCTGACAGGCGATGATGTCGCCCTTTGCCGTGCGGGCCAGGGTGCCTACGGGCACTTCCTTTTTCCCGGTCAGTGAGTTTGTCGGGGAGCCTGCCGTGGGCGTATCGTCGCATTTCTCGCCGATTTTGCGTACGAGCTGCAACTGTAGCGAAGCGCCGCCGCTGACGAACTTCGGATTGTTCGGATTCGTCTTGTCGAAAACGTCGTCCTTGAACTTGAGATCCGTCTGCATGGTGTTGAGCTCGGGATGTCCCGGTACTTCATCGCGGTACAGGAAGGCCGAGGAGGTATCTTCGGCAAACCATAGCGCCATCAGGGGGTGGCCTTTTTCAAGCTTGATCGGCCTGGCCTGGCCGGCGCAATTGGTCTGCGCATTCTTGAAATATCTGCCAACCTGATCCGTCGTCAGGTTGAACTCCCATTTGCCCAGGGTGCCTTTGGCGAGGTTTTCATCCTTTGCATAGATCCCGCCACCCGCCGCGCCCAATGATGCCGCCAGCAGGCTCAGGTCGATGTCATTGATGGCTTTCGCGCCTGCATCGAGGCTTTCCGTCACGATCAGGGTATAGAGTTCGTTGGGCTTGGGCTGCAGCACCAGCGCGCAGAGGGTCTGCTGGTAACTGTTCTTGTCCTGAAAGCCGATGGGCAGGTAGCGGGTGGCCGAGACTTGGCCGGTGATGGGGTTGGGCGTGTTCTGCAGCGTGGCTACCGTCAGTACCGCGGGCTGGGTGGCGCTGGCCGGTATCAGCGTGCCGCCACCCTTGACCAGGTGAGTGTAGTTGTCCTTGACGAAATCCTTCACGCCCTTGGCAAAGATCTGCATCTGCTGGACGGTGGCCGCCGTGCGGGTTTTTTCCAGATGATTGTCGACCATGGAAACCGCACCCGTGATGATGATGCCAAGCAGGAACAGGGAGACCAGCACTTCCAGCAGTGCGATCCCTGTTTGATTGGAACGATGGTTCTGGCGCATCTTGGCTGAGCTTCCTTTGTTCTGTTGCGGTCGATGGCGATACGTTACGTTGTACGTTACCACTTCCTGCGTATTGGATTTTCTACTTTCAGATTGACGACATCAACCCGATGTTGATCCGTGTAGCAGGATGGGCCGGAACCAACAGAGCAATCCGCGCCTCGGGCGTAGTACCAGGTGCATCTTATCTGCTGTTGTTCCTGTTGCCATTTGGGCGTCCATTGGACAGGATTCAGCGGATTCGTCGGAGGAATCCAGGTCGTAGACAGGATGGCCTCTCCATTCCAGAGGAAGGCTTTCGAGAAAGACTCCGGCCGGCAATCGACGTTGCCCGCGCTGCCGCAGACAAATGCGCTATTTTCATTGGGGGAGCAGTGCAGGGTACCGCTGAAGTGATCCTTATCGACGAGATAGCCCATGCCGACGAATTTTTTGCGGTTCAGGCCCAGGCTTTGCGGTCTGATCAACTCAAACTCCCATCGCCCCGCCGAAATATTTCTGACCCAGTAGTTCTTTTTCCTGACGGCATCCTCCTGGCAGAACAGGACTTCGCCGTCTTCCGTGCGTGCCATGGTGCCCAGCGGAACTTCCTTTTTTCCCGTCTGGGGATTGACGGGCGAACCCGCCGTCGGATACTTGTTGCACTCTTCGCCCACGACCCGTTCGATGATCAACTGGGCCGTGGCGCCACCAAAGAATACGGGATTGTTCTGGTCGAATTCATCGATGAAGTCATCCTTGAAGCGCACATCCGTTTGCATGGTGTTGAGTTCAGGGTGTCCCGCCACTTCGTTGCGGTGGAGAAAAGCCGACGCGGGGTCTTCGGAAAACCACAGTGCCATCAGGGGGTGGCCGGGCGTGAGATTGACGGGATTGCCTGTGCAACTGGTCTGGACATTCCTGAAATTCCGGCCGACGGGATCCGTATTCAGATCGAACTCCCATTTGCCCAGGGTGCCCTTGGCGCGGCTGGGATTCTTTGCATAGATGCCGCCACCGGCCGCGCCCAGCGAGGCGGCAAGCAGGCTCAGATCGACGTCGTTGATGGACTCTCCGCCTTCGGTAACGACCAGGGCATACAGCTCGTTGGCAGTGGGATTGGGCCGCAAGATCAGCGCGCAGAGGGTTTGCTGGTAGCCGTTTTTTTCCTGGAAGCCGGTGGGTAGGTAGCGTGTTGCGGACGACTGGCCGCTTTCCGGATTGGGCGTGTTTTTCAGGATGTCTACCGTAATGACCGAAGGTACCGTGCTCGTGGCCGGCACGATGCCATTGCCGCCCGTGGTCAGATAGGCGTAGTTGTCCTTGATGAAGGCCTGCGTCGCCTTGGCGAAGATCTGCATCTGCTGGGCCGTGGCTGCCGTGCGGACCTTTTCCAGATGATTGTCGACCATGAACGCCGCGCCCGTGATGATGAAGCCGAGCAGAACCACGGAAATCAGGATTTCCAGCAGGGCGAACCCCGTCTGGCCGCGCCTGCTCTTGTATGGCGGCGACGGTTTGCGTGGCGGCATATTCTGGATCGTGGGCATTTGCTCAATTGCCGATGACAACAAAGGCGCCTTCAGGAATTTGTGGCGGAAAATCCGGAAAGAAAGTGCCGGTGACCGTGTAGGGCGGAATGTTGAGTTCGTAGAGGGTCTTGATCCGGTCGCCTTGACGGATGCCGATCATCAGGCTGCGCCCGTGGTCGTTGGCGATGGCGGTGACGATGCCGCCGGGCAGCGCTTCGACCGGCAGGCAACTGAAGGTATACAGCCGGCCGCCGGCAAACCAGTGGGACCAGAGTTCGCGGGGATTGCTGTTGTGCGTGCACTCGGTGTTGGTGGCGGACTGCATCATGACGAAGCCGGGGGGGAGCAGGCCCGCCAGCGCATTGGCCGGGGAGCCGGGCGGTTGGTTGCCGGACAGGGCGCCGTAGTCGATGTAGCCGTTGGCATCCTGGAAATGCGCATTCTGGTAGGCCACCAGGGCCTGGCGATAGGCCCAGAAATTGGCGGCATGGGCGGTTGCGCGCGTATCGCTGAAGCGCTGCATGTCGTCCGGCTGGATCCAGGCCAGCCAGAGGGCGACGAGTGCTGCACCGAGAGTGACCAACGCCAGCGGATACATCAGCCGAGTTTGCCTTTCATCATGATCATCTGGTTGAGTTGCAGCATGACATCATTTTCGATTTGGTCAAAGCGCCGCTGGCGGATGGTGTTGCGCACGCCCTTGCCATGTTCGCGGCCGTCGTTTTCGCCGATCCAGAGAAACTGGATTTTGGGGCGCTTGGCGCCGCTGGCATCGGCTTCGAGGCGTTGATGCAGTACCGCGGTCAGGCCGTTGGCGAGCAGGTTGGCGACGTCTTCCGAGTTGCCGGCGGCGGCATTGGCCAGGGAATAGATGCGTTCGATGGCCATGGTGACGTTGCCGGCATGCGTCGTGCAGATCACCAGGCGGCCGTTGATCGAGGCGCGCAGGGCTTCGGCCGCCGATTCGCCGTCGCGGATTTCACCGAGAAAAATGATGGAAGGCGACCAGCGCGCCGCCTTGCGGATTTCGTTGCCGAAGCCGCCCTGTTCGACCCAGGTCTGATAGCAGATGCCGTGGCCATGATGGCCTTCCAGCGGCATTTCCGGCGGATCCTCGACGGTGATGCCCACGCCGCCATATTTGGCCAGGCGCGCGGTCATCAGGCAGGAGGCCGTGGTGGTCTTGCCCTGGCCGAAGGCGCCGGCCACCACGACCAGGCCGGTGATGTTGGGCGTCATCAGGCGTTCGACGTGGCGTGGATGGATGCCCAGGGTATGGATGTCCGGCACCTTGGGCGGAAAGCGGCGCAGGACGTAAATGGTTTCGGTGATGCTGACCAGCATCGAGACCCGGTAGGAGATGCCGTCGTCGCGCACGGTGAATTCGTTGCGCTGCGTCGATTCGAAGATGGCTTCGCATTTCGCGCGCAGTTGTGCCAGTGCTTCGGCATATTCCGGCGGCGCGGGGTGAGGGTCGATGGTTTGCGGTATCCCGGCAAAGAAGTTCTCTGCCTCACCGAGGTAGATGGCAAAGAATTCGAGCTCGCTCAACTTGGCCATGGGTAGATGATGTCCGCTGGATTGGGCAATGCCGGGGCCAGCAATGATCCGGCCTTGTTCGATTCGGCTTGGAAATGACTGGAAGCAAGCAGAAACTGGCAGACCATTCCCAAGCCGGCCTGAGGGCCGCACGCAACCCTCAGGCCGGGACTCGATTTACTCGATTCGGGCTTGTCGCCTGGGTTAGTTGGCTGTGGTGAACACGACGTTTACACCCGCCGCTGCCGTGCCGCATGCGTTGTTGGCACGGGCCGGTGTTACTGGATAGGGCGTTGCATTGCCAACGATCGAGCCTACGACTGTGCCACCGACAGTAGTCTGCGACCAGCCAGTCGAGGCATTGGTGACCAGTTGTGAACAGATTTCCGGCGGAACTGCCGTCAGGGTGATGGTGAAGTTGGGCGCGTTGTTTGCCGTAGCACCCACGTCCAGTGTACCGCCCCAGGGTGTGCGGAAGTTGGTAGTACCCGCCTGCCAGATCAGGTCGGATGGGGCCTTCCTGGCGTCGTTCAATTGGGTATTGATGGCGCCTGCGGCGTTGGCATAACCACCCTGACCGAGGTAGAGCTGTTGTACCGCCGAGCGGATGGCGATGATGTCCTTGAGCATGGTCACGGCCTGATTGCTCGACTGGGCGCTGTTGAACAGCGATAGCGCGCCGACGATGACCGCGGCAATGATTGCCAGCGCGGCGATGATTTCCATCAGGGTCATGCCGAGTTGTTGCCTGATTCCAGCCATGCCCGTTTTCAGTTGCTTGCTCATGAAGGTGCTCCTGTTGTGTGTTGAGTAAAACAAGGGAAAGTCGATCCCAATGAAGAAAGTTACTGCGCTGTCATTTGCTGCATCACTTCGGACATCTGTAGTTCCATGGCGATCATGCCAGTGACCAGGAAAGCGATGAGCAACCCGACCATGAGCAGTGAGACGCCGAAGATTATTTTCATGCGGGATTCGATCTGTATGATCGATTCGTCCAGCCATTCCCGTCCGAGCATGGAGAGTGCTTCTTCGAATCCCGAGAGCGAAGAATACACGCCAAGATCCTCGATGATTTCCCGATCCGGAAATTCATAGCCGGCGCGCAGCAAGGCATCGCCCATGTTGTGGCCGGAACGCATGCCGGCCAGACAGGTGGTGATGCGCCGCTGCAGCCACGGCCCGGCATTTTCGGCGAGCTGCTCGAGCGCGACTTCGATGCGCAGCCCGGCTTCGACCATGGCGGACAGGGCAATCAGCCAGGTGCTGCCCTGCATGACGCGATAGATGCTGTAGGGAGGGTAGCGGTCGAGCCGGATGCGCAACGGCCCGTCGAAGCGCGGCAAGGTGATGAAAAACACCGCGACCAGCGCGGCAATGAGCGGCAGGATGAGCCATAGCCAATCATGAGCGAGATTGCTGATGACGATCATGATTTTTGCCATGCCGCGCCATTCGGCGCCATGGAGTACGGCGGTGAAGGCCGGAACGATCTTGAAGCCGAACAGGAACAGCACGCCGATCGCCATCAGTACCAGAACGAAGGGATAGGCGAGACCCGCATAGACGGCGCCGGTGATGCGCCGGCGCGCGTCCATGACGCGGGCGGCGGAAAGCAGCGCGGTTTCGAGCGTGCCCGACTGTTCCCCGGCCGAGATCAGCATCATCTCCTCGGTGGTGACCCAGTCTTCCATGGCCTTGGAGAGACGCGCGCCGTTGCGCATGGCAGTCGACCAGGCTTCCAGCGCGATGCTTTCCGGTTCGCCCTTGCCGCCGGCGGCGATGCGCCGGTCCTTGATCGAGTCGACGGCCTGGAGGATCTGCACGCCGTTGCCGATCAGCTTGGCCAGCTTGAGCCACAGGCGACGCCGGGTCGCATGGTCGACGTGCTTGAACCAGAACTTGCCGAAGGCGGCTTCGATATTCTGGAAAGTGGTGCCGTTCATCTGCGCGCTTTCATTCAGCGTCAGGCGAAGTGATGCAGGGAGTCATCACTCTTGGTCAGGCGGCCGACGACCATTTCCACCTGGAACGGATCGACCGAGCCCTGGATGATTTTCACCAGGGCATGATCTTTCATGGTCAGACCGCGCAGTTCGTTGCGCCAGTAGGTCAGGGCGGCAGGTTTGTCGCGCTGGCGGATGAGGAAAAGCAGTTTGTCGTCCGGAACCACGGTCTCGGCCACGACGGTGCGGCCGACGATGCCGGTATTGCGGCAGTTCTCGCAGCCGCTGCCGATGACATGGACTTTTTCCAGTTCGGCCACGCTCATGATGCGTTGCAGATCGGCCGGGGAGTAGCGATCGAGCACCGTGTTGATCGGCACTTTGCAGTCGGGACAGAGAACTTTCAGCAGACGCTGGCAGATCAGTCCGGTGATGATCGAGGAATCGGCGAGCAGCTCGACCGCCACGCCCAGGTCGATCAGCCGGTCGAGAATGGCCAGGGCATTGTTGGCATGTACCGTGGTCCATACCTGGTGGCCGGTCATCGCCGCCTGCACGGCCAGCCGTGCGGAAGGCGTGTCGCGGATTTCACCGATCATGATGACGTCCGGATCGAGGCGCATGGCCGATTTGATGGCCGCCTGGAAGGCTCGGGAGCGCTCCTCTTCGGTCTGCGCATTGGTCACCGGCGTCTGTATGGCGCCGAGAATCGGGTATTCCGGCGGATCCTCGACCGTGATGACGTGTTTCTTGCCGGCTTCTTCACGGATGATGGTCGATAGCACCCGTTGCAGGGTGGTCGATTTGCCGCTGCCGGTCGGTCCGCCGATGACGATGATGCCGGTCGGGCACTGCTTCATCAGCTCGATGTTGTCCGACTGCTCGCCGCTGAAGCCCAGCGAGCGCAAGTCCTGTGCTTCCGTCGTGTCGTTGTAGAGCAGACGCATGACGAAGATGAAGCCGCCGGTCTTCGGACTCGTTGCAATCCGGATGCCGTCGATTCCTTCCGGCAGCTTGGTGCGATCGGAAATGCGTGCGTCCTGGCGCGACAGCGGTTCGAAGGTGGAGTCGCCGATGTCGGCCATCGACTGGTAGATCGCCGTGCACAGCTTGTCGCCGGTTTCGTAGGGGTGTTCCTCGATGAATTCCAGATCGTTCTGGATGCGGAAGTAGATTTGCGTCTTGTGCCAGCTATCGACCCGGATGTGAATGTCCGAAGCGCGCAGACGCGTCGCCTTGCGGAACAACCCCTTGGCCATGTCCTGCATTTCCGAGAATGAAGTGCTGAGCCGCATGGGCTGCGCTTCCTCGTACATGTTGGCAATGACCCGCATGTCCACTTGCAGGATGTGGTGCGGCACCTTGAGTCGCTTGAGACGGCCGATGAAGGCATTGACCGTCGGGTCGAAGATGTGCGACTTGGAAATCAGCAGACGGCCATCGTCGAGCAGGCAGAGCTTTTCGCGCAACGAGGCGTCAACGGCAAACTTTCCGTTTACCCCCGTCAGCGGAACGCCCTGTTTGTTTTGCTCGGTGCTGGGTGGGACTTCCATGGATTCATTGTCCTCTGGGGGTGAGCGGAGGTACCGGCATCATCTGGGCGGGTGACTGCGGGGGTTCGTAACCATAGCTGAGACGCGCCTTTTCTCCGCCACGGGTGATATGCACGGCATCGACGCCGATCTTGGAAACCGTCCAGCCGCCGGGAATCCGGTCGCCCTGTTTGACGGTCTGCTGCTGGCCGCTGCCAAAGATCAACGTGGCCACCATTTTGCCGTCGGCGCCTTCGATGGACTGCACGACGGGCTGGCGCAGCCTGTCCATGTTGCTCATGCCGCTATTGGTGAGCTGATCGATTTCACCCTGTTTGGCGACGATCTGCGCGCGCAGTTCGAGCTCCTGCCGCTTGGCGTTGAGCAGGGCGATGGATTCGTTGATCTGCTGCAACTGCTCGGGAATGCTCTGCTGGGCGAAAGCCGGCATTGCCGCGGCGATACCGGCGGTGGCGATCAAGGCCAGCGCGATTTTCTTATGGCTGTACATATTGCATTCCCTCCATGGTCCATTTCATCATGCCCTCGCTGAATGTCAATGTGATTTTGCTGATCCGCAAACCGGGGCCGTCAAGCACCGGGAGGATCGTGTCAGGTGCAAGCAGCATGTCTCCTATCGTCCACTCCAAGGTTTTCCAACTGCCGTCAGACAGGTTGGGTTGACCGAGAACGGCCGATTTGCCGGTGGTGTCACTGACCGAGAGTCCGATGCCGTAGCGCTGCGAGAAGTCGAGCATGTCCAGCAGCTTTTCACGTGCCTTGGGCAGGACTTCGTTCGTGCCGGGGGGCAGTTCGAGCGGTATGGTCAGCGTTGCGCGATTGCCGTCCGGCGATATTTCCGCATCCGGCTGCAGGGCAAGCAGATGCTCGATGCGTCCGGTCTCCTGGCGTGACCAGGACATGGTGAGCTTTCCTTCAGCGCAAACGCTCGTGGATGGCGTCCAGTTTCCCGGCCAGAAGGTCTTGACCTGGCCCAGCGCGGTATTGCAGGCTGCCAGAAACTGCGCGGCCGGCGGCTGTTTTTTCCACGGCTGTTCGGCAGCGGCGAGCTCGCGTGCCGCCTGTTCGGCCGCTTCCTTCCGTTCGAGCGCTTCCAGTTCTTTCGTGGCGCGATAGTGTTCCCACAGCTGGTAACCGCCGAAGATGAGCGCCAGGGCGATCAGGAGGGCGTGCAGTTTCGGATTGTTGCGGATCAGATCCAGCCAGATGTTGCGGATCAGGCGGATTTCCCACCATTTCTTGAAGCTGTATTTGTCGCCTTTTTTGGGCAGCAGTTCTTCGAACTGGCGCTCGATGCCATGGGGAATGCCCCACTGCGCCGGGGCAAAGACCGTTTGCCAGTCGGCCAGCGACAGGTCGGTCATCATGCGGCTGCGAATGAAGTCCTCGCTGCCGAGCAGGTCGCCATCGTGCAACAGCACGCCTTCGCGCTGCGCGACGTACAGCCATTTCTTGCCCGGCACTTCCATGGCGCAGAGAAAGCTGCGATCCCGGTTGGCCACTTCCAGCGACTTCGAGATCATTGCGGCGACAGACAGCATGCCTGGCTTGAGGCCGTCCAGTTGCGTGCCGAAGCCTGCCTGGGGGATGCCCGAGGTACGCAGGACGGCAAGGTCGAAACCTTGCTCTTCCGCCATTTTCTGCAGCTCGACCATGCGCAACCGGGCAGTCGCGCCGGGCAGCGGCTGCCAGAACAAGCCGGAAACGAAGGTACGCCTTCCAAACTCGAAGGTCTGGAAGCCTGCTCCTGTCAGACCGGGCGCAGTTCGCTCAGTGGCCATCAATCAGTCCGCCACGATGGGTTGAATCAGGATGACCAGCACGCTGCGATTGCGCTTGCCATTGACGCCACCGCCCAGCATGGGATTGCTGGCCTTGCCCATGCCTTCGGTCGTGGCATTGGTCGTGTTTTGCTCAAACCCCGTCATGACCAGCGTATCGCCGCTGTTGAGCATGACGCGCTGCAGGAAGTTGCGGGTATCGACATCCGGCGCCTGGATGCTGGAGTTGTTCGAGTTGACCGTGTACATGCGCAGCAGCGAGGAGATATCGACCGCATACTGGAGCATCAGCCGGCCGCGATCCAGGATGTGCGGCACGATGGTCATCGAGAAGCCGGTGGTCAGCATGCCGGGCTGCAGCGTGGTCGTCGATCCCGCGCCCTGGGTGACCGTGGTGGTCGATGAGGCGAGGTAGGTCGTCTGCCGGCCGACCTGCAAGGGCGCCGACTGGTTGTTGAGGGTGGTCAGCGAAGCCGAGGTGATCTGGGAAACATGCCCCTGACTCGACAGGGCATTGATCAGCGCTTGCGAGCCGGCCCAGGATTGGATGTCGGAATTCGTCGCCTGGCCTGCCGTCGTCAGCACGTTCAGCGCCAGATTGGAACCGCCGGCACTGGCGGCGTCGACGAAGTTGTTGGAGAACTTGAAGCCGAGGTTGCCCGACATCGACTGGTAGGCCAGGCCCCAGTTGATGCCGTATTGCTCGCCATTGCTCAGCTCCACGGAGAGGACCCGGACATTGACCACGACCTGCTTGCTCAAGGAAGCATTTTGCGACTCGATGTACTTGCCGACCTGCGAGACGATTTCCGGCCGGTCGGTCACGGTCACGGTGCCCGTGGCCGCGGTCACGGTCACGGTGCCTTTATCGGAGAGCATGCCCTTGATCGAGTCCTCGACGGCCGACCAGACGGACAGCTTGGAGTCGACCTGGGTTTTCTGCTTGGTCTCGGAGGAGGCGCTGTCGCTGCCGCCACTGCCGCCTCCGCCGGAGGAGGAGCCTCCCGTGGTGTTGGAGACCATGTTCTGCAGGATGGTTTCACCCGGCAGCGCGGCCAGACGGAAGGTGCGGGTGGTGTAGCGATAGAAGCGGATGCCGTCGCCCAGCCACTCCCAGCTCAGGCCGAAGCGGGCTGCGGCAACATCGAGAAAGCCGGAGAGTGGGCCGTCGTAGCTGATGGGGATGCCATGCTGGCCGCTGCTGGCCATGGCGTAGCCGAATGCCGGCGTCATGCCCGGCAGGCTGGGCTGCGCGGCCGTGGCCGTATTCGCGGTTGCGCCAGTCTGGCCGGCTTGCGCGGAAGGCAGCGCCTCCGGAGCGACCGTGACCGGGACGCCCATGAGCAGGGTGACGCGCTCGGCAACGTCCTGGATGGTGCGGAATTCGCGATTGACCGAAAAGCGTCGGCTGGTTGCGCGGTGGCCGGAAACCTGGAGCTCGTTGTCGCGGAGCTTGCGGACGGGCAGCCAGATGCCTTCCGGATTATCCACGGCGGCCTTCGCCCCGGCATTGCTGCGATTGATTTCCTGAAGGTATTTGTTGATTTCCTCGTTCGTGGCGTTGACGTTCTTCTGCATCGGCGCCACGCGCTTGCTGGCGCACCCGGCGGTAACCAGCAGCGAAATCAGCAGCAGAGGGATGAGTGTGGTTTTTGCAGTGGGTCGCATCGTCTTACTTCCTCGCCATGATTCGCAACATGCGGTTGGCCGCGTAGAACTGTGCCTGTACGTTCGCACCGTTCCGGTTGAGGGCATCGACGACCTTGGTGATGGCGCCGGTAAAGCTGTCGTCGAGTTCCAGGTCGGCAAGCGCGACCAGGTCTTCGGGTTCCCAGGTCGTCTGCCAGCCTATGCTTGAGGCCCAGCGGGCAAAGATGTCGGAGAGCCGTTCGCCATTGCGAATCTGCCAATGGGACTGGCTGTCCAGACCTGGGCGCGCGTTCGCGCCGCCGTAGGTGTTGTTGTAGCCGTAGTTGCTGCTTGGGGTTTCGTAGGCGGATGGAGTGGATGGGGTGGGTGGGGCGGATGGGACGCTTGCCGTGGCAACCGGTTCAGGCGATGGTTCGGGTGAGGGCTCGGGCATGGGGGCTGGCGCTGGTTCCGGTTCCGGCATCGGCTCGGGTGCTGGCTCCGGCATCGGGTCGTATGCCGCTTCCGGTTCCGGTTCGTTTGCTGTTTCGGCGGTGTCCGAAACAGGCCGGGCGGCGGCGCCCGGGAGCCGGGGATAGGCCGTATCCGGCGCCGTAATGTCGCCTTTGAGGAATTGCGCCGACTGAAGCCGGGTGCTGGCGCTTTCCAGGGCGGGAGCGGATTCGTCCGAGTCGAAGGTCGCGGCGTTATATGCCATCTGTGCGTTGGCCAGCAAGGGCGCCAGCGACATGACGATCGCCGGTAATAGCTTCAGAAATCCTGTTTTCAATTTGCTTCTCCTATGTTTTTCATCGGCCGTTGGTTTCCGGGATTTCGAGGTTCCGATGTTCCGGGGTTCTTGCCATCGACGTGACATGCAGTGATTTTGATTCATGTGGCGACCCATTGCATGTATTGGGTATTCGCATGGTGCGCACCATGGCGCCGCGCGGGCAGCGGCCGCGCGAGGGGCGGGATGCGAGGATGAGCGGTGCGGCTGGTTGGGTGGCGTTGCTCATTGGCAGGGAGAGTGCAGCGTGCGAAACGGCGCGGGTGCGGGGCATCGAACGTGGAATGCAGGAAATGCGGAATGCGGGACGCACCTCGGGGATGCAGCGTAGCCGTCGTGTAAGCGGTAGCCCGGTCAATTGAATCCCCCTCCCAATTTTCATTTTTGCAGCGAACCAGTGAACTCAAGCCGTCTTGTCCGGCATGGTCACTTGGCCGCTGCAGTATATATCGCCAGTTGTGCAATGCCCAGACGGGGCGGCAACTGTACTGGCCAATAATTTTTTGCCCAGTATAAATAAAAAAATGCAAAAAAACAGGATGGATAAAGTCCGTCCGGCAAGGTGGAGCAATTAAAGCAATTATCGTGGCCGGCGTGTACTCGGTGCATTCAGTACACTCGGCCCGTTCAGTTCGTTCAGCGCCAGACGAGAACCGGAATTTTCGAATGGGTCAGCACTTTCTGGGTTTCACTGCCGAGCAGCAGGCTGCTGATGCCGCGGCGACCGTGCGAGGCCATGAAAATCAGATCGCAGCCGGCCGTGATTGCGGCCTCGATGATGGCCGCGTAGGCGATGTCATTGATATGGCTGACGCTGTCGCAGGGGACGCCGGCGCGCTGCGCCTCTGCCGCTGCGGCTGCCAGGATGGTCTGCGCCTGCGCATCGGCCATTTCGGCGAACTTTTCCGGTGTCGTCGGGTCGATCAGGGCGCCTTCGCCGTAGAAGCTGATGGGGTAGTCCGGTTTGGCATAGAAGAAAGTGATTTTTGCGCCGGTCTCCCGGGCAAAGTTCACAGCGTGCCGAACGGCAACGGTGGATAGTTCCGAGCCATCGGTTGGTACCAGGATATGCTTGAACATGACGCACCTCATCGCGATGTGGTATGGGCAAGCGATTATAATCATCCCCTTTCCCATTTCAGGCAGATGGATTTCGGCCATGAAGGGAAGTGGCCGGCAGCAGGAATGATTCTGCCGGCCTGGCCGCACCGTCTTCTTTCCTGGAGCCATCCGCATCATGAGCCTTTCCGATAGCACGGTACAAAAAAGCACTCCCATGACACCGAAAGATGCCTGGCAGGCGGTGCATGATGCGGTCGAGAGCCGGATCGATCCGATCGGCATGATGGCGCCGCTGGTGCATGCCCAGATGGCCTGGTGGCTGCATCCCCAGGAGCTGGCCGAGTCCCTGAGCCGCTTTTCGACGGACGTGCTTACCTTGCAGTGGCATACTTGGCAGCGCGCCTTGGGAATGCAGGCGGAGGATGTCGTCCGGCCGCATGCCGACGATCAGCGCTTCAGCGATCCGGAATGGCGCGATATCGCAACCTGGGGAATTCTCCGGCAGTGGTATCTGTTGTTTACGCGCCAGACGTTGGACATGCTGCATGAAACGCCGGGGCTGTCGAGCAGGGAGCGGCGCAAGGCGGCGTTCTGGTGGCGCGAATGGCTGAATGCCATGGCGCCGACCAATTTCTTCTGGTCCAATCCGGTGGCCCAGCGCAAAGCCATCGAGAGCAACGGACAGAGTCTTGCGCGCGGTCTCGAGATCATGCTCGATGATCTCAAGGCCGGCACGGTGCGCATGACCGACCCGAGCCATTTCACCGTCGGCAAGAATCTGGCGACGACGCCGGGCAAGGTGGTTTTCCGCAATCGCCTGCTGGAGGTGATCCATTACACGCCGACGGTCGAAAAGAACTTCGAAAAGCCGCTGGTCATCGTGACGGCCTGGATCAACAAGCACTACATCCTCGACATGACGCCGGCCAAGAGCATGGTGAAGTATCTGCTCGATCAGGGCTTCAGCGTGTTCATCACCAGTTGGAAGAATCCCGATCAGACGATGAGCGAGGTGAGTTTCGATGATTATCTGAGCGAGGGTATCGACAAGATCATCCACGTCGCCCGCGAGATCAGCGGCGCGAAGCAGGTCAATGCGGTCGGCTACTGCATCGGCGGGGCAGCGCTGACGACCTACATGGCCTGGGCCAACCGGCGCTATTCGGCGCGTGAAATGCCGGTTTCCAGCGTGACCCTGCTGACGGCGCTGGTCGATTACCACAAGCCGGGCGATATCGAGATTTTCCTCGATGAAAGCACCATACAGTGGCTGTCGAAGAACATGCAGGCCAAGGGGTTTCTCGAAGGCCAGGAAATGGCCACCGCTTTCCGCTTGCTGCGTTCCAATAGCCTGATCTGGCACTATGTGGTGCATGGCTATCTATATGGCGAGACGCCGCCGCCTTTCGACGTGCTGTACTGGAACATGGATGCGACGCGCATGCCGGCTGACATGCACCAGTGGTATTTGCGCGAGTTCTATCTCAACAACAATCTCATCAAGAAAGATGCGCTGACCATCGCCGGCGAGGCAATCGATCTCGAGCGGATCAAGCAGCCGGTCTATTCCGTGGGTGCGGCCGACGATCATATTGCACCCTGGCGGCAGACCTTCCGGGTCAACAATTTCGTCTGCGGGTCGAAGCGCAATGTGCTGTCCAGCTCCGGGCACATCCTGGGGATCGTCAATCCGCCGGTCAATCCGCCGAAGCGCGAATATTGGGTGGGGACTGCGGAGCGCCACGATACCCCCGAAAGCTGGCATGAGCGTGCCGAGCATCGGCAGGGATCGTGGTGGGAAGACTGGATGGCCTGGCTCAAGCCCCAGGCCGGCAAGCTGGTCAAGGCCGGGCCGACGACGACCCGCGAGTATCCCGCGCTTGGCGATGCGCCCGGGGAATACGTGCGGGAAACCTGAGTTTCATTCCGGGTTGCATTGCATCTCCTCCATGCCTGGCGCGGGCTTGGCGTGGCCGGAGCCGCCGGGGCCGCTTGACCGCAGTCAAGGCATGTCTGGAGCGATGTCATAAAATAGCTGGCCGATTCTCATATCTTCGAGGCAAGCATGCCGGACATTCGTGAAATCCTCCCGCCGCATCACAAGCATTGCGACGAGCTTTTTTCCGCCGCCGAAGAAGCCGCGCAGCAAGGTGACTGGCCGGCTTGCGCGGCATCCCAGACGCGCTTCGTCGCGGAACTGCTGGCGCATCTGGATGCCGAGGAAGCCTTGCTGTTCCCGGCCTTCGAGGAGGCCACGGGGATGCGCGAAGGGCCGACCCGGGTGATGCGCATGGAGCACGGACAGATGCGCGAACTCGCCGGGCAAATGGATGCGGCCCTGGCGGCGCAGGATGCCGATGCCTTTGCCGGCGCGGCCGAGACCTTGCTGATCCTGATGCAGCAGCACAACATGAAGGAGGAAAACATCCTCTATCCGATGTGCGATCAGGCGCTGGCGGGGCAGGTCGATGCGCTGGCCGGTGAATTGCGGCAGCGCCTGGCTGCCGCGGGTCGATGAGCCATGGCACTCGATCCGCTGGTCATCGACGGCCGTAATCTGCAGCCGCCGGAGCCCCTGGAGCTGACGCTCGCGGCGCTGGATACGCTGCAGCCGGGGCAGGAGTTGCTCCTGTTGCTGCACTGCGAGCCGCATCCGCTGTATTCGATACTCAGGCGCAACGGCTATCGTTACGTGGCCGAGTTCAAAGCCAACGGCGATAACGAGATCCGCATCAGCAAAGCCTGAGGGCATTGGGGCGATGCGCGCGAATCTGTCGTTTGAACAGGCGCCGCCGATTTCGGTGCCCTTCCGTTTTTTTCTGCTGGCGCCGCTGTTTGGCGTCGCTGCCGGCTTGCTGCTGGC